>NZ_LWSF01000009.1:0-68010 GCF_001651785.1 Amycolatopsis sp. M39
ACCCTCGATCATGCCCACCGCGGCTTGACAACCACATAAGGACACCCCCTAGCTTGCCCCGACGGGGCCTTCGGATGATCTTTCGTCACGCTTCGCCCAGTCGTTACGAAACGGGCACCCCGAACAGCCCAGTGATCTCCTCGAAGGGGTGGACTCACGCGGGTGACCAGGAGAAATCGATGGTGGCGAGGCGACCACGTGGTGTAATCGCCCGTCCGGTCGTGAGAGGAGTTTCTGGATGCGCCGCTGGACTCCCGTGCTTGCTTTCCTCACCTCGCTGGCGGTCCTCGTGACCGCGATCGCGCCCGTCGCGGAAGCCGCCGGCAAGAAGCTGCTCGTACCCGGCTTCGGCTCGTACCCGCGGCTGATCCGGCTGGAGTACTCGCCGTTCGGTCGCGGGACCATCATCGCGTCGCTGACCAGCGAGGACGGCAACGGCCGGTTCGCGCCGATCCTGGAGAGCACCGACGAGGGCGCGAGCTTCCACCAGATCGGCGAGATCCGCGACCCCGACGCCAAGCTCGGCCAATGCTGCGGAACCCTCTACGAACTGCCGCGGCGGGTCGGCCGCATGCGGGCGGGCACGCTGCTGTGGGCGGCGACCTACCGGCAGGACGCGGGACCGCAGCGCCGGATGGGGATCAAGGTGTGGGCCAGCCGCGACGGCGGCCGCGACTGGCGGTATCTGTCCGAGGCCGCGCTCTCGCACAACCACGACGGCGTCTGGGAACCGGAGTTTACTGTGGACGCCGGCGGCACGCTCTGGCTGCACTACGCCGACGAGACGCAGGCGCCGAAGTACGGCCAGGTGCTCAACCGCGTCGCCTCGACCGACGGGGTCAACTGGGGCACCAAGCAGCTCACGATGGCCATCGGGCCGTCCCGGGTGCGTCCGGGCATGCCGATCATCCGCAGGCTGCCCGACGGCCGGTACTGGTTCGGCTACGAGATCTGCAACTACCGCGACCGCTACTGCGATCCGTACTACAAAATCTCCGCAGACGGCGCGAACTGGGGCGACCCGGCCGACCCCGGCGCCAGGGTGAACACCGCGAGCGGCAACTACTTCCAGCACGCACAGACCACCACCCTGTTCCCCGGCGGCCCGAACGGCGTGCGGCTGGTGATGGTCGGCCAGATCTACACGACCGCCGACGGCACCCCGGTGTCCGGAAACGGGCAGACGCTGCTGGCCAACGACAACTTCGGCACCGGGGACTGGTACGAGCTCCCCGCGCCGGTCCACATCACCGGCATCTACAACAACTACTGCCCCAACTACTCGTCCACCGTGCTGCCGGTCGAGGGCGGGAAGAACGTGCTGGAGATCGCCACCGAGTACGCGAACGGCTGCCAGGCGTTCTTCGGCAAGGGCCCGGCCTTCTGAGTTGAGGGAAGCCCCAGACGGCCTCCATGCTCACTCGGTACGGTGAACACCACCACCGCACGCGAGGAGGGGCTGTGAAGGGCATCGTGCTCGCCGGGGGCAGCGGAACACGTCTGCATCCGATCACGCAGGCCGTGTCGAAGCAGCTGCTGCCGGTCTATGACAAACCGATGATCTACTACCCGATCTCGGTGCTGATGCTGGCCGGGATCCGGGAGATCCTGATCATCTCGACGCCAGCCGACCTGCCGAACTTCCGCCGTCTGCTCGGCGACGGCAGCCAGTTCGGGCTGTCCTTCTCATTCGCGGAACAACCGAGCCCGAACGGCCTCGCCGAGGCGTTCGTGATCGGCGCGGACTTCGTCGGCGACGATTCGGTCGCGCTGGTGCTCGGCGACAACATCTTCTACGGCCAAGGCTTCTCCACGACCCTGCGCACCGCCGCGACCGACCTCGACGGCTGCGTCCTGTTCGGCTACCAGGTGAAAGACCCCGAGCGCTACGGCGTCGGCGAGGTCGACGAGAACGGCACCCTGCTGTCCATTGAGGAAAAACCCGAGAAGCCGCGGTCGAACAACGCGATCACCGGACTGTACTTCTACGACAACGAGGTCGTCGACATCTCCCGCAACCTGAAGCCCTCCGCGCGCGGCGAGCTGGAGATCACCGACGTCAACCTCTCCTACCTGCGCCGCGACCGCGCCAAACTGATCGAGCTGAGCCGCGGTTTCGCCTGGCTCGACACCGGCACGCACGATTCGCTGCTGGAAGCCGGTCAATTCGTGCAGGTACTGGAACACCGGACCGGAGTGCGGATCGCGTGCCTGGAAGAGGTCGCGCTGAAGATGGGCTTCATCAGCGCGGACGAATGCCACGCGCTGGGCACCAAGCTGGCCAAGTCGGGGTACGGCGAATACGTGATGAACGTGGCCGTGCTCGCGGGGGCGCAGAGCTGATCCTTTCCGGAAGGGATCTTGAGCTGCGACCTGGGGGTCTGGGCCGACGATCCCCCAGCCCGCTACGCCAGCCTTCGCGAGGGCTCGGGCCGGCTCGTCCTTGGCCGCGCGTTCTGTCGCGACTTGCGATCCAGCGCTCGCGCGTGTTGTCCTTGGCCTGGCTCGAAAACCCGGCTTGACGGTGTTCAATCCGCAGACCGGCGAAGTGCATCGGCCGAACGTGCTGGACCTGACCCGGTGCGACGGTTCCCGCGTGGAAAACGATCGAGGCGGCGCTGGGTCGGTTGTCGGCGAAGAGCCGGTGCGCCGTCTTGGAACGCGGCGACCACTATGTCCAAAATGGACACGGGAAGTTCGCGCTGGAGCGCCAGGACGGCGTTACCGCACGGAGGCGAAAGCCTGGCGGAGGTGGTGACGGCGTTCACCGGCTCCGCGGAGGGCGATTCGTCGTGGGTGGAAGGCTTTGAAGGGGGAAGCTCGACTTCTCTTGACGTGCTGCGAAGGGCTCCTTGGGGGAATCAGATTCCCCCAAGGAGCCCTTCACGGACCTACGATCAAGCAGCCTGCCGAATCTCCGAAGAAGCCGGCGTCAAAGCCAACTCCAGCACCTCCCGCACATTCGCCACCGCGTGCACCTCCAGCTGCGACAGCACCTCAGCCGGCACATCATCCAAATCCGGCTCGTTCCGCTGCGGGATGATCACCGTCTTCATCCCCGCCCGGTGCGCGGCCAGCAGTTTCTGCTTGACCCCGCCGATCGGCAGCACCCGCCCGGTCAGCGAAACCTCCCCGGTCATCGCCACATCGGCCCGGACCACCCGGCCCGACAGCAGCGAAGCCAGCGCGGTCGTCATCGTGATGCCCGCGGAAGGACCGTCCTTCGGCACCGCGCCCGCCGGGACGTGCACGTGGATTCCCCGCTCTCGCAGGTCTCCCACCGGCAGTTCCAGCTCCGCGCCGTGCGAGCGCAGGTACGACAGCGCGATCTGCACCGACTCCTTCATCACCTCACCCAGCTGCCCGGTCAGTTGCAGGCCCGAAGCTCCGCTCTCCGGATCGGCCAGCGACGCCTCGATGTACAGCACGTCACCGCCAGCGCCGGTGACTGCCAAACCCGTTGCCACGCCTGGCAAAGACGTCCGCTGGGTCGCCGTCGGCAGCGACGATTCCGGTACGTGCCGTGGCCGGCCGAGGTAGGTTTCCAGGTCCGCCGCCGAAATCGACAGCGGCAGCGAGACCGAACCGAGAGCCACCTTCGTGGCGATCTTCCGCAGCACCTTCGCGATCGTCCGGTTCGCGTCGCGCACCCCGGCCTCGCGGGTGTACTCCGCGGCGATCCGGCTGAACGCCTCGTCGGTCAGCACCACGTCGCCGGACGCCAGGCCGGCTCGTTCGAGTTCGCGGGGGAGCAGGTGATCCCGCGCGATGGTGACCTTCTCGTGTTCGGTGTAGCCGTCCAGCGTCACCAGTTCCATCCGGTCCAGCAGCGGGCCGGGGATGGTCTCCAGTGCGTTGGCCGTCGCGAGGAAGACCACATCGGACAGATCCAGTTCGACCTCGAGGTAGTGGTCGCGGAACGTGTGGTTCTGTTCCGGGTCCAGCACTTCGAGCAGCGCGGCCGTCGGGTCGCCGCGGTAGTCGGCTCCGACCTTGTCGATTTCGTCGAGCAGCACGACCGGGTTCATCGAGCCGGCCTCCTTGATGGCCCGCACGATCCGGCCGGGCAGCGCGCCGACGTAGGTGCGCCGGTGGCCGCGGATCTCGGCCTCGTCCCGGATGCCGCCCAGCGCGACGCGCACGAACTTGCGTCCCATCGCCTTCGCGACCGATTCGCCCAGCGACGTCTTGCCGACCCCGGGAGGGCCGGCGAGCGCGAGCACGGCACCGGAACGCCGTCCGCCGACCGGGCCGAGGCCCGATTCCGCGCGGCGCTTGCGTACGGCCAGGTACTCGATGATCCGTTCCTTGACGTCGTCCAGACCCGCGTGGTCCGCGTCGAGCACGGCCCGCGCGGCGGCGATGTCGTAGACGTCCTCCGTCCGCTCAGTCCACGGCAGCTCCAGCACCGTGTCGAGCCAGGTCCGGATCCAGCCGCCCTCGGGCGACTGCTCGGACGTCCGCTCCAGCTTGTCGACCTCGGCCAGCGCGGCCTTGCGCACCTCGTCCGGCAGGTCGGCGGCTTCCACCCGGGCGCGGTAGTCGTCGTCGGCCGCGGCGCCGTCGAGTTCGCCCAGTTCCTTGCGGATCGCTTCGAGCTGGCGGCGCAGCAGGAATTCCTTCTGCTGCTTCTCCATCCCGTCCGCGACGTCCTTGCGGATGGTCTCGGTGACCTCCAGTTCGGCCAGGTACTCCCGGCTCCACTCAAGGGCCTTCTCCAGCCGGACGCTGATGTCGAGCGCGCTCAGCAGCTCCAGCTTCTGGTCGGTGGACAGGTACGGCGCGTTGCCTGCCAGGTCGGCGATCGCGGACGGCTCCTCGACCTGCTGGACGGCGTCGATCATCTGCCAGCCGCCGCGTTGCTGCAGCACGGAGATGACCACGGCCTTGTACTCCGCGGCGAGCTGCGCGGTGCGGTCGTCGGAAGTTTCGTCCGCGGCGTCGGCGTGCACCCAGCGGGCCGCGCCGGGGCCGTCGGCGATCCGGCCGACGGAAGCGCGCGCGGTACCGCGGAGCAGCACCGCGGTCTTGCCGCCGGGAACGCGGCCGATCCGTTCGACGGTCGCGACGGTGCCCAGTTCGGCGTACTCGCCGTGCACGCGCGGGACGATCAGGACTTCGGCCTTGCTCGCCGCGCCCGAGCGGATCCCGGGGAACGACGCGGTCGCGGGGGTCTTGGCTTGGGCGGACTCCACTGCCTCCCGGGTCTCTGCGTCGCCGAGGTCGAGCGGGACCACCATGCCCGGCAGCACGACGTCGTCATCGAGCGGGAGGACGGGCAGGAGGCGGGGGTCGGACATGTGCACTCCTCGAATAGTTGAGTCGTAGGTGCTCAACTCTCTGAGGGGCGGGTTTGTTTCCCCGGGAGTGTTCGCTGGGAGAGAAGCCGGGGGGTCGTGAGTGGCAATCCCGGTTCTCACCGGCATGAACACTCACGACGGTTTCCGCGCGACCGCACCCCAGGCAAACGGCCGGACCTCCGCCGCGAACTCCGACACCGCTTCGTCCGGCCGCCAGTCCGGCAGCGCGCTCATCCCCGGCTCCAGCAGCGGCCAGCCGCCGAAGAACGGCAGGATCTCCTCGTCCGAGCGCAGGTACGCCGGGTTCGACGTGTCCCGGTACGCGTCGACGAACGCGCGGACCTCGGCCGCCCGCTCCGGCGGCGCGTCGTCCCGGCAGGTGCCGTGCGTGACGGCCAGCCACGAGCCGGGCGCGAGCTGGTCGCGGTAGGCGGCGACCAGCTCGTCCGGCCGGTCGCCGGGGCCGAGGAAGTGCAGCACGGTGATCATCAGCAGGCACACCGGCTGCGACCAGTCGATCAGCTCCTGGGTGATTTCGTCGGCGAAGATCGCCTCCGGATCGCGGATGTCGCGTTCGACGATCCCGGCCCATTCGGTCGCGTCCTCGCCTTCGAGGATCACTCGCGAATGCGCCGCCGCGACCGGTTCGTAGTCGACGTAGACGACCCTCGCCGGCAGCTGGTCACGGACGATCTCGTGCACGTTGCCCGCCGTCGGCACGCCCGACCCGAGATCGACGAACTGCCGGATCCCCGCGTCGAGCGCGGCCCGCACGACCCGGTTCATGAACGCCCGGTTCTCCCGCGACATCGGCCGGATGAGCGGCCACACCTTCTCGACGCGGCGGCCGAATTCCCGGTCCACCGCCCAGTTCTGGGTGCCGCCGAGGTACCAGTCGTAGATCCGGGCGGCGGAGGGCTTGTCGACGTCCACGCCCCGCGGTGCGTCGGGGGCGGTCACGGCTTGCGCGCCACCGCGCACCAGGCGAACGGGCGAGCCTCCGCCTCCACGGCGTTCAGCTCGCGCTCCGGCCGCCAGTCCGGCAGATGGGTGATCCCCGGCTCCAGCAGCGGCCAGCCGCCGAAGAACGGTTCGATCTCGTCGCGGTCCCGCAGCCACATCGGATTGCTCGTCTTGCGGTACTGCTCGACGAACCAGCGCAGTCCCTCCAGCGCGGGACCGCTGCCGTCGCCCTCGCTCATCTGCGAGATCGCCAGCCAGCTGCCGGACACGAGCTTGTCCCGATAGGCGCGCACAATGCCGTCCGGATCGTCGTCCGGGCCGACGAAGTGCAGCACCGCCATCAGCATCACGCACACCGGCTTGTCGAAGTCGATCAGCTCGCGGGTGCGCGGGTCGTTCAGCACGGCCCGGGGATCGCGCATGTCGGCCTGGACGATCCCGGCCCAGTCGGTGGCCGCCTCGTCCTCAAGGATCAGCGTCGCGTGCGCCACGGCCACCGGCTCGTAGTCGACGTACACCACGGTGGCCTCGTCGTCGTCGCCCAGCGCGGCCTCGACCACCTCGTGCACGTTGCCCGCGGTCGGCACGCCGGAGCCGAGGTCGAGGAACTGCCGGATGCCCGCGTCCAGCGCGGCGCGCACCACGCGGTTCATGAACTCGCGGTTCTGCTTCGCGCCAGGCCGGGCGAGCGACCACATCTTCTCGACGCGGCGGCCGAACTCCCGGTCCACCGCCCAGTTCTGCTTGCCGCCCAGGTACCAGTCGTAGACCCGCGCGGCCGAGGGTTTCTCGACATCGACGCCTTCCGGCGCTTTCGGCGCAGCGTCGGGTTTCTCGGTCACTGGGGCTCCCCTCGGATCGCCTGGCAACGCCAGACTAGCGAGAACGCACGGCGGGCCTTCGCTGCCAGCCGGTCCACAGCGGCCGGTAGCCCTGCGCGTACCAGAACGGCGTCGACCGAGGGTTCGCCACGGCGTGGTGCAGCAGCACGACATCCGCGCCCGCCTCGTCGAAGACCTGGTGCGCGTGCGCGGCCAGCGCGGTGCCGACACCGGAGGACCGAGCCGCCTCGGAAACCGCCAGCGACGACAGGTAACCCACGCGAGAAGCGGCCACCCGGTGCCGGATCCAGCCGGTCTCGTCGGGCATCTGCAGCACGACCATGCCGAGCGGCTGGCCGTACAGCTCCGCGATCCAGACCTGCGGCTCAGGCCGTTCGAGGTGGTGCAGCAGCTCCTTGGTGATCAGCTCCTCGACGCCGGGGCGGAGCGTGATCCGGCCGAACTGCGCGTCGTACCGCTGCAATTCGAGCTGCAGCGCGACCGCGGTGGAGAGGTCGTCCGGCGTCGCGTGCCGGATGCAGACGCCCGGTGTCGCGTCGGGTCCGGCGGCCATCCGCTGCGCCGGGCGGACCGCGAGCACGCCGACCGGGGCGAAGCCGTGCCGGAGGAGTTCGGTGGCTCCGGCGGTGTCGCGGCTGGGCCGGGAGAGCACCGCGGCGCACTCCGTATCCCCCACTCGGGCGAGGGACCGCAGGTGTTCATCCCATCGAGTGAGCAAGGCGTCGAGTCCGGCGGCCGGATCGGGGCCGGCCAGCTGGACCTCCAGCCGGTGCTCGACGAGTGCCCGCCACATCGACTGAGGGCTGTCCGGGCCGAGCCCGGTGCACGTCGTCAGACCGGCCGCGGTGGTGTCGCCGACCTCGGCGGAAAGCAGGACGGAATCCCCTCCGACCTCGAAGGGGAGTGGCGCGGGAAGCAGTGCGTCCACCGTGGCGATGCGCGCCGCATGGCCGGTGGCTGTCACGTCGTTGTGCATACCGCCATTGTCCGCCGACAGATGCGGAAAAGACCCCCAGAACACTCCCCGGCCCGGGGGTTCCGGGGCGAACCGGGAGTTTCACTCCTTGGTCCACGCAGGTCAGAGAAGAACGCCCATTGTTAACCCTGGGGTGATCTCCTACTGTCTCGAAAGGGACGCCGGTACGCCCTACGGGGTAAGGTGGCGCCCTCGCCCACACCTGACGTCACGGACGAGCGCGACCGGGCAGCCGGGAAGGAAGGTCGGATGCCGGACAGCAACGCCCATCCCGGTACCGCGCCGGAGGCGATGGGCTCGGGAGGAGCTGGCTCCGCACCGGCCGACGGCCGCACGGACGAAAGCCGCTTCCGCGTTTACACCTTCTTCGTGCTGGGCCTCGGCCTGCTCGCGGCCTTCGCCGTCGGCTCCTGGCTGCCGTTCCACGGCTCGGCGAAGCTCTGGTGGATCGGCCCGGTGCTCGCGGTCGCGTTCCTGCTCGCCGAACAGCTCGGCATCAACGTCGACGTCCGCAGCGGCATCTCGTGGACCATATCGTTCACCGAGATTCCGCTGGTAATCGGTTTCTTCGTCGCCCCGTTCGAAGTGGTGCTCGCCGCACATCTCGTGGCGGGAATCGGCACCCTGCTGGCGCGCAAGGTCGCCGGCCGCGTCCTCTACAACGCGGGCGCGTTCCTGCTCGAAATCACCGGCGCGTTCGCCGTCGCCGGGCTCGTGCACCTGGCCATGGGCGGCGGGCCGACCATGCCGTGGGTCGCCGCGCTCGCCGGAACGCTCACCGCGCCGCTGGTCAGCACGCTGCTCGCGCTGGCCGCGGTGCGCGTGCTGCGCCGCCGGATGCGCGTGAGCACCGCGATCCGGCTGACCGGCCGCATCCTCGTGGTCGGCTTCGTCAACGCTTCGGTCGGCCTCACCGGCTACCTCGTCATCGAGAGCACCCCGCAGGCCTGGCCGCTGGTGCTGGCGGTGTTCCTCGGCCTGACCGCGCTGTACTGGGCTTACTCCGATCTGCTTCGCGAACAGCGGGACATGGAAGCGCTGTCCGACGTCAGCCTGATGGTCGCGCGGTCCGGGCAGCAGGCGGCCGCTCGTCCGGCGAGCCGCGGCGAGGAGCTGGTGGGCGAGGTCGACGTGCGCGAATGGGCCACGATCGCCGAGCGGATCAAGGACCAGCTGGCCGCCGGACGCGTCGTGCTCCGCCTGCGGCTCGAGGCCGATGATCCGATGCGCGTCGTCGTCGCGGGCAACGAACTTCCGGCCTCGGACCCGGCCAGCGACGACCCGCTGCTGCGCCTGCCCGGTGCGCACGTGCGGCACTTCCGGATCACCGAGGCCAACCCGGACGTCCGTGCGGCGCTGCTGGAACGCAGTGCGCAGGAAGCGCTCGTGGTGCCGCTGCGCAGTGCGAACCGGCTGCTCGGAGTCGTCGAAGCGCACGACCGGCTCTCGCGCTGGCGCGGTTTCGGCAAGTACGACGTCCAGTTGCTCGGCACGATGGCCAGCCACCTCGCGACGTCGCTCGACAACCGGCGGCTGCTCGCCACGCTCCGCCACGACGCCTACCACGACCCGCTCACCGGGCACCTGAACCGGCCGGGATTCCAGCAGGTCTCGCGGGATCCGCTGCGCGAATCGGCGGAGGCCGTGGTGCTGCGGATCGACCTCGACGTCTTCTCCACGGTCAGCGACGCGCTCGGCTACTCGTGGGCGGACCGGATGGTCGTCGCCGCGGGCACCCGCATCCGCGGCGCACTCGGCCCGGACGTCCCGCTCGCCCGGCTCGAAGGCGCGTCCTTCGCCGCGCTGCTCGTGGACTGCACGATCGAAGACGCCCACCGTGCCGCCGAACGGCTGCGGGTGCAGCTGTCCGAGCCGTATCCGGTGGACCGGCTTTCGGTCGAGGCCAACGCGATGATCGGCTACGCCAGCTCCGTGGACGACGCCGGCGAGGTCGACGTCGACGGCCTGCTGCAGCGCGCCGACGTCGCCGTCCGCGCCACCCGCGGCGGCGAGGAAGTGCGCGGCTACGTACCGAGCATGGGCCAGATCTTCCTGCGCCGGTTCCAGATGGTCACGCAGTTCCGGCAGTCGCTGGAAGACGGCCACGTCTCGGTGCACTACCAGCCGAAGGTGACGCTGCCGAACCGGCAGGTGCAAGGCGTCGAGGCGCTCGTGCGCTGGGTACACCCGGAATTCGGCAGGCTCGGTCCGGACGAGTTCGTGCCCGCGATCGAGGCGGCCGGCCTGATCGGCGTGCTGACGTCGTTCGTGCTGGAGGAATCGCTGAAGCGCGTGCGCAAGTGGCTCGACGAGGGCTTGCGGATCTCCGCGGCAGTGAACCTTTCGGTGCGGAATCTGTCCGACGACGACTTCCCGGCGAAGGTCCAGCGCGAACTGGAACGCTTCGACGTGCCGCCGGAACTGCTGACGTTCGAACTGACCGAGTCCGGCGTGATGTCCGACCCGCAGAAGGCGCTGCCGATCCTGCGCGAGCTGCATTCGCTGGGCATCGTGCTGGCGGTGGACGACTTCGGCACCGGGTACTCGTCGCTGGCGTACCTGCGCCAGCTGCCGGTGGACCAGGTCAAGATCGACAAGAGCTTCGTGCTCGGCATGGGCACCGATCTNTATCTGATCTCGCGGCCGCTGCCGGAGGACCGCCTCGAGGCGTGGCTGCAGGCCCGCACGGCGCGCTCGCCGGGACGGCACTCGGAGACCGTGCTGACCCTGCTGACCTGAGGTTTTGTGGTTAACCGACCCCGGTTGCACAGCCGGGTGAACCCCCTTGCTAATCTTTCCAAGTCCTCGCGAGAGGCAGGCCCCTTTAGCTCAGTCGGCAGAGCGTCTCCATGGTAAGGAGAAGGTCTACGGTTCGATTCCGTAAAGGGGCTCGCGAGTAGGCGAGCTATGTCTGCGGAAAACGCGGACGTGGCTCGCTTCGCGGCGTCCATCTGGGGGTCGAACCCCCAGACCCCCGCCAGGGGCTAGCCCCCTGGACCCCCGGAGCGTTTCGGCCGGGTTGGGGTTGGCCGTCACGTAGGGCGGTGTAGCTCAGTTGGCAGAGCAAGCGGCTCATAATCGCTGTGTCGCCGGTTCAAGTCCGGCCACCGCTACGCGGTAACGACGGGGCTGGCCCCCGGATCTGAGAGAGAAGGAAACGCTGTGGCTGCCACCGACGTGCGACCCAAGATCACGCTGGCGTGCGAGGAGTGCAAGCACCGCAACTACATCACCAAGAAGAACCGGCGCAACAACCCGGATCGCCTGGAGATGAAGAAGTTCTGCCCGAACTGCGGTACGCACCGGACTCACAAAGAGACCCGCTGACGCAGGCGGTCTTTTACCAGCTTCGAAGAGCCGCCCCGGCACTGCGCCGGGGCGGCTTTTCGCTGTCTACTGGCCAGTTCTGGCACCCGCGCGGGTCGGCGCCGAGGTTCGGTTAGCCTTCTTCGCGTGCCTTTGGACCAGTCGTTCACCGGGCGGGAGTACCCGTCGGACAGCAAGTACTTCGTGAGCCGGGAGAAGATCCGCGAGTTCGCCGACGCGATCGACGACCCGAACCCGGTGTACCGGGACCCGGAGGCGGCCCGCGCGGCCGGCCACCCGGACGTGCTCGCGCCGCCCACCTTCCTCACCATCCTGAACCTGCCGAAGATCAACGGCATCGTGTCCGACCCCGCGCTCGGCCTCGACTACTCCCGGATGGTCCACGGCGACCAGGGCTTCCGCTACGAACGCCCGGTCCACGCAGGCGACGAGCTGGAAATCTCGGCCACGATCGAGGCGATCATGGCGAGGGCGGGCAACGACTTCATCAACCTCCGCGCGGAAATCACCGACGCGGACGGCAAACTCGTGTGCACGACGCGGGCGCAGCTCGTGGTTCGGGGGGCGGAAGCGTGAACGTCGGCGACGAACTGCCTCCGCTGGAGGTCCGCATCACCCGCGCGCAACTGGTCCGCTACGCCGGGGCCTCGCTCGATTTCAACCCGATCCACTGGAACGAGAACTTCGCGACCAAGGTCGGCCTCCCGGACGTGATCGCGCACGGCATGCTCACGATGGCCCTGTCCGGCCGCATCGTCACCGACTGGCTCGGTGACCCGGCCCGCCTCGTGGACTTCAGCACGCGCTTCACCCGCCCGGTCGTGGTGCCGGACAACGACGAGGGCGCTCTGGTCGAGGTGACCGGCAAGGTCGGCGCGCTGACGGACGAGGGGCTCGCGCGGATTGACCTGACGGTGAAGTTCGAGGGCAAGACCGTGCTGGGCAAACCGCAGGCTCTCGTCCGCCCCTGATCGCCCGGCTTCGCCCGCAGAGCCCGCTTCGCGCCCAATGTGGCGTTGGGTGCGCTCAACGCCCCTCACCCAGCGGAGCTACACGTAAAACTCCCCCCGCGGGTCTGGTGCCAGTCCGGCCAATGCCACGTTGGGTGCGTCGGGATACCCCAATGCCACATCGGGGGTTTCTCAGAAGCGTGCGGCCTCGCTGCGGAGGTGCACAGCCTGCGGGCCGAGCCGCGTGGTCCCGTTCACACCGGCGGGACCGGGGAGCTGCTGCACCAGTGTGCGGTGGTCGCGAACCCGCCGCGCAAGCAACCGGGAAAACCTCATTGGGCCGCCGCCTCAGTGCGCTCCGAGCACCGACTCCACCACGTCAGCCATCCCCGCCTCGCCCCGCGCGTTCGGGTGCAGGGCCGCGGCCGAGGACGTCGGGACCACCCCTTCGACCCATTTGACGTCCGAATTCGCGCAGACGTCGTGGCCCTTGCTCGGCTCGGCGGTGTCCGCGAATCCGGCGTCGTGCGACTTGGCCTGGTCGGACAGGGCGTCGTTGAGCTTGCCGAGGGCGTCCCGCAGGTACGCCACGTCGCCGGAGCCCAGCGGCAGCACCGGCCAGCAGCCGTCGCCGTCCGGGAGGACCGTGGGGTAGCCGACGACCACCACTCGCGCTTTCGGGGCCTTCTGGTGGATCTGGTCGAGCGCGGTGCCGACCTTCTTCGCGGTCCCGCTGATCCGGTCGGCCAGTTCGTCCTTGCCGCCCGCGGTGAGCCGGTCCTTGCACGGCGAGGCGCTCTGGTGGGCGGTCACGCAGGTCTGGGCCAGTGAGATGAATCCCACATCGTTGCCGCCGATGCCCAGGGTGACGAGCGTCGTGTTCGCGGTGACCGAGTCGAACTGCGGCGGGTTCGAGCCGTTGCGGGTCGACTGCGCGCCGGTCAAGTCCTCGGTCGTCGCGCCGCTGCAGCTGACGTCCACGAACTTCGCCGGCTTCAGCTTCGCCGACACCAGATGCGGATAGTTGTTGTCCGACCGCGCGCATCCGGTCGGCGAGCCCGCCTGCTTCCCGGTGCGCGGCGCCGACGTGTAGGAGTCGCCGAGCGCGACGTACCGGCCGCTGCCGCCGCCGGTGTCCGCGCCGGACGGCGGTGCGGACGACGAGTCGTGCTTCGACTTGTAGTAGCCGACGGCCAGCAGCGCCCCCACGACGACGAGGACGAGCAACCCGCATCCACCGCTTTTGTTTGCCCCCACCCGACCGTTTTACCGGTCCGGCCCCTCGCCGACGACCCGCTTACGGGTGATCACGCGAAGACAGCGGCATGCAACTCGCCCGCCAGCTCCAGCGCGTGCGGGACGGTTTCGGCCAGATAGTGCAGATCGACCAGGGCCTCGGTGATGCCGTCGGCTTCGGCGGCCTTCAGCTGAGCTGCGACGTCCTCGACGGTCGCCGTTTTCGAGCCCGGCGTCGGGTTGATCCGCAGCACCCGGCGCAGCGACTCGGGATCCCGGCCCGCCTTCTCCGCGGATTCGACGACCATCGCCCACTTCTGCCGCAGCAGCGGGATCGGGAGCCCGGCGGGCAACCAGCCGTCGGCGATCCGGCCGACGCGGCGCAGTGCCGCGTCCGACGCCCCGCCCAGCAGCACCGGCGGGCCGGGCTGCTGCAGCGGACGCAGGCCGATCAGGGAGTCCGGGATGTCCCAGCGTTCGCTCTGGTGCCCGGCCGGGTCCGCGGTCCAGAGCGTCCGCAGCACCTCGACCAGTTCGGCCAGCCGCGCGCCGCGGTGCTCCCACGGCACGCCGGCGGCGGTGTACTCGTCGCGAAGCCAGCTGAGCCCCAGTCCGACGTCGAGCCTGCCGCCGGACAGCAGGTCCAGCGAAGTCAGGGAGCGCGCCAGCAGCACCGGGGAGTAGAGCGGGCCGTTGAGGGTGCTCGACCCCAGCCGCGCGGTCTCGGTCGAATTCGCCGCGATGGTGAGCGCCAGCAGCGGATCGACGAAGCGGACGAACTCCGGCGGGTACGGCTGTTCGGGTGTACCGGACGGGTAATAGGTCTTCGGGGCGACCGGGGTCAGCACCCGGTCGCCGACCCACAGCGAAGCGAAGCCCATGCGCTCGGCTTCGGTGGCGAAGCCGGCGATGGCGGAGGGGTCGGCGAGCTTGCCGTACTGCGGCAAAGCGAGCCCAAGCCGGAATGAGGTCACCGATGCTCCTTGATCAGAGTTCCGCTTGCGAGTCAACGAAGATCATCTTCCCGTGGGCCGGTCTTGGCCGCCTGGCGGGGAAATTCGCGGGTGCGGAAGCGGTTTCGCTTGCCGTGCCAGCAATCCGGAACGGTTACGAAGCCGGGCGAGGCGGCGGTCGCCGGCGGCTTTGCGATTAATCGGATTACGGGCACGGGCTAATATTCGCACGATCAGGTGATCTTCGCCGAGGATTCCGGGGTGCTGCCCGAAGGGTCCGGAACGGCCGTCTCCGGGGTGCCGCGAGACCGCCGCGGCGCGGTCGAGGGGGCTGGGTTGCGAGGCTTCATCCGGCTTGCCGTAGACTTCGGAACTCGGAACGCACTACGGTCATCCCCGCCGGATGGTGGGGATGATGGAATGCGTCCTCCGGAGCCAGGGTGACCGGGCTCCACAGGGGTGTAGCTCAATTGGCAGAGCAGCGGTCTCCAAAACCGCAGGTTGCAGGTTCAAGTCCTGTCACCCCTGCGTACGGGAACTGGTGGAGCGGAGGAGTGGTCGTGAGCGACAGCGACGCCAGCGGCGAGCACGAGCAGGACGATTCGGGCAAGCAGTCCGGAGTCGAATCCCGCCCGGTGTCCGCCGCGGCTCGGCGCGAACGCCGCGCTTCCGCTCGGCCGGCAGGCAAGTCCGAGGCACGGCCGGGCTCGACCCGTCCGTCCGGCAAGGCGGGCGACAAGGTCGCGAAGCCCGCCGACGCCAAGGGCGCGCCTACCCCCAAACGGGACCGGAAGGCCAAGAAGGCCTCGGTGTTCGCCCGGTTCACGCGGTTCATCCGCGAGGTCTGGGCCGAGCTCCGCAAGGTCATCTGGCCCAACCGCAAGCAGATGGTCACCTACACCGCGGTCGTGCTGGTGTTCGTGGTGTTCATGGTGGCCCTCGTGAGCGGCCTCGATCTCGGCTTNCTCGGCTTCAAGGAGCTGGTCGGGCTGGTCTTCGGCTGACGCCCGCAACGGGCGCGCCACCGCGCTGGCCGGGCCCCGGTCCGGCCCGGCAAGCGATCAACTGAGAGGACGGAACGTGACCTCCGACAACGGCACCGAAGCCGGTCGCGACCTGACCGAGCTTTCCGACGAGCAGGTGCAGACGGCACCCGGCGACGAGGAGTCCGCCGACGCCGTCGAGGTGCCCGTCGCCGAGGACGAGGTCGTCGCCGAAGAAGCCTCCGCCGACGACAGCGACGCGGACGACGCCGACGTGACCGAGCCCGCCCCCGAGGCGGACGACCCGGTCGCCGCGCTGCGCGCCGAGCTCAAGGCCGCGCCGGGCGAGTGGTACGTCGTGCACTCGTACGCCGGTTACGAGAACAAGGTCAAGACCAACCTCGAGACGCGTACCCAGACCCTGGACGTCGAGGACTACATCTTCCAGATCGAGGTTCCGACCGAAGAGGTCACCGAGATCAAGAACGGCCAGCGCAAGCAGGTGCAGCGCAAGGTGCTGCCCGGCTACATCCTGGTCCGGATGGACCTCAACGACCAGTCGTGGAGCGCGGTCCGCAACACCCCGGGCGTCACCGGGTTCGTCGGAGCCACCTCGCGGCCGTCGCCGCTGACCGTGGACGAGGTGCTGAAGTTCCTCGCCCCGCAGGTCGAGAAGGAAGCCCCGGCCAAGGCGGCCAAGGGCGGCGAGTCCGCCGCCGCCGCGCCGTCCGGTGCGCCCGCCGTCGAGGTCGACTTCGAGGTCGGCGAGTCGGTTACCGTCATGGACGGCCCGTTCGCCACGCTGCCCGCCACGATCTCCGAGGTCAACGTCGACGGGCAGAAGCTGAAGGTCCTGGTGTCGATCTTCGGCCGGGAGACCCCGGTCGAGCTCTCGTTCAGCCAGGTCTCCAAGATCTGACGGCCGGGCCATCCCGGTCGGCAGTCCCCGCGTACTGGCAGGTGTGCGGGGGACTCACGTCAGTTAAGAAGGACACAAGGTAATGCCACCCAAGAAGAAGAAGCTTGCGGCGATCATCAAGCTGCAGATCAAGGCGGGTGCGGCCAACCCCGCGCCGCCGGTCGGCCCGGCGCTGGGTCAGCACGGCGTCAACATCATGGAGTTCTGCAAGGCCTACAACGCCGCGACCGAGTCGCAGCGCGGGGACGTCGTCCCGGTCGAGATCTCCGTGTACGAGGACCGGTCGTTCGACTTCAAGCTGAAGACGCCGCCGGCCGCCAAGCTGCTGCTCAAGGCCGCGGGCGTGGAGAAGGGCTCCGGCGAGCCGCACAAGACCAAGGTCGCCAAGGTCACCTGGGACCAGGTCCGCGAGATCGCGAAGACCAAGGAGACCGACCTCAACGCGCACGACATCGACCAGGCCGCGAAGATCATCGCCGGCACCGCCCGTTCGATGGGCATCACGGTCGAAGGCTGACCTTTCACCGCAATCCGTGGGAGAGCCGGGTGCGGCTCGCCACCACACTGATCCATTGATTTGAGGACAGAAGCATGACCAAGCACAGCAAGGCCTACCGCCAGGCCGCGGAGCTGATCGACAAGGCGCGGCTGTACGCGCCGCTCGAGGCCGTGAAGCTGGCGAAGGAGACCTCCAAGACGAAGATGGACGCGACCGTCGAGGTCGCGATGCGTCTCGGGGTCGACCCGCGCAAGGCCGACCAGATGGTCCGCGGCACCGTGAACCTGCCGCACGGCACCGGTAAGACCGCCCGCGTCATCGTTTTCGCCGTCGGCGACAAGGCCGCTGAGGCCGAGGCCGCCGGCGCGGACGCGGTCGGCACCGACGAACTGATCGAGCGCATCCAGGGTGGCTGGCTCGACTTCGACGCCGCGATCGCGACGCCGGACCAGATGGCCAAGGTGGGCCGCATCGCCCGCATCCTCGGCCCGCGCGGCCTCATGCCGAACCCGAAGACCGGCACGGTGACCCCCGCGGTCGAGAAGGCCGTGAAGGACATCAAGGGCGGCAAGATCAACTTCCGCGTCGACAAGCAGGCGAACCTGCACCTGGTGATCGGCAAGGCGTCGTTCGACACCGAGAAGCTGGTGGAGAACTACGCGGCCGCGCTGGACGAGATCCTGCGCGCCAAGCCGTCGTCGGCGAAGGGCCGCTACGTCAAGAAGATCACCTTCACCACGACGATGGGCCCGGGCATCCCGGTCGACCCGGCGCGGACCCGCAACCTCCTCTCCGAGGAAGCGGCGGTCTGAGTCGCACATCACGCGAAAGGGTGGTCACGCAACGTGGGTGACCACCCTTTTTTCGTGTCTCATGGACATATGCCAACGACGTTCCTCGCCCCCGACGGGCTCCAGCTGAGCTACACCGTTTGGGAGGGCGACGGACGGCACCGGCGGCCCGTCGTGCTGCACCACGGTTTCGCCGCCGATTCCCAGGTGAACTGGGTCAACCCCGGAGTCGTGGACGCGCTGGTCAAGGCCGGGTTCACGGTGATCGCACCGGACGCGCGCGGCCACGGCGCGTCGGAGAAACCGCACGACCCGGCGGCCTACGGCGAGGACATCATGGCCGCGGACCTGACCGCGCTGTTCGACGAACTCGGCCTGGACGAGGTGTGCCTGGCGGGCTACTCGATGGGCGCGATCGTCTCGCTGCTGGTGGCTACGAGTGACCCGCGAGTCCGCTGCCTCGCGGTCGGCGGCGTCGGCGCGGGAATCGTGGATTTCGGCGGGGTGGACGCCCGGGTGATCAACCGGACTCAGATCGCGGAGGGCCTGCTGGCCGAAGACCGGTCCCAGGTGCCCTCGGCGGTGCGCCCGTTCCGCCGGCTGGCCCGCCGCGCGGGCGCGGACGTCGAAGCGCTGGCCGCGGTCATGCACGCGACCCCGCACGGCCCGATGCGGCTGACGAACCTGTCGGCGGCGACGCTGATCCTGGCCGGGGAGTCGGACGAACTGGCGACTCAGCCGGAACGCCTCGCCGCGGGGATCGCGGGCGCGCGGCTGATGCGGGTACCGGGGAACCACATGGAAGCGGTGGCACACCCGGCTTTCGCGGCGGCGTTGGTGGACTTCTTCGCGTACTCGGACACGGGGGAGACCCGGTTGCCGATCAGTTCGCCTGCCTGACGGGTCAGCCCGGGGTGGAGGTCGCCGTGGGCGGAGGGCACTTCTCGGGTCCGGACGAGTGACCGGTGATCAGCCACTGGCCTTTGTCCACTTTGGTCACCTCGAACACGCCTAGCGCCGGACCGCCGCTCACGTTGAACGAGCAGGAATCGATCTTCACCACCGGCGGCGGAGTCGGACCGGAGACGTAGGACGGGAGCGATTCGGCGTAGTCGTTCACGTTCTTCACTTGCGCGTGGAGCTGTTCGACCGCGATCTTGCAATCCGGCTGGCCGGTGGTGTCCTTGGCGAACTTGTCCTGGATATCCTCACGGAATCGCCCGCAGGCGTCGGCGACCCGGCCCTGGGCGATGTTGTGGTAGACGAACCGCACCGCCTCGTTCGGATTGGTCGAGAAGATGTGGTTCGTGTGGTAGGTCCCGCCGCCCTCAGCGGCGATCTGGGCTGAGCTTTTGCCGTCGTCGCTGGGAAAGATCTGGTGATACCCCCAGTTGACCAGGATGCCGAGGATGACCAGTGCGATCACCCAGCCAAGGATTTTCCCGCCGAGCCGCTTGACCCAGCGCGGCACCGGGCGGCGGTTGCGCGGCGGTTGCTCGTACTCGGTCAGCGCGCCCGGCTGGTTCGGCGGGGCGGGCGGCTGCCCGCCGGCGAGTGGTTGCGGCTGGCGGTTGCCGGCCGGGACCAGGCCCGGGTCGGGCGCCGGAGCCGGTTCGGCGCCCCGCTGGGACTGGGTGAACCGCAGATACTCCTGGAATCGCTGGAATTCCTGGAACTGCCGCAGCTGCTCCGGATCCAGCTGCGGCTCGGCTGATCCGCTCGGCTGCGGGAGATTCGGCGCGGCCGGTTGGGGCGGGTTCGCCGACGGCGGGGCGGGAGTTCGCGGCGCGACCTCGTCCCTGCCGGGCTGCGGCAGTGCGGGCGGTTGCGCCGAGGATCCACCCGAACCGGGAGAGGGGGTTTCTTCCGGCTTTCCGTGATCACGCTGTTCCGCCACGTCACCAATGATGCCCGCTCCGCCGGGATTTCCCGAGACTGCCCCGGTTCTCGCAGCTCAGCAAGGGGGTGCCCGCTAAGGCCGCGGAGCCCTCCCGTATGCTGGTCGACGGTTCTACCAAAGACCGCTGGTTCTCTCCGGATTCCCGGGGAGCGAAGGTTCGCCCGCAACGGCGACGGCCCGCGCAGGAGGAACGAGGCCCTAACCCAGTCTTCATGGCTGGGCAACGCCCCGCGTCTGACTGCGCGTGGGCGTTTTTTCGTTCGGGGGCGCCTCCGCCGAAGCCAGTGGTGACACTAGCCAAGAGAGGAGGCGACCATGGCGAAGCCCGACAAGGTGGCGGCCGTCGCCGAGATCGCGGAGAGCTTCCGCAGCAGCTCGGCCACCGTCGTTACCGAGTACACCGGCCTCTCCGTGACTCAGCTGTCCCAGCTGCGCCGCGCTCTCGGCACCAGTGCCAAGTACCGGGTCGCGAAGAACACCCTCGTCAAGCGTGCCGCTGAGGACGCCGGCCTTGAGGGGATCGAGGACCTGTTCGTCGGCCCGACCGCGATCGCTTTTGTGCACGGCGAGGCAGTCGACGCCGCGAAGGCGCTTCGCGACTTCGCGAAGGACAACAACGCGCTTGTCATCAAGGGCGGCTACATGGACGGCAAGTCGCTGTCCGTGGACGAGATCACCAAGATCGCCGATCTCGACAGCCGCGAGGTGCTGCTCTCCAAGGCGGCGGGCGCGTTCAAGGCGAAGCTTTCCCAGGCCGCCGCGCTGTTCCAGGCGCCGGCGTCCCAGGTTGCCCGCCTGGCTGCCGCGCTGGAGGAGAAGCAGCGCAACGCCACCGGTACCGAAGCAGCCGAAGCACCCGCCGAGAGCTGAACCACCCCACCCCGAACGTCTCGTTCGTTTTTCTGAGAGGAAGCCATCATGGCGAAGCTGAGCACCGCCGAGCTGATCGACGCCTTCAAGGAGCTGACCCTTCTTGAGCTGTCCGAGTTCGTGAAGGAGTTCGAGGACACCTTCGACGTCACCGCCGCCGCCCCGGCCGCCGTCGTGGCCGCCGCCCCGGGTGCCGCGCCCGCCGAGGCCGCCGCGGAGCAGGACGAGTTCGACGTCGTCCTCGACTCGGCAGGCGACAAGAAGATCCAGGTCATCAAGGTCGTCCGCGAGGTCGTCTCCGGTCTGGGCCTGAAGGAGGCCAAGGAGCTGGTCGAGGCCGCTCCGAAGGCGCTCCTGGAGAAGGTCGACAAGGAGGCCGCCGACGCCGCCAAGGAGAAGCTCGAGGCCGCCGGCGCCAAGATCACCATCAAGTGATCCCGGGCGCGCAAGCGCCTGCCGCACCACCTCGAAAGGGGCGGACACCCGACACGGGTGCCCGCCCCTTTCGCTGTTCGGACAAAAAGCGCACAGTCGCCGAGCCGGACCCGCGGCACCCTCGTTCAGGCGAACACACTGTTCGCCCGACGGCCCCGAGTCACCCGCTGTTGGCCGCGTTTCCGCCGGTTAACCCGTCAGGGTGAGCGACGGTCGGCCATCTGAATCTGCGCCCGAACGTGACGTGCACTACCGTGCTGCCAGCGGTCGCCGTACTGGATCCCCGTCGCGTGAGGTGTGCACGGGGGCTGGCCAGCGAACAAAACTGGTGAGTAACCTGTTCGCGCTCAGCTCGTTGCACCTGGTTGAAGCGGAGTTCGCCGCGCGAGCTCCGCCGCTGCCAGCGGTGACGGGGCGGCGGTGCGCGACGACGCGGAACAGCTCCTGGAGGTGCGATGGGTGCCGAGGTGGTCATCGAAGGTCTGACGAAGTCCTTCGGAAAGCAGACCATCTGGCGGGACGTGACGCTGACCCTGCCTCCCGGCGAGGTCTCGGCGATGCTCGGCCCGTCCGGAACCGGCAAGTCCGTGTTCCTGAAGTCGATGATCGGCCTGCTCAAGCCGGATCGCGGACGGTGCGTCATCAACGGCGTCGACATCGTCACCTGCTCCGAGCACAAGCTGTACGAGATCCGGAAGCTTTTCGGCGTCCTCTTCCAGGACGGCGCGCTGTTCGGCTCGATGAACCTCTTCGACAACGTGGCCTTCCCGCTGCGGGAGCACACGAAGAAGTCCGAGACCGAGATCCGCCGGATCGTGCTGGAGAAGCTTGAGATCACCGGTCTCGCCGGCGCGGACAAGAAGCTCCCCGGCGAGATCTCCGGCGGTATGCGCAAGCGCGCCGGCCTCGCCCGCGCCCTCGTGCTGGACCCGGAGATCATCCTGGTCGACGAGCCGGACTCCGGTCTCGACCCGGTCCGCACGACCTACATCTCGCAGCTCTTCCTCGACGTCAACGCCCAGATCGACGCGACGTTCCTCATTGTGTCGCACAACATCAACCTCGCCCGCACGGTGCCGGACAACCTCGGCATGCTCTTCCGCAAGGAACTCGTCATGTTCGGCCCGCGCGAGGTGCTGCTGACCAGCGAAGAGCCGGTGGTCGAGCAGTTCCTCAACGGCCGCAAGCTCGGCCCGATCGGCATGTCCGAGGAAAAGGACAGCGCCCAGATGGCCCGCGAGCAGGCGGAGGCCGAGGCGGGCCACGGCGACGTGCTCAACGAGGACGTGCGTGGCGTCGTGCCGCAGATGCAGGTCAGCCCGGGCGTTCCGGAGCGGGCCGGGGCGAAGCGGCGGATGGACCGGGTCATGCGGATCCTGCACACGCTCCCGGCGAACGCGCAGGAGGGGATCATCGAATCCCTGACGCCGGAGCAGCAGCGCCACTACAACGTGCGGCCGCACGCGAGCGCCCCCCGCCAGCCCGGCCCCGAGGACACCCAGCAGCTGCCGCCGGTCACGTCACCGGGTCCGGTGCCCAACCAGCACCAGGGACAGCTTCCCGCCGACCAGGTCGCGCGCATTCCCGGTGCCGCGGACCGCCGGTCGCCCCGGCACGGGCAGGGTGGCGCGTGAGCACCACCTCGGCCAAGATCCCCGGCTACGGAATGCTGCGGGAGACCGGGAACCTGTTCGCGCTCGGCCTCGACATCATCCGCGGCATCTTCCAGCGCCCGTTCCAGTTCCGCGAGTTCATCCAGCAGGCCTGGTTCGTCGCGAGCGTGACGATCCTGCCGACCGCGCTCGTCGCGATCCCGTTCGGCGCGGTCATCTCGCTGCAGTTCGGCGCGCTCGCCCGCCAGCTCGGCGCGCAGTCCTACACCGGTGCTGGTTCGGTGCTGGCGACCGTGCAGCAGGCCAGTCCGCTGGTCACCGCGCTGCTGGTGGCCGGCGCGGGCGGCAGCGCTGTCTGTGCTGACATCGGCGCGCGGACCATCCGCGAGGAGATCGACGCGATGGAGGTGCTGGGCGTCTCCGCGGTCCAGCGCCTGATCGTGCCCCGCACGCTCGCCATGATGCTCGTCGCGCTCCTGCTCAACGGCATGGTCAGCGTCATCGGCGTGCTCGGCGGCTACTTCTTCAACGTCGTGCTCCAGGGCGGCACCCCGGGCGCGTATCTGTCCAGCTTCTCCGCGCTCGCGCAGCTGCCCGACCTCTGGGTCGGTGAGATCAAGGCGCTGATCTTCGGCTTCATCGCCGCGGTCGTGGCGGCCTATCGCGGCCTGCACCCGAGCGGCGGCCCGAAGGGCGTCGGCGACGCGGTGAACCAGTCGGTGGTCATCACGTTCCTGCTGCTGTTCGTCGTGAACTTCGTGATCACGCTGATCTACCTGCAGCTCGTGCCCGGAAAGCTGGACTGACCATGACGTTCCTCTCGGGGGCGAAGCGGATCGCCAACCGCCCGCTGGAGACCCTGGACACGCTCGGCGACCAGATGTCGTTCTACGGCCGGGCTCTGCTGTGGACGCCGCGCACGCTGCGCCGCTACACCAAGGAAGTGCTGCGGCTGCTGGCCGAGGTGAGCTTCGGTTCCGGCTCGCTCGCGGTCATCGGCGGCACGGTCGGCGTGATGGTCGGCCTGACGCTGTTCACCGGTGTCCTCGTCGGCCTCCAGGGCTACTCGGCGCTGAACTCGATCGGCACCTCGGCCTTCACCGGCTTCCTCACCGCGTTCTTCAACACCCGCGAGATCGCGCCGCTGGTCGCCGGGCTGGCGCTGTCGGCGACGGTCGGCGCGGGCTTCACCGCGCAGCTCGGGGCGATGCGGATCTCCGAGGAGATCGACGCGCTCGAAGTGATGGGCGTGCCGAGCCTTCCGTACCTGGTGACCACGCGGATCATCGCCGGGTTCGTGGCGGTGATCCCGCTGTACGTGATCGGCCTGCTGAGCTCGTACCTCGCCTCGCGGCTGGTCGTTATCTATATCTACGGACAATCCGCGGGTACCTACGATCATTACTTCGACCTGTTCCTACCACCGCAAGACGTGCTCTATTCGTTCATCAAAGTGCTGATCTTCAGCGTTTTGATCATTCTTTCGCACTGCTACTTCGGGTACCGGGCCAGCGGCGGGCCCGCCGGGGTGGGCGTGGCCGTCGGCCGCGCGGTGCGGCTTTCCATCGTCACGGTTTCGGTCGTGAACTTCTTCATCGGTTTCGCGATCTGGGGAACCGACGTCACGGTGAGGATTGCGGGATGACCACACTACGGCGCAGGTTGCTCGGCCTGCTGCTGGTGGCGGTGCTCGTCGGCGGGATCGCGCTCAGCATCGCGATGTATGACAAGGCGTTCAGCAAGTTCGTCACGGTGAAGCTCGACGCGGGCAGCATCGGCAACCAATTGCTGAAGCAGTCGGACGTGAAGGTCCGCGGTTTGATCGTCGGTTCGGTGGAGGACATCAAGGCCACCGGGAACGGCGCGGAACTGACGCTGGCGATGGACCCGGAGTCGGTGAAGCTGATTCCGCAGAACGTGTCCGCGCGATTCCTGCCGAAGACGTTGTTCGGCGAACGCTATGTGTCGCTGGAGATTCCGAAGGACCCGTCGGCCAAGACGCTTTCCCAGGGCGACGTGATCACCCAGGACCGCACGTCGAGCGCGGTCGAGCTGGAGCAGGCGCTGGAGCACCTCATGCCGGTGCTGCAGGCGGTTCAGCCGCAGAAGCTGTCCAGCACGCTCACCGCGATCTCGACCGCGCTGCAGGGCCGCGGCAAACCGCTCGGCGAAACGCTCTCGCAGCTCGGCCAGTACATCGGCGACCTGAACCCGCACGAGCCGGAACTGCAGCACAACCTGCAGGCGCTCGCGGAGTTCTCCGGTCACCTGAGCAACGCGACGCCGGATCTGGTGCAGAGCCTGGACAACCTGAGCACGACCACCCGCACCGTGGTCGCCGAGCAGGCGAACCTGTCGAGCCTCTACGGCAACCTCACCACCGCGTCGCAGGACCTGCAGTCGTTCCTCGAAGCGAACTCGCAGAACCTGATCAGTCTCGCCAGCACCGCGCGGCCGACCGCTGAGCTGCTCGCCAAGTACTCGCCGGAATACCCGTGCGTGCTCGGCCAGATGGCGAAGATCGTCCCCACGGTCGACAAGGCGCTGGGCAAGGGCACCGGCAAGCCCGGTCTGAACGCCACTCTGGAGATCGTGGTGAACCGCGGGCCGTACAAGCCGGGCGAGGAGCCGCGGTTCGAGGACAAGCGCGGCCCGCGCTGCTATGACCTCAACCCGCTGCCGGACCCCTTCCCGCAGCAGCCGCCGGACGGCCCGTTCAAGGACGGCACCAAACAGGGCCCGGCTCCGAAGACCGTGGGCGAGGGCCTGAACCCGGCCAACTTCAAGGCGGACGCGGCGGGGATCAACGGCGGCGGCGCCTCGGGCGGCAACCCGGTCAACACCGCGGCCGAGAACAACTTCCTCGCCGCGCTGGTCAGCCCGGAGATGGGGATTTCGCAAAACCAGTTCCCGGGCTGGGGCTCGCTGCTCGTCGGCCCGCTCTACCGGGGCACGGAGGTGACGGTCAAGTGAGGGGACTCGCCGCACCGCTGATCAAGCTGACGATCTTCGTGGTCATCACGGTGCTGTTCACGACCGTGCTGGGCATCAGCATCGCGAACATCAACACCACCAGCACCAGCGCATACTCCGCGCGGTTCACCGATGCCACGCTCCTGCTGCCGAACGACGACGTGCGCATCGCCGGCGTCCGGGTCGGCCAGGTCAAGGACGTGAAGATCGTCGACAAGCGCCAGGCGCAGGTGGACTTCGAGGTCGACGCCGGGCGCAAGCTGCCGGCCGGCGTCACCGCGCAGATCAAGTTCCGCAACCTGGTCGGCCAGCGCTACGTCTCGCTCGGCGAGGGCGACGACACCAGCGGCGCGACGCTCAAGCCGGGCGACACCATCCCGCTCGAACGCACCACGCCCGCGCTGGACCTGACCGAGCTGTTCAACGGCTTCAAGCCGCTGTTCACCGCGCTGAACCCGGCCGACGTGAACAAGCTGTCGTACGAGGTCATCCAGGTACTCCAAGGCGAGGGCGGCACGGTGGAAAGCCTGCTGTCGCACACCGCGTCGCTGGCCACCACGATCGCCAACAAGGACCAGGTGATCGGCGAGGTCATCGACAACCTCAACTCGGTGCTCGACACGGTCAACCAGCACACCCCGCAGCTCAACGACCTGATCGTGAAGCTGCAGCAGCTGGTCTCCGGCCTCGCCGCGGACCGCAAGCCGATCGGTGACGCGATCGAGGGGCTGGGCAACCTGGCCACCACGACCGCCGGTCTGCTCACCGACGCGCGGGCCCCGCTGAAGGACGACATCGCCGCGCTGGGCAAGCTCACCACGAACCTGAACCAGAACGAGCCGCTCGTCGAGCACTTCATCCAGTTCATGCCGAAGAAGGTCAGCGCGCTCACCCGCACCGCCGACTACGGCTCGTGGTTCAACTTCTACGCGTGCGAGATGACGGGGACGGTCGGCGCGCCGCCACTGCTGCCGAACACGGACTTCACGCTCTTGCCGACGAACCGGGACAGGTGCAAGGGATGAAGTCCTTCCAGAAACGCAACCCGATCCCGATCGCACTGGTCGGCATCGCGGTGATGGCGCTCGGCCTCGTCGCCGCGATGAACTCCGAGGACCTGCCGGTGATCGGCGGCGGCACCACCTACAGCGCGGACTTCTCCGAAGCGGCCGGGCTGCAGAAGGACAACGACGTGCGGATCGCGGGCGTGAAGGTCGGCAAGGTGTCCGACATCAAGCTGGACGGCGCGTCGGTGAAGGTGTCGTTCAAGGTCAAGGACGCCTGGATGGGCGACAAGACCACGGCGGCGATCAAGATCAAGACGCTGCTCGGCCAGAAGTACCTCGCGCTCGACCCGCAGGGCAACGGCAACCTCGACCCCGGCTCGCCGATCCCGCGCGACCGCACGATGTCGCCCTACGACGTGCTCGACGCCTTCCGCGGCCTGTCGCAGACGGTCGACGCGATCGACACGAACCAGCTGTCGAAGAGCTTCGAGGCGATCACCCAGACGTTCTCGAACACTCCGCAGGATGTGAAGGGCGCGCTGTCGGGGCTTTCGAAGCTGTCGGACACGATCGCCAAGCGCGATTCGCAGCTGGCGAACCTGCTGGCCAACACGCGCCAGGTGTCGCAGACCCTGGTCGACCGCGACGCCGAGGTGCAGAAGCTGATCACCGACGGCAACCAGCTGCTCGACGAGATCGGCAAGCGCGAGCAGGCGATCAAGACGCTGCTCGACGGGTCGAAGCAGCTGTCGGCGCAGCTGCAGGGCCTGATCGACGACAACGACGGCCAGCTGAACCCGGTGCTCACCCAGCTCGACCAGCTCACGTCGATGCTGCAGCGCAACCAGGACTCGCTGGCGCAGGGAATCCAGAAGTTCGCGCCGTTCATCCGGGTCTTCAACAACACGATCGGCACCGGGCACTGGTTCGACAACTACATCTGCGGCCTGGTGCTTCCTTCGGTCGGCCCGCTCAATCCGGAGGGGTGCAACTCCAAATGACCGACACCCGCTTCGGCCAGTCGCTCATGCGCGGCATGACGATCGCGATCGTGCTCGCGCTCGTGGTCGCGGGCGCGCTCTGGTGGACTCTCAAGGACGCCGGTCGCACCCACCTGACCGCGTACTTCTCCGGTGCCGTCGGCCTTTACGAGGGCAACAGCGTCCGGATGCTCGGCGTGGACATGGGCACGGTGACCAAGGTCCAGCCGATGGGCAACCAGGTCCGGGTCGACCTCGAATACGACCGCTCGGTCGCGGTGCCCGCCGACGCGAAGGCGGTCATCGTGTCGCCGTCGCTGGTGAGCGACCGTTACGTCCAGCTGGCCCCGGCCTACACCGGCGGCCCGCGGATCTCCGACGGCGCGACGATCGGCCTCGACCGCACCGAGGTGCCGCTGGAGGTCGACCAGCTCGCCGCCAGCCTGGCGAAGGTCAGCGAGACGCTGGGACCGAACGGGGCCAACAAGAACGGCTCGCTCTCGGACCTGCTGAACACCGCGGCGAACAACCTCGACGGCAACGGCAAGGCGCTGCACGACACGATCACCAAGCTCGGGCAGGCGTCCGGCACGCTGGCGGGCAACAAGGACGACCTCTTCCAGACGGTGCAGAACCTCGGCAAGTTCTCCCAGTCGCTGGCCAACAGCGACGGCCAGGTGCGCCAGTTCGAGAGCCAGCTCGCCGACGTGAGCGGATTCCTCGCCGGGGAGAAGGACAATCTCGCCCAGACCGTGCAGCAGCTCGGCACCACGCTGCAGTCGGTGCAGGGCTTCATCGAACGCAACCGCGGCCGGTTGAAGTCCAATGTGGACAAACTGGCCAGCGTGACCAAGGTGCTGGTGGACCAGCGCAGCTCGCTCGCCGAGATCCTCGACGTCGCGCCGGTCGCACTGTCCAACATCGTCGGCGTCTACAACGGCTCGTCCGGCACGCTCGACGCGCGGCCGAACCTCAACGAGCTGACCCAGCCGCCGCTGGTGATGGTGTGCAGCCTGCTCAAGCAGACCTCGGTGACCAAGCAGCTGCTCGGCAACGCCTGCGACGGCATCGCCAAGGTGGTCGACGGCACGATTCCGCTGCCGTCCACCGCGCAGGTCCTCCAGGCGTTGC
Organism: Amycolatopsis sp. M39; assembly: GCF_001651785.1. Lineage (NCBI taxonomy): Bacteria > Bacillati > Actinomycetota > Actinomycetes > Pseudonocardiales > Pseudonocardiaceae > Amycolatopsis > Amycolatopsis sp. M39. The sequence goes on from NZ_LWSF01000009.1 coordinate 28,649, forward strand.
AGAACGGCCAGCTGCCGCCGCTGCCGCTCCCGCTGCAGGGCCAGGTCTACGGGACGCAGGGGAGCTGACGTGAAGCGACTGACGAAGTTCGCCGCGGGCGGGGTGCTCACCACGGTGACCGCGCTCGTGCTGAGCGGCTGCGCGTTCAACGGCGTCTACGACGTCCCGCTGCCCGGCGGGGCCGACCTCGGCAGCCACCCGTACACGGTGAAGATCCAGTTCAAGGACGTGCTCGACCTCGTCCCGCAGTCCGGGGTGAAGGTCAACGAGGTGCCGGTCGGGCAGGTCAAAGCGATCGGGCTGACGCCGGACGGCTGGCACGCCGAGGTGACCGTCGAGGTCAACGGCGACGTCAAGCTGCCCGCCAACGCGATGGCCAACGTGAAGCAGTCGAGCCTGCTCGGCGAGAAGTACGTCGAGCTGGCCTCGCCGGGCGGCACCGAGGCGACCGGGCAGCTGGCGAACGGGGCGACCATCCCGCTCGCGCGCACCGGCCGCGACGTCCAGGTCGAAGAGGTGCTCGGCGCGCTGTCTCTGCTGCTCAACGGCGGCGGCGTGGAGCAGCTCAACACGATCACCAAGGAACTCAACAACGCCACGGCCGGCCGCGAGCCGGACATCAAGGCGCTGCTGGCCAACGCGAACGAGCTGGTCACCAACCTCGACAACCAGTCGGCCAACATCACCCGCGCGCTCGACGGCCTCAACCGGCTGTCCATGACGCTGCGGGACCAGAAGGACAAGCTGGTCGGCGCGGTCGACAACCTCGGGCCCGGGCTCGGCGTGCTGGAGCAGCAGCGCGGCCAGCTGGTGACCATGCTGAACGCGCTCAACAACCTCTCCGGCGTCGCGACCGACACGGTCAACAAGAGCAAGGCGGACCTGGTCGCCGACCTCAAGGCGCTCACGCCGACGCTGCAGAAGCTCGGCGAGGCGGGCAGCGACCTGCCGAAGGCACTGGAGATCCTGCTGACCTATCCGTTCACCGACCAGGCCTACAACGACGTCAAGGGCGACTACTTCAACCTGTTCGCCAAGGTCGACCTGAACCTCAAGGACGTCGTCGACAACCTCGGCCGCAGCAGGCAGAACGCGCTGAACGGGCTCATCCCCGCGCCAGGACTGACCGGCGGCGTCGAGGGCACGCCGGCGAACCAGCCGCCGCCGCTGTCGTTCCCGGGCAGCCAGCCCGCGCAGCAACAGCAGCAGGCTCCGTCCTCGACCGGCGGCCAGGGCGGCGGACAGCCGGCGCAGAGCGGGCTGTCCGGCCTGTTCGGGGTGCTTTCCGGAGGTGCTGGCTGATGTTGCTGCGCAGGACGAAACTCCAGCTGGTGGCCTTCGCGATCATTTCGATCGTGGCCATCGTGTACGCGCTGATCCGCTTCGCCGGCCTCGGCACAGTGTTCGGCAGCAGCGGGTACACGGTGAAGCTGCAGCTCAACGAATCCGGCGGGATCTTCACCAACGCCGAGGTGACCTACCGCGGCTTCAACGTCGGCCGGGTCGGGCAGCTGCGGCTGACCCAGACCGGGCTCGAAGCCGACCTGAACATCGACCCGTCGGCCCCGCGCGTGCCCTCCGATCTGGACGTGGTCGTCGCCAACCGGTCCGCGGTCGGCGAGCAGTACGTGGACCTGCGGCCGAAGAACGACCAGGGTCCCTACCTCGCGGGCGGTTCGGTCATCCCGGCCGCGCGCACGACCACGCCGGTCAGCACCGACCGGCTGCTCGGCGACCTCGACTCGCTGTCGGCCTCGGTGCCGACCGATGCGCTGCGGAAGGTCGTCGACGAGTCCTATGACGCGTTCCGCGGCACCGGCGGCGACCTGCAGCAGCTGCTCGACACCGCGCGCAGCTTCACCACCACCGCCCAGCAGTACCTGCCGCAGACCGTGCAGCTGCTGCAAGCCGGCGGCAAGGTGCTGGACACGCAGAACGACGAGGCGTCGAACTTCGCGTCCTTCTCCAAGAGCCTCAACCAGCTCAGCGGGACGCTCAAGAACTCCGACGGCGACCTGCGCAAGCTGATCAGCGTCACCCCGCAGGTGGCGACCCAGATCAGCCAGGTGCTCAAGGAGACCGGGCCCGGCCTCGGCGCGCTGACCGCGAACCTGCTGACGACGGCCAACCTGACCGTGACCCGGCTGGACGGCCTCGAACAGGGCCTGGTGACCTATCCGGCACTGGCGGCCGCCGCGCCGTCGGTGGCCCCCGGCGACGGGACCGCGCACCTCGGCCTGGTGCTGAACCTGTTCAACCCGCCGTCGTGCACGAAGGGCTACCTGCCCTACAGCCAGTACCGTCCGGGTTCGGACACCTCGGCCCGGCCCGCGGACGACAAGGCCTACTGTGCCGAGCCGAAGGGGAGCCCGATCAACGTCCGGGGTTCCCAGAACGCGCCCTACAACGGCGTGCCGGTGCAGCCGTCGCAGCAGGACATCGCGGCCAACCAGAACCGGCCCGCGCAGGAGCTGCAGGAGATGCGCGACGCTCAGGTGCCGGGCGTCGTCGGCAGCCCCGGGGTGTCCCTGAACAGCATGGGCTCGCTGCTGGGACTCGGCTGACCGGGATTTGATGACTGTTACCTACTCTGGAGTGTTATGAGTGCCGAGCGCGCGGTCGCCGAGGAAGAGGTGACCGCAGATACGCCCGAACCGGCAACGGCGGTGGCGGCGAAGGAAAAGTGGACGCTTCCCGGATCGCCGCGCGTCTGGCTGTTCGGGTCCGGGGCGTTCGCTCTCGCCGCGCTGGTGGTGGCGATCGTGTTCGGGATCATGTGGCTGGTCGCGGAGATGGACGGAGACCGGGGTCTCGCTTCGGCGCGCGACGACGTGCTCAAGGACGGCACCGCCGCGGTGCTGGCCTACACCCAGGTCGACTATCAGCACCTCGACGACTACTTCGCCAAGCAGAAGGACGTCTCCAGCGACGACATGGCCAAGCAGATCCAGCAGGCCCAGCCGAACTACTCGAAGGCGCTGACCGACCAGAAGGTCAAGGTCACCACCACGATCCAGGACATCGCGGTCGAGGAGCTCAACGACCACGACGGCAAGGCCAGCTTCCTGGCCGCGATCAGCACGGACACCTCGGCGGGCGGGAAGAACGCCACCAAGGCGCTGCGGCTCGAGGTCCAGATGACCCGGGTCGAGGGCAAGTGGAAGCTGTCCGGGATCGACCAAGTGCCGCTCGTCGCCGCCGGCAAGTAGCTTCACCCGCAGATCGGAGTTCCGCAGTGCCCCCCTCCCGTCGCCAGCCACCGCGCAGCAGCAGCACGCCACCGGCCCGCAGGCCGAAGGTCGCCGGGCTGCGCAAGCCGTCGGACCCGGCGGCACCGGCGGCCTCGCCCAAGCCGCGCCCCCGGCCGCGGCCGCTCCCCGACGCGGATCCGGCCGAGGTGACCCAGGAGCTGCGGATTCCCCGCGGCGGGCTGGTGCGCCCGGCCGAGGCCGAGCCGGTCGAGACCGAGCCGGTCGAGACCGAGCCTGCCGAGGCCGAGCCTGCCGAGGCCGAGGTCGCGGAGACCGCGGTCGAGGAAGACACCGTCGCCGACCCCGAAGCCGAGGTCTCCGGGGTAACCAAGGAAGCCCCGGCCGAAGAGGTCGACGCGCTCACCGGCGAGACCGTCGAGGACGAGAAACCGGCCCGGCCGAGCCCGCGGCGCAAGAAGCGGGACACCGGCTCGGAGAAGCCCTCGGACGTCGAGGAAGCCGAGAACAAGGCCCGGGCGGACGAGGAGGCTGAGGTACCGGCGCAGCGGTCCGTGGTCAGCCGCAACACCGTGCGGGTCGCGCTGCTGCTGGTGGTCGGGCTGGCCCTGGTCGCCGCGGCGGTCATCTTCCAGGTCAAGGGCTCGGACGCGGCCGATTCGACGAGCAACCGCGCGGTGCTCGACGTGGCGAAGACCGCGCAGGTCAAGGACCAGGTCTCGAAGTCGATCGAGACGCTGTTCTCCTACGACTTCAACAACATCAAGAAGACCGAGGACGCGGCCAACCAGCTGCTCGCCACCGACCAGGTCAAGACGAGCTACAACGCGCTGATGGGCCAGGTCAAGAAGCTCGCGCCGGAGCAGAAGGTGGTCGTGACCTGCAAGGTCACCCGCAGTGCGGTGATCCGGCTGAACGGCGACCTCGCCAGGGTGATGCTGTTCATCGACCAGACGTCGACGCGCGCGGACACCAAGCAGACCGCCGCCGGCACGGCGCAGATGCACGTGGACGCCCAGTTGCAGGGCAACACGTGGAAGATCACCGACATGGACACGTACAAGGCCGCCGGTGCGCCTGCGCCGTCCGCGCCCGCGTCTTCCGCGCCCGCGTCGGCTCCGCCGTCGAAGTAAGCGTCTTCAGCAGATGTCACGGCCCGCTCCCGGAAGCTCCGGGGGCGGGCCGTGGTCGTGTCAGCAGGTGCCCCGCTGGGTCAGGGACCGGAAGGCCGTCCGGAGCGGCTCCTTCAGCTCGTCCGGGCTTTCCGGCGGCCCCATGGCCGCCGAGCCGCTCACGGTGAGCCGGTCCAGCAGAGCGACCGTGAGACCGTCCAGTTCGGCCCGGAGCACGGACAGGTCAGGACCGCCCTCGGGCAGGTCGCCGGGATGCGCGGTCCAGTGCGCGAAGAGCCGGCGCTGGACCTGTTTGCTCGCCAGGATCTGATCGGAGAGGAACCTGGCGGCGAGGTCCGGGTCGAGGCCGATTTCGCGGGCGAGCGTCCGTACGCGGGCCAGCTCCCGCTGCTCGCGGACCGGATCGTCGACCGGCCGCCCGGCCTCGAACTTCGCGGCGGCGACCTGCTCGCTGATCGCCAGCCTGCGCAGGACCAGTTCGGGAAGCGACGCGTCGGGTCCGGGCATCGTGCGCACCTCCGGGAGTTCGGCCCCGCCCAGTTGATCACCGGGACGCACCCGTTGCCAACCGCCGATTCCGGCGCGCGCAACCCCTGTCCGGGGGACCCGGAATCCGGGGCCGAGCTGCCCGAAGTTCCCCTGTTCCGACCACGGTGCCCCGCGCGCGACCGCTCGCGGATTGTGATCCATCCCGCGCCCGCCGCGCCGATGCGGAAACCACCGCCGAAACCGCGTTCCGGCCGCTCACCTGCACCGCTGTCCGGCCGACCTGCGCGGTGATCCCGGGGTACCCGGCGGTAACCGGGACGGCGGGCGGATCGGTCACCCTGCGCTGTCCGGGTTCGACGCTGCGCCAACCGGCGGGAGAGCCGCGCGGCATCTTGACTCCAAAGCCGCGTGGGTTCACGCTTACTGCCAACGGTCACGGCCGGGGAACGCGAACCTTGCGGGAGGGGCGCGAAAACCCGGGCGAACCGGGAGCCGGAAGGACGCAGTGAGGCTCAGGGAGACGCACTGCCCCAAGGTGACGCGATGCAGGCTGGGCCCCGTCGGGAGCGCCCCCTGGACAGACCGCGCCATCGGGGCTAGACTGCTTCTTTGCGCTGCCCTCTTTCAGGCTGCCCGGAGCCGGTAGTTAGGATAGTGGGCACACGGCACCCCTGACAGTCCGCGACAGCTGTTGCCATCGCGGCTGCTCACCGCTCATTGTCCCCGGAAGGACGCATCTTGGCAGTCTCTCCCGCGAACCAGGCCACTGCTGCGACCACCTCGGCTGAATCCCGCGCGCAGGCCACGGGAATCCCCGGAGCGCCCAAGCGGGTCTCCTTCGCGAAGATCCGCGAGCCACTCTCCACCCCCAACCTGCTTGACGTCCAGATCCAGTCGTTCCAGTGGTTCACCGGCAACGAGGCGTGGTTCGAGCGCCGCGTCAACGAAGGCGAAGAAAACCCGGTCGGCGGCCTGGAAGAGGTCCTCAACGAGATCTCGCCGATCGAGGACTTCTCGGGCTCGATGTCCCTCTCCTTCTCCGCTCCGCGCTTCGACGAGGTCAAGGCCTCGATCGAGGAGTGCAAGGACAAGGACATGACGTACGCGGCCCCGCTGTTCGTCACCGCCGAGTTCGTCAACAACAACACTGGCGAGATCAAGAGCCAGACGGTCTTCCTGGGCGACTTCCCGGTGATGACCGACAAGGGCACCTTCATCATCAACGGGACCGAGCGGGTCGTCGTGTCCCAGCTGGTGCGTTCTCCGGGTGTGTACTTCGACAGCAGTGTCGACAAGACGACCGACAAGGACGTCTTCAGCGTGCGCGTGATCCCGAGCCGCGGCGCGTGGCTCGAGTTCGACGTGGACAAGCGCGACACCGTCGGCGTCCGCATCGACCGCAAGCGCCGCCAGCCGGTCACCGTGCTGCTGAAGGCGCTGGGCTGGTCCACCGAGGCGATCCGCGAGCGCTTCTCGTTCTCCGAGACGCTGCTGGCCACCCTTGAGAAGGACCACACCGCGGGCACCGACGAGGCGCTGCTCGACATCTACCGCAAGCTGCGCCCGGGCGAACCGCCCACGAAGGAGAGCGCGCAGACGCTGCTGGAGAACCTGTTCTTCAAGCCGAAGCGCTACGACCTGGCCAAGGTCGGCCGCTACAAGGTCAACAAGAAGCTGGGCCTCGACACCCCGTACGAGACCGGCACGCTGACCGAAGAGGACATCGTCTCGGCCATCGAGTACCTGGTCCGGCTGCACGCCGGCGAGGACAAGATGACCAGCTCCGCCGGCGTCGAGGTGCCGGTCGAGACCGACGACATCGACCACTTCGGCAACCGCCGCCTGCGCACGGTCGGCGAGCTGATCCAGAACCAGATCCGGGTCGGCCTCTCCCGCACCGAGCGCGTCGTGCGCGAGCGCATGACCACCCAGGACGTCGAGGCGATCACTCCGCAGACCCTGATCAACATCCGCCCGATCGGCGCGGCGATCAAGGAGTTCTTCGGCACCTCGCAGCTGTCGCAGTTCATGGACCAGAACAACCCGCTGTCGGGCCTGACGCACAAGCGTCGCCTTTCGGCGCTGGGCCCGGGCGGTCTGTCCCGTGAGCGCGCCGGCATGGAGGTCCGCGACGTCCACCCGTCGCACTACGGCCGGATGTGCCCGATCGAGACGCCGGAAGGCCCGAACATCGGCCTGATCGGCTCGCTGTGCTCCTACGCGCGGGTCAACCCGTTCGGCTTCATCGAGACGCCCTACCGCAAGGTCGTCGAGGGCCAGGTCACCGACCAGGTCGACTACCTGACCGCGGACGAGGAGGACCGTTACGTCAAGGCGCAGGCCAACGCGCCGCTGACCGACGACAGCCACTTCGTCGAGGCCAAGGTCCTCGGCCGCCGCAAGGGCGGCGAGGTCGAGCTGATCGACCCGCTCGAGATCGACTACATGGACGTGTCGCCGCGGCAGATGGTCTCCGTCGCCACCGCGATGATCCCGTTCCTGGAGCACGACGACGCGAACCGCGCGCTGATGGGCGCGAACATGCAGCGGCAGGCTGTTCCGCTGCTGCGCAACCAGGCCCCGTACGTGGGCACCGGCGTGGAGCTGCGCGCCGCGGTCGACGCCGGGGACGTCCTGGTCGCCGAGCAGGCAGGCGTGGTCGAGGAGCTGTCCGCGGACATCATCACGATCATGCACGACGACGGCACGCGCAAGAGCTACGGACTGTACAAGTTCCGCCGCTCCAACCACGGCACGTGCTTCAACCACCGGCCGATCGTCAACGAGGGCGACCGGGTCGAGCAGGGCCAGGTCATCGCCGACGGCCCGTCCACCGAGAACGGTGAGATGGCGCTCGGCAAGAACCTCCTCGTCGCGGTCATGCCGTGGGAGGGGCACAACTACGAGGACGCGATCATCCTCTCCGAGCGCCTGGTGCAGGACGACGTGCTGACGTCGATCCACATCGAGGAGCACGAGATCGACGCCCGCGACACCAAGCTGGGCGCCGAGGAGATCACCCGGGACATCCCGAACGTCTCCGAGGAGGTGCTGGCCGACCTCGACGAGCGCGGCATCATCCGGATCGGTGCCGAGGTCCGCGACGGCGACATCCTGGTCGGCAAGGTCACGCCGAAGGGCGAGACCGAGCTGACCCCGGAGGAGCGCCTGCTCCGCGCGATCTTCGGCGAGAAGGCGCGCGAGGTCCGCGACACCTCGCTGAAGGTGCCGCACGGCGAGACCGGCAAGGTCATCGGCATCCGGGTGTTCTCCCGCGAGGACGACGACGAGCTGCCCCCGGGCGTCAACGAGCTGGTCCGCGTCTACGTGGCCCAGAAGCGCAAGATCCAGCCGGGCGACAAGCTCGCCGGCCGGCACGGCAACAAGGGTGTCATCGGCAAGATCCTGCCGGTCGAGGACATGCCGTTCATGGAGGACGGCACCCCGGTCGACATCATCCTGAACACCCACGGTGTGCCGCGACGGATGAACATCGGCCAGATCCTCGAACTGCACCTCGGCTGGCTGGCCTCGCAGGGCTGGACGATCGAGGGCGACCCGGACTGGGCGAAGAACCTGTCGCAGGAGCTCTACGATGTCGCGCCGAACACGAACACCGCGACCCCGGTGTTCGACGGTGCGAAGGAGGAGGAGCTCACCGGTCTGCTGGGTGCGACCAAGCCGAACCGCGACGGCGAGCGCATGGTCAAGGAGAACGGCAAGGCCACGCTGTTCGACGGCCGCTCCGGCGAGCCGTACCCGTACCCGGTGTCGGTCGGCTACATGTACATCCTGAAGCTGCACCACCTGGTCGACGACAAGATCCACGCCCGCTCCACCGGCCCGTACTCGATGATCACCCAGCAGCCGCTGGGCGGTAAGGCGCAGTTCGGCGGCCAGCGCTTCGGCGAGATGGAGTGCTGGGCGATGCAGGCCTACGGCGCGGCTTACACGCTGCAGGAACTGCTCACGATCAAGTCGGACGACGTGGTCGGCCGCGTCAAGGTGTACGAGGCGATCGTGAAGGGGGAGAACATCCCCGAGCCGGGCATCCCGGAGTCGTTCAAGGTGCTCCTCAAGGAGCTCCAGTCGCTGTGCCTCAACGTCGAGGTGCTCTCCAGCGACGGCGCGGCGATCGAGATGCGCGACTCCGACGACGAGGACCTCGAGCGCGCAGCGGCGAACCTCGGCATCAACCTGTCCCGCAACGAGTCGCCCTCGGTGGACGACGTCGTGCACTAAGTCCGGAGCGAGCGGGGACCTGCCTCCCGTGGGTCCCCGCCCCGCCTCCGACCCCTCTTAGTCGAAACAACCCCAAGGGGATTCAGACTTGCTGGACGTCAACTTCTTCGACGAGCTTCGCATTGGCCTCGCCACCGCCGACGACATCCGTCAGTGGTCCTTCGGCGAGGTCAAGAAGCCGGAGACCATCAACTACCGCACGCTCAAGCCGGAGAAGGACGGGCTCTTCTGCGAGAAGATCTTCGGTCCGACCCGGGACTGGGAGTGCTACTGCGGCAAGTACAAGCGCGTCCGGTTCAAGGGCATCATCTGCGAGCGCTGCGGCGTCGAGGTCACTCGCGCCAAGGTGCGCCGTGAGCGGATGGGCCACATCGAGCTGGCCGCGCCGGTCACCCACATCTGGTATTTCAAGGGCGTTCCGTCGCGCCTTGGCTACCTGCTGGACCTGGCGCCCAAGGACCTCGAGAAGATCATCTACTTCGCGGCCTACGTGATCACCGGCGTGAACACCGAGCTGCGGCACAACGACCTGCCGACGCTGGAGAACGAGATCGGCGTCGAGCGCAAGAACCTGGAGACGAAGCGCGACTCCGACATCGAGGCCCGCGCGCAGAAGCTGGAAGCCGACCTGGCCGAGCTGGAGGCGGAGGGCGCGAAGTCCGACGTGCGCCGCAAGGTCAAGGAGGGCGGCGAGCGCGAGATGCGCCAGCTGCGCGACCGCGCCGGCCGCGAGCTGGACCGGCTTGAGGAGGTCTGGACGACCTTCACGAAGCTTGAGCCGCGTCAGCTGATCGCCGACGAACTGCTCTACCGCGAGCTGATCGACCGGTACGGCGAGTACTTCACCGGCGGCATGGGCGCGGAGGCGATCCAGAAGCTGGCGACCGAGTTCGACGTCGCCGCGGAGGCCGACAGCCTGCGCGACACCATCCGCAACGGCAAGGGGCAGAAGAAGCTCCGCGCGCTGAAGCGGCTCAAGGTCGTCGCCGCGTTCCAGGCGACCGGCAACGACCCGCGCGGCATGGTGCTCGACGCCGTCCCGGTCATCCCGCCGGACCTGCGCCCGATGGTGCAGCTCGACGGTGGCCGCTTCGCCACCTCGGACCTGAACGACCTGTACCGCCGCGTGATCAACCGGAACAACCGGCTCAAGCGGCTGATCGACCTCGGCGCGCCCGAGATCATCGTCAACAACGAGAAGCGGATGCTGCAGGAGGCCGTCGACGCGCTGTTCGACAACGGCCGCCGCGGGCGTCCGGTCACCGGCCCGGGCAACCGGCCGCTGAAGTCGCTGTCCGACCTGCTGAAGGGCAAGCAGGGCCGGTTCCGGCAGAACCTGCTGGGCAAGCGTGTCGACTACTCGGGTCGTTCGGTCATCATCGTCGGTCCGCAGCTGAAGCTGCACCAGTGCGGTCTGCCGAAGGACATGGCGCTTGAGCTGTTCAAGCCGTTCGTCATGAAGCGGCTGGTCGACCTGAACCACGCGCAGAACATCAAGTCCGCCAAGCGGATGGTGGAGCGGTCGCGGCCGCAGGTGTGGGACGTGCTCGAAGAGGTCATCACCGGCCACCCGGTGATGCTGAACCGCGCACCGACCCTGCACCGGCTGGGCATCCAGGCCTTCGAACCGCAGCTGGTCGAGGGCAAGGCCATCCAGCTGCACCCGCTGGTCTGCGAAGCGTTCAACGCGGACTTCGACGGCGACCAGATGGCGGTGCACCTGCCGCTGTCGGCCGAGGCGCAGGCCGAGGCCCGGATCCTGATGCTGTCGGCGAACAACATCCTGTCGCCGGCCTCGGGCCGTCCGCTCGCCATGCCGCGACTGGACATGGTCACCGGTCTGTTCCACCTGACCCGGCTGAACGAGAACGCCGAGGGCGCGGGCAACGCGTACTCCTCGCCCGCCGAGGCGATCATGGCGTTCGACCTCAAGGCGCTGAGCCTGCACGCCCCGGTCAAGATCCGTGTCACCGACCGTCAGCCGGCGAAGGCCGACGAGGCGCGGCTCGCGGAGGCGGGCTGGGAGCCGGGCAAGGCGTGGCTGGCCGAGACCACCCTGGGCCGCGTGCTGTTCAACGACCTGCTGCCGGCGGACTACCCGTTCATCAACGAGCCGATGCCGAAGAAGCGGCAGGCGGCCATCGTGAACGATCTCGCCGAGCGGTACTCGATGACGCAGGTCGCGCAGACGCTGGACAAGCTCAAGGACGCCGGTTTCTACTGGGCGACCCGCTCGGGCGTCACGGTCGCGATCTCGGACGTGCTGACCCCGGTCGGCAAGAAGGCCATTCTCGACGAGTACGAGGGCAAGGCCGACCAGGTCGAGAAGCGCTACCAGCGCGGTCAGCTGTCCCACGCCGAGCGCAACAACGAGCTCGTCAAGGTGTGGACGCAGGCGACCGAAGAGGTCCACAAGATCATGGAGACGGCGCTGCCGGACGACAACCCGATCGCCATGATCGTGAAGTCGGGCGCGGCGGGCAACATGACCCAGGTCCGTTCGCTGGCCGGCATGCGTGGTCTGGTGTCGAACCCGAAGGGCGAGTACATCCCGCGTCCGATCAAGGCGAACTTCCGTGAGGGCCTGTCGGTGGCGGAGTACTTCATCGCCACGCACGGCGCCCGGAAGGGGCTGGCGGACACGGCGCTGCGTACCGCGGACTCGGGTTACCTGACCCGTCGTCTGGTGGACGTTTCGCAGGACGTCATCGTCCGCGAGGTCGACTGCGGCACCACGCGCGGCATCATGATGCCGATCGGCGAGGACCTCGGCGACGGCAAGGTCGTGCGCGACCAGCACGTCGAGACGTCGGTGTACGCGCGGAACCTCGCGACGGACGCGGTGGACGCCAAGGGCAACGTCGTGCTGAACGCGGGCGACGACATCGGCGACCCGGCGCTGGACAAGCTGATCTCCAGCGGCATCACCAAGGTGAAGGTCCGCTCGGTGCTGACGTGTGAGTCGGCGGTCGGGGTGTGCGCGACCTGCTACGGCCGTTCGATGGCGACGGGTGAACTCGTCGACGTCGGCGAGGCCGTCGGCATCGTCGCCGCCCAGTCGATCGGTGAGCCGGGCACGCAGCTGACGATGCGTACCTTCCACCAGGGTGGTGTCGCCGGTGACGACATCACGACCGGTCTGCCCCGGGTCACCGAGCTTTTCGAGGCTCGGGTGCCGAAGGGCAAGGCTCCGATCGCGGACGTCGACGGCCGCGTGCGGATCGAGGAGAGCGAGCGGTTCTGGAAGATCACCCTGATCCCGGACGACGGGTCGGAGGAGATCGTCTTCGACAAGCTGTCCAAGCGGCAGCGGCTCGCGAACACCCCGAGCGGCCCGCTGGGCGACGGCGACCACGTCGCGGTCGGCCAGCAGCTGCTTGAGGGCACGCCGGACCCGCACGAGGTCCTGCGCGTCATGGGCCCGCGCGAAGCGCAGATGCACCTCACCGACGAGGTCCAGAAGGTGTACCGGGCGCAGGGTGTGTCGATCCACGACAAGCACATCGAGGTCATCGTGCGGCAGATGCTGCGCCGCGTGACGATCATCGACTCCGGTGCCACGGACTTCCTGCCGGGCGAGCTGCCCGAGCGGACGAAGTTCGAGGCGACGAACCGGGCCGCGGTCGCCGAGGGCGGCGAGCCGGCCTCGGGCCGTCCGGTGCTGATGGGCATCACGAAGGCGTCGCTGACCACGGACTCGTGGCTGTCGGCGGCCTCGTTCCAGGAGACCACGCGAGTCCTGACCGACGCGGCCATCAACGGCCGCTCGGACAAGCTCGTGGGCCTCAAGGAGAACGTCATCATCGGTAAGCTCATCCCGGCCGGTACGGGCATCAACAAGTACCGGAACATCCAGGTGCAGCCGACCGAGGAGGCGCGGGTAGCGGCGTACGCGATCCCGTCCTACGACGACGGTTACTACACCCCGGACGTGTTCGGTTCGGGCACCGGTGCCGCGGTTCCGCTGGACGACTACGACTTCGGTCGCGACTTCCGCTGATCCGCTCCGCTTCGACGAAACGCCTCCGGCTTCGGCCGGGGGCGTTTCGCTGTGCGGGGGGTCAGACTGCGGCGAGGACGTCGATCCGCTCCAGGAATTCGGCGATCAGGTCGATGCTGGCCAACAGGGTTTCCGGGGCGAGCTTTTCCCGATATACGGCCATAGCACCAGGCGCGGTCGAGACCGATGAGGTCCGGCAACTGGTCACGATCGCCGCGCAGCCAGTCCACGGTGTCCGGGGTGGCCGCCCGGGCGGCGAACTGCGGTCGCTGGTGAACCCGTTTCGGGCAGCGGACATTCGTCCCAGCGGCCGACCAGGCACCTCGGCGTCGAACGCTTCGTATCGGGCTTTCAGCCCACTCCTGGTTCGCCCGTAGACCCGACCCTCACGGCTCGGATACGCCTTGGCGATCCTCATGCCGGGAATCGACCCGCACTCGTACTCTCTCGGTTCCCTCGGCGCACATCGATCGCGACGTCGACCGTGGGCGATTCCTTGGCTGGCAGGTGACCGCAGCGCGGCGATCCTGGCTTGCTCCGCTTGTTTCTCTCTCCGGTGCGACCGATACCGGAAGTAGCCGGGAATCCCGAAGATCACCAGCATTCCTGCCGCGAGCTTCAGCATCGCGGACGGTATCCGGCTAAACACGGCAAACCGTAAAAATACCCGGCCGCGCGGCCCTGGTCACGGTCGCGGTGCGTAGCGGGTCCGGAGACGGTACTTGTGCGGTCGTGCGTTGTCTTCGGCTGGCATACCTTCGCGCGCGTGGCTGATGTCGTGCCGTTCACGGACAACTTCTCGGATCTCTCCAATGCCCAGGGCTACCAGTTCGAGTTCCGTTGCGAGCGCTGCGGAAACGGCTACCGGTCGGCGTTCCAGCGGGACGCGATGGAGACCGGGCGCAGCATGTTGCGCGCGGTGGGCTCGTTCTTCGGCGGGACGCTGCAGCAGCTGAGCAGCTCTGCCGACCAGTGGAAGTACGACCGGGCGACGAACTCGTCGGCGAAGGACCGCGCGCTGAGCGCGGCCGTCGAAGAGATCACCCCGCGCTTCCGGCAATGCCGGGGTTGCGGCGACTGGATGTGCGCGGATCAGTGCTGGAACGAGGAAATCGGCCAGTGTCTGCGGTGCTCGCCGAGCGTGGCCGAGGAGGTCTCGCGGGCGCAGGCGGCGGCGCAGCGGGACCAGATCTGGGACAAGGCGCGCGAGAAGAACTGGACCGAGGACTTGGATCTGGGCACTCGCGCGAAGCTCACGTGCCCGGACTGCGGCCTGAAGGTGGACGGCGGGAAGTTCTGCACCGGATGCGGAAGCTCACTGGCCCCGACTGTCCACTGTAGAGAGTTCGGCAAGGAGTCCAAGGCGGGCGCGGTGTTCTGCGCGGATTGCGGGCACCGGCTCTGACCGACAGCCCCGGGCATCGCTGCTGTGCGGTGCCCGGGACCGGGCTCAGTGCAGCGGCGGAGCCAGTCGCGGCCGCTCAGCCTGCTTGCGCTCGCGCCGGATCCGGCGCGGCGGCCGGGGCAGATAGGTCGCCTTGGCGAGCCAAGCGCCGAGGAGCAGGCCGGGCACAGTGAAGACGAGCATGAACCAGGCGGTGAAGGTGCTGTCGAACACCGGATGCCACCACACCGGCCCGATCTTGAGCGGGACGGTGTCGCCGACCTCGGGGTGGCCGGGCGGGCCGGTGACCCTCGCCTGGTGCTGTACCCCGCCGACCTCGTAGGTCCCGTCGACGACCAGGTGCTCGTTCTTGCCGCAGATCAGGTCGCGATGGCCGGTTTTCCGGTCGTAGCAAGTGTCCCTGACTCCGGTGCTGGTCACCGTCAACGGGATGGTTTCGGCCTGGCCGGTCAGCGCCGCGACCGCGTTCACCGTCGGCAGGGCGCAGCCCACCAGCAGCGCCAGCGCGATTGCGGACCGGACCGTCAGCGCGAGCCCGGTCATCGGCTTCCGGCTCGCGAGTTCCCGCCGGGCGTTGACACCCGCCAGCACGGAACCGCCGCCCTGCCCGCGCCATGCTTCGACGGAGGTCTGGGCTCCCGCGACCNGGCGCCACCGCGGCGGCGAAGAGCGCGAGGGTCCGGCCGCTGCTGATGATCCGGTCGCGGGACATCCCGCCGGAATCGACCGTCCACAGCGCGTCCTGGTCGAACGCGAACGCCCGGCCCTGGAACACCGGGTCGGTCTGGAGCGTTGCACGGATTTCCGGAGTGAGCACGGCGGTGGCGAAGGCCGGGTCGTTCGTGCTGACGTCGTACCGCTTGTCGAACTCCGGATCCACCGGCATCGGCTGCACGTCGGCCGGTTTCGGGGTGCCGAACGCGGTGTGGCCGAGGCGGGCGTCCTTCATCGGCGATCCTAGCGTCGCCCCGCCGGACATCATCGACCGCGGCGCGATCAGCAGTGCGGGCCCGGGCGGGATGCGCAATTCGGTCAGCGAGAACGTGCCGCCGAGGTCGTACTCGAAGCCCAGCAGCCGGTGGCCCTGGTGCTCGAACTCGGCCGACCGCGGCGGCAGTTCGGGGGCCGGGCCGCGGACCGGCCAGGTCCGCCCCGAACTCGGGAACACCCCGAACGTCGGCCCGGAAGTGCCGTGCTGCAACGGGGTCTTCAACCGCCGCTTCCGCAGGACCACGATCACCGTGACGATCGCGGCCGCCGCGGCCACGCCGTACACCAGGCCGAACCGGGTGAAGCCGGAACTCAGCCAGAAGACGGTCGTGCCGGCGAAGAAGAGCACGGACAGCACGGCCATGGCGGTGGCGCCGGGCGCGCCGTTTTCCTTGATCTTGCTGCGGGCCCAGAGGAAAAGCCCGCCCGCGGCGTAGCCGATGACGATGATCCACGGCAGGTTGACGTCGTTCATCGATCAGCTCATGTCGAGGTTGTCGCGGGTCTCCTCGGTGCTGTGGTAATGCTCCGCGCGGTCGGTGGCCTCCGCGACTTTCTTCCCGGCCTTGTACGCGTTCGTCGCCTTTTTGATCTTGCCGTCGGCTTCCCAGTCGTCCTTGGAGACGCCGGTGTACTCCTCGACGGTCTTTTCGCCGAGCTTCTCCCCGAACTTCTTCGGGGCTTCCTTCAAGGTCTTGCCCGCCGCGTCGAGCAGCGCCGCGCCCTTGGTGTTCGTGGCGTTCGCGAATGCTCCGTTCAGCACGTCCGGGGCCTTCGGGTGCATGCCGCCCTTGGCCAGCGCGCGGAACTTGCCTTCCTCGTCGAACATCTTCCCGGCCCATTTGCCGAGGAAGGCCATGAACTTCTCCAGCAGCTTGCCCAGTTTGCCGAGCCGTTTGGTGATCTTCGCGAACGCACCGGCGACCTTCGCCACCGTCGCGGTCGTCGCCGCGGCGACGCTCGTGCCCGCGGTGATCAGGGACGCGGCCAGCGCGGGCAGCCAGATGTAGATGAGCGTGCTGATGAGCTCCGAGATGATCGCCTTGACGACCTCCTCGATCACCTCCATCACCATCGACCACATCTTGAGCGTGTCGGCGACCGCGTTCGCGGCGCAGCCGATGCCCTCGATGCCCTGGGAGAACTTGGCGAGCGCCGCGCGGGCGGCGTCACCTGCCTCGCCTTCCCATTCCTTCAGCGTTTCGTCGCCGGTCTGCACGAAGTCCTCGGCGAGCGAGACGAAACCCTCGCCGATCTTGCCGAAGTCGCCGGACGCGTCGCTGAGCGCCGGGCCGTCGCCGGTCACGAAGTGCAGCGCGTCCTGCAGCGGCTGGACCACTTCCAGCAGCATGTCCAGTCCGTTGCTGACCAGGGTGCCGACCGGGTCGATGGCGAAGCTGACCACCTCGCTCGCGGCGTCGGTGACGAATCCCGCGCCGTCGGAAACGAGATCCTTGCCCGCACTGACGATGTCGCCCATGCCCTCGGCTTCGCCGAGGTTCTCCTTGGCGTTCAGGATCGTCTTGACGCCGCCGCCCACGATGGGCACGGACTCGGCGACCTTGCGCGCGTACGAGTCTTCTTTGTGCAGCTCGATGCCGTCCGCGATGCTCTGCTCAGCCACGGTCGCCCGTCCCGTTCTCGCTGTCGATCGCCTTGCCGATCTTTTCCAGGGCGTCGACGACTTCCTTTTCCTGCCCGGCGTAGATTTCCGAGGCTTTGCCCATCTTCTCGGTGAGCGCGTCGGTGCCGGCTTTCATCGCTTCCAGCAGTTGGCGCAGGTCGCCCAGCTTGCTGGTGTACATCTGCTTCGCGACCAGCCCGATCAGGCCCCAGGACTTGTCGCCGACGTCGGCGGTGCTGATCAGCGTGCCGAACTTCCCGGCCTCATCCTTGTAGTGGCCGAGACCGGTTCCGTAGTCCTGCAGCGTGGTGGTGTTCGTCTTGAAGGTCATCGGCGATCGTCCCGGCCGAGGATGTCGTTGTCGAAGTAGTCGTCGTCCGGCTCGCCCGGGGCCGGGCGGCGGCGCACCGGGGGCGGGGGCGGCGGCTTCGGATCGTCGCGGAGTACGTCCTCCGGGTCGAAGGCAGCGGGTTCCGGTGCGGGCTCGGGCAGTTGCGCCTGGATGGTTTCGGGAGTGGTGCCGAGGGCGTCGGCCTGCGCGGCGAGCACCCGCTCGGTCGTGTTCAGGCCGAAGGCGTCGCCCACGGCCGCGTCGACCACTTCGGCCTGCTCGACGGTCGCCGCGGCGACGGCCTGCTGCAGTGTGTTCAGGATGGTAGCGGCCAGCGCCTCCGGAGCCGCGCGATAGGCGTCCGCGGTCAGCCGGATGTTCTTGACCGACCCGCTCGGCCCGGCCGTCACGGTGACCGTGCCGTCGGAAGAGGTCGCCGACGCTTCGAGCGCGGCCACCTCTTCCTGCATGTCGGCGACCTTGGCGAACTGCGCCTGCGCCTTTTCTAGCTTGGTCTGGAACTTCGAGAACTCGGCGACCAGCCGGTCCATCTCTGTCGACATGACGATCTCCCCTCTGTACTCGGTTGCCGAGTATGCCCGTTGTGCCGGGATGCCGGAGCCGAATGGGGTAATCGCTGAGCGTGAACGTCCAAATGGGGGGCCCGTTGGTCACGAAACAGTTACGAACATAACGGGCGATCGCGGGTCGAACCGGTCGCTTCCGGAGATCCGGAGCGCTGGCCGGGCGGCCCGGCGCAGGTCGCTGCTCCGTTCGGCGGCAGCGGCTGCGCAACTTGGTCCAGTGGGTGAGATAGTCACCCATTCGACGGACATTCCCATTATCGCCCACTGGATTGACAGTAAGTGGGCTTTTCCCGACTATTTCCCGCATGCTCTTTCCGGTCGCCCTGGTGTGCCGGCGACATGTCGATCTGCGCCAGCAGGCCAGTGCGCTGTGTTGCCGCCGCTGAGCTGATTCCGCTTGTCCGGCACTGGCTTTTCTGCTCCGCCGGAAGAACTGACTCCCTGGTTTCGCGGGTTTTTCCGTGCTGCCCGGAAACGGGGGAAGGGCACCTTCGTGCTGCCCGGACAACTCCAAACCGACAAGGAGACACAATGCGATTCAACTCCTCCTCGGGCGCCCCGCCCCGATGGCGGAAAGCGTTGACCGTCGCCGGCGCGGTCGCGCTCGCGATCGGCGCGGTGACCTACACCGGGTCCAGCGCCAGCGCCTACGCCGACGTCCAAGTGGTCACCGACGCCAAAACCGCGTCCGACGGCAAGCAGTACTGGGTGCAGAACCACCTGGTGGGCAAAGACCTTGCCGCGCAAGCGCGGTCCGCGGACGGCACGCCGAAGAAGTGGCTGCTGGTCTGGGCCGGCGACGAGAACATCGCCGACACCGCGGTGAAGGACGTCAAAAACCTGCCTGGCTCGCTCGGCGGCGGACTCGGCAAAGTCAAGAATGCCTTGCCCGGCCCCGATTTCCTCGCGGTGATCGACGCGACGCAGGGCTCGCCGACGTACGGCAAGGTGGTGAACACCGCGACCGTCGGGCCGCTCGTCGAGAACGAGCCACACCATATGCAGTACGTGTGGCACAAGGGCGACACGATTTACGCCGGTGCGTTGTTCGCCGCGGCGACGTACGCGTTCGACGTCAGTGCGTTGCCGCAGCTGAAACTCAAGGGCATCAGCCTGCCGACACAGACGCTCGGCGGTTCCGTCCCCGACGCGTACTGGGTGCTGAAGGACGGCACCGCGTACGGCACGTACATGGGCGGGCCGGTCGTGCCCGGTCCGTACGCGTACCAGGACGGTTCTACGCAGATCGGCAACGGCTTCGCCGGCAGTCCGGGCGAGGTCGTGCACTTTGACCAGAACGCGCAGGTGCTGTCGCAGAATCCGGCGGCGACCCCGCAGGGCGACAACGCGAAGCTGTGCGACAACCTGCCGCAGCTGGGCAAACCGTCCTGCGCGAACCCGCACGGCGTCCAGGCGCGCGAGGACCTCAACACCCTCGTCACCAGCGACTACGCCGAACCGCGCAACATCATTCTCGACCCGGTGAAGCAGCCGTCGCCGTATCTGCGCCGTCCGACGATCCGCACCTGGGACATTTCCGACCGCAATCACCCGAAGCTGAAGGCGGTGTCCTACCTGCAAGACGGCCCGCGGGCGAACCCGGCCGACCCGCTGCACTCGGAAAGCCGCGCGGTCATGGAGACCACGGTGACGAACCTGCCCGGCCACAAGGGTGCGTTCGCCGAGACGATGCAGGGCGGCGCGATCTTCTACACGCCGGACATCACGGCGAAGGACCCGCACTGGATCGAGGTGTTCGACGACGGCACCGCGGGCAAGCCAATCTACTCGCAGAACGACTCCAACGGCGCCAGCTCCAACGGCGGCTGGCTGCAGACCAGCCCGGACGACCGGTTCCTGTACCACGCGGTGCAGGGCAGGCAGAAGGGCGCGCTCGGCCCGGACGACCCCGGCACCACCGGCGGCGTGTACGTGCTCGACATCCAGAAGCTGGTCGCGGCCGGTGACAAGGTCGAGGACATCAAGGGCCGCGTCGACACCTTGGAGAAGGCGCAGCAGGGCGGCGGGGGAGACCTGCCGACCGTCGTCGGCTCCGCGCCGATCAACCCGGGCGTGCCCGGAGCCGGACCGCACTGGGGCGCGTACGACAACTTCGTGCTCGGCCAGGACGGTTTCTACCACGAAACGCAGCAGCCGCAGCACATCGCGGTGTCGAACTACTTCGTCGCCCGGTCCGGTTTGGACGGTGACCACAAGGTCAACCTGCTGAATCTGGCACCGGACGGGAAGGTCGCGGTCGATCAGAACTTCCGCGACGAGTTCACCGGCCAGGTCGGCATCAACTTCAACCGGAAATCGTGGCCGCACGGAGACTTCGGCAACGCCAAGCCGCACTCCGAGCTGTTCGTGGTCGCCGACCAGAACGTGAAGTAACTCCCGCTGGACGCGTGCGGTGAAGGACTCCTTGCGGGAATCAGATTCCCGCAAGGGGCCCTTCCCGGACCAGCCCGGGACAAGTCCGGAAGGTAGCTATGGATCACCACGTCACTCCGGTCGCCACTGGATCGTCCGGTGTGGACAGTGCCGCGCTGGTGCTGCGGCTGATACTGCTGCTGGCGACGGCATTCCTCGCCGGCACCGGGATGCTGCGTCCGCTCGTCGGTCCGTTGCCGCGCAAGCTGTGGCTCACCACCGGCGCGCTGGGGGTGGGCTCGGCGGTGCTGGCCGCGGTGTCGGCGGCGACGGTCGAGGTCAACCTCGTCGCGCTGATCGTGCACATCGTGCTCGCGCTGGCGGTGCCGGTGCTGCTTCGGTGGCCCTCGGCAGGCCGTTGGGCTTCGCTCGCGCTGGTCGTGCTCGTGGTTTTGGAGACCTCCGTCGACGGCACGGGTATCTCCTTCGCCATCGACACTGTGTACGTCGCCGCGGCTGCACTGTGGTTCGGCGTGACGCTGTTGTCGGCGTGGGTGCCGGTGGAGGAGTGGCGGTCGACGCCGTTGCGCGTCGGTCCGCTGTCGGTCAGCCTCGCCGGACTGTTGACGCTCGCGGGCGTCGTGCAGCTCGGTGTCTCCGGAGTTGCCTTCGACCGACGGCTGTACGAAACGCTCTTCGGCATCTCGCTGATCGTGGTGGTCCTGCTGCCCGCGGCGGTCACCGTGGTGTCGGCGATCTTGTTATCCCGCAACGCTTCTATCCGTGGCTACCGCTACGGCGTCGCCGGGGTCGCACTCGGTTTCGTCGCGTGGAGTGCGCTCGCCGCGGTGCCGCAACCGGCGCCGCTGCCCGTGCCCGGAGTACCGCTGCTGGCGGACGCGACCGTCGGCGGTGCGACCGTGCCGGTGCTGGTCAGCCCGCAGCGGCCGGGACGCAACCTCGTGCACTTCCCGGCGAGCGCGGGCACGGATCTGTCCGCTGGAGTCGAGGGTGCGACCGTGACCGCCGCGGCGGCGCGCGCCGGTGCGGAAGGCAGCTGGGCCGAGGTCGAACTTCCGCCCGGACGCAGCACTCTCGTGGTGCACAAGGGCGACGCGACTACCACGGTCGATGTCGACGCGGGCACCGAGGCTGGCCCAGCGGTGCCGGACGCCGACGCACCGGAATGCGCGGAAGCCGCACTCGGCGGTCTGATGGCGGAGAAACGCGACGTGCTCGCCAGCTGCCCGGCGGACGCGTTGTCTCCGGAGGACCGCGGTTCGCTGGTGAAGCTGGTCGAATTCCTCGCCTCGCGGAAACCGTCGGCGATCACGCTGGTCGAGGACAAGTCGCCGCGCGGGGTGCAAGCCGCTCAGCTGGTCCGCGAAACCGCCGCTCGCGCCGGGTTGCCGGTGCGTCCGGACGCGGCGGCGGACACCGCGCTGGTAGTCGTCTCCGGCTGGAGCGACGGGTACCTCGCGATGAGCCGCGCCGCCGAGTCGCAGCGGCTCAAGCCGACCCATCAGTTCGGCCTGTACCTCGCGCCGTGGCTGCTCAACGGACCCATCGTCAACGCCGTGGCCAGTGCGGCCATGCCGCTGCGCTTCGACCCGCGTGACCAGCTCGCGGTCAGCTACGCGGTGGCGGTCGGCAACAGGTTCGGCGGCGAAAGCCCGTCGCTGGGCGGTTTCCGGACCTGGCTCGGTCCACAGTGGACAGCGGTGAACGGCGAGGTGCAGCTGTTCGCGGCCGCGCAGGTCAACGCGATGCCGATGTACCCGAACGAACCGCACGCGCCCGGCATGCAGGCCGTGCGCGACTACGCCGGGCAGTGGATCCCCGACGGAACCATCGTCCCGATCAGCGGCGCGCTCCGCTGACCCCAGTTCCCCGAAGAACCCCGAAGAAAGGAAACCCTGATGAAACGCACTGCCGCCCGGATCCTGCTGCCGCTCGCCGCGGCCGGGGCGTTCGCCGGATTCGCCGGGGGAGCGGCCGGCGCCGCCACCCAGGACGAATCCGCCGCCGCTCAGCCCGCTGGCCTGCCTTCCCTGCCGACCGGTGGCTTGCCGTCCCTCCCGGGCCTGCCCGGACTCCCCGGCGCACCGACCGGCGGCAGCCCGTCGATCTGGGTCGTCCCCGGCCTCGACGCGGGCAGCCTCCTCGGCCCGACCACCCAGGCCCCGGCCCAGCTCCTCGCGCCGGTGTTCAACCTCGTCACCGCCGTTTCCTGAGCACTGAAGGAGAAAGTCATGAAGAAGACAGTCGTCCGCGCCGTCGCCGCTGCCGCGCTCGCCGGAGCCGCGGTACTCGGTGCCGCCGCTCCCGCGCTGGCCGCCACGCAGGACCAGCCCGGTGTCACCGTCGTCGACGAACCGGACACGTCGAATCTGAACAACATCTGGACGTTCGCGCCGCTGGGCGTGCCCGTGCTGGGCCTGATCCAGTCGCTCAACGGCGTCCCCGGCCGGATCCTGCCCGGCTGACCCGGCTCCGCCGGTGGTTCCCCTCGTCCCCGGGAACCACCGGCGGCCCTCGGAAAGAAGGAACATGGACAGACAGCTGATCGGCCGGCTCGCGATCGCCGGGATCGCAGTGGCCGCCGTTGCCGCGGCAGTAGTGATCCTCGGCGACGACCCCGCGCCCACCCCGGTCGCGGTCTCCGCGCCGACGGCCGCCGTGCCGCAGCGCGCCCCGGATCGCACAGTCACCCGCACCCTGGCCCCGACGACGTCCACCGCGCCGGTCGCGCCCGCTCCGTCCAGCTGGCAGATCACCTACGAACTCGCCGGCTCCGGCACCGCCACCGTGGTTTACGACGACAACGGCCTCGGCCTGGTGCACCAGGAACTGTCCGTGCCCCTGCCCTGGCGCAAGACCCTGACCTGGCCGAAGACCGCCGTCGCGCCGACCGTGCAGCTGATGGGCCAGTCAGGCGGCCCGGTCGAATGCCGGATCTCGGTGAACGGCGTGCTGGCACGGTCCGTGAAAGCCGCCGACGGCGAGGTCGCCAGCTGCGCGGGACGGCTCAGCTGAGGTCTTTCGAGAACCAGTGCTCGGCGTACTGGTCGTCGTTGAACGCCTCGACCTCCGCGTAGCCCATCGACGCATATAGGGCGCGGGCTTCGACCAGGTCATCCCGCGTATCGAGCCGCATCCGGACCGAGCCCAGCCGCTTCGCCACCGCTTCGGCCGCCGCGACGATCAGCTTGCCGCCGCCGTGCCCGCGATGCTCCGGGCGCACGTACACCTTGGTCAGCGCGCTCAGCCCCGGCTCGACCATCCGGACCCCGGCGCAACCGGCCGGTTTCCCGTCCCGGCAGGCCAGAACGAACGCGCCGTCCGGCGCGACGAGGCCGTCGCTCGGCTCGTCGGCCAGCGCCTCGTCCACCTCGGTGCCGGTGGCCGGACGGCCGTAGTACCGCGACGCCAGCTCGTCCATGTACTCGCGCAGGATCCCCGCCGCGGCGGGGTGTTCGGCCGGGAATTCGCTGATCTTCCAGTCCACGTCCCTCATCTTGGGGAGTCCGTCCACCGATTTCCCCGGCAGGTACCGTGCAGACCGGCAGGGGAACCGAACGAGGAGGCGACATGGACGGCAGCGAGAACGTCGCCCAGCCGGGGGACAAGAAGACCGGCGGCAGCCATGCCGCGCCGGAGGGGGCTGGAGTGCACCCGCTGATCGATCTGTCGCGCGACCCCAACCCGGGCAAGCCCGACCACGCGAAGCCGGACGAGGACTGAACCCCGGCCCGGCCCGGCGGGTGCACACCGCCGGACCGGGTTTCGCGGTTCCGCCCCGGTGAGGTGATTGTCACCCCGGGGACGAGGTCCATTGTGGAACAGCCGGCAGCTCTTCTCCTTGCCGCCGAAGAGTTTCTCTCGCGCTTTTCACGCGGCCGCGAGCCCCGCCGGTGCGAACGCAGGTCCGCGGGGGCGGAGAAGCGGGTCCATCTGGTGGTCGCCGCGTCCCGGCAGGCGAACCGAGTGTGCTCTGACCGCGGGAACCCCTCCGGGAATAGCGTCCCGGAGCCCCGTGTTCTGCATGACGGGAAGTCCCGCGCGGCACCGTCCCAGTGCCCCGATCTGGGGTTACGATGACCGGTCGGCGACCGTAGCGACCCCCGCCCGGACCGCTCCGCGAGTGGACGGGTATCTTTGGAGACCGTGCCCGGCAGGCGTCGGGCCGCTCCGCGTGCCGTTGGGCATGAGCGGGGTGCTTTTGCACCCGGTTCACCGGCCTCGCCACGTGGGGTTCCGACGGAAAATCCCTCCGGGAAGTTACCGGTCGCGAGACCGTGACGCGGGCCGACACGCCCGACCGCGGGGACCGGTGAAGACACGAAGAAGCAAGATCACGACAGGAAGCTGGTCCATTGCCCACGATCCAGCAGCTGGTCCGCAAGGGCCGCCAGGACAAGGCTGCCAAGCAGAAGACCGCGGCCCTCAAGGGGAGCCCGCAGCGTCGTGGCGTGTGCACTCGCGTGTACACCACGACCCCGAAGAAGCCGAACTCGGCCCTGCGCAAGGTTGCTCGTGTGAAGCTGACCAGCGGTATCGAGGTCACCGCGTACATCCCGGGCGAAGGCCACAACCTCCAGGAGCACTCCATGGTGCTCGTGCGCGGTGGCCGGGTTAAGGACCTGCCGGGTGTTCGCTACAAGATCATCCGCGGTTCGCTCGACACCCAGGGTGTGAAGAACCGTAAGCAGGCGCGCAGCCGGTACGGCGCGAAGAAGGAGAAGAGCTAATGCCTCGCAAGGGTCCGGCGCCGAAGCGGCCGCTGATCTCCGACCCCGTCTATGCCTCCCCGCTGGTCACCCAGCTGGTGAACAAGGTGCTGAAGGACGGCAAGCGGTCCCTGGCCGAGCGCATTGTCTACGGCGCTCTCGAAGGCGCTCGCGAGAAGACGGGCACCGACCCGGTCGTCACGCTGAAGCGCGCGCTCGACAACGTGAAGCCCACCATCGAGGTGAAGAGCCGCCGCGTCGGTGGTGCCACCTACCAGGTGCCGATCGAGGTCAAGCCCGGCCGCTCCACCACGCTGGCGCTGCGCTGGCTGGTCTCCTTCTCGCAGGCCCGCCGCGAGAAGACGATGATCGAGCGGCTGCAGAACGAGCTGCTGGACGCGAGCAACGGCCTTGGCGCCAGCGTCAAGCGTCGCGAAGACACGCACAAGATGGCCGAGTCCAACAAGGCCTTCGCGCACTACCGCTGGTAAGTAGTCCGGTGCCGCCGCCCGGTCCTTCGGGTCGAGCCATGCCGGGCCCCACGTTCGAGACAGGGGAACATTCTCGTGGCACGTGAAGTGCTGACCGACCTCAACAAGGTCCGCAACATCGGCATCATGGCGCACATCGACGCCGGTAAGACCACCACCACTGAGCGGATCCTGTTCTACACCGGGATCAACTACAAGCTCGGCGAAGTCCACGACGGCGCCGCCACGATGGACTGGATGGAGGAGGAGCAGAAGCGGGGTATCACCATCACCTCGGCTGCGACCACCACCTTCTGGAACGACTATCAGATCAACCTGATCGACACCCCCGGGCACGTCGACTTCACCGTCGAGGTGGAGCGCAACCTGCGGGTGCTCGACGGCGCGGTCGCCGTCTTCGACGGCAAGGAAGGCGTCGAGCCGCAGTCCGAGCAGGTCTGGCGGCAGGCGGACAAGTACGACGTCCCGCGCATCTGCTTCGTCAACAAGATGGACAAGCTGGGTGCGGACTTCTACTACACCCTGAAGACCATCTCGGACCGTCTCGGCGTCCGGCCGCTGGCCATCCAGCTGCCGATCGGCGCGGAGAACGACTTCGAGGGCGTCATCGACCTGGTCCGGATGAAGGCACTGGTCTGGAAGGGCGAGGTCCAGAAGGGCGAGGACTACGCCGTCGAGGACATCCCGGCCGAGCTGGCCGACCGCGCGGCCGAGTACCGCGAGAAGCTGATCGAGGCCGTCGCCGAGACCGACGACGCGCTGATGGAGAAGTTCCTTGAGGGCGAGGAGCTGACCCAGGACGAGATCAAGGGCGGCATCCGCCACCTGGTCGTCACCCGCGAGGCGTTCCCGGTCCTGGCCGGCTCCGCGTTCAAGAACAAGGGCGTGCAGCCGATGCTGGACGCGGTCATCGACTACCTGCCGTCCCCGCTGGACGTGCCGCCGGTCGAGGGCACGCTGCCGGACGGCGAGACCCCGGTCACCCGGCACGCGACGACCGAGGAGCCGTTCTCCGCGCTCGCGTTCAAGATCGCCGCGCACCCGTTCTTCGGGAAGCTGACCTACATCCGGGTCTACTCGGGCAAGGTCGCCTCCGGTGCCCAGGTCGTCAACGCGACCAAGGAGCGCAAGGAGCGCATCGGGAAGATCTTCCAGATGCACTCCAACAAGGAGAACCCGGTCGACGAGGCCCTGGCCGGCCACATCTACGCGGTCATCGGCCTGAAGGACACCACCACCGGTGACACCCTCGCCGACGCGCAGAACCCGGTCGTCCTTGAGTCGATGACCTTCCCGGACCCGGTTATCCGGGTGGCCATCGAGCCGAAGACCAAGGCCGACCAGGAGAAGCTGTCCCTGGCGATCCAGAAGCTCGCCGAGGAGGACCCGACTTTCCAGGTCCAGCTCGACGAGGAGACCGGTCAGACGATCATCGCCGGCATGGGCGAGCTCCACCTCGAGGTGCTCGTCAACCGGATGAAGTCCGACTACAAGGTCGAGGCGAACATCGGCAAGCCGCAGGTCGCCTACCGCGAGACCATCAAGAAGACCGTGGACAAGCTCGACTACGTCCACAAGAAGCAGACCGGTGGTTCCGGCCAGTTCGCGAAGGTCATCGTGAAGCTGGAGCCGCTCGAGCGCACCGACGGTGCTCTCTACGAGTTCGACAACAAGGTCACCGGTGGCCGCGTGCCGCGGGAGTACATCCCGTCGGTCGACGCGGGCGCACAGGACGCCATGCAGTACGGCGTGCTGGCCGGCTACCCGCTCGTCGGGTTGAAGTTCACCTTGTTGGATGGCGCGTACCACGAGGTCGACTCTTCCGAAATGGCGTTCAAGATCGCCGGTTCCATGGCGATGAAGGAAGCCGCCCGGAAGGCGGGCCCGGTCATCCTCGAGCCGATGATGGCCGTCGAGGTCACGACTCCCGAGGACTACATGGGTGACGTGATCGGCGACCTCAACTCCCGCCGTGGCCAGATCCAGGCCATGGAGGAGCGCGCCGGTACCCGTGTCGTGAAGGCACTGGTCCCGCTGTCGGAGATGTTCGGCTACGTCGGCGACCTGCGGTCCCGTACCCAGGGCCGGGCGAACTACTCCATGGTGTTCGACTCCTACGCCGAGGTTCCCGCGAACGTCGCGAAGGAAATCATCGCGAAGGCGACGGGGGAGTAATCCCCTCCGCTCGCGGGCATTAAGGGACTCTCCTGAACGTCCGCAGCAACGACGAAGGAACATTCGCAGGGCGGCAGCCACGCTGCCCCGCGAGCACAAAGCAAATCCAGTCCAGGAGGACATTCCAGTGGCGAAGGCGAAGTTCGAGCGGAGCAAGCCGCACGTCAACATCGGCACCATCGGTCACGTCGACCACGGCAAGACCACGCTGACCGCGGCGATCACCAAGGTTCTGCACGACGCGTACCCGGAGCTGAACGAAGCCCGTGCGTTCGACCAGATCGACAACGCGCCGGAAGAGAAGCAGCGCGGTATCACGATCAACATCTCGCACGTCGAGTACCAGACCGAGAAGCGTCACTACGCGCACGTGGACGCCCCCGGTCACGCTGACTACATCAAGAACATGATCACCGGTGCCGCGCAGATGGACGGCGCGATCCTGGTGGTGGCGGCCACCGNGGCCACCGACGGCCCGATGCCGCAGACCCGCGAGCACGTGCTGCTGGCCCGCCAGGTCGGCGTGCCCTACATCGTCGTGGCGCTGAACAAGGCCGACATGGTCGACGACGAGGAAATCCTCGAGCTCGTCGAGCTGGAGGTCCGCGAGCTGCTGTCCTCGCAGGAGTTCCCGGGCGACGACGCGCCGGTCGTGCGCGTCTCCGGCCTCAAGGCCCTTGAGGGCGACCAGAAGTGGGCCGACGCCGTGCTTGAGCTGATGCACGCCGTCGACGACAACGTGCCGGACCCGGTGCGCGAGCTCGAGAAGCCCTTCCTGATGCCGATCGAGGACGTCTTCACGATCACCGGCCGCGGCACCGTCGTGACCGGTCGCGTGGAGCGCGGCCAGGTCAACGTCAACGAAGAGGTCGAGATCGTGGGTATCCGCGAGAAGTCGACCAAGACCACCGTCACCGGTGTCGAGATGTTCCGCAAGCTGCTCGACTCGGGCCAGGCGGGCGACAACGTCGGCCTCCTGCTGCGCGGCATCAAGCGCGAGGACGTCGAGCGCGGCCAGGTCGTCGTGAAGCCGGGCACCACCACCCCGCACACCGAGTTCGAGGGCCGGGTCTACATCCTGTCCAAGGACGAGGGCGGTCGGCACACCCCGTTCTTCAACAACTACCGCCCGCAGTTCTACTTCCGCACCACGGACGTGACCGGCGTCGTGACCCTTCCCGAGGGCACCGAGATGGTCATGCCGGGCGACAACACGGACATCAGCGTCGTGCTGATCCAGCCGGTCGCCATGGACGAGGGTCTGCGCTTCGCCATCCGCGAGGGTGGCCGGACCGTCGGCGCGGGCCAGGTTACCAAGATCAACAAGTGACGTCGGCGCCCTGAATTCGGGTCACTACACCCCCGAGTTCAGGGCGTCAACTCACGTGTGCGACACTATTCAGGTTGCTCGTCCTGGGGCGGCCGAATCCTGATCGATTTTCCATCGACTGGGTTCCGGCCGCCCTGGTATGAGTGGCCACGGTCCGTGGAGCTCGTCCTTCGGGTGAGGCTAGCGGGCAAGGCCGGTAGGGACGACGCGGTGCTGGTTACAGGACTGTCGGCCCGCGGCCTCCTCACGTAGAGGAAGACCAGGCAAGACGACGATCCTTAGGGATCCGTCTGTGCGGCGGGCGCGACACGCCCGACCGCGTGGACCGGGGACAGGGCCGTTGAACTGCTGAAACCCGGGCTCCGGCCCAGGTTGACGAGACAAAGCGGCACGAGACGACAAGGAACGCAGCCACCATGGCGGGACAGAAGATCCGCATCCGGCTCAAGGCCTACGACCACGAGGCGATCGACACCTCGGCGCGCAAGATCGTGGAAACGGTCACGCGCACCGGTGCCCGTGTTGTCGGGCCGGTGCCGCTGCCTACCGAGAAGAACGTTTACTGCGTCATCCGCTCGCCGCACAAGTACAAGGACTCGCGCGAGCACTTCGAGATGCGCACGCACAAGCGTCTGATCGACATCCTCGACCCGACGCCGAAGACGGTGGACGCGCTCATGCGCATCGACCTCCCGGCGAGCGTCGACGTCAACATCCAGTAAGCGTTGGGCGAGCGGCGGAGATAAGAACTCATGTCTGACAGGCAAATGAAGGGCATCCTGGGCACCAAGCTCGGCATGACCCAGGTCTTCGACGAGCAGAACCGGGTCGTCCCGGTCACTGTCGTCAAGGCCGGTCCGAACGTGGTGACCCAGGTCCGGACCACCGACAAGGACGGCTACGTGGCCGTGCAGCTGGCGTTCGGCGCGGTCGACCCGCGCAAGGTGAACAAGCCGCGCACCGGTCACTTCGACAAGGCTGGCGTGACGCCGCGCCGGCACCTCGCCGAGCTGCGCACCACCGACGCGGACACCTACGAGGTCGGCCAGGAGATCACCGCCGAGGTGTTCGAGGCCGGGACTTCGGTCGACGTGACCGGTACCAGCAAGGGCAAGGGCTACGCGGGTGTCATGAAGCGCCACGGCTTCAAGGGCCAGGGCGCGAGCCACGGTGCGCAGGCTGTGCACCGCAAGCCGGGTTCCATCGGCGGCTGCGCCACGCCCGGCCGCGTGTTCAAGGGTCTGCGGATGGCGGGCCGGATGGGTAGCGACCGGGTCACCACGCAGGGCCTGACCGTGCACGCGGTGCGTGCCGAGGACGGCCTGCTGCTGATCAAGGGCGCGGTGCCCGGTCCCAAGGGCGGCCTGCTGTTCGTGCGCAGTGCCGCGAAGGGTGGAAACTGACGATGACGAACGTCGAGCTGAAGACTCCGGCCGGTAAAGCCGACGGCACCGTCGAGCTCCCCGGGGAGATCTTCGACGTGCAGGCCAACGTCGCGCTGATGCACCAGGTCGTGGTGGGCCAGCTGGCCGCCGCGCGCCAGGGCACGCACGACACGAAGACCCGCGGTGAGGTCTCCGGTGGCGGCAAGAAGCCGTACCGGCAGAAGGGCACCGGTCGCGCCCGCCAGGGTTCGACCCGCGCGCCGCAGTTCGCCGGCGGTGGCGTCGTGCACGGCCCCACGCCGCGCGACTACACCCAGCGCACCCCGAAGAAGATGAAGGCCGCCGCTCTGCGCGGCGCCCTCTCCGACCGGGCGCGCGCCGGCCAGCTGCACCTCGTGACGGAACTGGTTGTCGGCGAGAAGCCCTCGACCAAGACCGTCAAGACGGCGATCGCCGCGGTGACTCAGGCCAAGCGCGTTCTCGTGGTTCTGCACCGCGACGAAGAGCTCGCCTGGGTGTCCGCGCGGAACCTGCCGTACGTGCACCTGATCTGGGCTGACCAGCTCAACACCTACGACGTCCTGGTCAACGACGACGTCGTGTTCACCAAGGCCGCTTACGACGCGTTCGTCGCAGGCCCCGTCCGCGGGAAGGCCGTCAAGGCCCTCGCGCGTTCGAGCGAGGTTTCGGAAGGGAGTGACGAGAAGTGAGCTCGGTCGCCATTCCGGACCCCCGCGACATCCTGCTCGCGCCGGTGATCTCCGAGAAGTCCTACGGACTGCTCGAGGACCACAAGTACACGTTCATCGTCCGTCCGGACGCCAACAAGACCCAGATCAAGATCGCGGTCGAGAAGGTGTTCGGCGTGAAGGTCGTCAGCGTCAACACGGCCAACCGCCAGGGCAAGCGGAAGCGGACTCGTACCGGCTTCGGCAAGCGCAAGGACACCAAGCGCGCCATCGTGACTCTTTCGCCTGAGAGCAAGGCGATCGAGATCTTCGGCGGACCCACCGCGTAAAGGACTGAGCTGACAATGGGCATCCGCAAGTACAAGCCGACGACCCCGGGTCGTCGCGGTTCGAGNGGTTCGAGCGTCTCGGACTTCGCCGAGATCACCCGGTCCACGCCGGAGAAGTCGCTGCTGCGTCCGCTGAGCAAGACCGGCGGCCGCAACGCCTCGGGCAAGATCACCACCCGGCACAAGGGCGGTGGCCACAAGCGCGCCTACCGCGTGATCGACTTCCGTCGGCACGACAAGGACGGCGTGCCGGCCAAGGTCGCGCACATCGAGTACGACCCCAACCGCACCGCGCGCATCGCGCTGCTGCACTACGCCGACGGCGAGAAGCGCTACATCATCGCGCCGGAGAAGCTGAAGCAGGGCGACACGGTTGAGAACGGCCCCCGCGCCGACATCAAGCCGGGCAACAACCTGCCGCTGCGCAACATCCCGGTCGGCACCGTGATCCACGCGATCGAGCTCCGCCCCGGCGGCGGCGCGAAGATGGCCCGGTCCGCCGGCGCCCGCGTGCAGCTCGTCGCCAAGGACGGTCCCTACGCCCAGCTGCGTCTCCCCTCGGGCGAGATCCGCAACGTGGACGTGCGCAACCGCGCGACCGTCGGCGAGGTCGGCAACTCGGAGCACTCGAACATCAACTGGGGCAAGGCGGGTCGTAACCGCTGGCGCGGCAAGCGCCCGACTGTCCGTGGTGTCGTGATGAACCCGGTCGACCACCCGCACGGCGGTGGCGAGGGCAAGACCTCCGGTGGCCGTCACCCGGTGAACCCGAACGGCAAGCCCGAAGGCCGCACCCGCAAGAGCAAGCCGTCCGACAAACTGATCGTCCGCCGCCGGCGTACCGGCAAGAAGCGCTGAGCAGGGAGGTAGAAGCACATGCCACGCAGCCTTAAGAAGGGCCCGTTCGTGGACGACCACCTGCTCAAGAAGGTGGACGCTCTCAACGAATCGGGCAAGAAGACCGTGATCAAGACCTGGTCGCGGCGCTCCACGATCATCCCGGACTTCCTGGGTCACACGATCGCGGTGCACGACGGCCGCAAGCACGTCCCGGTGTTCGTCACCGAGGCGATGGTGGGTCACAAGCTGGGCGAGTTCGCCCCGACGCGGACCTTCAAGGGCCACATCAAGGACGACCGCAAGTCGCGCCGCCGCTGAGCGGGCCAGAGAAAGTTAAGGGAAGCAGATGAACGCCCAGTCAAACGCCACGGCCGCAGCCGAAGAGCTGCCTACGGCCGTCGCGCGGGCTCGTTTCGTCCGGGACGCGCCGATGAAGGTGCGCCGGGTGATCGAGCTCGTCAAGGGTCGTAGCGTCAGCGAGGCCTTGGCCGTGCTCCGGTTCGCGCCGCAGGCTGCGAGCGAGCAGCTCGCGAAGGTCATCGCCAGCGCGGCGGCCAACGCCGAGAACAACCTCCAGCTGGACCCGGAGACGCTCTGGATCAAGTCCGCGACCGCCGACGAGGGCCCGACCCTCAAGCGCATCCGTCCGCGTGCCCAGGGCCGTGCGTACCGGATCCGCAAGCGCACCAGCCACATCACCGTGGTGGTCGAGTCGCGGCCTGCGGAGAAGAAGAGCAACAAGAAGGCAGGTGGCCGGTAGTGGGCCAGAAGATCAACCCGCACGGCTTCCGCCTGGGTATCACCACCGACTGGAAGACGCGCTGGTACGCCGACAAGCAGTACGCGGAGTACGTGGCCGAGGACGTCAAGATCCGCAAGCTGCTCTCCACCGGCATGGAACGCGCCGGCATCTCCAAGGTCGAGATCGAGCGCACCCGTGACCGTGTCCGCGTCGACATCCACACCGCCCGGCCGGGCATCGTCATCGGCCGTCGCGGCGCGGAGGCCGACCGGATCCGCGGCGCGCTGGAGAAGCTGACCAAGAAGCAGGTCCAGCTGAACATCCTCGAGGTGAAGAACCCCGAGGCCGACGCGCAGCTGGTCGCCCAGGGTGTCGCGGAGCAGCTGAGCAACCGCGTGGCGTTCCGCCGCGCGATGCGCAAGGCGATCCAGACCTCCATGCGCTCGCCGCAGGTCAAGGGCATCCGCGTGCAGTGCGGCGGTCGTCTCGGCGGTGCCGAGATGTCCCGTTCCGAGCACTACCGCGACGGCCGGGTCCCGCTGCACACGCTGCGCGCTGACATCGACTACGGCTTCTTCGAGGCCAAGACGACGTTCGGCCGCATCGGCGTGAAGGTGTGGATCTACAAGGGCGAGCTGGTCGGCGGCCTGAAGGCGCGCGCCGAGCGTGACGCCGCCGCGTCGGCCGCGGACCGCGCGCCGCGCCGTGACCGCGGCGACCGGCCGTCCCGCCCGCGCCGTTCCGGCGCGTCGGGCACGACCGCGACGTCGACCGAAGCCGGTCGCGCCGCTGCCGCCGCGAAGAGCGACAACGCGACCGAAGCGGCCCCGGCCGCCGAGACCGCAGAAAAGACGGAGGGCTGAGACGTGCTCATCCCGCGCAGGGTCAAGCACCGCAAGCAGCACTCCCCGAAGCGCCACGGCGCCGCCAAGGGCGGTACCAAGGTCAACTTCGGCGAGTACGGCATCCAGGCGCTTGAGCACAGCTACGTGACGAACCGGCAGATCGAGTCCGCTCGTATCGCCATGACCCGTCACATCAAGCGTGGCGGCAAGGTGTGGACGACGATCTACCCGGACCGCCCGCTGACCAAGAAGCCGGCGGAAACCCGCATGGGTTCCGGCAAGGGTTCGCCCGAGTGGTGGATCGCCAACGTGAAGCCGGGCCGCGTGATGTTCGAGATCAGCTTCCCGAACGAGGAGACCGCCCGCGAGGCGCTCCGCCGCGCGATCCACAAGCTGCCCATGAAGTGCCGCATCGTGACCCGGGAAGGTGAGTTCTGATGGCTAACGGAGCCGCACAGGCATCCGAGCTGCGTGAGCTCACCGCCGAAGAGCTCGTGCTGCGTCTGAAGGAATACAAGGAGGAGCTGTTCAACCTCCGCTTCCAGATGGCGACCGGGCAGCTGGACAACAACCGTCGGCTGCGCACCGTCCGCACGGACATCGCGCGGATCTACACGGTCATGCGCGAGCGCGAGCTCGGGCTTTCCGTGGCTCCCGACGCCGAAAGTGAAGGTGCCGCATGAGCGAGGCTGCCACCGAGAAGACCGTCCGGAACTACCGCAAGGTCCGCGAGGGTTACGTCGTCTCGGACAAGATGGACAAGACGATCGTGGTCGAGCTTGAGGACCGCAAGAAGCACCCGCGCTACTCGAAGGTTCTCCGCAGCACCACCAAGGTCAAGGTGCACGACGAGAACAACGAGGCGGGCGTGGGCGACCGGGTCACGCTGATGGAGACCCGGCCGCTGTCGGCGACCAAGCGCTGGCGTCTGGTGCAGGTCGTGGAGAAGGCCAAGTAAGCAGGGCTCCTCGGAGTCCTTGGTTCCGCAAGGCTCGCCGGAAGGCGAGAACCAGCGCGACATACAGGAGTTGACGTGATCCAGCAGGAGTCGCGGCTTCGGGTTGCCGACAACACGGGCGCGAAGGAAATCCTTTGCATCCGCGTGCTCGGCGGATCCGGGCGGCGCTACGCCGGCATCGGCGACATCATCGTCGCCACCGTGAAGGACGCCATCCCGGCCGCCGGGGTGAAGAAGGGCGATGTCGTCAAGGCGGTCATCGTCCGCACGGTGAAGGAGCGCCGTCGTCCGGACGGTTCCTACATCCGGTTCGACGAGAACGCCGCCGTGCTCATCAAGAACGACAACGAGCCCCGGGGCACCCGCATCTTCGGCCCGGTGGGCCGCGAGCTGCGCGACCGAAAGTTCATGAAGATCATTTCGCTCGCGCCGGAGGTGCTGTGATGAAGGTGCAAGCAACACGGCGCGACACGGTCGTCGCACTTCCGAGCCGGGAGGTACGGGACTGATGAAGGTGAAGAAGGGCGACACGGTCGTCGTTATCGCCGGCAAGGACAAGGGCGCCAAGGGCAAGGTCATCCAGGCCTACCCGGACCGCGAGCGCGTTCTGGTCGAGGGTGTCAACCGGATCAAGAAGCACACCCGGATCACCCAGACCCAGCGCGGCGCGCAGTCCGGCGGCATCGTGACCCAGGAAGCGCCCATCCACGTCTCGAACGTGATGGTCGTGGACTCGGACGGCAAGCCGACCCGGGTGGGCTACCGCATCGGCGAGGACGGCAAGAAGGTCCGGGTCTCGCGCCGGAACGGCAAGGACATCTGACATGACCACCGCAGAGAAGATCGTGCCGCGTCTGAAGACCCGGTACCGCGAAGAGATCAAGGGCGAGCTCCAGAAGGAGTTCTCCATCGCCAACGTGCACCAGATTCCCGGCGTCGTGAAGATCGTCGTGAACATGGGTGTCGGGGACGCCGCCCGGGACAGCAAGCTGATCGACGGCGCGGTCCGCGACCTCGCCCTGATCACCGGGCAGAAGCCGGAGATCCGCAAGGCCCGCAAGTCCATCGCGCAGTTCAAGCTGCGCGAGGGCCAGCCGATCGGTGCGCGCGTCACGCTGCGCGGCGACCGGATGTGGGAGTTCCTCGACCGGCTGCTGACCATCGCGCTGCCCCGTATCCGCGACTTCCGCGGGCTTTCGCCCAAGCAGTTCGACGGCAACGGCAACTACACGTTCGGTCTCAACGAGCAGTCGATGTTCCACGAGATCAACCCGGACGACATCGACCGCCCCCGTGGCATGGACGTCACCGTCGTCACCACCGCCACCACCGACGACGAGGGCCGGGCGCTGCTGCGCAAGCTCGGTTTCCCGTTCAAGGAGAACTGAGATGGCCAAGAAAGCGCTGATCAGCAAGGCTTCGAAGAAGCCGAAGTTCGCGGTGCGCGCCTACACCCGGTGCAACCGGTGCGGTCGTCCGCACTCGGTGTACCGCAAGTTCGGCCTGTGCCGGATCTGCCTCCGGGAGATGGCGCACGCTGGCGAACTGCCCGGTGTTCACAAGTCCAGCTGGTAAGGCTCGAAACTCTATTCCCAGTTCGCCACAGGCCCCGCCGACCCGGCCGGAGACCGCTCCGGCCGGGCGAGGCGGGGAACCAGGCGAGAAAGGTTGACAGGTCACCATGACGATGACCGACCCGATCGCAGACTTCTTGACCCGTCTGCGCAACGCGAACTCGGCGTACCACGACGAGGTCGTGCTTCCGCACTCGAAGATCAAGGCGAACATCGCCGAGATCCTCAAGCGCGAGGGCTACATCGCGAGCTACCGCGACGAGCCGGGCGAGAAGCACAAGAACCTGGTCGTCGAGCTGAAGTACGGCCCCAACCGCGAGCGGAGCATCGCCGGCCTTCGCCGCGTCTCCAAGCCGGGTCTGCGGGTCTACGCAAAATCGACCGAACTGCCGTCCGTTCTGGGTGGCCTCGGCGTCGCGATCATCTCGACGTCCGGCGGCCTGCAGACCGACCGGCAGGCCAAGCGCAACAACGTGGGCGGCGAAGTCCTCGCCTACGTCTGGTAAGGAAGGGGGCACAGACATGTCACGCATCGGAAAGCTGCCGGTCGCCGTCCCCTCCGGGGTCGAGGTGACCATCGACGGCCAGCACGTCAAGGTCAAGGGGCCGAAGGGCACCCTGGAGCACACTGTCGCCGAGCCGATCGTCGTCGAGCGCGACGAGGACGGCGTCCTCCTGGTGAAGCGCCCGGACGACGAGCGCACGAGCCGCGCCCTGCACGGCCTCACCCGCACGCTGGTGAACAACCTCGTGGTGGGCGTGACCGAGGGCTACGAGAAGAAGCTCGAGATCCACGGCGTCGGTTACCGTGTGCAGGCCAAGGGCTCGGACCTCGAGTTCGCCCTCGGCTACAGCCACCCGGTCAAGATCGAGGCTCCGGAAGGCATCACCTTCAAGGTGGAGTCGCCGACCCGGTTCTCGGTGTCCGGCATCGACAAGCAGAAGGTCGGCCAGACCGCCGCGGTCATCCGCAAGCTGCGCCGCCCGGACCCGTACAAGGGCAAGGGCCTGCGGTACGAGGGTGAGAAGATCCGCCGCAAGGTCGGAAAGACGGGTAAGTGATGAGCGACACGACTACCACTGCGTCCTCGGCGCGCAAGCGCGGCATCGGCAAGGACATCTCGACCCGCCGCCGCGTCGCCAAGGCCCGTCGGCACTTCCGCCTCCGCAAGAAGATCAGCGGGACGCCGGTGCGTCCGCGCATGGTCGTCAAGCGGTCCTCGCGGCACATCACCGTGCAGGTGATCGACGACCTCGCCGGTCACACGCTGGCGTCGGCGTCCACCCTCGAAACCGACCTCCGGTCGTTCGAGGGCGACAAGAAGGCCAAGGCCGCGAAGGTCGGCGAACTGGTGGCTTCGCGCGCCAAGGACGCCGGCATCGAAGCCGTGGTGTTCGACCGTGGCGGCAACGCCTACCACGGCCGCATCGCCGCGCTTGCCGACGCCGCCCGTGAGGCGGGGTTGAAGTTCTGATGCACATGCTCGTGAATGGAAGGAAAGCCTGATGCCGGGACGTACACGGCAATTCGGCGGCGGCCAGGGCGGACCGGGCGGTCAGGGCGGCAACGACCGCAACGACCGCCGCGGTGGCGGCCGGGACCGGCGCGACGGCGGCCGTGGCGGGGCCGGCCAGGACAAGACCCCGCACCTTGAGAAGGTCGTGACGATCAACCGCGTCGCCAAGGTCGTCAAGGGCGGTCGTCGCTTCAGCTTCACCGCTCTGGTGGTCGTCGGCGACGGCGACGGCCAGGTCGGCGTCGGCTACGGCAAGGCCAAGGAAGTTCCCGCGGCCATCGCCAAGGGCGTCGAGGAAGCGAAGAAGAACTTCTTCCGCGTTCCGCGCGTCGCCGGCACCATTCCGCACCCGATCCAGGGTGAGGAAGCCGCCGGAGTCGTGCTGCTCCGTCCCGCCTCCGCTGGTACCGGCGTCATCGCCGGCGGCCCGGTGCGCGCGGTGCTGGAGTGCGCGGGCGTCCACGACGTGCTGTCGAAGTCGCTCGGCTCCGACAACGCCATCAACATCGTGCACGCGACCGTGGCGGCCCTGAAGGGGCTGCAGCGTCCGGAGGAGGTGGCCGCTCGCCGCGGTCTGCCGCTCGAGGACGTCGCCCCGGCCCGGATGCTGCGCCAGCGTGCCGGCCAGGGGGTCTGACATGGCTCAGCTCAAGGTCACTCAGGTCAAGAGCAAGATCGGCACGAAGCACGCTCACCGCGAGTCGCTGCGCACCCTCGGGCTGCGCAAGATCCGCCAGAGCGTCGTGCGTGAGGACACCCCCCAGGTGCGCGGCCTGATCCACACCGTCCGCCACCTGGTGGAGGTCGAGGAGGTCCAGGCATGACCGCCATCAAGATCCACCACCTTCGTCCGGCTCCTGGCGCCAAGCGCGACAAGATCCGCGTCGGCCGTGGTGAGGGTTCGAAGGGCAAGACCGCGGGTCGCGGTACGAAGGGCACCAAGGCCCGGAAGAACGTGCCCGCCGGGTTCGAGGGTGGGCAGATGCCCATCCACATGCGGCTGCCGAAGCTGCGTGGGTTCAAGAACCGGTTCCGCACCGAGTACCAGCCGGTGAACGTGGGCGACATCGCCCGGGTGTTCGCCGACGGCGGCAAGGTCGGTCCGGAAGAGCTGGCCGCGAACGGTCTCGTTCGCAAGGGCAAGCTCGTCAAGGTTCTCGGCAACGGGGACCTGAACGGGGTCAAGCTTGAGCTGACCGCGCACGCGTTCTCCGGCTCTGCCAAGGAGAAGATCGAGGCTGCTGGTGGTTCGGCCACCGTCAGCTGATCTGCTTGCGTTTGAAACGGGCCCGTCCGGCTTTCTTGCCGGGCGGGTCCGTTTGTTTTGGCTCGTCGCCTGGGGGCGACATTGGCCTGGTTGCTGGTGTGGGGCAC
>NZ_LWSF01000009.1:68049-229659 GCF_001651785.1 Amycolatopsis sp. M39
GGGTGCGGGGGAGGGGCTGGGTGCCTCGATGGTCGGGTGCGTCGGCTGCGGTTTGTGGGTGGGGCTTCTTGCGGGAACCCGCGTTCGTGAAAGGCCCCCTCGCGTTGGGGGCGTGAGGGCTGAGGGAATCAGAGTCAATGAGGGTGGCCCTCACGCACGAGTCAGCCGGGGGGAGTCAGTGTTCCAGGGAGACGCGGGCGTTCTCGGTGCCGACTGTTACTACGTCGCCGTCCGCTAGCTGGCGGCCTCGGCGGGTTTCCACCTCGCCGTTGACCGTGACCTCTTCCGCATCGATCAGGTCTTTCGCGTGCGAGCCGTTGTCCGCGAGGTCGGCCAGTTTCAGGAATTGGCCCAGCCGGATCGGTTCTCCGGTGATCGGGACGTCGCGCGTGCTCATGCGTCGCATCATGTCACGGCATCGTGGTCGCTCGGTTGTACAGATCGGTGACCTGCTCGTCGAAGTAGCTTGAGTACGAGACGTCGTCGGTGTAGCCGCCTCCCTCGTAACCGCCGATTACGCCTACTACTGTGCCCGTCTTCGTGTCGGGAGACGGGTCGGCTACCAGGGGGCTGCCGCTCGTGCCGGTGGCGAAGCCTGGGCAGTCGACCCGTACCTGGTGTTCGTCCTGCTGCTGGGTGTGCGTCTCGCAGGTGGCGACCTCGTCGACGCCGTCTGGGTAGCCGGCGACGGTCACCGGGCGAGCGAAGGGGCCGTTCGTGGCTAGCTGGTTGGCTCCGGTCACCGCTTCCAGGGGTTCGGGGGAACCGTCTTGGCGTGCGGTCGCGAAACCGACATCGAGGTTCGGATCGGACGAGTCGATCCAGTTTTGTGCGACCAGCTCGTTCCCGACCTGCCAGTACCCGTACGGGGCGACGCCGTCGTGGAAGCCCGGCGCGAAGGTGACATTGGCCAGGTAGCCGCCGCCTTCGCCGTCGTGGATGCAGTGTGCGGCGGTGAGCAGTTCGTCCCCTCGCGGGCTGTGCACGACGCTCGCGGTGCAGTAATGCGAGCCGTCGACGAACAGTGCGCCGATGGACGCTTGGATCGGCTTCGCCGGGGGCGGCGGCGTGCCCGCTGGTTCCGCTGCGTGCTCAGCACAAGCCACGATGGTCCCGCTCGCACTCATTAGTGCGAACAGCCCGATCACCGTGCGCCGCATGCCACCTCCTGTACTGGTCCTCGTCACTAGTATCAGAGAACGCGGTGAGACCAGGGTGGGGAGACGATGAAGGACTTCTCGAACAAAGTCGCAGTGATCACCGGAGCGGGCTCGGGCATCGGCCGGGCGCTGGCGCTTGAGCTGGCGTTGCACGGCGCGCTCCTCGAACTGTCCGATGTCGATGCCGAAGGTCTCGACGGCACCGTGCGCGAAGCCCGCGAGCGTGGGGCCGAGGTGCGGGGGCATTCCCTCGACGTGGCCGACCGGACCGCGGTTCTCGCTCACGCCGAAGACGTCGTCCACGAGCACGGCCGGGTCAACCTCGTCGTCAACAACGCCGGGGTGGCGCTCGGCGCGACCGTCGAGGACATGACGTTCGAGGATTTCGACTGGCTGCTCGGCGTCAACCTCGGCGGCGTCGTGAACGGCACGAAGGCATTCCTGCCGCACCTCATCGACTCCGGTGACGGCTACGTCGTGAATATCTCCAGCGTGTTCGGATTCGTCGGAGTGCCTACGCAGAGTGCCTACAACGCGGCGAAGTTCGCCGTTCGCGGATTCACCGAGTCGCTGCGCGAAGAAATGCTCGCGGCGCGGCATCCGGTCGGCGTCAGCTGCGTGCACCCGGGCGGGATCAAGACCAACATCGCTCGCAACGCGCGCGGCGGAACCGGCGGCGACCAAGCCAAAGCAGCGGCCGGGTTCGACAAAATCGCTCTTACCACACCGAAGAGAGCGGCCGAGACGATCCTGCGCGGCGTGCGCAGGCGGTCCGCACGGATCCTCATCGGACCGGACGCCTACGTGATCGACGCGATCCCGCGCGTCCTCGGTTCGGCATACCAGCGTCCGCTCGCGGTTTTGGCGCGCCAGGGACTCAAACGCGTCGAGCGGAACGGATAACGCGGCGCGACTGTCCGCATTCTTGATCACCCGATGGAGTTGCATTTTCGCCGAACCCCTCGGGAATGTCGCAGAATGCTGCCAGTCCACTCGTGTGTCCGCACCCCGGAGGTAGCCCTCGATGCTGCGCCTTGCCGAGCGCCGATTGGCCGCGCCCGCTGACCGCGCCTCCGGGGAACTGGTCGACCGCACCGGCATCATCGCCGCGAGCCTGCCGCGCGGGCCCCGGCTGCCGGGAGAAGCCGGGCCGGAGACGAGCTGCGAATCGACCCAGCAGATCCCGGTGATCGCCGGGTGCGCGCCCGCCGAGGAACGCCCGCGCGCGGTCGCGTCGCGGCGGCGGGCCCGGGCGTGGGTCGGCGCCGGGGTGGCTGTGGTCCTGGTCGGACTCGGCTGGCTCGCCGGAGGGTTCTTCACCGGTGCGCTGCCCGGACAGCCCGCGGACGACGCCCTCGTGCAGGCCGAGCAGCGCGTTCCGATCGCGGAGCAGCAGATCCCCGTCCCGTCGGCGATCACGCCGCCGGTGACGCAGACCGCTCCGCCGGTCACTGTGTACGTCCCGGTGCCCTCGCAGCAGACTCCGGTGCGGCGGCACAATCCGGTCCGCCCGACCACGCCGCGCGCGACGGCGGTTCCGGAGTCCTCGGAGCAGGCCGATCCGCGCGCGGACCTCGAGACGCCGACGCCGAGCAAGACCCCGGAGCGGGCGGGCATCGACCAGTTCCTCGACTGGAAGCCGTGGCTCGACACGGCGCAGCGGATGGCTGGCGGGCGCTGACCGCGGGGGCTCGTGAGTGTTTATGCCGGTTAGAACCGGCGCAAATACTCACGACAGCTTCAGCCGATCCAGCCGTACTCGTGTTCCGGCCGCCCGGTCGCGCCGTAGCGAAGCCGCATCTCCACTGCTCCCGACTCCGCCAGCGCGGTGAGATAACGCTGCGCGGTGGCACGGGCCATGCCGAGTTCTCTGGCCACTTCGGCGGCCGAGAGCGGGGTCGGCGAACCGCGCAGCCGCTCCGACACCAGGCGCGCCGTCGCGCTTGACTGGCCCTTCGGCGTCGCCGCGCGATCTTGGTCGTGGAGGGCGCGGAAGGCTCGGTCCACGTCGTCCTGAGACAGTGGACGTTCGGTCGTGACCAGGCCGCGGTACCGAGTGTAGGACGTGAGCCGTTCCGACAACTGCCGCGTCGTGAACGGTTTGATCAGGTAGTTCAACGCCCCCGCGCGGATCGCGGCGGAGATCGACGCGGCGTCGGTGGCCGCGGACAGCACGATGGTGTCCGTCTTCAGGTCGGGCAGGACGGAAAGACCGGGCTCGTCGGGCAGGTAGACGTCCAGCAGCACCAGGTCCGGGGCCAGTTCGCGCACGCGGGCGCGGGCTTCGGCGGCGGTGTGTGCGACCCCGGCGACGGTGAAGCCCGGTACCTCCGACACGAATCCCGCGTGCACGCCGGCGACGCGGAAGTCGTCGTCCACGATCAGGGTGCGGATCATGCGTCGGTCTCCTCGGGTCGGTCCAGCAGGCCGGGAAGTTTGGCGACGAACAACGCGCCGGTCGTCGCGCCGCCGGGGTCGGCGAGCCACACGTCGCCGTCGCGGGCCCGGGCGGCTTGGCGGGCCAACGCCAGTCCGAGGCCGTGTCCGGGACTGAGCTTTGTGGACACTCCCTCGTCGAAAAGGCTCTCCCGCAACGCCGCGTCGATTCCCGGTCCGCTGTCCACAACGGACACGTGCAAAGCGGAGTCATCGGCGAGCAGGCCGACTTCGACCCACGCGGGGCGGCGCGGGCCCATGCGGGCGGCGTGCAGGGCGTTGTCGACCAGGTTGCCGATTACGGTGCCCGCGGCGATCGGGTCGGTCACCGACGCGGGGACCCAGGCGTCGTCGGCCAGTCGCAGTTCCATGCCTTTCTCTTGCGCCTGCTCGGTTTTCGCGACCAGCAAGGCTTGCAGGTACGGATCGGTGACCCGGTCATCGAGCGGTTCCGCGTGCGAGGCAGTGGTTTCGGTGAGGGTTTGCAGGTATTCCTCGGCTTCGGCGTGATGGCCCAGCTGCAGCAGACCGGACAGCGTGTGCAAGCGGTTCGCGAACTCGTGTCGTTGCGCGCGGAGGCCGTCGGACAGGGAGCGGATGCCGTCGAGTTCGCGGGTGAGGGTGTCGAGGTCGGTGCGGTCGCGGAAGGTCAGGACGGTGCCCAGTGCGCGTTCATCTCGTTGCACGGCGCGGGAATTGATCACCAGGACCCGGTTTCCGGCTACCGCCAGTAGGTTGTCCACGGGACGTCCTTCGGCGAC
The DNA here is from genome assembly GCF_001651785.1 of Amycolatopsis sp. M39. Taxonomy (NCBI): domain Bacteria; kingdom Bacillati; phylum Actinomycetota; class Actinomycetes; order Pseudonocardiales; family Pseudonocardiaceae; genus Amycolatopsis; species Amycolatopsis sp. M39. Next base: position 72,407 of record NZ_LWSF01000009.1, read on the forward strand.
GGCTTTGTGCACTCGCGGGGACAGGTCCAGTTCCTCCAGCGGTGCGCCGACGGGGAGCGGGGTGCCGAGAAGGCGTTCGGCTTCGTCATTGCCGACGGTGACCCGGTGTTCCGCGTCTACGGCCAGGACGCCTTCGCCGATGCCGTGCAGGACGGCTTCGTGCTCGTAGAGCAGTTCGGTCAGTTCGTGCGGTTCCAGGCCGTGGGTTACACGGCGCAATCGGCGGTTGAGCAGGGCGGACGCACCCGCGCCGAGCAGCAGTGCTCCTCCGCCGAAGACCAAAGTCAGGGCGAGGAGATCGTTGAAGGCACCGGTGAGGTCGGTGATGTCGAAACCGACGCTCACTTCCCCGACCACCCGCGATCCCTGCCAGATCGGGGTTTTGCTGCGCACCGATACCCCCAACGTGCCCAGCTGGACAGCGCTGACGACGTCCTTGCCCGCGAGCGCTTCCTCCGCGGACGTGCTTACCCGCTGGCCGATCTCGTGCGGGGTCGGATGCGCGAGCCGGATCGCGTGGTCGTCGGTGATGACCACGAACAACACGTCGGTCGCCTTGGTGACCGCTTGCACGCGTTCCTCCAGCGGCCCACCCCGCTGCCGTGCGGCCGCACCCGCGACCACCACCGGGTCGGCGGCCACCGACTTCGCGATTGCCAGCGCGCGTTCGCCGTATTGTCTCGACAGCGTCGTGCGCAGGAGCGAGCTGACCAGCGCGACGCCGAGGCCCACGACGAGGACCACCACGCCGATCTGCAACAGCAGCACCTGACGGGTGAACCGCATCCGCGGAAAGAGCGCCCACTTCGGCATGTCAGGGAACATACCCCCAGCTCAGCGCTGTGCGCTAAACGAGCAAAACGTGGAGAACGCGCAGAGCGCACGCAGAACGTCGACAAGCTTCTCCGCTGCGAAACCCGCTCTTAACCTGCCTCGAGCGAGTCCCCACCGTGACGAAGGAGTCACCTCGATGGCCCCACTCATCGAACTGATCGGCGCCACCAAAAGGTTCCCGAGCGGATCAGGTTCTGTCCACACCGCTGTCCGCGAGCTGACCATGACCGTCGAACCGGGGGAGTTCGTCGCCGTGGTCGGGCCGACCGGGTGCGGCAAATCCACCACATTGTCCCTGGTCTCCGGGTTGCAGCCGCCGTCGGCGGGCCGGGTCGTCGTGCACGGCTCCGACGTCAAGTCGATCCCGGACGGCGTCGGCTACATGTTCCAGACCGACGCGGTGATGCCGTGGCGTTCGGTGCTGGACAACGTCGCGTCCGGGCCGCGATTCCGCGGTGCGTCCAAAGAGGACGCCCGGAAGAAGGCGGCCGACTGGGTCGGCCGGGTCGGACTGGCCGGGTTCGAGAAGTACTACCCGCACCAGCTTTCCGGCGGGATGCGCAAGCGCGTCGCGTTGGCGCAGACCCTGGTCACCGAGCCGAAAATCCTGCTGATGGACGAGCCGTTCTCCGCGCTCGACGTCCAGACTCGCGCGCTGATGCAGGACGAGTTGCTCCGGCTGTGGTCCGGCACCGGTGCCGCGGTGATCTTCGTGACGCACGACCTCGACGAGGCGATCGCGTTGGCGGACAAGGTGGTCGTGCTGACCACGAGCCCGGCGACGGTCAAGGACGTCTTCGAGATTCCGCTGGAGCGGCCGCGCAAGGTGGAAGACCTGCGGCTGACCGAGGAATTCCGCAAGCTCTACTCCGACATCTGGGAATCGCTGCGCGGCGAGGTCGACAAGGCCCGCCAGAAGGGAGCGACCGGTGTCGCTTGAGACTCAGACCGCGCCGACGCCGGTCTTCGAAACCGAACAGGACATTCTCTCCCGCGCGAAGCGCTCCGCCGGACGGCACAAGCGCAACGTCTGGCTGCTGCGGCTGGCGATTCTCGTTGCCTGGCTTGGGTTGTGGGAGCTCGCGGGCCGGTTCTGGATCGACCCGTTCTTCTACTCGATGCCGTCGAAGATCTGGGAACGGCTCACCGAATGGTTCACCACCGGTACCGACTTCGGGACCATTTGGTACCAGATCCTGGTGACCGTCGAGGAGGCCGTGATCGGGTTCGTGCTCGGTGCGGTCGCGGGCGTGATCTGCGGGGTCATTCTCGGCCGCAGCGCGTATCTCGCCGAGGTGCTGGCTCCGTTCATCAAGGCAGCCAACGCAATGCCGCGGATCGTGCTCGCCGCGCTGTTCGTGATCTGGTTCGGTCTCGGGCTGTCCTCGAAGGTCGCGACGGTGTTCGTGCTCGTGTTCTTCGCGGTTTTCTTCAACGCTTTCACCGGTGCCCGCGAGGTGGATCGCAACCTGATCGACAACGCGCGCATCCTCGGTGCGACGCGGTGGCAGGTGCTGCAGTCGATTGTTCTTCCCAGCGCGACGTCGTGGATTCTGTCGTCGCTGCACGTCGCGTTCGGCTTCGCGCTGATCGGTGCGGTCGTTGGCGAGTACACCGGTGCCAAGGCGGGCATGGGCTTCCTGATCGCCAACGCACAGGGCACGTTCGACACCGCCGGGGTTTACGCCGGGATGCTCGTGATCATGGTCGTGGCGCTGTTCGCGGAATGGCTGATCGGTTCGGCCGAGCGCAAACTGCTGCGCTGGCGTCCGCAGATGTCGGCCGACGACGGACGGCGGGACATCTGACATGCGGCTGAAGAGGACACTCGCGGTCGCGGCGGCCGCGCTGGTGACCGTGGCCGGGGTCAGCGCCTGCCGGGATTCCCGGGAGATCGACCTCGGCAACGGCGGACGGCCGCACATCAAGATCATGGTCGGCGGACTGTCCAAAGTGATCTACCTGCCCGGGCAGCTCGCGAAGCAACTTGGCGAGTACGAGAAGCAGGGGCTGGACGTCGAACTGTTCGACCAGCCGTCCGGGGCCAACGCGGAAACCTCACTGCTGGCCGGTGAAGTGCAGGGCGTGGTCGGGTTCTACGACCACACGATCGACTTGCAGGCCAAGGATCAATGCATCACCAGCGTGGTGCAGTTCGCGAATGTGCCGGGCGAAGCGGAGATGGTCGCGACCCCGAAGGCCGGGCACATCAAGTCCGGCGCGGACTTCCGCGGGAAGAACCTCGGCGTGACGTCGCTGGGGTCGTCGACCGACTTCCTCACCAAGGCGCTCGCCAGCCGCGGCGGCGTCGGCAGCAAGGACTACACGCCGGTGAAGGTCGGGGCCGGCCAGACGTTCATCTCCGCCCTGCAACAAGGTTCGATCGACGCGGGCATGACGACCGACCCGACCATCGCGCAGCTGACCAACACCGGACAGGCCAAGGTGCTCTACGACATGCGCACGCCGGAAGGCACGCGTGCGGCGTTGGGCGGGCTGTATCCGGCGAGCTCGCTGTACATGAGCTGCGAAATCGTGAAGCGCTATCCGGACGTCGTGCAGAAACTCGCCAACGCGTATGTGAATTCGCTGAAGTGGCTTTCCACGCACACTGCGGAGCAGGTGGCCGATCTGATGCCGCCGTCGTTCGCGGGCGGGAACAAGGCGTTGTACATCAAGTCCCTCAAGGACAGTCTGCCGATGTTCACCAAGGACGGCCGGATGGACCCGTCCGGCGCGCAGAACGTGCTGCAGGTGCTGGGCGCGTCTTCCAGCAACGTGAAGCCGAAAAAGGACAAGATCGATTTGTCCAAGACGTACACCACCCAGTTCGTGGACGCCGCGCACGCCCGTACGGCGCGGTAGTCCATTTCGGAAGGAGTCCGTGCCTGCCCGCTGCCTCCCCCGGCGGGCGGGCACGGACTTTCGTGTACACAAAGGAGAATCGGGACATTTGGTGAAGATTTCCCGAGATGTGAATACCCTTCGAAAGTAGCTACCAACTCGGGCGGGCGAAATTCAACACTGGTACGCGCAGGCACTCCCGTGACCAGATTGGATGCCCATGAGTTCACGATCTTTCCGTCGTCCCCTCGGATTGCTGGCGGTCGGCGCGTTCGCGGCCGCGACCCTCGTGGCCGGCGCGGGAGCCGGGCCCGTCACGTTCGGCAAGCACTTCCACGGGAACCACTACTCCGGCGGAAACTGGGGCGGCTACGTCAGTTTCGGCAGCTTCACGACCGCGACCGCGGGCTGGACCGAACCGTCGGCGACCTGCAATTCCAGCAACGACCTGTTCGCGCCGTGGGTGGGCATCGACGGCGACGGATCGTCCTCTGTGGAGCAGACCGGCGTCGCGACCGATTGCTCCAGCGGCAGCCCGCAATACCAGGCGTGGTACGAAATGTACCCGGCCGCACCGGTTTACTACTCGGCGAGCGAGGCACCGGTGAAGGCGGGCGACCACATCACCGCGACGGTCACGCGCAGCAACAACAGCTACAAACTCGACCTGAAGAACGACACTCAAGGCTGGACGAAGACGACCACGCAGTCGCTCAACGCGAAGCACTCGTCGGCTGAGGCGATCATCGAATCGCCGTCGGATTCGTACCCGGCGATCAACGGCGGTGTGAAGTTCGACGGGGTCAAGTTCGACGGCAAGAACCTCGCCGACACCAGCCCCCAGGGCCTCAACGCGGACGACGGCGGCAGCGCGACCTGGACCCCCGGCTCGATCGGCTCGGACGGCCAGAGCTTCACCATGACCCGTCAGTAGAAGGTCGTGAAGGGCACCCTGAAGGAATCTGATTCCCTCAGGGTGCCTCGCACGGAGATTGGTGTGGCATCCGGCGATGGATTCCTCGTCCGGCCAGTACGACGCGGTGATGCCGAGTCCGGATTCGTCGCGGGCGGAGTTCATGCCGAGGTAGCCCGGCTGTGTCGCGGCAAGCTCGCCATACAGGCGGCGTCGCTGCGGTCGCCATCGGTGCGCCGGGATGAGAAGGTCACCGCGTAGCACGGCGGGTCGGGAAGCTCCAATGGCCGGAGATATACCGGGCGGACGCGGGCGAGGCCAGCGGGGTTCAGCCCTGAAGGCCGTTGACCGCCCAGGCGAACACCATCAGCGCGAGCAGCAGCGAGATCCCGGCCTGGACCATCATGGTCATCTTCGCCCAGATCCGCAGCGGCATGACGTCGGTCGGGCTGAACGCGGTGGCGTTGGTGAACGAGGTGTAGAGGTAGTCCAGGTACCGCGGTTCCCATTCGGCCTTGGCCATCGACGGATCGCTCATCTGCGGGAATTGCAGGTCGGGGAAGTCCGCCCGGCCCGCCGCGCGCCGGGCGGGGCCGCCGCGGTCGAACTCCCAGTACCAGAGCGAGAAGACGACGATGTTGGTCCAATAGACGACCACGCCGCTGATCAGCACCTGCACCGCGTGCCCGCGTTGCGCGCCCTGCGCGATTCCGATCACCAGCTGTACCGCGGACGCGCCGTTGAGCACGCTGACGACAGCGAGCGCGGTCAACGCGACCATGCGCTCGACGATGTTGAACTCGGTGAGCCGTCCCGGATTCAGCAACAGCAGTGCGACGATCAGCACCGCGGTCAGCGAGGGCAGCAGCCACCACGGGTGCAGCACCATCTCGTCGGGCAAGGCGAGTTGCAGGGCGAGCGTCCCGATGACGACGGCCGCTGCGGGCCACCTGGTCTCGCCTTTGGTCGCCCGCCGCCAGGCAGGCACTGATTCGTCAGCCACCTGAACACGGTAGGGCTAGGTGGCGATTATTGCGCAGCTTTAGGTGACGGCAGTTTCCTCGCGACGTCCGTGCGGCTTCGCGCGTCTAGCTTGCGAAGCACCTTCGCCACGTGCTGCTCCACTGTGCGTGGGGACAGGAACAGACCGTCGGCAATCTGACGGTTTGTCCGACCTTTCGCGAGCATCTCTGCGACTTCGCGCTCTCGCGGCGACAGTTCGCGACCGTACCCACGACGGCCGCGCTGTGACGGTGCCCAAGCACCGTGTTCGCGAAGCACGTGATGACAGCGCCCAGCGTCGCGCGTGGCACCTAGTTGCGCATACGCAGCTGCAGCCTGGCTGAGGGCAGCTGTCGCAGCGTCTTGGCCTGCATCGAGTCGACAGCGTGCCGCGCGTTCACGCATACCGGCGGCAAGGTACGGCATCGGCAGCTCTGCGTACGCGTCGGCTGCGGTGTCGAAGAGCGTCGCGGCCGCTAGGTGTTTCGCGCGGGCGTTTGTCAGGACGGCGCGGCCAGCGTGCAGGGCTGCGGTGGCGAGAGGCGCGTCGCGGTCTTCGATGCCGCGCGCGAATTCTTCGACGAATGCGTCGGCGTCGTGCCAACGGTCTGCGCGTGTGTACGCCTCCGCGGCGGCTGGGACGAGCGACGCCGCCCAGACCCACACGCCTTTCCGGCGCGCGGCGTCGACAGCTACATCAGCGGCTTCGCAGGCTGCGGCGACGTCGTCAGTCGACAGGTGCACGCCGATCAACACCGAAGCCGCGCACAACACAACGGGGATAGGGCCTTCGCCCGGACGGTGTGCCGAGGCGTTGGCCAAGTGTCTTCGTGCTGCCGCGAACTCGCCGCGTACCGCGGCCAGCCCGCCCAGCACCAGCGACGTTTCCATGACGATCGCGCCCAGCGCCGGGTGCCGGGTACGGACGTCTTCGGTCGCTTCGGTCAGGCCGTCCCATTTGCCGCGGAACCAGGCGAGCCGCACCTCGGTGCCTTCGATCAGGCCTTTCGGGTACAGCGCGCCGGCTTCGGACGCCCGGCGCAGGCCCTCGGCGACCAGCTTTTCGGTTCGGCCGAGGTGGCCGGACCACGACTGCGCGTCGGCGAGATTGCACCACAACCGGGCCAGCTGGACGCGCTCGGCGACGCTCGGCGCGGTGTCCGGCATCGCCTGGAATTCCGCCCACGCCGAACCGTCGCCGATGTGCGCGGCGGTCGCGATCCGGTCGCCGGTGAGCGCGAGCCGCAGTTCGGGGTCGGTCAGTCCGGAGTGGACTTCCCGGGCGCGGCGCATCCACTGTTCGTGCCAGGACAGCGGGGTGAGTCCGTCGAACGGCAGCGCGAGCAGGTTGATCCCGCGCGCGGCCAGTTCCGGCCGATCCGCCAATTCGGCGACGGCGCGTTCCACCGCCGCGCGACCCTGCTCCAGCCGTCCGGCGACGCGGACCAGCAGCATGCCCAGCGCGAGCCGGATCGTCTCGTGCACGGCTGGCGGCAGCGGGCGGTCTTCGAGCAGCTTCTCCAGCGTCAGGTGGACATCCGGGCGGAAGACACGCAGCGAGACATCACTGAGCTTCTTCGTCAACCGGCCGACCGCGTCCTCGTCGGCATTCGCGACGATCGCCTGCAGCAAGTCGATCGCACGTGCGGTATCGCCGTGCGCGATCGCTTCGTCGGCCGCTTCTTCCGCGTAGTACCGCCATTCCTCGACGCGTCCGGCGGCGTGCGCATGCTCGGCGAGCAATGACAGCGATTGGCCAGGAAGGTGCATTGCCTTGGTGTGCAACAATTTTCGCTCGGACGCGCTGAGACCAGCATACACGGCCTTGCGTGCGAACGGATGCCTGAAGCCGTAGCGATTGTCGTCGACCTCGTCCACCAGGCCGTCCGGCAAGACGACCTCGTCTTCGGCCAACCCGGTCAGTTCATTCAGGACAGACAGCTCAGCGGGCAGGTCAAGCACGGCGGCGGCTTTGGCGAACTGGACTGCGGTCTTCGGCAGCGCGGACAGCTGCCTGGACACCGATTCCTGAAGCGCGGCAGGGACTTCCAGGCGATCCAATGCCGACTCGGTCAGTTCAACGCCTCGCAACGCACGGAGAGTTTCCTCAGCGACAAAAGGAATCCCCGCGGTGTACTCGTGCAGCTTCGCGGCGAACTCGGCGGTGATCCGGGGTGCCCCGAGGAGGTCGCAAGCCATCGCGGTGACCGCCGCGGCGTCCAATGGCCCGAGCGTCACCTGCGCGCTGGGTACCTCAGGCGCGATGCGAACGCGCGAGTCGCCAGTGTGGCAGGTGGCGACCATGCCCAGCTCCGGCGGCCAGTCGACGGCGAGAAAACGCAGCAGGTCACCGGTTCCCGGGTCGGCGCGGTGCAGATCGTCGATGAGCAGGACGGTCGGACCGCAGGCGATCAGCAGTTCCCGGAACGCGCGGAACACGCGATGCCGCCCGGCACTGGTGTCCGGCAGCGGTTCCGGCGCGGGCGGCAGGACGTCGGCCAGCTCCGGCAGAAGTGGTTGCAGCGCACCGGCAACCGGGCTCAGCGGTCCGAGCCGGTCCCCGGCGGAGCGCAACGCTTCCAGCATCGGCCCGTAGGGAAAGGGCTCGGCCAGTCGCGGGCACGCGCCGCGCAGCACGCGGATCCGCGAAAACTCCGGGTGCACGGCGAGTTCGGCGAGCAGCCGGGTTTTGCCCATTCCCGGCGCACCCTCGACCAGCACCGCGGCGGGCCGGTGGCCGAGAACTTCAGCGACGGCGGCGAGTTCGCGGTCCCGGCCGGCGAAAGCCGCCGGACGCGGACGCACGGATACCAACGTCGGAACGGCCGGCCACATCACGACCTCCCCAGCGAGCATCTTGTCCGTTTCGCCCGAAGCTTAAGCAGTGTGCGGAGCCGGGTAAACCGAGTCCCGGCGGGAGCGTAAGCACGCTCCTCACACGTCTGCCTCCGCATGGTCACCACATGGCAGAAGAAAACCCGGCGTGCGGTCACAAAGAGTGCGAAACCTCGTGGAGTTCGCCGGTTCAGCGGAACAACCCACGGACGCCCGCTGTCGCGGTCAACGCTCGGTAGTCGGACAAGTCCCTACTTAAGGATTGCTCCGCTACCTATTCTCGCGCCCCCCTATTGCAGTGGATTGGACCACCGCCGCACCCTTCGAGGCCGGGGGGAACCGAACGCGAGGGAGAAGCATGAAAGCCATCAGATTCCTCGGCGCCGCAACCGCTGCCGCGGCGGTGACGGCGATCTTCGCCGGCGTCCCGGCCGCCGGCGCCGCTCCGCTCAACCCCGACCTGGTCCCGGCGATGCAGCGCGACCTAGGCCTCACCCACAGCCAGGCACTCACCCGGCTCGCGAACGAGGAGGCCGCGAACAAGGTCGGCGCGGCATTGGAGAAGTCTCTCGGCGAACGCTTCAGCGGCACGAGCTTCAACGCCTCGACCGGCAAAGCTGTGGTCTCGGTGACCGACGCGGCGCTCGTCGACCAGGTACGTGCGGCTGGCGCCGAGGCCCACGTCGTCCAGTTCAGCGCCCGGCAGCTCGACTCGACCGTGCAGGCGCTCAACGCCCACGAGAAGGCCGCGCCGAAGCCGGTCACCGGCTGGGGCATCGACACCACGAGCAACCGGATCAGCCTGACTGTCCTCAAGGGACAGCGCGGTGCGGCCGAGCAGTTCGTCCGCCAGTCCGGTGTGGACAGTGCGGCGGTGACCGTGACGGAAACCTCGGCGGTGCCCAAGGCGCACTACAACGTGCTCGGCGGGGACGCGTACTACATCGGCAGTTCGTCTCGCTGCTCTGTCGGATTCTCGGTGAACGGCGGCTTCCTGACGGCAGGCCACTGCGCCGCGCTCACCGGCGGCGGCGCGCTGTCTGGCTACAACCGGGTCGCGATGGGTCAGTTCACCACCTACCGCTTCCCCGGCGCGGACTACGCGGCCGCACGGGTCAACAGCAACTGGACCCCGGTCGGCCAGATCAACAACGGCACCCGCGTCGCCGGTTCCACCGAGGCCGCCGTCGGCGCTTCGGTGTGCAAGTCCGGTTCCACCACCGGCTGGACCTGCGGCACGATCCGCGCCAAGAACCAGACCGTGCGCTACCAGGAAGGCACTGTGACCGGCATGGTGCTCACCAACGCCCGGTCCGACCACGGCGACTCCGGCGGTTCGTTCATCAGCGGAAACCAGGCGCAGGGCGTGGTTTCCGGCGGCGACACCGTCAACAGCTACTACTACCCGGTGAACGTCGCGCTGTCGGCGACGGGCACGACGCTCGTCCGCGGCTGAGCGGTTTTGACAAGGAGTGCCTGCGTCCGGTCGCGGCAGGCACTCCTTTCCGCGTCAGGACGGGTCGGCGGTGATCCCGTCGACCCAGGTGCCCGGGTGCGTCGCGCCGTCCTGGCGAGTGATCGCGATGTTCGACGGCCACGCGGCCTTCAACGCCTTGGTCTGGCCCGGCGGGATGGTGGCGAGGCTTTCCGCGGTCCAGGCCGGAGACTCCGCGGGCGGGTTCGGATCGGACGGGAGCACGGTGATCTTCGCGGTCGCGGTGCGCCCCGGAGCCAGGACGTTGTGCGCCGGGCCGGTCTCCCGCCGCAGCAGCGAATCCACCGGTCCGTAGACGGGGTGGTCCGGCCCGTGCAGGTCGACACCGGGGGTTCCGTGGAGGTCGCAGGTGTGCGACGAAGTGTTCTTGAACGTCAGCGGCAGCTCTAGCTGGCTGCCAGCCGGTTTCGCCGTGCCCAGCGACACCGAGAGGTCGTCGGTGGTGCAGCGCGGCGTCGGCGCGTCAGGCTGCTTCTCCTTGGCGGTGCTCGCCGGAGCACTGGAAGCCGCGGCGGGCGAGGAAGCCGCCGGTGCGGCGGAATTGGCCGGGGAACCGCAGGCCGCGAGGGCGAAGGCGCTCGCGAAGACTGCTGCTCCGACGGTCGCTCGGGTGAGCTTGGTGGACATCCGGGGTCTCTCCTAGGGTGACCGCTCGCGCGGTTCGCGGGCATCGGGTTGATGCCCAAGATCACCAGGATTATGCGTCAGCCGGGGTTCGCTTTCCCGGAGCTCGGCGTTCTGGGTCACCTGCGACAAGGGCGGTTCGAGTGCCTCCAGCGCACTCGAACCGCCCTTGCCCGCATTGCCGCGGGATCGGCAGGTCTAGGTCACACGTTGCTGATCTCCTCGATCAGCCCGTCGATGTCGAAGTGCTCGCTCTCGGCTCCGAGCGGCACCAGTTCGTAGGAGGATTCGAGGAACGCCTCGAGGTCGGCGCGCTCCAGCTCGAACGACGCGTAGCCGTCGGGCGACTCGATTTCCAGCGTCAGCAAGGCCTCGTCCTCGGACAGGTCCGGCCGGATCCGCACGTCGCCGATCCCGGTCGGCTCGTCCAGCCCGGTCACGAGCAGGTCGCGGGCGAAGGTCCACTCGATCCACCGGCCGCGTTCGGTCCGGAACGCCACGGTCACCGCGTAGGGCTCCGCCGCGTGGAAGGAGAGGCGGGACAGCACCGGCGTAGTGCTCTCGTTCAGCAGTACGAACTGGGTCTGGTGTACGGCGTCGGTGGTGTGCACGGCTGCTCCTGGAGTCCTCCGGTCGTTCGCGCCTCGCGAACTGGTCGGCAGGGAGATGATCGGCCCGGGAGCACATGACGTGGTTCCGCCGACGTTCACGCGATCGGTTGCATCGGACCAGATGCGCGTAACGCCGGACACAGAACCCTCGCGGTTCCGCGCAGGTCAGGAAAGCGGCAGCGTGAGGCCCACTTTGACCCGGTCCATCGCCACGCTCGTGGTGAAATGCCGGACGTGGGGGTTGTCGAAGAACATCCGCCGCGCGAAATTCTCGAACGCCGCCATGTCCGGGCAGGTGACCACGAGGACGAAGTCGGCGGTGCCGGTGACGTAGTAGCACTGCTGCACGCAGTCGTCGGCGAGGACCTGGGCGCGGAAGCCGTCGAGCACCGCCATGCTCTCGCGCTCCATCTCGACCATGACGACGAACGTCATGTCCAGCCCGAGCGCGGCCGGGGACAGCACCGCGACCTCTTTCTCGATCACTCCGGCTTCGCGCAGCCGCTTGATCCGCCGTTGCACGGCCGCGGCGGACAGACCGACTTTGGACCCGATGACCTCGGCGATCGTGCGGGCGTCGGTCTGCAGGCAGGAGAGGATGGCGAGGTCAAGCTGGTCCAGGTCGGGAGTGCGCACGCTTCAGGCTAACCGGGCGGACCGACAAAAAGCGCCGGGTTTACCACGCCGCCGAGGCGCGGATCGCAATACCTCCTATCGAGCGAATGTGGAAGAGGTCTCTTAGTGACGTGGAACACAACTGACCGGTTTACCCAGGGGTAGGCCATACAAGGGGAGGCAACCGGCGACGTCCGCCAACAAGCCGGTCTGGGAGGTTCCGCCATGAGCGCTGTCCGGTCGCGCCACCGTGCCGCCGTCGTCGCCGGGATCGGCGGCGCGCTGCCCGAGCGCGTGGTGACGAACCACGAGATCGCGGCCCGGCTGGACACGAGCGACGAGTGGATCCGCACCCGCACCGGAATCAGGGAGCGCCGCCGCGTCGCGCCCGGCCAGTCCACAGTGGACCTCGCAGAGGAGGCGGGACGGGCGGCGCTCGGGCCGGACGGGCACGCGGACGCCGTCGTGCTCGCCACCTCCACCGCCGACCAGCTGTGCCCGGCCACCGCGCCGCAGGTGGCGGCCCGGCTCGGCCTCGGCACGGTGCTGGCCTTCGACGTCAACGCGGTGTGCAGCGGCTTCATCTACGCGCTCGCGACCGCCGCCGGATTCATCGCCGGCGGGATGGCCGAGCGGGTGCTGGTGATCGGCGCGGACGTCTTCACCTCGCTGGTCGACCCGGACGACCGCACCACGGTGCCGATCTTCGGCGACGGCGGCGGAGCGGTGCTGCTGCGCGCGGGGGAGCCCGGCGAACGCGGCGCGCTCGGCCCGTTCGACCTGCACAGCGAGGGAGAACTGGCCAAGCTGCTGTGGGTCGAGGCGGGCGGTGCGGCGCAGCGGGTGCCGGAGAACCCGAAGGACCGGTTCATGGTCATGCAGGGCACGGCCGTGTTCCGGCAGGCGTGCGCGCGGATGGCGGAATCCTCGCGCGCGGTGCTGGAAGAAGCCGGCTGGATGGTCGGCGACATCGACCGGTTCGTCGGGCACCAGGCGAACATCCGCATCCTTCAGGCGACCGCGAAACAGCTCGGCATGCCGGCGGACGCGGTGGTGTCGAACATCGATCGGGTGGGCAACACCAGCGCGGCGTCGATCCCGCTGGCGCTCGCGGACGCGGTCGCCGACGGGACGCTGACGCCGGGCCACCGGGTGCTGCTTACCGCGTTCGGGGCCGGGCTGACCTGGGGGTCGACGGTGCTGACCTGGCCTGAACTGTCGTGAGTGGCGATCGCGGTTAGAGCCGGGATCGCCACGCACGAGCTACGCGTACTCCGGCAGCGCGATCGCCTCCGACCGCGTCTTCCCCACCTTCCCCGCGGCCTTGGCCAACCGCCGCGCCAACGGCGTGCTCGCCATTCGCAGCGCGGCGTGGATCGCGATCCGATGTGCCTGCGACCGCGGCATCGTCACCTGCGGCGCGCCGGGGAAAAGCCGCTGCGCCTCGGTGACCAGCGGCCGCATCCGGTGTTCGTACTGACCGAACGCCGTCCGTGGGTCTTCGTTCGCCATGAGCTCTCCGGCAAGGATGTACGCCCCGGTGAGGGCGAGCGTCGTGCCCATGCCGCTGATCGGTGAAGCGCAGTAGGCGGCGTCGCCGAGCAACGCGACCCGGCCTTGGTGCCACGTCGGCAGTTTCGCCTGGCCGACGTCCTCCAGATACAGCGAGCCGTTGTCCATCTCGGCCAGCACGCGCGGTCCTTCCCAGCCGACGTCGGCGTACGTCTTGCGCAGCACGGACACGGTGTCTTCGGGGGTGAGCCGGTCCAGTCCGCGTACGTCGGACAGGAAGAACAGCCCGGCGCGCGTCGTGCCGATGTTGTCCGGACGCAGGAACAACATCCGGCCGCGGCCGCAGAACATCGTGCGCCACCAAGCGTTATCGGCGGTGCTGCGCGGGATCGCGAGGTGTGCGGTGTAGAGGCCGAGTTCGTGCGGACGCGCGTCCGGCATCAGCATCGCGCGGGTGCGGGAGCGCAGGCCTTCGGCGATGACCACGGCGTCGAAGCGCTGGGTCCGGCCGCTCTGGAAGCCGACGTCCACGCCGGTGCCGTCGTCGTGCAGCGCCTGGATCTGGTCGCCGAATCGGTACGTCGTCTCGTCGGCTGACTGCTCGTACAGCAGTCTCGACAGCTGGCCGCGCAGGATTTCGATCTCGGCCGTCCCGCCGCCGGAATCGCCCTCGCCGGCGCGGAACTCGGCGACCACCCGGCCGTGTCCGTCCACGAACCGCGTGCCGACCTCGCCGGTGTGCGCCGCGCGGACCGCCTCTTCGAGCCCCATTTTGCGCAGCACCTGGCGGCCGACACCGCGGATGTCGACGTTCTGGCCCTCCTCGCGCAGATGATCGAACCGTTCGACGATGGTGACGTCCCAGCCGGAGCGCGCGAGCCGGGAAGCGAGCGCGGGACCGGCGATGCTGGCTCCGGAGACGAGAAGACTGCGCCGGGTCATGGTGCTCCTCCTTGCCGTTGCTCAGGTACGTAGCTAATCTAGCTATTAGCTTACCTACTGACAAGGGGGTCGTGTGGACGAGAACCAGGCAGTGCTCGCGAACGTGGACGAGACGACCTTCGCGGTGCGTGGGGTCATCGAGGCCAGCCGCGACCTGATGGCGCGCATGGCGAAGAGCGTCGAGATGAACGCGAACGACCTCACCGCGATCGCGATCCTCAACCACCACGGGCCGATGGGACCGGTGGAATTGGGCCGCCGCCTCGGGATCAGCGGTCCGTCGGCGACCACACTGGTGGACCGGATGGAAGAGGCCGGTTACCTGGCACGCGTCCGCAGCGACACCGACCGGCGGCGGGTGGCGGTCACGGTCACCGATTCCGCGCGGGAGATCGCGGCGGCGGTGTGGCGGCCGCCGATCGAGAAGCTGGACGCGGTGTCGCGCACGCTCAGCGCGGCGGAAAGCGCTGTGGTGCGGGACTTTCTGGCCCGGATCACGGAGGCGATGAACGAGGGGCGGGAGATCTCGTGAGTGGCGATCGCGGGGAGAACCGGGATTGCCGCTGACGAGCGCTAGGTCGTCCAGGTCCGGGTCTCGCGGTGGCGGCCGCGGAGGTGGAGTTCGCCGTGCAGCCGCCAGTGTTCCCGTTCGCCGCCCAGCGCGGCTTTCACCGTCGTTTCGCTGGCGAGCACCCGCGACGGAACCGCTTTCGCGTGTTCGGTGAGCCGCGCGGCCTCGTTCACCGCGTCGCCGATCACCGTGTATTCCAGGCGGCTCGACGCACCGAGCTGTCCGGCGAACACCTGTCCGGTCGCGACGCCGATCCCCAGGTCGAGCTCGCCTTCCGACAGCACCGCGTCGCGGATCGCGCGGGCCGCGGCGAGCGCCATCGTCGGGCCGTCGGACAGCCGCGTAGGCGCGCCGAAAACGCACAGCGCGGCGTCGCCCTGGAACTTGTTGACCAGCCCGCCCCGAGCGTCCACTGCGGACACCACGCTCGCGAAAAACCGGTTCAGTTTCTCGACCAGTTCCTGCGGCGGAGTGCGCGACGCGAGCGCGGTCGAGTCCACGACGTCCACGAAGAGTGCGGTGACCTCGCGGACGTCGCCGGAAAGCGAAGCACCGTATTCGAGCGCGTGCCGGGCGACATCGGCCCCGACGTGCCTGCCGAAAAGGTCGCGCATCCGGTCCTGTTCGCGCAGACCGGCGACGAGGTCGTTGACCGACGTCTGCACCATCCCGATCTCGCTCGAATCGTCCACGTCGACGCGCACATCCGTGCGTCCGCGCGCGATTCCGTCCAGCGCGATCCGCAGCCGGTGCAGCGGCGCGGCGACGGCTCGGGACAGGAGCGCGGTGCCGATCGCGCCGGTCGTCAGGCCGGTCACGGAAAGCACGATCAGGCTCGCCGTCGGGTTCCCGTTGCGGCCGAGATCAGGAGGCGTGGTCACCAGCAGCACACCGATCAGCGGCACGCCGCTCGCCAGCACCCAGGTGACGACCAGCCGGGTCAGCACGGTGACCGGCAGCGCGCCGCGCGGCGGCAGCACGTCGAGCGCCATCGTCATCACCGGCCGCGCGACCCATTCCGCGGCCAAGTAGGTGAGGCCGACCGTGGTCAGCCCGCCGAGCCCGATGGTGAGCGCGATGCCCGCCGCGTCGCTGAGCGAACCGAGAGCGCCGGCCAGAATGCCCAGCGCGAGCGAGCCGATCAGCCAGAGGGTGCCGCTCACCACAGCCATGTCGAACGGGAGCCGCAGCGCGCGTTTCGCCTCGTCCGCGGTCGGCGGGCGGCCGATCGTGAACCACACCACGGTGCGGCGCTGCAGGTAGGCGGTCCACAGCGTGCCGACGATCAGGGCGAGCGCGACCACTCCGGCCGCGGTGACGCCGAGCACCCAGCCGCGGTCGTCGACGTCCTCCGGCAAACCTTGCAGGAGCAGCAGCAACGCGACGACGCCCGCACCAGCGACACTCGACCCGACGCCGAGCGCGGCGAAGCCCAGACTGGTGCGCAGAACCAGCCGGAACCTCCCCGCGATCACCTTGCGCACCCGCAGATCGTATGGGGTGACGGGTCCGGGAGCGAAAAAGCCGTCGCCGTCGCGGTGCGGCGATGGTTAGCGTGGCGGTATGCAACCGCTCGACCCCGCCGAGATCCGCGCCTCGTTCATCAACTGTTCTCGTGGTGAAGCCAAGTCCGTCACGCTGCCGGCGGAAGTCCCGTGGGAGAAGCGCGACTTCCTCGGCTGGCGCGACGTGAAGGCACCCGGCCGGGCGTACCTCGTCGTGTCGCACGGCGACGAGCTGATCGGCCTGTCGCTGCGCGCCGCGCCGCCGCCGAAATCCCGGCTGCGCAGCAACATCTGCGCGTTCTGCACCACGACGCATCCGCTGGCCGACATCACGCTGTTCACCGCGCGGCTCGCCGGAAAAGCCGGTCGCGACGGCAACACGGTCGGCACGTATTTGTGCTCCGACCTGGCGTGCAGCGCGTACCTGCGCGGCGAACTCCGGCCCGCGGTGCCGCAGCCGAAGGAGACGATCTCCCAGGAGGAAGCCGTCGAGCGGATGAACGAGAAGATCAGCCGGTTCGTGGCGCGGGTGCTGGAAACCCGGTAACCGCGTGCGGGTGCGGTGTTGCGCCGGGCCGGTCAGGGATTCAGAAATCCCACTCGGCGATCCGGCCCATCTTGCGGATCATCGGGAACAGCGCCGACGCGCGCAAGGCCAGCCGGGAAGCGGTCGGGATCTTCGCGAGGGTTTCGTCGTTCGCCCAGTCGGTCGCGTCCAAACAGGACACCAGGCGGAGGCCGTAGCGCTCCAGTTCGTGCGGATCGTCGATGCCCCAGTGCAAAGTCGCGCCCGAACGGCGGACCACCGGGTTGACCACCTGCGCCCTGACGCCGAGCGAACTGAAGAAATCGGCCACGACCCGGCCGGACCGGAACTTGCCGACGAGCCTGCGGACCAGTTCGGTCCCGGACTCCGCGGTGAGGTACATGGTGAGCCCCTCGGCCACGACCAGCGCCTCGCGGTCGCCGGGCACCTGGTCGAGCCAGCCGAAATCGGTGACCGACGAGCCGATCGCCGTGTACCCGGGCCGTTCCGGGTAAATCCGGCCGCGGATGTCGATGACCTCGGGATAGTCCACGTCGAACCAAGCGACCGAGGGCGGCGGGTCGAGCCGGTACACGCGGGTGTCCATCCCGCAGCCGAGGTGCACGACGATCGCGTCCGGGTGCTCGGCGAGCCACTTGGCGGCCATCTCGTCGATCGCGCGCGCCCGGATTGCGACGGAGACGGCGGAGTTCTCGTTCACGCCGAGCTTGCGGAAGTCGTAGTCGATCTTTTTGACCGCTTCGTCGGCGGCGGTGTCACCGAGGATCGGGTCTTCGCGGCGAGCGTCGAGCGCCCGGCCGTAGAGCGTGCCCAGGTTGGTCGCCTTCTCCTCGGTGAAGTGCACTTTCTCCACGGGCGAGCCCCCTTGATGTCAGAGTTTTCATAAACTTGTGAAGACTGTAGCGCTGATCGCTGGATGGGGCATCATCCGTACGCGTGCGCCTTGCAGATCGCGATCGATTGTGCGGAACCGGAGCGGCTGGCGGCCTTGTGGGCTGATGCACTGGGATACGCCGTCGAGAAACCGTCTGCCGGGGCGGCGGGCTGGGCCGAGTTCTCCCGCTCGGCCGGGGACGGCGCGGAGGCGGGTTCGCGGCAGCCGACCCGGCGGCTCGGCCCGCGATTGCTGTTCCACCGCGTGCCTGAGCCGGAACACGGTAAGAACCGGCTGCACCTGGACGTGCGCACCGGTGCGCACGTCCAGCCGGGACCGCCAGGCTGATCGCGCGCGGCGCCGTGCACTTGCGCACGATCGAGGACGAGAGCGGGTGTTTCGCCGTACTGCAAGATCCGGAAGGCAACGAGGTCTGCGTGTGCTGATTCAGGAAGACGCGTAGTCGTGGGCGTAGGTTTTCGCGTCCACCAGGTGTTTGAGCGTGATCTCGCGGGCCGCGGCCGCGTCCGACCGGCTGATGGCGTCGAGGATCGCGCGGTGCTCGGCCACGGCCTTGCGGATCTGCCCGGGCAGCCGCAACGCGGCCCGGCGCTCCTCGCCCACCAGGGCGAGTACCGAACGGAGCAGGTCAGCGACGTCGTCGTTGCCCGCGTTGCCCGCGATCACCCGATGGAACTCGGCGTCCGTCGCGATGACGCGCAACATGTCGCCAGCCGCCGCGGCCGCCTCCATCTCCGCGACGTTGTCCGCGAGCCGCTGCACGACGCGCGGCGTGTGCTGCGTCGCGAGCCGCTCGGCCAGCGTCGGCTCGACGGTCGCGCGGAGGTCGAACAGCTTCTCCACCAGTTGCTCGTGTTCGGAAAACCAGCTGCTCAGCGGGCTTTCCGCAGTGCCCTGCTCGCGGACATAGGTCCCTGAGCCAGCGCGGATCTGGACGTAACCGATCGAATCCAGCACGCGCAACGCCTGCCGCAACGATCCGCGGCTGATGCCGAGCTGCTCGCACAGCGCGCGTTCCGCGGGCAGGCGCGAGCCCGGCGGGAGCTCGCCCGAGTCGATCATCGTGCGCAGATGGTCGACCGTGGCGCTCCAGACCTGGTCGGATTCGTGGGCCACGCCGCCCATCCTGGCAGCTGGCGACCCGAGACGCGCGAAATTGTCGGTGGCGGGTGTCACGATCTTCGGCGGGAAAGGGAGGGTTCATGACCGCGAAGTTCAAGGATCTGGCACTGGACGCACTCGACCACCAGGCACAGGCCGACTGGTGGTGTTCGACGCTCGGTTACGTCCGCCGGAGTCCGCCTGGAGAGAGTCCGCCGGACTGGCCGGTCGCCATCGTGGACCCGGCCGGCGAGGGGCCGTTGATCTGGCTGAACCCGGTGCCGGAGCGCAAGACGGTGAAGAACCGGATGCACCTGGACGTGTGGGGAGATCCGGCCGAGCTGGGCGCCGCCGGGGCGCGGATGGTGGCGGAGCGGGGCGAGGACCGGGAGTGGCACGTGATGGCGGATCCGGAGGGGAATGAGTTTTGCGTTTTCGAGCGATGAGGTGCTGACCAGCCGCTGAGGCGGAACTTGGACGGAAGGAGTGCTGACGGAGAAGCGGTTGCGGACGGACGGCGCGGGTGAAGCGCGGACCCGGCAGCCGAAGCGGGGCGCGCACTGGCGGACGTGTCGGCTCGCGGGCGATGCGGTCGGGTGTGTGTGCACGGCGGGCGGCGGGTGCGTGTGCACGGCGGACAGCGGGTGCGTGTGCACGGCGGGCAGCCAGTGGGCGTGCACGGGGGCGGCGGGTGTGTGCACGGCGGGCAGCCGGTGTGTGTGCACGATGGACCGCCAGTGTGTGTGCGATGGGCGGCGGGTGTGTGTGCACGGCGGGCAGCGGGTGCGTGTGCACGGCGGGCAGCCAGTGAGCTGACACCGGGTCCATCACCAGGCTTCGCCGCGCCCCGGGGAGATGCCTTCGAGTGTCTGACCGGACACATCGCGTCGCCGGGTGCCGAGGGTCCTGCTTAGGGTCAGCGGGTGAGTGCTTTATGACCTGGTGGCATGCCGTCGTCATCTTCATTGCCGGGATGTGGGCCGGGACCATCAACACCGTCGTCGGTTCCGGGACGCTCGTGACCTTTCCGGTGCTCGTCGCGCTGGGCTATCCGCCGGTGACCGCTACGACGTCGAACGCGGTCGGGCTCGCGCCGGGGACGATCAGCGGTGCGTACGGCTACCGGCATGAGCTGGTCGGCTATTGGCCGCAGGTGGTGCGGTTCGCGGTCGCCTCGTTCTTCGGGGCTATCGGTGGCACCATTCTCCTTCTGACGCTGCCCAAGGACGCCTTCGAGAAGATCGTTCCGGTGCTCGTCGGGCTCGCCGTCGTGCTCGTGATCGTTCAGCCGAAGGTGTCGAAGTGGGTGCAGAAGCGCCGCGAGGTCAACGGGCGCGAGCATCACGCCGGGCCGTTGCTGTTCGGGCTGCTTTTCGTCATCGGCATCTACGGCGGCTACTTCACCGCCGCGCAGGGCGTGATGATGATGGCCGTCATGGGAATGCTGCTGTCCGAACCGCTGCAGCGGCTCAACGGCGTCAAAAACGTGCTGTCCGCGGTCGTGAACATCGTCGCGGGCACGATTTACGCGTTCGTCGCCCCGGTGAGCTGGCCGGTGATCGGGCTGCTCGCGCTCGGGTCCACGATCGGCGGGCAGCTCGGGGCCAAGATCGGCCGCAAGCTGCCGCCCACCGTGTTGCGCGGCGTGATCGTCGTGATCGGGCTCGCCGCGGTCGTGCAGCTGGTGCTCAAATAGCCTGGAATTCCTTGGCCGCGGCCAGCATCAGGTCGTTCTCCTCCGGCGTCCCGATCGTCACGCGCGCGCCCTCGCCGGGGAACGGGCGCACGATCAGCTTCCGGTCCAGCATGTGCTCGGCGAAGGCCGCGGTGGCGTCGCCGAGCGGGAACCACACGAAGTTCGCCTGGGACGGCGGGATCTCGTAGCCCATCTCCAGCAACGCGTCCCGCACGCGGGTGCGTTCGGAGATGATTTCCCGGCATCGGGCCAGCAGTTCGTCCTCCGCGTCGAGCGACGCGATCGCGGCGACCTGCGCGATGCTGCTCACCGAGAACGCCACGTACACCTGCTGCAGTGCCTGCGCGATCGGCTCCGGCGCCACTGCGTACCCGACGCGCAGCCCGGCGAGCCCGTACGCTTTCGAGAACGTGCGCAGCACCGCGACATTGCTGTGCGTCCGCGTGAAGTCGACGCCGTCCGGCACCTCGGGGTCGGTGACGAATTCCTTGTACGCCTCGTCCAGCACCACGAGCACGTGCGGCGGCACCGCTTCGAGGAACCGCTCGATCTCGTCCCGGTGCAGCACGGTGCCGGTCGGGTTGTTGGGGTTGCAGACGAACACCAGCTTGGTGCGGTCGGTGATCCGCGCCAGCATCGCGTCAAGGTCCAGCCCGTGCTCCGGCGTCAGCGGAACCTTCACGCCCGTCGCGAGCGCCACCTGGACCACGATCGGGTAGGCCTCGAACGACCGCCAGCCGAACAGCACCTCGTCGCCGGGACCGCACAGCGCCTGGATCATCTGCTGGCACAGCGAAACCGAACCGCAGCCGATCGCGAGGCGTTCGGCCGGGACGTCCAGCCGCCGCGAAAGCCGCTCGCGCAAAGCCTGGGAACCGTTGTCCGGGTAGCGGTTGACTCCGGTTACCGCAGCCGTGATCGCCGCCTGGACACTCGGCAGCGGACCGCCGGGCACCTCATTGCTCGCGAGCTTGACGGCCCCTTCGATCGTCCGGCCAGGGACGTACTTCGGCAACGAATCGAGGTCAGGGCGGGGGGCGAGGGACGGCATCGTCGGAACTCCTCGGTTTTCACGGGACGACGGGGTCACCGTATCTCGCCCCGGCGGATCCGGAAAGGTTCCCAATGTTCACCCAGAGGTGATTGCATGAGGCGATGACGTCGACGACCACCGTGGATCACCAGCGTACCGACGGCAGCATGCTGCGCCTCACCTTCGCCGAACCCGACGGCGCGCTTCGCGGCGGCCTGGTGGTCCTGCACGAGGGCAACGGGGTCACCGACGGCGTCCTGCTGCTGGTAAAAAGCCTTGCCGGCGAAGGCTGGCTCACCGTTACGCCGCACATCGAGTCCGGCGAACGGCTCACCCAGCGCGACCTGCTCGACGCCACCGACCGCACACTCGAATGGCTCACCGACCGCGGCGTCGACGCGGACCTGCGCGGCGTCGTCGGCTTCGACCTCGGCGGCACGGCGGCGCTGGTAGTCGCCTCGCACCGCAAGTTCGGCGCGGCGGTGAGCGTCGGCGGCCAGGCGGTCGCGGAACTGCCGAAGCTGCTGGAAATCGCCGGTCGCGTGACCAGCCCGTGGCTCGGCATGNCGGCATGTACGGCGACGCCGGGGACGAGGCGGGCGAGGCCGAGGTGGAGCAGCTGCGCGACGCCGCGGCGTCGGCGAAAGTCGCGACGAACGTCGTGCACTATCCGGGTGCCAACCACCGCTTCGACGCCGACCCCGGAGCGGCGGAAGAGGCTTGGCAGCGCACCCTCGACTGGTTCAACGCGCACCTCCGCTGATCCTCGGCAGCAGCCTTGACGGGCTGCTGCGCCCTCGAATAACGTTCCGATCCAGATCGGAATGTTAACTGAGAGGAATCACCCGTGAAAGCGGTGCTGGTCGAACCCCGGCAGCGGCTCGTCCTGGCTGAAACAGCTGACCCGGCCCCAGGTCCAGGGCAAGCCGTCGTCGAGGCCGAGGCGATCGGCGTGGGCTACTTCGACGTCATGAATCTGCGGAACGGCACCACTTCGGTGCCTGGCGTCGAGGTCGTCGGCCGGGTACGGGACGGGCGGAGAGTGCTGGCTCTGGTCCTTTCCGGCGGCTACGCCGAGCAGGTCGTCGCCGATGCGGACCAGCTGTACTCCGTCCCCGAAAACCTCGATCCGGCCGACGTGGTCGCCCTGGGCGTGAACGCGATGGTCGCCGAGGGCGCGGTGCATCGGGCCGCGGTGGCCCCCGGCGAGCGGGTGCTCGTCCGCGGCGCGAGCGGCGGGATCGGCGTGCTCGCGACCCAGATCGCTCACGCTCGCGGTGCCGAGGTCACCGCAGTGACGTCCTCGGCGGAGTACGGCGAACGGCTTCTGGCTCTGGGTGCCGCGAAAACCATCGACCGCACTCGCGAGCGTCCGGAGGAGACCTACGACGTCATCATCGACACCGCGGCTGGCCCGCAGGTCCGAGAGCATCTGGAACTGTTGCGCCCCAACGGTCGCTACGTCCTTTGTGGAGGAACTGCGGGAGTCCCGGAACCGGAAGCGTTCGGGCCGCTGATGCGCGATTTCCACAAGTCGCCGACGTTGTTCGCGTTCAGCCTGACCTCGGTGTCGCCGGAAGAACGCCGGAAGTCGTGGGACCGCGTCCTTGAGCTGGTCGTGGCCGGTCAGCTTGCCGCCGTGCGCGACCAGACGTTCCCGCTCGCCGGGGCCGCGGCCGCCCTCCAGCACGTGGAGCACGGGAAATCGTTCGGTAAGGTCGTGCTGCTCAACGGATAGCGGGAGAACTGATGGCGCGCCAACGCGACGAGCGGATCGACCACGCCGTGCTGGTCGCGGTGTGCGAGCTGGTCCGGGAATCCGGCTATTCGGCGCTGACCATGGAGGCCATCGCCCAGCGCGCGGGCACCACCAAACCCGCCATCCGGCGCCGGTGGAAAAGCCAGAAACACGTGGTGGTCGCCGCGCTGGCGGAGGCGCGCACCGGGGTCGCGGAGATCGACACCGGGTGCACCTGCTGCGATCTCGCCGGCCACCTCGACGCCCTCCGGGCCGGCCTGGAGGACCCGGTTTTCGGTCGCGTCCTCCCCGCGCTGGCCGTCGATCTGGCGGACGACCCGGAGCTGCGGGAAGACTTCCTGACCTCGTTCTGGGCCCCGCGCCGGGAGGCCTGCGCCGGGTCCCTGCGCAAGGCGCGGGAGCGCGGGGACCTCCGGCCCGGCCAGGACGTCGACCTGCTGCTGGACCTGTTCGCCGCCCCCGTCGTGTTCCGCGCGCTGTTCGGGCACCAGGAACTGACCCGCGAGTTCGTCCTGGACGTCGTCCGCGCGCTGCTGTCCGGAGTGGGCACGGTCGAAAAAGGACTTTGCGCGCACGCCGGGGTTAGCATCGGCGAGTGACCGAGAACGCCGCTGTTCCCGAGGTGCTCTGGCGACCCGACCCGAACCGGGTCGCTGACTCGAAGATCGAGGCCTTCCGCCGATGGCTGCGCGAGCAGCGCGGCGTCGACCTCGCCGATTACGACGACCTGTGGCACTACTCGGTCGAGCAAGTTCCGGAGTTCTGGACCGCGGTGGCGGAGTTCTTCGGCGTGCGCTGGCATGAGCAGCCGCGAGAGATCCTGTCCGGCTCGATGCCGGACGCGAAATGGTTCGACGGCGGCACGCTCAACTACCCCGAACACTCGCTGAGCCCGGATACCGGCGGCGCCACGAAGGCCGACGACGAACTCGCGGTGATTTTCCACCGCGAGGACGGGCTTGCCGAGCAGTTCACCTACGGCGACCTCCGCGCGCACGTCGCCGCCGCACGGGCCGCGTTACGTGCTTTCGGTGTCGGCAAAGGAGATCGCGTCGTCGCGCTCGCGCCGAACTGCCCGCAAACGCTCATCGCTTTCCTCGCCGCCGCCAGTCTCGGCGCGATCTGGTCGTCGTGTTCCCCGGACTTCGGGATCCGCGCGATCGCCGACCGGTTCACCCAGATCGAGCCGAAGGTGCTCATCGCGGTGAACGGATACGCTTACGGCGGCCGGGAATTCGACATCCGCGACACCGTCCAGCGGCTGCGCGAACAGATTCCGTCGCTGGAAGCCACCGTTTTGGTGAAATACCTGGGAGACGGGACGCTGGACGGCGTCATCGACTGGAACGCGATGCTCGCCGAGCACGCGGGCAGCGAGCTGGCCTACGAGCCGGTGGACTTCGCGCATCCGTTGTGGATCCTGTATTCCTCGGGCACGACCGGGCTCCCGAAGGGGATCGTGCAGGGACACGGCGGCATCGTCGTCGAACACTTCAAGGCGCTGGGACTGCAGAGCGGGCTCGAACCGGGCGACCGGTTCTTCTGGTTCACCACCACCGGCTGGATGATGTGGAACCTTATCGTCTCCGGGCTCCTCGTCGGCACCACGATCGTGCTGTACGACGGCAGTCCCGGCCATCCGGACCTGAACGCGCTGTGGCATCTGGCGGAGCAGCACCGCGTCACCTACTTCGGCACGTCCGCCCCCTTCGTCCAAAGCTGCCTCAAGGCAGGCCTCGCCCCGGCCGAAAGCTACGACCTCAGCGCGCTGCGCGTGGTCGGCTCGACCGGTTCGCCGTTGTCTTCCGAGGGTTTCCGCTGGATCGCCGACGCGATCGGCCGGGACGTGCAGATCTGCTCGGTCTCCGGCGGCACCGACCTGTGTGCGGCGATCGTCGCGGCCGCACCGGACGTGCCGGTGTGGCTCGGCGAACTGTCCTGCCGCGCGCTCGGTGTGGCCGCGGCGGCGTTCGACGACCACGGCGAGCCGGTGGTCGAGGAGGTCGGCGAGCTGGTGATCACCGAACCGATGCCGTCGATGCCGGTCTCGTTCTGGAACGACCCGGACGGCTCCCGGCTGCGCGAGGCGTACTTCGACACGTACCCGGGTATCTGGCGGCACGGCGACTGGGTCAAGATCACCCGCCGCGGTTCGGCGGTGGTCTACGGCCGCAGCGATTCGACGCTCAACCGCGGCGGCGTCCGGATGGGCACCGCCGAGTTCTACCGGGTCGCGGAAGAGTTCGCCGAGGTCGCCGACTCGCTGGTCATCGACACGTCGGCGGCGGGCAACGACGACGGGCAGCTGCTGTGTTTTCTCGTACTCTCGGCTGGTGCGAGGCTCGAAGAAGTAGAGCCTGACCTGCGGAGAGAGATTCGCAACGTGCTGTCGCCACGACACGTACCCGATCGGTTCCTGGTCGTTTCCGAGATTCCCCGTACGTTGAACGGTAAGAAGTGCGAAGTACCAGTGAAGCGGATTCTCTCCGGAGTCGCGCCGGAGAGGGCGGTGAGCAGGGACGCGCTGGCCAACCCGGCCGCGCTGGCTCCCTTTGTGAAACTCGCCGCGGATTGAACGCGCCGACGGGGGGAAGCATGGCAGGGCCGTGCGTGTTGCACGCGTGGTGACGGGGACGCGCGCGCAGCACACTTGGCAGGCGGCAGGCGTCACGTCGGTCGTCGCGATCACGTGGGTGACCAGGCTGGCCGGCCTGGTCGCCATCGTGTCCACCGTCGTACCAGTGGGCCGCGACGTGCGCGGGCACGTGGCCAAATGGCTGGAACTGCCGAGCGAAGCGACCACTGCGGCGGCCGCTGTGGCGCTGGTCACCGGTGTGTTGCTGATCATGCTCGCCGCCGGACTCCGGCGCCGCAAACGCCGCGCCTGGCAGCTGGCGGTCGGCTTCGCCGCGCTGCTGGCGTTGTCGCATCTCGGGCTGCGGCACGTTTTCGGTGCCGGGGTGGTGTCGATGGTGCTGCTGGCCGGACTCATCGGTACCCGGCGGTACTTCATCGCCCGCCCGGACCCGACGGTCGGCCGCTGGCGCGCGCTGCGGGTGTTGCTGCAACTGGTGCTGGCCGGGTTCGTGCTCAACTTCGCGCTGCTGTCGGTCGCGCCCGCCCGGATGCTCGACCCGCTGAGCTTCGCCGACCGGCTGTCCCAGTCCGCGCTCGCGCTCACCGGCGTCAGCGGGCCCGCGGTGTTCCACGAGATGTGGTTCGAGGACCTGTCCGCGTCGATCGGGCTGATCTTCAGCATCACCGGTGTGCTGGTGTCGGCGTACTTCCTGCTGCGCTCGGCCGAACCCGCGCCGGAGCTGTCCGACGACGAACTCGCGCGGCTGCACGAGTTGCTGAAGCAGCACGGGGAACGAGACTCGCTGGGCTACTTCGCGCTGCGCCGCGACAAGTTCGCGGTCTTCTCCAAGACCGGCAAGGCGGCCGTCACCTTCCGCGTGATCGCCGGCGTCGCGTTGACCTCAGCCGACCCGCTCGGCGATCACGAGGCCTGGCCCGGCGCGATCGAGGAGTACCTGGACATCTGCCAGCGCAACGCCTGGGTGCCCGCCGCGATGGGTGCGTCCGAGCTGGGCGCGACGGTGTGGGCCCGGTTCGGCCTGGAGGTACTGGAAATCGGCGACGAGGCGGTCGTCGACACCAAGACGTTCACCCTCGATGGCCGCGTGATGCGCGGCGTACGGCAGGCGGCGTCGCGGACGAAGCGGGCCGGCTACAAGGTCCTGGTGCGCCGGGCCGAGGACCTGCGTCCGGGCGAACTGCCCGAGCTGGTGCACCTGGCCGCCACCTGGCGCGGCACCGAAACCGAACGCGGGTTCTCGATGGCGCTGGGCCGCATGGGCGATCCCGGTTCGGTGATCGTCACCGCGGAACAGGGCGGTCGCGTCCGAGGCGTGCTGCAGTTCGTGCCGTGGGGCGAGCGAGGCCTGTCGCTGGACGTGATGCGCCGGGACCGCACCGTCGACAACGGCGTGAACGAGCTGATGATCTCGGAGCTGCTGCTGTACTCCCGGGAACACGGCATCGACCACGTGTCGCTGAACTTCGCCGCCTTCCGCGCCCTGATGGAACAGGGCCAGCGCATCGGCGCGGGCCCGGTCGCGCGGCTTTCGGCGAAAGTCCTGCACTTCTTCTCGCGCTGGATCCAGATCGAAAGCCTCTACCGGTTCAATGCCAAGTTCCAGCCCCGGTGGGTCCCGCGGTATCTCGTCTACCCAGGCGTCGGATCCCTCCCGCGCGTCGGCATCGCGACCTTCGAAGCCGAAGGCCTCGGCGGCCGTTCTCCCTGGTTGCGCCGGGTGCTGCACCGTTGAGGGGGGTGCCTTCCGGAGGGACTGGAGGGGTGTGTAACCTATCTGAGCAGTGGTCGTTGGGACCCAGGAGGCTTCGCCTAGTCTGGTCTATGGCGCCGCACTGCTAATGCGGTTGGGGGTAACCCCCCCTCCCGGGTTCAAATCCCGGAGCCTCCGCTGGTGCCTGTTTCGGCAGGTGCTAGGTTAATAACTGAACACGCGCCCGTAGCTCAGCTGGATAGAGCATCTGACTACGGATCAGAAGGTCAGGGGTTCGAATCCCTTCGGGCGCACTGTCTGGTCGAGACAGTAAAGCAGAAAACCCCCTGGTGACAGGGGGTTTTCTGCTGTCTGGCTTCCGGTTTCCGGGAAGTAGGCAGGTCAGCCGGTTGCCGGTTTATTGCCAGTTTTCCCGAGGGCCATCGACCCGAGTGCTTCCGCGCCGGCGCGGGATTTCTGCCCTCGGCCCATGTAGACGTCCTGCGTCATCGACGGGTGCGCGTGCCCGAGGATGTCGGCGATCTGGCGCGCTGTGAGACCCGCTTCGTCCAGGATGGTCGCGAGTGTCTTTCGGAGCGTCTTGAACGTGACCCACTCGTATCCAGCCCGCCGGCGGAACGGCAGCCAATGCCGGTTGGTCAGGTTCTGGAAGTTCAGGTACCCGCCTCGGCTGTTTCGGTAGATCGGCCCGGTCGGGTTCGGCACTCCGAGCTTCTCCCGCCGCTCGACCAGCATTGCCACGCACCAGTCAGGCAGTGCGATCGGCCGTTTCGCATTGTCGGTCTTCCCGTCGTTCTTGACAGTTCCCTTGCCGCGGGCCTGGATGAGGCCGCCGCTGACCCGGATTTCCTTTGCCTTTTCATCGAAGTCCGGCCAGTCGGCTCCGAGCAGTTCGCCCCTTCGCTCCCCGGTGGCGAGGAAGCCTCGGACGAGATCCGGCAGGTCCGCAGCGACCGCCTCTTCGTCTGCGTCGAGCTTTGCGAGGAAGTCGAACAGCTCCTCGGCTGTCAGGGCGCGCGGGGCCGCCTTCTTCGTCTTCGCTCGGCGCTCTAGCAGCGGAGCAACTTCCCGGACCGGGTTGGTGTCGATCAGCCCCTCATTGACCGCCCACGTCATCACGTTGGTGATCACCGCGCGGACCTGATGCGCCAGGCTTCGGCTGTGCGCCTTGAGCTTCGCTTGCAGGAGCCGGTTGATGACAGGGGTGGTGACCTCCATCAGCTCGTGCTTGCCGAACGCCGGAAGCACGTGATTCTTGAGGTTGTAGGAGTGGTTGTCCACCGAGGTGTGCGAGAACACGCCGTCGTCTGCGTCCTTGCTGTACTCCGCAAGCCACGCCGTTGCCACCTCAGGGAACAGGCTGTGCGCGGTGAGTTCAGCGCCCGGCGTGCGCTTGACCCGGTTTTTCACTGCTTCTCGGACAGCATCGCGAGCGTCTTCCTTCGTGCGCCGGGTCCGGCGGATGTCGTAGTACTCCCCGTCGTGGTCGCGGTACTGGCACCGAGCAATCCACCCGCGACCGGACTTCCTGACCTTGATCTCGCCGGCCGTGCCGAGCGGAAGTCGGTGCCGGCCCATCAGGCGAGGCCCTGTGCTTCGATCCAGGCTTCGACGTCGGCGGGGCGGTAGCGGACGTACTTGCCGACGCGGCGGCCAGTGGGGCCATAGCCCTTGGTCCGCCACTTGTAGAGGGTGTTGACGGGGACTCCGAGGTGTTCGGAGAGGTCTTCGATGGTCATCAGCTTCGCGCTCATGGTTGTGCCTCCTTGTCGAGTTTTTCTTTGCGTTGTTGGCGTTTTCCTTCGTAGATGGCGGCGGCGATGTCGCGGTCTTCGTGGTGGCGGTAGCCGTTGCCGGTGTGTTTCCAGTGGTTGACCACCAGCACGGTGCCGGCGTCTGCGCCGGCGGCTTCGAGGGTGGCGAGGTGCTGGTGGGTGCGGCGGTCGCCGCGGATGGCGGTGAAGGTGATCGAGTAGGCGATCGATTTGGTGAGGAAGTGGCCGCGGAAACCGAGCATGTGCGCCCATTTCCGCAGGAAGGCGAGGTCGGTGTTGGCTCCGAGCGCCCACGCGGTGGTGATCATGCGCCGGTGGTGGGGGTGGACGTCGAGCGCGTCGATGGCTTTCTCGGACCGGATGGGGCGGTCGGGGACCTCGCTGGTGGAGGTGCCTTTGGTGGCGTACTTGGCGATGTAGCCGGCGAGCGCCCGGTCGGTGATCTCGCCGTCGTCGGGCTCAGCGGCGTGGGCGGGGCGGATGGGGCGGATGTCGGCTTGCTGGCCCCAGGTGAACACGTGCTTCGCGGTGTTCCCGTCGATCGTGAGGGTGCGGGTGACGCGGGTGTTCTCCACCGCGGCCCGGGTCGCGTGCTCCAGGAGCGCGTTGTCGGCCCACGCGGGCGCGGGGTCTTCCGGTCCGGCGGGGCCGTCCAGGCGGATGACGGCGTGGAAGTGGACGAGTCCGCGGCGCTGGTATTCGGCGACTTTGGCGTAGGAGAGTCGGGCGTGGTCGGCGAAGTCTTTGGCGCGGATGCCGGCGGCGACGGCGATTTCCCGGCGCAGACGGACGGTGAAGGCGTGCCAGAGTTCCCCGGCGTGCCCCTGCCACAGCACCGAACCTTGGTAGTCGTAGTGCTCGGGATCGGTCGCGGTGCCCAGGCGGGTGTCCGCGTCGTGGTGGTATTCGCCGCAGCGGCAGGGAAGCCGGCGGCCGGTGCGGGTGGCGGGTCGGTTGTGGACGGTGCCGAAGCTGGGGGCGGTGACGGTGAGGAACAGGCGGGGTTTGTCGGCGACGGTTTCGGGGACGGTTTTGCCGCCGGTCATCCCGGCGCGGATGAGGTGGAAGGCATCGGCGGCGTAGCGGTCGGAGCAGGCGGGGCAGACGCTTTCGCGGCGGTTGCCGCACGGGGCGTAGACGACGCCGGCGGTGTGGTCGAGAACGCGGCCGGCGCGGTCGGTGACGGTGCGGAAGCCGGTGAGGTGGACCGGTTGCAGGCATCCGCCGGTGGCTTCGGCGCGGGCGCGCACGGCTTGGATGACGGCGGGGGTCATGCGGTGGGCGATGCGGGTAGCCAGTGAGGACCCGTCGTGCTCGGTGATCATGCTGGCCTCTTTCGTGCGGGTGCACGCAGGGGCCGGGACGTCGCACCGCGGTCGGGTGGGGTCCCGACCGCGGTGCGTTGAGCGGTTCCGGTCAGGTGGTGACCGGGTGGTGGTTCACGGTGGCGTTCAGCTCGTCCGCGAGCGCGGTAAGCATCCCGCCGGGAAGGGTGACGCGGGCGGCGAGGTCATCGGCGGTGACCGGCCGGCCGGTCTCGTGGACGTCGGCGGTCACGCCGGTGACGGTGGTGCGGATGCTCGCC
The DNA here is from genome assembly GCF_001651785.1 of Amycolatopsis sp. M39. Taxonomy (NCBI): domain Bacteria; kingdom Bacillati; phylum Actinomycetota; class Actinomycetes; order Pseudonocardiales; family Pseudonocardiaceae; genus Amycolatopsis; species Amycolatopsis sp. M39. The sequence continues at coordinate 103,411 of NZ_LWSF01000009.1, forward strand.
GGGAGTTTCCCGAGGACGCTGCCACTGGCCGGTGCGATGGGGTTCGGTGCGGGAGCGGGTGCGGGAACAGGTTGGGGTGCAACGGTTTCCGGTGCCGATGGTGCGGCGGCGGGCGGCGAGGCGGAGAGTGCGTCGTCGCGGGCGCGGATGCAGCGTTGCTGGATGATCGGCATGACTTCGGCGAGCAGGTAGACCACGAGCGGGATGACGACGTGGAAGAACACGCTGCCTTGTGAGATCCCGCCGGTGGCGGGGGTGAAGGCGGCCCAGACGTTCGCGGCGAACGTGGCGGCGAGCAGGACTCGTTTCAGGTGCTTGACGGGCCTGTCGGTGACGGGGATGCCGGCGGCGAGCATGGCGGCTTCCCAGCGGAGCAGGGTGACGAGGATGCCGGCGAGGGCGGGTTCGGCCAGCCATGCGCCCCACCACAGCGGGTCGGTGGTGGGCAGGTGTCCGGCGAGGAAGTCGTGGACGCCGGTGGTGGTGAACCCGAGCCCTACGGCGAGGAAGAACCACATGGTGCGGGTGATCGAGGTGCGGAAGCGGTCCGCGGCGACCGCCCCGAGGAGCGGGTCTGCGGCGAGGCGGTGCACGTCGCGGGCTTCGGCCAGTTGGTCGGTGAGGGTGCGGACCCGGCGCGACACCGGGCGGCCCTCGCTCTTCGAGGCGGACTTGCGGAACACGTCAGGCACCTCCTTTCCGGTGAGGTGTTGCGAGGCGAGGTCAGTTGCGGCCGGAGCGGAACAGCCCGGCGTTGCGGCGGAACACGACCGCGAAGTAGTCCATCCACTTGGCGATCTCTTCGGCGAGGTCGGCGAGGTCGTCGTGGACGAACCACTCTTGACCGTCGCGCTTGGCCATTTCGCGTTTGTGGAGGTCGAAGTACTCGTTCATCAGCGGACGCATGACCTTGGTGACTTCATCGAAGTTCATCTGGGACACGCTCACTCCTATCTGCTCAGGCTTCTTGGATCTCTTGGACCGCTTGCGGGGCATCGGTTTTCCTTCCTTGGTTGTCAGGCCGCGGCCAGGATCGGGGCAGCGAGGCGGTTGAGAAGCTGCGTACCGATGTGGCGGGTGTACGCGGGCGGGATGGCTTCGGCGAGCTCGTTGCGGGTCATCCAGCCGATGCCCATGGCGGTGCGCGCTTGGCGGACGCCGGAGAAGTTGCCGACGACGTGCATGCGTTCGCCGGGCTGGGGCGGGCGGCCCATTTTGGTAAGGGGTTCACGGTGGACAGGTTCCGGCGGCGCGGTGACCGGGAAGCTGGTTTCGAACAGGCGATGCCGGTAGACGTTGAGTTCGGGGAACATCGCCCCGCACAGGGTGATCGGGTTGCGCAGCGGTGCGCCTTCGACGTTCTCGATCACCCACGGGCGGCCGATAGCAGTCAGCGCGGCACGGACCGGCCCGACCAGATCGGGGTGGCGGCGGTTCTGGATGCGCTGGGCGAGGGTGAATGCCTGGCATGGCGGCGAGGCGTGGATCGCGTCGAAGTCGTGGCCGTGCGCGGTGAGGAAGTCGAGTGCGTCGGCCTGGTAGAACGCGTAGGGGTAGTGCGGCTGGGGTTCGATGTCCACGCCGATGACGTCGAAACCGGCATCGTGGTACCCCTTTGCCGCGCCGCCGGCTTTGCAGAACAGATCGAGCAGGAGCGCACGCGAGGACACCGGAGGCACCTCCTTTCACAGAGTCGGAGTGGATACGGCGTATCCACTGGCACGCCGTGAGATCTCGTGCGGCAAGCGTCACGAGGACTCAGGACATGCCGGAGGACGGATTACTTGCCGGTGGCCAGGTCATACGCCTGGTTGGCCGCTCGGCAGGCCAGTGCGGCTTCTTCCTCGTAGACGGCGACCATGCGGGCAGCGAGTTCGGCCAGGCGAAGCAGGGCTACGCGGTTGCGGGTGCCGTCCGGGTTGATCGCCTGCCGGTATTCGGCGTCGAATGCGCCTTGCAAGCGGGCGAGTTTGACCACATTGGACGCGCGCATTACGGGGTTCCTTCCGGTCTGGTCTGGACGTAGCGGGCGGTGGAATCGAGCAGGGCGGCGAGGTAGCGGGCGAACGCGGGCGGCATTTCCACTTCGCTCACCTCGGGGCGGCCGTGGCGGTGGCGGGTGATCCGCAGCAGCACGGTGGAAGAGGTCGCGGCGACGGCGGTGTTGTCGACGCTCGCGCCCTCGTAGCGCACGCCGTCGATCGAGCGGAGCGGGTAGATCCCGAGCCCGTCTTCGAGCGTGGCCACCGCGCTGTGCCACACCTTCGCATCCGCCGGTGGCACCGGGTCGGGGGCTGCGGTCACGGCCGTTACTCCTGTTCGTAGCGGATGTAGGAGTAGCTGTAGGCACCGTCGCCGCGGCGGACCGAGCGCCATTCCCGCCACATCGCCGCGGACAGGCCGAGGAACAGCAGCACGGTCGGGACGATGACCAGGAGACCCAGCCACAGCGAGGAGATGAGCGCGACTTCGATCACGAACGCGACCGCCGCGACCGCCGTGAGTTTCAGCCAGGCGGCGAGGAACTTGAGGGTGATCATTTCGTCTGTCCTTTGCGGAGTTCGAGGGCGAGCCGGTACAGCTCGTCCGGGGTGACGGATTCGCGTGCGCCCTTGGCGAGCACGACGTGACGGCGGACGGCCTGGTAGGCGATGCCGCTGTAGATGCGGAATTCGATGCCGCACGGGCCGCGGCCGGTGAGGAGGATGTGCAAGCGGCCGCCGCTGGTGTGCCACCACTCGCCGGTGATCCCGGTGAGCCGGTGCGTCCAGATCAGCAGCGCCCCGAGGATCGCGACGGGATCGCCGAAATCCACGCTCGGCTGGATCTCGATCCGGCGTTGCCCCGGCAGGAGCATGATCGACGCCGGGTCGGGTGCGGGGGTGTCCCGGACGTATCGGGCGGCGACGGTGGCCAGCCGGGCGGTATCAGACGCGGTAACGAGAGCTGTGGTCATGACGGACAGTCCTTTCCGGACGGTCAGGCGGCGAGGTGGTAGACGTTGGTGTCGGCGGGCGGATCGTCGTGCGGGGTGCACAGGCGGACAAGTTCGTCAATGTCGTCGTCGGTGCTGTAACCGGCGCGGACGCGGACGGGCTGGCGGGAGGTTTCGGTGGTGCGGAAGCCGATGCCCTCGGCTCCGGTTTCCGGGATCTCGTCGGCGAGCGCGCCGCGGTCGCGGGCTCCTTCCCCGAGCACCATGTCCACGAAGGACGCGGCACCGGTGCGCAGCGAGATCCGGCGGGTGAACAGGTCCCGCACGGGAACGATGTCCTTGGTGGGTTCCTGCACGTAGGCGATCACCGCGTAGCCCGCGGCGCGGCCCTGGGTGAGGATTTCCGCGAGGACCTTGTTGACCTCGCTGATGACACGGCGGCCGGCGAGCGCGGTGAGCATCATCAGTTCATCGATCATCAGGACTTCGAACGGGGTCTCGGCAGATGGCGTGAACTTCCGCTTCCCTTCCCGGCGCAGGCGGTCCTGGCGTTCGCGCATCCGGTCGCGGAACTCGTAGAGGAGCGCGAGCATCGGGTCGATGTCCTCGGGGCCGTCGCCGTCGTCGTACTCGACTTCCTCGTCGGCGGGGCTGGCGTGCCGGTGGAACAGCGGCTTGCCTCGTTCGGTCTCCATCCCGCCCTTGGGGTCGATCACCCAGACCCGGACGATGCGGTCGCGGATCATCGGCCCCATGGCGCGCAGCGGGTTCCACAACAGCGACCCTTTGCCGGAGCCGGTGCCGCCGGAGATCAGCCAGTGCTGTCCGAGCAGGGGTTCGGTCCAGACCTCGCCGTATTCGGTGTCCCCGAGTTCCAGCGCGGTGAGATCGACCTCGCTGGGGTCGCCGGGGATGTCGGCGGGCGGCACGATGTCGTCGAACGGGTTGCCGAACACCAGCGTGATCCGCAGGACCCGCGGCTTCTCCTTCTCGATCGAGATGGCGTCGGCACCGAGGGCGGACGCCAGCTCTTCCTGAGCGTCGCGGAAGGTCGTGACCGACTGGCCTTTCCGGATCGCGACCCGGAGCACGTCGATCGACGGGGTGGGGCTGGCGACCTTGAGCAGTCGGGGCACGAGGATTTCCCCGGTGCGCCGGTCGTCCACAGTGAGGTTGCAGAAGTCCAGCGACGTTTTCCAGGACCGGCCGATGTAGCGGGTCCAGCGGCGGCGGGTCGCGCGCAGACGGGGCGCGGCGATGCGGCTGAACGAGCCCGGGTGCGCCCGGTACCAGCCGAGACCGGCGGCCAGCGTGCCGGCGGCGAGGCTGCCGGTGGTGGTCGGCCCCAGCTCGATCACGCTGGCGGCCAGGGCGCTGGGGGCGGCGAGGAAGCCGGGGTGGCGGGCCAGCCACAGCGCGCAGCGGGCTTCCGGGCGGGTCTTGTGGGCGTTGCGGCGGACAGGGGCGGTTTTGTTCTTGCGGCTCATGGCGGTAGTGCTCCCTGGTCAGGAGCGACACCAGGGCCGCGACCCGCATCGACATCGACGGGCAGCGGCCCTGACGTCGCCCATCGAGATGGGTCATGCGGTCGGTATTCGGTTGTCGCCTCGCGAGGTCAGCGGCGGCGGCCCCGGGGACGGCGCTTGCCGCCGCCGGTGCTGAACAGCGGCTTCGCGGCTTCCACCGTGGTGATCGCGGTGGCGACCTTGCGGGCGGCTTCGTCGTGTTCCTTCTTGAAACCGCCCACCCGGTTGGGCAGCGATCCCATGGCGGTGCGGAGCTTGATCATGGCCTTGTCGAGGTCGGCGACCTTGCTTTCGAGCTGGCTCGTCATCGATCTCTCTCTTTCGCGGTCAGGTGTCGCGTTCGGACAGTCGTTTGCAGTCGGGGCACTTCGGGCTGAACGAGAAGAAGTGAACGATCTCGTACTCGCCGTATTCCGCGGTCGCTCCGCACAGGGCGATGATCCGGCCGGACCAGAAGAACCGTTCGTCCGTCACGTGCTGGAGGCCCGGGTCGTCGCTCACACCCGCCACCCCCGCGAGATCAGTTCCGCCTTGCGCTTTGTTGCCGCGGAGCGCAAGTCGTCAAGCGCAGCGGACGCGCCCCGGAGGTCGGACTGGACCTCGCCCTTGCTCGGGACCTGCCAGCCCTCGAACCGGTCTGCCGTGCCGTTGTCGTCCAAGGACTTGCCCAGCTTCGCGAGTTCATCGAACGCGGTCCGCACAGCGTCCAGGGCGAACTCGAACTCGCCGAACTTGACCTTGTTGTAATTGTTGATCTTCTGCGACGTCATCAGCTTGCCTTTCGCTCTCGTTCACGAGTGGTGCTCGGACGGCCGGCCAGCGCGCGCCAGTGCCGGGCCTTCTCCTTCGTCGCACGCGGCACCAGCACCGAACTGCCGGGACCGCTGTGCCCGTGGCAGGTGTAGTAGTGGCTCCCTCCCTTCGTCAGCCATTTGGCGTCCAGCAGTTGATGCACCGCGTCCGCTTCGTTCGCGGGGGCGCTCTCGATCGCCAGCCGGGCATACAGGCGGTAGACCCGCTCCGCCGGGCCGACCAGCACATACCCCGTGTTCTCCGCGACATCCAGTACCTTCTCGATCAGATTCATGTCGTTCACCGGCATCCGGTCGCGCTCCGTCGACACGGGATCGCCAACCGGGTTGCCGAACAGGTCCAGAGATTCGTCCGCCATCGCGGTCACCTGCCCGTGGCGCGGCGGGAACGGCCGAGAACCAGGCCCACCACCACGATCGCCAGGACAGTACCGGCAGCGGCCGGGAAGGCGAACGCCAGCGCGACCAGCGCCATCGCCCACACCAGCATCGGAATTGCGCCGTGTATCAAGAAATCGGATCCCATTACATCCTCCATTGGCGACCGCACACATTGCAGGTCGCGACACGAGTCGGGGAAAGCCAGAAATTCGCCGAACACACGTGACCGCCCATTACGAACCCCGTTTCGGGCCGTCCGGGTCGAACGTCGACAAGCCGCCAGCCAGGCGGACCAGGTGTCGGTTCATGCCGCCGCCTCCTCGGACTCGCTCAGGTGAAGCCACGGCCATGCGCTCAACTGAGCCGCGTAAAAGTCGAACTCGTCCATTTCTGCACTCCTGTTTCACTAGGTACGGACACTCCCGAAGACTCCCGAAGAAATGAGTTCGGGAATCAACGCGAACAGCCGTAACAGGCTTGTTTTTGGGCGCAGTCAGGCACACTCTGAATTTGTCAATGAACGCGAAGCGCCCTCGCCCGACTCGAAACGGGCCGCTAACCGGGAATAGGGAGGGCTGGAATTGCCGGATTAAAAGGAGGCACCGACCGGCTTCAGGCCGACCGCGGCGAACGACACGCCCGACACCGTCTCTCCGTTGCCGTTCTTNGCCGTTCTTGAACGAGTACGGCGACATCCGCGGGGCGACCAGCTCGACCACCATGCCCTCCTCAAAGCCCTCGCCCGGGTCAGCGTCCAGCGTGAACCGGACCTCCTCGCCCTTCTCGCCCCGGATCTTCGACTTCAGGAACAGCGACGCGACGAACTTCTTCTCGCCCGTCTGACGGTCGGTCACCTCGAACTCACGGCCCTGCTCGTCCTTGCCCATCTTCACGCCCGGCACCTCCGCGACACGGGCGGTGTAGTTGCTCAGGTCGCACGGGATGTTCCGCATGGTCTTCCTCCTGCTAGGACTACTGTTGGCTAGTTCGCTAGCGAACTGATGCCAAGCTACCACCGGCGACGACGGGTGCGCAAGGGGTTCGCTAGCGAACTTTCGAGGCGTATGTCAGGATGGCGGCATGCAGGCAGAACACGCGGTCGGCGCAGTACCGATCCATCAGAGGATTGCCGACGAGATCCGTGATCGGATCATCTCGGGTGCACTTCCCGTGGGAGCGCGCCTACCGAGCGTCCGTGAGCTGCAGGAGCAGTGGTCTTGCACGAGTATCACTGTCCGCTCGGCCCTCGACGTCCTGCGTCAGGAGGGGCGGATCACTGGCGGTCGGGGTAAGCCGGCAACTGTTCGTCCGCCTATGCAGCGTCATCCGATCCACCTTTCGAACAACTGGACAAACGAGCAAAAGGCGCTTGTCTTAAAGCCGCGACAAGAGAGAGAAAAGCGCGGTGCTATTGAAATGGTGGCCGGAATCCCCATTGACAACATCATCTCTACGCATAAATACGCCACCGTGGATGCTTCCGATGAACTTGCGGCAGAATTTTCCGTGGCCGTGGGTGAAAAGCTGCAGCGACGCGTGTATGAAATGACTGACCCAAAAAGTGGACTCAGGATTGCATTTAGCGTGTCCTATATTCCACTTAAGCTCATTGAAGGAAACCCAGAACTACTGGATGACAAGAATGAGCCGTGGCCGGGTGGGCATCAACATCAATTATACACGGTCGGCATCGAGTTGGCTCGTATTGATAGGTCAATTATCGCCGTGGCCCCCACTCCTGGAGAGCGCGAAAAGTGGGGGATGGACCTCGGGACGCCAATAATTCGCATCCGATCGCGATCCGTTGACACAAACGACCGAACGGTAGAACTGTCTGACGCTTCCTATCCGGCTGACCGAACTGAAATTGAGCTTAGCGAGCACTTGACCCCATGGCCGGAAGACTACTCTCGCTTTGACCTAACGAAAGGTGACCGCTAAATGGCTCTTATTAAACCTCGACGTCGAATGATTCGCGCGGAAGAACTGACGCGGCTATCGGTCGTAATACCCGCCTATAATGAGGAGTCTTCGATATCGCAAGCCGTTCGCGCTGCTCAGAACGGAATTGACAGTCTTGGTATCGATGGCGAAGTAATCGTAAGTGCGAGCGGTTGCACTGACCGTACGGCCGAAGTGGCGAAGACTGCTGGTGCGAGCGTTGTGCTGGCGCAACGCGGAAAAGGCGAAGCTATTACGACGGGAGTAGCTAGCAGTACTGGCGATGTTATCTGCCTAATGGACGCAGACTTGGAGTACTATGGAGAGACTCCCTTAGTTGAGGTTTTGACTGAGCCCGTACTGCGCGGGATTGCGGACGCGACAATTGCTAATCTCTATTGGCGTCCAATATATCCCGATCACTGGCTAAATGGCCTTTTTGCGCCTTTGGCGGGATTGCTTTTTCCTGAAATGTTACCCAAGGTCGGCTCTACGCCATGGTCTGGGCAACGTGCCGCAACCCGGAAGCTATGGCCTGAAACGTTGCCGACCGGTTTTACATCTGATCTAGCGATTACGCTGCACTGGAATGAGCATGCGAGCCTCCTTCGTCCGGTCCTCACGGATGATTGGTTCAACCCTATCCGCCCTAAGCCTGAGCTTTTAGAGCAAGATTTCAACCTCCTGGTTGGACGCGCTATTCAAGACGGACGCGTGGGCGCAGAGTTTCAAGAAAAAATAACCCCTTGGTTCCGTATGGTGCACAGTTTGACTAATGATTATGATGAGAATCATCCTGATCCGATGGAGTATCAGCGCAAACTTTTCGAACGTTCGCATAGTGAATTAATGAGGGCTATGATCGAAACCCCAACAAATTAGAGGGCAAGAACAGTTGTCAGACACCAGTGCATACAAGCGAATCGCCGAGCATATCCGGCGGCAGATCGCCAATGGTGAGCTACTGCCGGGCGACCGCATACCTTCGCAGGAAGACCTCTCAGCCCGTCACGGTGTCTCTCGAACGACGGTGCGTCAAGCTCTCTCAATGCTCGAACATGACGGGCTCATCCAGGGGGGTAAGGGTGCACCAGCCATCGTGCGAGCGCTTCCGGCGGCAGAGGACATACCCGAGTCTCGGCAGGAGTCCGAGTACGTCGACTTGGGCACCTTGCGGGCAGAGATTGCCGAGATCCATGACGTCGTCCGCGACCTAAACACCCGGTTGACGGAACTTCGCAGGCTTCTGAGCTGACAACCCCGAAGAGGGCAGTGCACACGTTACGGTTCGAGCAGCACGAGACCTTCGTACTCCACGAAGTCCGCGAAGTCCTTCACGTTCAGCGTCGCGAGCGGCATTTCGAACGCCAGGCAGCACGCCGCGATCCAAGTGTCGTTCTGCGGGCGGGGACGACCGCGGCGCTGGGCGTAAGCGGAGATCTCGCCCCACACGCGTGCCACCTTCGGCGTGCCCGGCAGGACCGGCAACGGTTGCACCCACTGCTCCAGTCGCTCCCGACGAGGAAGCGCCCACGCGCGCAGATGCATCCACTTGTTCAGCTCAGCCAGCGTCACGAACGTGATCGCCGGGCGACAGCCCACGAGCTGACTGGCGAGCCACGGCGGGAGATCCCGCTTAAACAAGCCCGACGCGACATCTGTGTCGAGCACGACTTCCAAAGCCACTAGGCCAGGTTAGCCTTCCGCTCCGCGGCCACCCAGTCGCGAAACTCGTGCAGCTCATCAACAGACTCGAAGATGTCCTCGCGCGCCCATTCGTCCACAGACCTGATCGGCTGGACGTCCTTGCCCGCGAACAGCGCATCCCGCAGGGCAGGGCCATCCAGCCCCTCATGCGCCGGCTGCTCCGCATTGCTGGTCGTCATGGTCCACCTCCCTAGGGCTCGCTCCACCTACGGAGACTACCTTGGTTATGACGGTTATGACCAAGCCCTGCCTGAGCGTGACCAGCGCGAAGCTCTCGTGTTCAGAGTTTCCTTACTTGTTCAAGGCGGCCCCTCCGGGGCCGCTGGGCACGGTGTTTGACCCGCGGGCAAGATCGGCGGGGCGTGCGGGCTGGCGCCCGGTCCCCGCCGATCGCCCGCGGAAAAACCAGCCCAGCGACCACCCGCCGGAGGAGCCGCGAGCAGGCGCACTGAAAAGAGATGTCCTCGCCGGACGGGCAGGCCACCAGGATGGCCGAGCCGGGCGCATCGGTTGCGTCCGTGTGTGCCTCACGCCCATCCCGACGACCTCCCAGGGGCTATCAAGCCTGTCAAGGGGGCAGTCCCGCGGTACGCTCGCCGGCAGTGGAAGGTGCCCCCTTGACAGGCTTGATAGGGCTGAAGCCAGGTCGCCGGGATGGACGAAGAGGCCCCCACTTGTAGGTATTAAGAGATCTATGGGGGCGTTTAAACGGCCTGTAGACTAAGTGCCATGGTCAGGATGCGAGCGGCACGAAAGGTGGTTCCGCGGGTTCCCGCTGGGGCTGCGCGCGGGCTGCCTGGCGTCGTGCGAGGCTTACTTAAAGTTACAAGCGCTGTGCAGCACGTATCCTCGGGGCTCCATGGTGACGTCTACCGGACAACGGTTCGGGGGCGGGGCTCCCGAACCGGCATCCGGCGGGTTCCAGCCAACGCGCCGCGTGACCCCGCGAAATTACCGTCTGCGGAGCAGGAGAAGGTCGCTCCTTATCCGGCATCTGGACTGATCGGCTTGGTCTCAGGCAGCAAGGACCTCGCTCAGCGCGCCGCAGAGACCCGACGGGGATCCAGCAAAGCATCGGAACGGTAGTCATCGCCTGTGCCGTCACCCATTGTCGTTGACACGGGCGTCCTGCTTGCCGTCTTGAACGCCAACGATCAATATCATGAGCAGTGCACCATTTGGCTACTTTCTGTGACGAGTCGAACGCTGGTTGTTTCTACTCTGGTTGTTGCCGAGACGTGCTATTGGCTTCACAAAGACCTAGGCAACGATGCTGAAGTTGCCTTCCTCGAACAGCTTGCTCGGGAGCAGCAGTTCGAGCTTTACGCTCCCGACCGGCCCGGGCTTGCGCGAATGGCGGCCCTTGTCGCGCGGTACCCAAGACTTGGTGGGTCGGACGCTTCGGTGATCGTTGCAGCTGAGCAACTCGGAACGATCGACGTTGCGACCGTGGACAGGCGCGACTTCCCTCCCGTGAAGCCAGCTCACGCCGAGTATCTCAACCTGCTGCCAGCTGGTTTCGTCCCGTGACCGACAACGGTCCAAGCGAGTAGAAGTGCCAGTTTTTTGCCAGTAATCGACGCTTGCCCAGGCTGAGTAGTGGCAGATGACGCCAGGTGATCTGCGCCCTTTCGCGCTGGTCACGGCTACTTTCGACCACTGAGGGCAGACGACGCCAGCGGTGGACGCCAGACCAGAAGGTCAGGGGTTCGAATCCCTTCGGGCGCACGTCTGGTCGAGACAGTAAAGCAAGAAACCCTCTGGAAACAGGGGGTTTCTTGCTTTTTCGGCTCCCGGATTGTTTCCGGTCGCAGCCCCTCCGATGCCCGCCGCCGCGGATCTCCCTTGCCGCTTGCCGCCGAACCGAGCGCGTCGTCATCTGGCACCACGTCCGCTGCGGGCAACTGGTACTTGCGAGCCCTGGCGAGCCGGTGATATCAATCACGGCACTAAGTGTCTTAGAGGTAAGGAACTTTTCCGTGACTTCGGACCATGAGCTTCGGGCCGCGCCGTCGGCGACAGCCCGTGATCGGACCTTCCCGGAGGTTTCCGCGCGCATCGACCGGCTGCCGAGCTCCCGGTGGCATGCCGCGCGGCGGCTGCTGCTGGGTTCGGTGACCTTCATCGCGGGCTTCGACCAGCTGCTGATCGCCTACGCGTTGCCGCTGATGCGGGCGGAATGGCAGCTGGGGCCGGGCGAACTCACCGCCTGCGTCATGTCCGGGGCGATCGGCGGACTGATCGGCGGTCCGTTGATCGGGATGCTCGCCGACCGCTTCGGCCGGACGAGGCTGGTGCTGGTCACGACGACGCTGACCGGCCTGTCGAGCCTGCTGATCGCGTTGTCGCCGGGCGTCGGCGTGTTCTGCGCCCTGCGCGCGATCCAGGGGATCGGCATCGGCGGCGAGATCCGTTCGGCCGCGATTCTGATGGCCGAACTGGCCGGACGGGGCAAGCGCGGCCGGGCCGTCCTGCTCTACGAACTCGCGTTCCCCGCCGGGCTCACGTTCGCCGCCGTCGCGTCGATCGCGCTCCCGGTGATCGGCTGGCGGCCGCTGTACCTGATCGGCGCCATTCCGCTGTTCCTGATCTATCCGATCTACCGGCTGATGCCCGAGTCGCCGCGGTGGCTGGCCGTGCACGGCCAGTCCGAGCGGGCGCTGGCGGTCGTCGAACGCATCGAGCGGGCTGTCGCCGAATCGACCGGCCGTCCGCTCGACCCTCCCCAGTTCGACGGCACGGCCGCGCCGACCGGGCGGGCCCGCGCACGCGATCTCTTCAGCCGCCGGTACCTCCGCCGATCGGTGACGACCTCGGTGATGTGGTTCGGCGGATTCTTCGTCAATTACGGGCTGACGACGTGGCTGCCGACCATCTACCTCAACGTCTACCACCTGAGCCTGTCCCAGGCACTCTGGTACACCTTGATCACGAGCGCGGCCGGGCTGTGCGGATCCTTCGCGGCCGCGGCGTACGTCGATCGGATCGGCCGGAAGAAAACATTGCTCGCCGGATTCGCCATCGGCGGGGCGCTTCTGATCCCGCTCGCGCTCATCGCCGGTTCGGGCGCGGTGCAGGTCTTGATCTGGTCCACGCTCTCCGCGGCGTTCATCTTCGCGGCCAACATCACGATGTACGTCTATTCGGCCGAAGTCTTTCCCGCTCGGTTCCGGGCCGCGGCGTCCTCGGTGGTGGGCACCTGGTCGGCGGTCGGGATCCTGCTCGGCCCGGTCGTGGTGTCGGGACTGCTCGGGCTGGGAGCGACCACAGCTGTGGTGTTCGGTGTGCTGGCGCTGGTCGGCCTGGGCACGGCCGCGATTGCCTTGCTGTGCGAGGAGACCGCGGGCAGGCCGCTGGAAGAGGCGGCCGGCTGATGACTGACGACGAGCTGATCTACCTGACCGCGAGCGATGCGCTGGAGCAGTTCTCCTCGGGCGCGCTCTCGCCCGTCGAGTTGATGCGCGCGGTGCTCGCCCGGGCCGATGCGGCCGAACCGCGGATCAACGCGTTCGCCGCCAGGTTCGACGAACAGGCGCTGGCGCGAGCGAAAGCGGCAGAGCACGCCTACCGAGACGGGACCGTGCCGTCGCTGGCCGGACTGCCGATCGCGGCGAAACTGGACCTGCGCATCGCCGGACACCCCGCCGATCAGGCCAGCCTGCACTTCAAAGGAGCCCTCGCCGAGGAAACCGACGTTGTCCCGCGGCGGATCGCGCAGGCAGGCGGCATCGTGCACGCTCGCACGACGATGCCCGAGTTCGGCGTCGCCAGTTTCACCCACAGCGCCCTCTACGGCACGACCCGGAATCCGTGGAACACGGAGTTTTCTCCCGGCGGTTCCTCCGGCGGGTCCGCCGCCAGCCTCGCGGCAGGCACCAGCGTGCTGGCGACCGGAAGCGATTCCGCCGGGTCGATCAGGATGCCTGCCGGATATTGCGGAGTCGTCGGCTACAAACCGACCAGGGGGCGGATTCCCAGTCCCCCGGCCAAATGGGCCAACCCGCTTTACTCGCAGGGCGTCCTGGCCCGCACGGTCGCCGACTGCGCGTTGTTCGCCAATGTGCTTTCCGGACCGGACCCGGCCGACCCCTCGTCCTTGCCCGCCGCGCCGCTGCTTCGCGCCGCGCCGGAGGTCGACGGTCTTCGCGTCGCGGTCAGCGAGACTCTGGGCGGGTTCGCGGTCGAGCCGGCGATCCGGCGGGCGACCGCGGCCGCCGCGATGTCGCTCCGGAGCGCGGGTGCCGAGGTCGGCTTGACCGAGCCGGCCTGGGACGCGGCCAGCGTGCAGTGGGCGGCCCGAGTACTGCTCGAAATGCACGCGGGCCCGGCCGAGCAGCTGGATCGGCAGCTCATGATGCCTTACGCGGCCGTTGTGCTCGACGGATTCCGCGAACGGACCGCGGCCGACTACGCCGAGGCGGTCAAGCACCAAGCGGCCGCGTGGCATGCGCTCCGGGATGTGCTGACGGAGGCGGACGTGCTCATCTGCCCAACGCAAGGACTGTTCGGCTTCCTCGCGGGGGAGGACTACGTCACCACCCAGCCGGTCATCGACGGCAAGGAAGTCAAGTACCCCTACGACACTCATCTGTGCCTGCCGTTCAACCTGCTCAACAGTTGCCCGGTGCTGTCCGTGCCGTCGGGTTTCGGGCCTGGCAACGTGCCGCTCAGCGTGCAGATAGTCGGCAAACCGCATTGCGACAGCGATGTTTTCGCGGTCGGCGCGGCGATCGAGCGGTACCACCGCGGCTATCCGGGGTTTGCCTCCGTCCGTCCGGAGCTAGGGCTTCCGGAGCCGGTCCAGCACAGCCCGGGCCTGTGATCGCGCGATCGACGACAGCTCATCCATCTTCAGCGGCGTCTCGCCGGGTGCGCGGTGGACGGCGACCTGGATCTCCACCGTCACGTTGCTGTCCTCCACTCCCACGATGTAACTCGCGCCCGGGCCCGGTTCCGTGGTGCTGCCCGCGCGCCAGTAGTTGCGAGTGCCGAGACCGGGGGTTGTGCCGGAGGTCCAGCCCGGCGACGGCTTGGTGTTCCACTGCTCGTAAGCCGGTGGCCGGTCCGCGGAGGCGAACTCGGCGCGGACGGCGATCCCCGCCTCGTTGGTGGCGACGCCGTCGGTCGCGGAGGTGCTGGTGTAGCGGAGGCTGCAGCTCAGGTCGCCGCCGTAGCCCTCGCTTGGCCCGCCTTCCCGGTGGACCGGCGGGATCGGGGTGGCGGACCATTTCGCCAGCGGTTTCGGGTCCAGCAGGGCACAGGCATCGGAGATCCCGCTCATCGAGTACTTGCCCGGCGGCGCGGCGGGAGAGGCCGTGGTGGACGGGGCCGGGCTCGGGGCGGCCGGGGCCGGCTTGGCTTCCGGAGCGGACGAGCCGCCGCTGAGGGACAGGCCGATCGCGATCCCGACGCCGAGAATCACGACCAGTCCGATCGCGCCCGCCACGATCAGTCCCGTCCTGGGGCCGGGCGGTTTCGCGGGCGGGGGATAGCCGAAACCCTGGCCGGGCGGCGGATATGGTTGCCCGGCAACGGGATAGGGATGCCGGCCGTCGCCAGGCGAGTCAGTCATCGAATCCCTTTCAGCCCGTTCAACGCCTTCCGGGCCTGTGCTTCGGCGATCGGCTGGACCTCGGTGCGGTGCATCTGCGCGACCTCGCGGGTACGGCTGAAGTTGAGCCGGACCCGGACCGAGACGTTCTCGTCCACCGCGCAGAGGACGTAGCGGGTGTCCGCGACCAGCTCGCCGAAGACCTCGGAGTGCCAGAAGCCCTCGGTGCCGACTCCGGTGATGGGCCCGGACGCCTTGCCCTCGCCGGTTTTCGCGAGGGTGCCGCGTTTCCAGCTCGCGTAGGAGGACGGCGCGGTGCCCTCGGTGAAATCGACGTCGAGGAGGATTTCGGCGGTGTTCAGGGTATCGCTGCCGGTGTAGCGCAGCTGGCAGCTCAGACTGCCGGCGTCGTGCTCGCTCGGGCGGACTTCCTCGTGCTTGGGCGGGCCCTTGGGCGTGGGCGACCACTTCTGCAACGGAGCGGGATCGACGAGATCGCAGGCGTTGCCGACGTGGTCCATCGAATAACCCGGCACGGCGGCCCGTTCTGGCGGACGCTCGGCAGGCTGCCCGGCCACAACGCCGACGGCGATCCCGATCCCCAGCACGACGACCAGCGCGACGGCTCCGCCGATGATCCAGCCGGTCCGCCGGGGTTTCGCGGGCGGCTGTGCGTAACCGGCCGCGGGGAAGGGGTTCGTCGGCGGCTCATCGCGCCTGTAGTCGGTCATCCCCCACAGCCCTCCACGTGACCTGGCTCCGCCTGACTATATCTTTCCGCTTCCGCCGAGGCGAGACACTGATCACCCTGGACCCGGGACTGATGCAACGCTGTCGAGGCGACCGGGGACATGGGGTTGTGACGATAGTTTCGGATCAGGGGCGGGGGTGGGGGATGCCGGCCGAGCACGACGCCGACGTCCCGGATGTCCCCGGTGGCGACCAGGAGCTGTGGGCGAGGGCCGCGGCGGGCGAGGTCGCGGCGTTCGGCGAGCTGTTCGACCGGCATGCCAGCGCCGTGTGGAATTACGCCTACCGGCTGACGGGTTCCTGGGCCACCGCCGAGGACCTGGCCTCGCTGACCTTCCTCACCGCGTGGCGGCGGCTCGGCGAGGTGACGCTGGTGAACGACAGCGCCCGGCCGTGGCTCTACACCGTGACCGCCAATCTGGCCCGCCGGGAACAGCGCCGCCTCGGCCGTTTCGCGGCCGTGCTGACCCGGTTGCCGCGCAATCCCGTGGTCCGCGATCACGCCGAGGAGGTGGCCGGCCAGATCGACGCGGACCGACAGCTGAAGGTCGTGCTGAGCGCGGTCGCGAAGCTGCCTCGGGCCGAACGGCGGGCTGTTGAGCTTTGTCTGCTGGGCGGTTTGTCGACCGCGGAGGCGTCCGCGGTGCTCGGGATCGCCGAACCGAGCGTGCGCGCGCGGATTTCGCGCGCGCGAACCCGGTTGCGCGAGCTGCTGCGGGACATCGGCGCACGCGTCGGAGAGGAGTTCTGATGGCCGACGATCTCAACCTGCCGCCTGACCGGCCGATGCCTGATCTCCTGAAGGAATCCCTGTGGAACCGGCTCGTTCCGGAACTGCGCGCACGGCGGCACCGGAAGCTGGGCTTGCCGCTGGCGGTCGCCGCGGGAGTCGGTGCGCTGGCCTTGGGCGCGACGCTGGTGTTCTCCCCGGTGTACGACGCCAGTCCGGACTCGACGCGGGTTCCGGCCGGTGCCAGGCCGGACTCCGGGGACACGCAACTGCTCAAGGCCTGCCTCGACAGCGCCCCCTCTTTCGGAGCCGTGTTGCCTGATCGGGGAAGTTGGCGCTCGACGCTGAAGATCGATCAGGACGAGAAGCGGAGTTACCTCGTCATCCGCAACGCCTCGCTCGCGGCGGTCTGCGTTCTCGATCACGGCCAGGGTTCCGGCCCTGACGACCAGAACGCCGGGCTGATGGTCACCGACGCCAGGGACTGGATCCACGGGCGAGAGGGCTACGCCTGCCTCAACGCGACCCGCCCGATCTGCGGTTTCGCCAGCGTCGTCAATCCCGGCCAGCCGAGCGTCGTGTTCGGGGTTGTCAGCCCCGACGTGGCCGAAGTGGAGCTGTACGGGCCGGACGACTCGGTGACTCCCGCCGTGCTGAACGACGGCACTTTCGTCGTGAAATTCGTCGAGGGCGATTCTCCGCATGACGAATACAACCGAAAATTCCGAGTTACCATGCGCGACGGGCAGGTCCACGACTTTCCGGGGAGATAGCACCGGACCGATCGGTCTTCCGAAGACTGCTGCTGGGGGAAACGTAATAATGGCACTGGGTTTGACGACGCCTCGATCGGGTTGTGAACAGCCGGTTTCCGTCCGAAGACGGGTGGATTGGCTGTTGCTCGGAGCGGCGGCCGCGTCGGCATTGTTCTTTGTGGCGGCGCACGGTCATCTGATCGACGACACCTACATCACCTTGAGCTACGCGCGCAATCTCGCGTTTCACGGAAATTGGGGATTGCTGGCCGGCAGCACCTCGAATACGGCGACCTCGCCGTTGAACGTGCTTTCCCTGGCGGCGTTGACATTCGTGCTGCGGGACGCGGTTCTCGCCGCGGGCGTGCTGTACGTGGCCTGCCAGGTGCTGCTGGTGCTGGCGCTGCGGAGGGTGGGCGCGGTCGCCGGGCTGCCACGCTGGTTCCCGGTTCTCGCGACCGCCGCGTTGACGGTGAACCCGCTGCTGGTGTCGTCGATCGGCATGGAGGTCGAACTCGGCGCGGCCGGACTTGGCTGGCTGCTGGTCTTTTCGGTGGAGCGACGGCCGTTCGCGTTCGGACTGGCGGCCGGTGCGCTGACCTTGGTCCGGGTCGATCTGCTGCTCTTCGCGGGCGTGGTTTTCCTGGTGCGGAACCGATTCTGGGTTGAGGGCCTGCGCAGCGTGCAAGGCGCGGCGCTGGTCGCGGTGCCGTGGTTCGCGTTCAGCTGGGTCGTATTGGGCGCCGCCGTTCCGGACACTCTTGTCATCAAGACCTTGCAGGGCGCGCGACAGGCTTGGGGGAAGTGGGAATTCGGCAACGGCGTCGGACTGTACTGGCAGAACATGCCGGGGCAGACGGTGCTCGCGTTCTTGTGCGCCGGTTTGGCGGCGTTGGCCGGGTTGCGCTGGCTAGTCCTGGCGTTGCGCGGCGACGCGGCCTGCCGCAGGCTGCTCCCGTTCGCGGCGCTCGCGGTGGCCGGAGCGGGACACAGCCTGGCCTACGTTCAGCTGAAAGTTCCGCCGTACCACTGGTATTACGGCCCCGGAATCGTCGCGGCGACGCTGTTCGGCTGCGCGGTAGCGGCCGGTTCCGCGCACCGAATCGAGCGTGCGGCCGGGACGGCTGTCATCGCGGCTTTGGTCGGTGCCAGTGTGGTCGGTTATGCCGGGACCGGTCTGCCACGCGACTTCGCGCCGTTCACATCGAACTACACCACGAGTGCGCAGTACGCCGAAATCGGCCGGGAGGTGGGAAGACTGGCTGCGGGACGCACGGTCGCCAGCGCCGAGGAGATCGGAGTATTGGCCTACACCTGCGACTGCGCGATCATCGACGTCTTTTCCGACCGCGGCCGCATGCCCGGGGCGATCGCCGAACTGGAAGCACGGGCCGGACGTCTGTCGCGCGGACTGCTTCGGGTGAACTTCGCGTTCTTCGACTACACCGTGCGGCCGCGGAAAGTTGACCTCGCGTTGCGCCGGGTTTGGGGACCGCCGCCGCCGGATTATCTTGCCCACTGGACGATTTCCGCGCCGCTCTACGGACGTGCTGAGTTGTACCTGGTCAATGCGCGGTAGAAGCCATGGCTCCCTTGCGTGGCGAACGGCTCGACGGCACCGCGCAGGAAGCTGCCGCGGCGCGAGGCGAGATTTTCGACATCGAATGGCCGGAGCCGCACCGGAAATGGATTGCGACGGTCGAGGACACCTCGCAGTCGGGGTTTACTGGCTGGGGCACCGGACAGACGCGGGCGACCAGGCGGTGCTCGTCGGGAGGATCGCCGAGGTTCTCGACGGTCCGCTCGGAAAGTTGACGAACATCGTCGAGCCGGTCGCCGCGATGCCGGATCGCAGCCGGGCCGGGGCGGAGGTGTGGCAGTTGACGCGGCAGTCCCGCACTTCGCCGGGTCGTGGCTCACCGTGCGCGATCAGGCGCAGCTCGTCGCGGTCGGGAGCGGGTTTTCCCCGGCGGGGCCGCGGTTCAGCAGCATCAGCGGCGAAGAGTGCGGAGTGGACTTCACCGCGCCGTTGCGTCGGTCGCCGGTCTGGCAGATGCCGCGGCCGGAGACGGCGCACGAGGACCTGCGGAAGTTCTGAGACACCTCCCGTTCACCTGCCCTGCTTAAAGTCGGCCGCATGTTGCGGGACGTGCGGGAGTACATCGATCGGCTTGAGATCGACGGGCATTCGGTCGGCGAGGATCACGATGACGATCCCGTGTTGATCGACGCGTTCGGCAAGGCCGTCGACACCTGGCGGGAGAACTATCCCTACGACGAGCGCATGTCGCGCGAGGAGTACGACGAGACCAAGTATCTGCTGCAGGTCGAACTGCTCAAGCTGCAGAACTCGATCAGCGAGACCGGCAGCCGGCACGTCATTCTCTTCGAGGGACGCGACGCCGCGGGCAAGGGCGGCACCATCAAGCGGTTCATGGAACACCTCAACCCGCGGCACGCTCGTACGGTCGCGCTCGCCAAGCCCAGCGACCGGGAAGCGCACCAGTGGTACTTCCAGCGGTACGTCCAGCATCTGCCGACCGCAGGCGAGATGGTGTTGTTCGACCGGTCCTGGTACAACCGGGCCGGGGTCGAGCGGGTGATGGGGTTTTGCTCGCCCGAGCAGTACGAGCAGTTCATGCACCAGGTGCCGCTGTTCGAGGAAATGCTGGTGGAGAGCGGGATCACGGTCACGAAGTTCTGGTTTTCGGTGACCCAGGCCGAACAGCGCACCCGGTTCATCATCCGGCAGGTCGACCCGGTGCGGCAGTGGAAACTGTCCCCGATGGATTTGCGGTCGCTCGGCAAATGGGACGACTACACCGCGGCCAAGGAGGCGATGTTCCTCCGCACGGACAGCGATCTCGCGCCGTGGATCACGATCAAGAGCAACGACAAGAAGCGCGCCCGGATCAACGCGATGCGCTACTTCCTGTCCCGGTTCGAGTATGCGGGCAAGAACGAAAAGATAGTCGGGGAACCGGATCCGCTGATCGTGAAGCGCGGGCGGGACGCGGTCGGCGACTGAACCTCGTCAGTCCAGCACGTCGGGTTCCTGCTCGACAATCAGGTCCTCCAGCAGGCGGAAGTTGTTGCGCGCCATGTTCGCGCTGCCGAATTGCCGGGCGGCGAGCGCGGCTTCTTCGGCGGTCATCACACGAGGAGTGCCGGCGGCTTCGGCGAGGAGTTGCATCTGGCAGGCGCGTTCCATCGTGATGAACCACCACGCCGCCTCGCCGACGCTTCGGCCGACGGTCAGCAATCCGTGGTGGCGAAGGATCGCGGCGCGTTTCGAACCGAGCCGGGCGGCGATGCGCACGCCCTCGTCGCGTTCCAGGACCAGGCCCTTGTACTCGTCGAAAAGCACGTGATTTTCGTAGAACGCACAGGATTCCTGGACAATCGGGTCCAGCACACGATTCAACGCCGACCAGGCGCGGCCGTGGATCGTGTGTGCGTGCGCGACGGCGACGACGTCCTCGCGGGCTTCGTGGATGGTCGAGTGGATGGCGAAGGCGGCCTTGTTCGTGCGCCGCGTTCCCTCGACCACTTTTCCGTTCTCGTCGAGGAGAAGCAGATCGCTGACTTTGATCCGGGAGAAGTGCACCGCGTACGGGTTGACCCAGAACCGGTTCGGGAATTCCGGGTCGCGCGCGGTGAGGTGCCCGGCGATGCCCTCGTCGAAGCCGTACCGGGCGAACAGCCGGAAGGCGACGGCGAGCTGGCGTTTGCGGTGCGCGCGTTCGGCGGCGGCGGACTCCAGGTGTTCGGGCAGGGTGTCGAGGTCGAGTTCGGCTACCGGGGCGTCGGTCATCAGCATCTCCCAATGTTGCCTGTCTGGCAAACAGGGTGCCTCGGAGGCACAATGAGAGTCAAGCGATCACGACGAGGACTTCCGCGTCCGGCGCGCCGCGCAGGGTGTGGTCGGTGCTGCCGGGGAACTGCGCGGAGTCACCGGCGGCCAGGAGGTGGGTTTCGCCGGCCAGGGTCAGTTCGAGTTGACCGCTGACGACGTGCAGCCACTCTTCGCCGCGATGCCGGGTCGGCCGCGGTGGGACGGACTTGCCCCGCAGCGTCACCAGTGTCGCCTCAAGAGCAGACGACGGCGGGGACAGATGGGTCATGGAAGCGCCGCGAGTGCCGTACGTGACGGCGTCCTCGCGCTTGACGATCGGCGAGCGGCGTTCCTCGGAAGCGACGAGATCGGCGACGCTGACGTCGAGCGCCCGCGCGAGAACCACCAGCGTGCCGAGACTGGGCACCCGCTGGCCGCTTTCGACCCGGGACAGATAGCCCGGCGTGAGGTCCGCGGCGGCGGCGACCTTGTCCAAGGTGAGGCCGCGTTCCAGGCGAAGCTCACGCAATCGTCGCGTGATCCGCTGCTCGGCTTCTTCCGCCTCCTGGCTCATCCCCACACTGTATGCGGGCTCAGCCCTCCAGGAACTCCAGCCGGTTGCCGGCCGGGTCGAAGGCGTGGAACCGTCGCCTGCCTGGGATTTCCGCGGGATCGGCCCACGTCACGGGCCGTCCGGAGGCTTCGATCGCGGCGGCGACGGTGTCCACGTCGACCACGAACGCCGGGTGGGCCTTGAGCGCCGGACGGAAATCCGCCTCGACGCCGACGTGCAGTTCGCCGTCCGGGCCGCCGACGCCGGGCACCTGGAACCAGCAGCCGCCGCGAGCTGCCAGCAGCGGCGGTTTCGGCAGTTCCCTCCAGCCGAGCACGCCGGTGTAGAACGCGCGTTCGTCGTCCTCCGCGCCCGCTGGGCAGGCGACCTGCACGTGATGGATCATGCCTCGAAACCTACGCCAGCTCAGCGGGTTTTGGTTCCGGGAAAGCGTAGAACCGCACCGCCAGATCACGCGCCTCGCCGGACGGGCCGGGTTTGCGAGCGGCGTAGCGGTGCACCAGTTCCAGGTACTCCGCTTCGAACTCCTTCAAGTCCTTGTGACTCAGCCGGATGCCGGCGCGGCTGCCGGCGGTCCAGCCGTCGAAGGTGTCGCGGCGTTCAGCGGCCCAGGCCATCAGGCGCACCTCGCGGTCGTACTTCGCGTCGAGGTAGGCGGCCAGCTTCGGCCGGTCCTCCTCCGGGAAGTCCTCCGGCTTCGCTTCGTTCGTGCTCTGCGGGACGGAGTGCCAGCGGCCGTCGCGGGTGCGGCGCGTGTATCCGGCGTGGGTGAGCGTCAGCAGCGCGGCCGGGACGTCGATCGACGGGATGTGCGCGCGCAGTTCGGCCGAGGTGGCGGGCATCAGCCGGAGCAACCGCTGGTAGTTCGGGTTCGTGTGCACGGCGATGTCGCGCATGGTCAGCGGCCGCGGTCGCGCGTTGCCGGCGAGCAGAGCGCGCGCTCGCAACATCAGGAACACCGCGATCGGCACTTCCGCGAGCAGCGCGGTGCCGAGGCTGGCCCACTGGTCGGGACCGCCCCAGTCGAGGACGACGTCGAACCAGGCGTCGCAGCACAGCAGCGCGGCGGTCGCGGCCAGCATCGGCACCGAGGCGCGGCTGCGGCGCATCCCGAGCAGCACGGACGCGGCGAAACACAGCAGCAGGACGAGGTCGAAGCCGACCCAGGCGACTCGCCACTGGCTCGTGTCGAAGTGCTCGGGCAGGGTCAGCCCGAGGTAGACAGTCCACGGAACCAGGAACACCGCGATACCGGCGAGGATGGCGAGAAGCACGCGTCGGAACACTCGATCGACGCTAGCCGTGCCGGGGGCGGGCGGCATCCGGGATGATCCCGGAGATCAACCCCGGGAAACTGTCTACTGTGGCCGGTCGGCGGCGAGGGCCTGCCAGTGGTCGGCCTCGGCGGTCGCGCCGCGGGCGCGCAGCATCCGGGTCAGGCTCAGCATGCCCTGGACGTCGCCGGTTTCCGCGGCGACCCGGAAGCAGCGTTCGGCCTGTGCCAGGTCGCTGCGGGCTTCGGCGAGATGTCCCAGGTTGGTGAGCGCGGGGATGCTGCCGTGCTCGGCGGCCTTGCGGTACCAGGCCGCGGCCTCGCCGTCGTCGCGGCGATTGCGGGCGAGGACCCCGAGGTTGGTCATCGCCGCCGCGTCGCCCGCCTCGGCGGCTTCGAGGTACCAGTTCTCCGCTTCTTCGAGGTCGCCCCGGCGATGCAGCAGCAGCCCCAGCCGGACCTTCGCCTCGACGTGCCCGCCCTTCGCGCCGCGACGGAACCATCGCTCGGCGTCGCCTTCCCGGTGGGCTCGTTCCGCTTCCCGGCCCAGCAAGCAGGTCGCGGAGAGTTCGCCCGCGTCCGCCGCGGCTCGCCACCAGTGCGCCATCTCCTCGGGTGCACCGAGTTCGCGCAGGACAGCGCCGAGGTCCAGCATCGCTGTCGCGTCGCCCGCCTCGGCGGCCGCGCGGCACCAGCCCTCGGCGTCGGAGAACCGGCCGTCTTGGACCAGCAGGTGGCCCAGCAGTCCGGCCGCCTCCGTCGCGCCGGCTTGGAACGCGGCGGCGTACCAGTGCTCGGCGTCGCCGAGGTGACCCTGGTTTTCGCAGGTGCGGGCATATCCGAGCATCCCGTGCGGCTCGCCGGCCTGCGCGGCTTCGTGATACCAGCGGGCGGCTTCGTCCTCGGCTCCGCGTTCGGCCAGCAGGTGGGCCAGCGCGGTCATGGCGATCCGGTCACCGCCGGAGGCGGCCCGCCGGTACCACTCCTCGGCCTCCGCCGCATCCCCGCGTTCGCGCAGGTCAGCAGCGACCCGCGTCATCGCTACGACGTTGCCGCCCTCCGCCGCTTTCCGGCGCAGGTAGTCATCGACGCGGGTGTTCCACTTCCGCAGCCGCCCGGGCATCTCGCACCCGCTCCTTTCCGGCTCCCCACTGAAGTCAATCGTTTCGCAACGCGCGTGCGTGACACCTTCGCGAGCGTTATCCACCCCCGCTGATCTGGGCTTTTTCGTTGGCGGGCAACAACTGGTCCGACGTGGTCCTTGCCACGGCTCGGGCGCTGCCGAGAGTGTCTGCGCGATTACCGGCCCGGTGACAGGCATACTCCGGCTCCCCGAAGTCCCCGCCCGAGAGGATCCCGCGCACCATGGCCCGGCCGTTCCCCACCAAGCGCACCGTGCTGCTCGCGGTCGTGCTGCTCATCGCTGTCGTCGGGTTTTGGTACGGCCAGCGAGAAGTCGGCGACACCCAGTCCGAGGCGGCACCGGCGTCCGCCGCGGACGCGACCAAGCAGCTGTCCGAGCTGAAGATCGGCGCGCGCGGCACCATGACCGGCTATTCGCGCGACAAGTTCAAGCACTGGGACAGCCAGGGCGACAACTGCGACACCCGCGAGGCCGTTCTCAAGCGTGCGGGCAAGGACGTCAAGGCGGGCAGCGACTGCAAGCCGACCTCAGGCACCTGGCTCAGCGTGTACGACGGTCAGACCTGGACCAAGGCGACCCAGCTCGACATCGACCACATGGTCCCGCTCGGCCAGGCCTGGGTGAGCGGCGCGCGCGACTGGACGCAGGAGAAGCGCGAGCAGTTCGCGAACGACCTCACCCGGCCGCAGCTGTTCGCGGTAACGGCGAGCGTGAACCGGCAGAAGAGCGACAAGGCTCCGGACGAGTGGAAGCCGCCGCTGGTGTCGTTCTGGTGCACGTACGCGACCGACTGGGTCACGGTGAAGCACTACTACGGGCTGACGATCACTGACATGGAGAAGAACGCGCTGCAGGACATGCTGAAGCACTGCTGAGCCACGACGAGCGGCGGCGGCTGGCACCTGGTCGGCGCGCGGCTGCCGGACGTGCCGACGAAGGTCCTGCTCTTCCGCGACGACCAGTTCTTCTCCGCGGACCTGCTGCGCCGGGTCGCGCGAACGCCTCGGGGGCGGACGAGATGGCCGGTTCCCATCGCTGTTGAGCCGTCCGGACGAACTCGCTGACCGCCTAATGGCGTATTACGCGACAGTGGCTGGCTAACCAGGCGCTGTCCCAGTTGCGACATGTCACAACCGCGACACCGCGAGCTAGTGACGTGAACCCCGGCTCGCCCCGAATCTTGTGCGATGACGTGGAGATCACGAGCTATCACTCTCGGCTGCACGGGCGCACTGGTCGCGGCACTCGGCCACGCGGCGCCCGCGGCGGCCGAGCCTGCGAGCGGTTCACCGGCGCCTGGCCCCGGTGAGCGGCACACGGTCACCTTGCTCACCGGTGACGTCGTGCAAGTCGAAAGCGTCCAAGGCGGCAGGCAGATCGCGACGGTCCGGCCGGGCGAGGGGCGGGAGAACATCCGCTTCACCCAATCCGAAGTGGACGGCAAACTGCAGGTCATCCCGGCCGACGCGGTGTCGCTCGTGGCGGACCACCGCCTCGACAAAGCCCTGTTCAACGTCACCGACCTGATCGCGCAGGGGTACGCCGACGAGTCGAGCCCGACGGTGCCGATGATCGCGCACTACGCGAAGGGCGTCTCGATCGCTGCCGCGCCGACGCTCGCCGCCACTACGCTGGGCGCTGAACTGCCCAGCGTGAACGGCCGTGCGGTGCGGGAAGACAAGAAGCGCGCCGGCGAGTTCTGGCAGTCCTTCACCGGTCCGCACGCGGCTTCCGGTGCGGTGGAACGGATTACGCTGGACCGCAAGGTGCACGCGTCGCTCGACCGCAGTGTCCCGCAGATCGGGGCGCCGGAGGCGTGGGCGGCCGGATTCGACGGATCCGGCGTCGCGGTGGCCGTGCTCGACACCGGCTACGACCCCAACCACCCGGACCTCGCGGCAAGGTCGCCAAGTCGGCCAACTTCTCCACCAGCCCGGACGTCGTCGACCGGTTCGGCCACGGCACGCACGTCGCGGCGACCATCGCGGGCAGCGGCGCGGCCGCGGGCGGCACGCGCAAGGGCGCGGCTCCCGGCGCGAAGCTGTACGTCGGCAAGGTGCTCGGCGACGACGGCACGGCCTCGGCTTCCGAAGTCCTGCAAGGGATGGAGTGGGCCGCGACGTCCGGTGCCAAGGTGATCAACATGAGCCTTGGCGGCGGCGCGACCGACGGCACCGACGATCTCAGCGCCGGCCTCAACGAACTCACCGCCCGCACCGGCGCGCTGTTCGTGGTCGCCGCGGGCAACGACGGCCAGGATGGCGCGTCGACCATCGGCACGCCTGGTACCGCGGACTCCGCGCTGACCGTCGGCGCGGTTGACCGCAAGGATGAGCTGGCCCCGTTCTCCAGCATGGGCCCGCGCCAAGGCGACCAGGCCGTGAAGCCGGACATCACCGCGCCTGGCGTGGGAATTGTCGCGGCGCGCGCGGCTGGCACCTCGCTCGGTGAAGTAGTGGATCAGTACTACACCGCGGCGTCCGGCACGTCGATGGCGACGCCGCATGTCGCTGGTGCGGCGGCGATTCTGGCGCAGCGGTATCCACAATGGACGGCTCAGCAGCTCAAGGATGGCTTGGCC
The DNA here is from genome assembly GCF_001651785.1 of Amycolatopsis sp. M39. NCBI lineage: Bacteria > Bacillati > Actinomycetota > Actinomycetes > Pseudonocardiales > Pseudonocardiaceae > Amycolatopsis > Amycolatopsis sp. M39. The sequence goes on from NZ_LWSF01000009.1 coordinate 129,906, forward strand.
AGTACGTCGAAGCCCTCCGCGGGACTCAACGCGTTCCAGCAGGGCGGCGGACGGGTGGCCGTCGCGGCCGCGGCGGTGCGTCCCGGGGTCTTCGCGACCGGTACGCTGAACCTCGGCCCGGTCACCAACGACAGCGGACCGGTGCGCAAGGAAATCACTTACACCAACACGACTTCCGCGCCGATCACCATCACCCCGAAGCTCGACCTGCGCCGCGGTGACGGTGCCACGCCAGGCGACGCGGTGAAGCTCGAAAAGTCCACTGTGGAGGTTCCGGCCGGCGGGACCGCGACGATGGCGATCACCGTCGACTCGGCCGCGCTGGTGCCCGGCAACTACACCGGCAGCGTTCTCGTCGGCGCGGTGCACACGACGGTCGGTCTGGTGAAGGAACCGCCGAAGCACAAGGTGACCGTCACCGGCATCGGCCGCGACGGCAAGGCGCACCCGATGGACCTCCAGATCTTCGGCGACGACATGCGCTACGACATCGTCCGGGACGTCGTCAGCGACCATCCGTTCGTCACCGAGCTTCCGGAGGGCACCTACTACGCCCGCGCGATGTTCCACACCGGCCTGGCTCCGGACGAGGAACTCGCGATCGTGCTCAAGCCCGAGTTCACCATCACCAAGGACCTGAACCTGGTGATGGACGCGCGGAGCGCGGTGCCGGTGGAGATCAAGACACCGCGGCCGTCGACGCTGGAAAACATCATCAGCAGCTACGCGCACCGCGAATTCGGCTCGCGCAAGATCTCGAACTACGTCATGGAATTCCCCGGCGTCCGGCACATCTACGTGACGCCGACGCAGAAGGTCAAGAACGGAACCTTCGAATTCGGCACCCGGTGGCAGCTCACCGCGCCGATGCTGACCGCGACCACGTTGCCGTGGGTCGCCGTCAAGACCGAGCTGTTCTACTACGCGTCTTCTCCGGCGATTTCCGGGTTCAAGTGGCTCGGCGTCGTTCCGGTCGACGGCGGCAAACCGGAGCAGTTCGCCAAGGCGCGCGGGAAAATCGCACTGGTGATCCCCGCGAAGGACGGCACCAATCCGGATACCGCGGCCAAGCAGGCGGCCGCCGCGGGCGCCGCGATGGCGATGGTTGTCAGCCTTCCCGGCGAGCACACGTACGCACACTGGCAGCCGCGCGGCAATCGCCTGCCGATTCCCACCGTGCGGATCACGAACGAACAGGGCATGAACCTGGCCGACCGCGCCAGATTCGGTTTCACCAGCATGTTCCTCCAGGGCACGCCGGTGAGTCCGTACCTGTACGACATCATGCAGGTGACACACGACCAGATTCCGCAGAAGATCGTCTACCAGGTCAGCGAACGCAACAGTGCGACGGTCACCGCGAATTACCACGCGACCGGCAAGGACGAGTGGCTTTCCGAGCAGCGGTTCGGCTGGCGGCCGTGGGAAAAGACCGCGATCAACCAGTACCAGCGGTACGCGCACACCGGAACGGCTCGCGAGGAAATCGTTTCGACCGACGAAACGATCTGGCAGCACCGAGTGAACAACAAGCTCAGCTGGGACACTTTCCAGCCGCTGGCGGTCGGCATGCTCGACCAGCCGCACACGCTCAGCCCGGGACAGCGGGCGACGGAGAACTGGTACGCCCCAGTGGTCCGCCCGGCGATCCCGCGCGGAGCCGGACTGGAAACCTCGCGCACCGGCGACACTTTCGCCTTCCGCATCCCGGAGTTCGCCGATCCGGAAACCTCGCACTACGCGTTTTCCGAGTCGGGGATCGGCGAGGAGCCGGATCAGGTGAGCGCGAAGCTTTATCAGGACGGAAAACTCGTCAAGGAAGGCCCGGCGGCGTGGGGCAAGTTCCCCGCTTCGGCGGACCCGGCGAAGTACCGGCTCGACCTGTCGCTGACCAAGTCCACGCCGGACTGGGCCTACGGCACGCACACCGAAACGTCGTGGACCTTCGGGTCGAAGCGGCCCGCCGAAGGCACCACGGACTTGCTTCCGTTGCTGCAGGTGGATTACGGCGTGCAGACCGATCTGACGCAGAAGGCGCGCGCCGGGCGTTCGCTGCCGGTCGAGTTCACCGTCCGCAACCAGGACGGCATGGCCGCGCCGAAGAATCCGCAGCTGACCGTCGAAGTGTCCTATGACGACGGTCGCACGTGGACGAACGTCAGGCGGATGGACAGCCTCGGCGGCGGCCGCTTCCGCGCCGTGGTCGACCAGCCGCGGCTGGACCGGACCAACGGATTCGTCGCGTTGCGCGTGCACGGCTCCGACGGTGACGGGAACGCGGTGCGGCAGACGGTACTCCGCGCCTACGGGCTCTCCTGAGAAAGAGGCAGCCGGATAGCCCCTCGCGGTTATCCGGCTGCCGCGGGCTCGTCGAGCCAGCCCTGCCTGCTGACCTCCCACGCCAGCTGCATCCGGGTCTGCACGTTCATCCGGGACATCAGGTCGTGGATCCGCCGCTGCACGGTCCGCTGGCTCACCGCGAGCCGCGTCGCGATCGCCTTGTCGGTGACCCCCGCGACCAGCAACGACAACAGGTGCAACTCGTCCCGGTCCGGACCGGCGCCGCCGGCAGCGTCCTGCGGAGTCCCGTCCGCACGAAGCGGCCACGCGCGTTCCCAATAGCTTTCGAACAACGCGATCAGCGCGGCCAGCAGACTGCTCTCGCGGATCAACGCGGCGGTCGGTTCGCCGGAGCCGTCGAGATTCTGCACCAGCGGGCACAACGCGATGGTGCCGTCGGCGATCGCCAGCCGCACCGGAACCACGGTCGAGGACCGTGCCTCCTCGCCGTGCCGGATCCCGTGCGCGACGTTCTCGATCATTCCGGGCTCTTCCAGCATCGCCCGCTCGTAGACGACCCGGTACCGCACGCCGCGAGCGAGCGCGTCGTACTCGTCGGCGTTCTCGCCCGACGCCATCGCGATGTGCCCGGCCCGGCAGAACCACAGCAACTCGTGCCGGGCGCCGACCTGGATGTTCGTCAGCTGCTGCCGGATCGCCGCGCTGCCGGTGATCACCTCGACCAGCTGGGTCGCGTCGCGGCGCCGCGCACCGCCGCGGTACTCCTCGGCCATCCGGCTGACCGCGGTGCGCGCCCATTCCAGGGATTCCTGCCCGCGCATCAGCAACGGCCCGAACGCGACGTCCGGCGGCGACGGCGCGTACCTCGGCTCGTCCCCGGCGACCAGGCTGACCAGCCCCTTGGCGTGCAGCGAACGGAGGATCGCCGACACCTCTGCCGCGCTCAGCCCCAGCTGCTCGGCCACCTGACGCGGTCCGGCGTCGAACATCCCCACGAGGAGCCGGTAGACCCGCTCCTCGTCCCCAGTCACCCCGATTGCGTCCAGCATCCGGCGAGCGTAAGGCAGCCGCAATGCGGCGAACGGGATAGAGCGGAACAATGCCAGTTCGGACGCGGCCCGGACACACCGAACTACGCTGCCGCCTCGGCAACTCGATCAGGAGGTACGACGATGGCTGACGGCCCGGTTCCCCCGGCCTCCCCCGACCCGCGCGATCAGGAGTTCGTTGACCGGCTTTATCCGCGGCGCAGTTCCGCTCAGCGGCTCACGCTGGTGGCCTGGCTCGCGGCCGCGGCGGTCTTCGTCACCGGAATCGTCTTCTTTGTGCTGCCGGTGACGACTGTCTACTACCTCGACCGCGGCGAACGTCCCATCGATGTCCGAACGATCTACGGCACCCGAAGCGATCAGGCGTTGCTGCTGCCCGCGAATATGTTCGGCGAAGGCAACCCGCCCAGGACCGGTACAAGTTACCGAATCGGCTGCGGCACGGCGCTCAACTCCCCGGACAGCAAGCTGGCCGCGGAGTCGCGCGGAGCGGAAGCCTGCTCGATCGCTGAACGACCGCGGATGATCGTGGGCTGGCTCGGGGTCGGAGCAGGGGTGCTCGGCGCGGCCGGGCTCGTGGTGGGCCGACGTCGTCAGCTGAGGGCGAACGCCGCCCAGACGCACTTCCCGCCCTCAGCCGGGTCATAACCCCAGCGGCGGGACAACGCGCGCACCAGCTGAAGTCCCCGGCTGCGCGCCGCGGACGGGGCGACCGGTTCCTTCAGCTGCGGAATGGCGGCAGACGTGTCGAAGACCCGCACCATCAGTTCGCCGTTCTCCAGCCGCAGTTCCAGCCGGTCCGGCCGGTCGCCGTGCTCGAAGGCGTTCGTGACCAGCTCGGAGGTCGCCAGCAGCACGTCGTCGCGCAGCTGGGCGGGAACGTCGAGCTGCGCGAGCGCGGCGCGAACCTGGGCCCGCGCGATGGCGGGCGCGGTGACGTCGTCCGGAAGCTCCAGCAGCACGGTGGCGGCAGTCGCCCCGGTGCTCCTGGTCGGCATCCTCGACGTCGTCATGGCTTCTGCACCTCCCGGCCGCTGTGCTCGCATGTGGTGTTTACCCAACTCGGCCGAAGGCGAATCAGGTGCCCTCGGTGATGTCAGTCTCGGCCAGTCCGGTCCGGAGTTTTTTCAGCGTCGCCGCGAGCAGCCGCGACACCTGCATCTGGGAAACCCCGACGCGGCGCGCGATGTCTGACTGGCTCATCCCGGACCCGAAACGCAACGCCACGATCTTGCGCTCGCGCTCGGGCAAACTGTCCAGCATCGGCCGCAGCGCCTCGCGCAGTTCCGCCTGGCCGAGGTTCGCGTCCGGCGCGCCGAAGCGCGTGTGCGCGGAGTTCTCCAGCAGGTTGTCCAGCGAGGCTCCGTAACGGCCTTGACCGGCCCGCAGGCCCTCGTAGACGTCCTCGATCGGCACGCCGAGATGACGCGCGATCTCACTGGGCTTCGGCGCGCGCGAGAGCCGCACGGTCAGTTCTTCGCGGGCGGCCGAGATCGTGGCGTTGAGTTCCTTGAGCCGCCTCGGCACCCGGACCGACCAGCTGTTGTCCCGGAAGTGGTGGCGCAGTTCGCCGGAGATCGTCGGCACTGCGAAGGCGAGGAAGTCCGTGCCCTGTGTGGGGTCGTAACGGTCCACCGCGTGGATCAGGCCGACGGTCGCGATCTGCACGAGGTCGTCCATCGCCTCGTCGCGGTTGCGGAACTTCCGGGCGAGGTTGCGTGCCAGTTCGAGATGCTCGCGCACCAGCCGGTCCCGGATCTCGTCGCGGCGGGGCGCGTGCTCGGGCAGCTGCGTGAGCTCGTGGAACAGTGCTGCCACGTCGGTGGGCTTGTCGCCGCCGGCGGGGATCGTCACGAGCTGGCCGCCTCACTCTCCCGGACCAGTTGCACCCGGGAGAGATACCGGCCGTTGGCCGGGGTCACGGTGCGTCGCGCGGAGGTAGCGAGCGCGGTCAGCAGCTGCCAGGACAGGCCGGTCTCGTCGCCGTGCTCGGCGCGGTCGGAGACGACCGACACCGTGACCTCGATCCGGCCTTCCAGCCAGGAGAACACACAGGTCAGTTTGCCGTCGGCGGCCGAGGGCAGCAGCATCGAACAGGCCTCGTCCACGGCCATCCGCAGGTCCTCCACCGCGTCCAGGTCGAAGTCCTGGCGCATGGCGATGTCGGCCACGATGGTGCGCAGGGTGGGCACCACGTGCGGGATAGCCGCCGTCCGCACCTCGATGAGCTGTGCGTCCTCGCGCTCAAGCGGGGCGTTCTCCTCCACGTGCTGTCCTCTCTCCGGCGTCCCACGCCAGTCTTTCGTGCCCGATCTGCCACATGCCCGGGGGGTGAGCAAACCAAACCCGGGTTTGACCGCCGCGACCGGCGGGCATGTAGCGGTCGAGCGCTGATCCCGGGAAAGGTGGGGACGACATGGCTGACGTGAGCCGACTGCCGAACGTGGTGGCCGAGGAGTGGGAGTGGCAGCTTCAAGGCTCGTGCCGCGGCGCGGACAGCAGCCTGTTCTTTCATACCGACAATGAGCGAGGCTCCGCGCGCGAGCGCCGCGAGTCCCGTGCCAAGGCGATCTGCCACACCTGCCCGGTGCTGGCCCAGTGCCGCAAGCACGCGATGACCGTCGAAGAGCCGTACGGGATCTGGGGCGGGCTCGGCGAGATCGAGCGCCGCGAGCTGTTCATGCGCGAACGGCGCGCGAAGCGCAAGACAGTGTCCGCCTGAGCTGACTGGCCCCCGCGACCCGCGCGCCCACCTGCGGTGCGCGGGGTGCTGTGTGTCCGCCGTCGCCCGCGCGCCAAGGCGTAGCCGTGTGCCGACGCGGACTCAGTCACCCACTGGGTTAGGGTTGAGTCTCCAGATGCTTGGGACCGTGACACGGTTGCCGCTTGAGACTACAGGCGCGTACCGGCGCAGGAGCAGCGCCTGACGAGGAGAAACTGCATGCCCGCAGCCGACCAGAACGCCACTCCGCCCGGATTCGGCATCACGCTGGACACCGCGGCCGCCGAGCCGAGGGTGGTGGTCACGGGTGAGCTCGATCTGCTCACCAGCCCGCAGCTGCAGGAAGCTCTTGCCGGATTGATCGCGGACAAGAATTCCCGTCGCGTGGTGGCCGACCTCACCGGGGTGACCTTCTTCGACTCATCGGCGCTGAACGTCGTCCTGCACGCCCAGCGGCAGGCCGGGGAGCAGGACGTCGAACTCGAGGTCGTGCCGAGCCCGGCGGTCAGCCGGGTGATCGAGCTCACCGGCGTGGCCGAACACCTGAGCGTGTCGGAGGAACCTCCGGCCTGATCGCCCGATACGGTCGCGCGGACTGACTGTGCCGATCGTTACTGATCCGACCACAGTCACGGCCTAATGGCTTCGTAGCAACGGTTACGTGCCGTGCGGGGTCGGCCTGCTTGTGGCCGGATTAGTAACCTGGTCCGCGACCTGGGGGATAACCATCATGATGGGGCGCACGCACGCCCTGACCGGCTGGTGCGCGGGGCTCGCCCTCGCGCCCGCGGTCGGTGTCGGCTCGGTGCACCAGGCGGTGGTCTTCGCGGCCACCACGGCCGGATTCGCGCTGCTGCCGGACCTGGACCATCCCAGCGCCAGCGCGACCCGCCTGTTCGGCTGGCTGACCGGGGCGCTGTCGTGGCTGCTGCGCCGGGTGTCCGCGGCTGTATACGCCCTGACGAAGGGCCCACGCGACGAGAAGGTGACCGGCACGCACCGGCACCTCTCCCACACCCTCTTGTTCGCCGTCGCCCTCGGCGCGGCTACCTCCGCCGGCTGTACCGCCGGTGGGGCTTGGGCCGTGCTGGGCGTGCTGCTGTTCGGCTTGCTGCTCGCGGTCGCGGCACTGGGCGACTGGCTGCTGCTGCCGTATGGCGGCGCGGTGGTCTGGTGGTACTTCACCGCGCCGGACGACCGAGTAGCCCAGCTGGCGGACATCTCCGGCTGGCTCGGCGTCGCTGTCGCCGCCGGCTGCTTCGTGCACTGCCTCGGCGATTCGCTGACCGAGTCGGGCTGCCCGTTCCTGTTCCCGCTGCCGATCGCGGGGGAGACCTGGTACGAACTCCGCCCGCCGAAGCCGCTGCGGCTGCACACCGGGAAGAAGGTGGAGGCGCGGCTGGTGTTCCCGGTGTTCGTGCTGGTGGGGATCTTGCTGGTGCCGGGGGTGTGGGACTGGACGGTGGCGACGGTGGAGCACCTGTTCGCGCCCCCGGCTTCGCAGACCGCGACTCAGTAGCGGCTCATTCCGGCTCGGAAAACACCGGTGCCCCGGAGTAGTCGCGGGAGTGCGCGATCCGCCCCTCGCGCACCGTCAGCACCATCACGTATGTCGACACGTACGGCTTGCCTTCGTACTCCCCGTGCAGGTCGTATTCGGCTACCAGCACTTCCGGATCGCTGGTCTCGTGCACCACGACCCGGTCCGCCTTGGTGATCCGGCGGCGCTCCCCGGCCTGGTGAAAGCGTTTGCGCAGCTCCTCCCGGTCACGCGTCACCTTCGGCACTCCGGCCGGGGCGAACGGGATTTCGATCACGACGTCGTCGGAGTACAGGTCGGCGAGATCGTCCCAGCGGTTGTCGACGGCCGCGTCGAGGAAGCGCTGGAAGACCTCCTTCGTCCCGCGCAGTGCGGTTGCCGCGCCGGTGTTCGGGTAGTCGCGGTACCGGGTGACCTCGCCGTTCCGCACGGTCAGCAGTCCGGCGGACGACGGGAGCCGGTAGCTGTGCCCGGTGTGCGGGTTGCGGCCCTCGGCGACGAGCTCGACAGCGAACCCGGCCGCGGTTTCCGTGGTCGTGACCTCGACTTTCTCCAGGCCGATCCGGGTCGCGACGGTGCTGCCCGCGCCGAGCGTGGCCAGTACGGCGTCCCGGCCGGTCGAGCGGTGGCCGGTGAACGGGATTTCGTAGACGGCGTCCTCGGCGAGAACATCGGCGAGCGACGCGGCGTCGAAGGCGCTCAGCGCGTTCGCGACGATCTCAGCTACTTCGGACACGGTGCGGGGCATCAGAAACCTCATGAGGGAAGACCAGCGGATAATCGGAACGGGGCACCCGCTTCCGAAGATACGGAGTATCAACTCCGGTTGTCAACGACGGCCTGGAGATCTGAGACACGGTCAGAAGCGGCGGAGATCGTTCCAAGGAAGAATCGGACGACCGCACCACTTTGAGATCAGAGGAGATAGCCGGTGGAGAAGCCTGCGCTCCGCGCGGACGCGCGCCGGAACCGCGCCCGTGTGCTGGCTGCCGCCGAAGCAGCGTTCGCCGTCGACGGGCTCTCGGTGCCCCTCGACGACATCGCGCGATTGGCTGGCGTAGGCGCGGGCACTGTCTACCGGCACTTCCCCAGCAAGGAAGCACTGTTCCAGGCCGTCGTCGTGGAGCGGCTGGAGCAGTACGGCGTCGAGGCACAGGAGTTGATCGACTCCGACGAGCCAGGCGAAGCGTTCTACGACTACTTCACGCGCGTCATCGAGCAGGCGTCGCGTAACCGTGCGATCTGCGAAGCGCTCGGTGAGACAAGCGGTTCTGCGTACAAGGCCGAAGCAGCGGAGCGGTTTCGCGTGAACCTCACTGCGCTTCTGGAACGCGCGCAAGCCGCAGGCGCTGTACGCACGGACATCGACGGCGAAGACCTTCGCGCGCTCATCGTCGGCGCGCTCGCGGTGGAGCGCTTTACGCCGGACAGTCGACACCTGGTGCGCGTACTGCTGGACGGTCTGCGCAAGGTCTAGCGGCGGCCGGTGCGCAGGTGGATGCGTTCGCCGGACTTGCTGAAGAGGCTGAGGATTTCGACGTCGCCCTTGCCCGCGGCACCGAACCAATGCGGGATGTGGCAGTCGAACTCGGCCGCTTCGCCGTGTCCCATGATGAAGTCGTGCTCGCTCAGGCGTACGCGTAGGCGTCCGCGGAGAACGTAGAGCCATTCGTGTCCGTCGTGGGTACGCAGGTGGGGCTCTTCGTCGTGCGCCGGGATGAGTTGTTTGTAGGCGCGGATTTCGCCCTGGTGCCGGGACAACGCGATCAGCACGCGCCCGTCCTTCTTGGCCGGTTGCTGGGGCACGCGCGGGTCGACGATCCGAGGCGCGGCGACGATCTCGTCGAACGGTACGCCCAGCGCCGCGGTGATCGGCAACAGCAGTTCGAGGCTCGGCTTGCGCTGCCCGGATTCCAGCCGGGACAACGTGCTCGTCGAGATGCCGGTGGCTCGTGCGAGGTCGGCCAGGCTGACGCCCTGGTTGTCCCGCGCCTGCCGCAGCCGGGGCGCGATCTGTTCGAGCACGCTGTCGACGGTGGGGTGGTCGCTCATGCGGCGCAGTCAACCAATGCGTCCCGGAAACGGCAACGTTTCTTGCCGCTTCCGGTGGTGGATTCCGATCCTGGTCGCGGAGGTGCTTGTTTGATGAGCAAGACCATCGAAACGTCCGCACGCCTGCCCGTCGGCGTCTATCTGCTCTCCTTCAGCCTGTTCGCGATGGGCAGCGCGGAGTTTCTCCTGGCGGGCGTGCTGCCCGCGGTGGCCGGCGATCTCCAGGTTTCGTTGTCCTCCGCCGGTTTTCTCATCACCGCGTTCGCGCTCGGCGTCGTCATCGGCGGGCCGCCGTTCGCCGTGCTCAGCCTGCGCTGGCCCCGCCGCACCGCACTGATGGCCACCCAAGGAGTGTTCGCCGCCAGCGTCGCCGCCGGGCTGCTGGGCGACTACCCGGTCTTGCTGGTGAGCCGGGTCGTCTCGGGCGTGGCCTACGCCGGTTTCTTCGCCGTCGCGTCGGTGACCGCGATCAGCCTCGTCACCCCGGACCGCAACGCCCGCGCCTCCGGGGTCGTGGTCAGCGGCCTGAGCGTGGCCATGGTCGCCGGCGGACCGGCAGGCACGTTGCTCAGCCATTTCACCCAGTGGCGCGGCGGATTCTGGGCCGTGGTCGCACTGACGCTCGCCGCGGTCTTCGCCGGTTCGCTCGGGATCCCCGCGGCGACCCGGCCGGCGGCTCGGCCAAGCGTGGCGGGAGAGCTGGCCACGATCGGCAAACCGCGGCTCTGGGGCATTTACGGGATCACGATCCTCACGACAGCGGCGTACATGATCACGTTCAACTACCTCTCCGCCATGCTCGCCGAGATCACCGGCGTCCCCACGGTCTGGATCCCCGCGGTCCTCGCCCTTTTCGGTATCGGCGCTTTCGTCGGCCTCTCCGTCGGCGGACGCATCTCCGACCGGCGACCCCACCCCGCGCTCCTCTCCGGAGCTGTGGCGATCGCGGTTCTTTCGGTCGTCATGATCATCGCGATCCACCACACGTGGGCGATGCTTCCCACGGTGTTCCTGCTCGGAGTAGCGGCTTTCGTGCTGAATCCCGCGATCTACGGCCGGGTCTTCGCCATCGCCGCCGACGCTCCGGCACTCGCCGGGGCGACCACGGTTTCGGCTTTCCAGTTGGGGATCAGTGCCACTCCCGTTCTGGCGGCAGCCGCGCTTACCCAAGGCACTGCCCTCGCCTGGGTCAGCCTCATCGGAGCCGTCCTAGCCGCGCTTGCTGTCCCCCTAATCGTTCTTGACCGCACCCTCAGCTAGCGGCAGATCGCGCATCTTGCGAAGCGGCGAAGCGATGAGAATCGCTGACGCGGCAAGGATTCCGATGCCGCACACGTACAGCGTGACCCGGGTCGAGGTGAGTTCGGCGATGAAGCCGCCGAGCAGGCTGCCGAGCGGGGCAATGCCGAAAACGACCGTCTGCGACACCGACGAGACACGGCCCAACAGTTCGTGCGGGGTGACCGCCTGCCGGAAGCTCGTCTCGAACACGCCGAGCACGATGATCCCGAAACTCGACCCGAAACCGCCCGCTACCCACCAAGCGAGGCCCCAGCCTTGGGTCGCGAAGGCGTTGAGCAGGAACGAAACGCTGTACACGGCGGCACCGAAATACAACGCCCGCGCGGCGCCGAAGCGCGCGCCGAGCCGTCGCGCGATTCCGCTCGCGAGCAGGGCTCCGATCAGCGAGATCGTGCCGAGCAAGCCGATCATGAACGGTGCGACGTGCAGGTCGCGGACCATGAACACCGTCGACACCGCCATGAACATCGACTGGAACAGGCTCGACACGGCACCGTGCAGGGCGATCGCCCGCAGGAGCGGATTGTGCACAACCGTCCGCAGTCCCTCGCCGATCTCGCGGCGGAGGTTCCGCTCCGCGGGCTCGGGCCGCGCGTCCGGCATGCGAATCCGGCGCAGCCAGGCGGCGGACCACAGGTAGGTCAACGCGTCGACAGCCATCGCGCCCGCACCGCCGACGAACTGCACGATCATCCCGCCGAGACCCGGCCCGGCGATCGCGGCGACGGACAGGTTCGTCTGCAGCCGGGCGTTCGCGTCGGGCAGTTCGCCGCGTTCGACGAGGTTCGGCAGATAGGTCTGGTGCGCGACGTTGAAGAAGACGGTGAACCCGCCGGCCAGCAGCACGACGACGTACAGATGGCCCAGCGTCAGCGATCCGAAGACCGCGGCGAGCGGCACCGAGCCGATGAGTGCCGCACGGGCGAGGTCGGCGGTGATCAGCACCGGCCGGTTGCGCATCCGGTCGCACCACGCGCCCACCTGCAGTCCGAGCAGCAGGTACGGGAGTGTGCTCAGCGTCCGCAGCAGCGAAACCTCGGCCACGGACGCGGCGAGTGTCGTGGTCGCCAGCAGCGGGATCACCAGGAAGTCGATGCGGTTGCCGACCTGGCTGAGGACGTCGGCGAGCCAGAGCCGCCGGAAGTCCGGCGAGCGGAGAATCCCCCTCACGCGGACAGTGTTACATAAGTTGAGTCTGTATATGTCAAGTTGCACAGTGCGTAACGAGGCTTATGATCAACGCGACGAAACCCTCGTAGCCGAGTGACCGTGCGGCGAGGAGGTGCCGGATGTCGGACACCGCTCCCACCTGGGGTTATGTCGTCGTGACCGGTCTCGCCGGGCTGGCGGGCGGGCTGCTCGTCGCCGCGCTGCTGGTCGCCGGTCGCACTCCGCGTCCGGCCGGAGAGTCGTCGCCGCCCACTCCGCCGCCCGTGCAGCAGGTGACGGTCACGGTGACCGGCCTCCCTCTGCCGCCGATCACCGTGACCCATCGCCCGCCGGCACCCCCGGCCCCGCCGCCGCGCACGACCACGGCCACGGTGTCGGTCACCCCGGCTCAGCCGAGCCCGTCGGCACCCCCGCCGACCACGCTGCGCCCGTTCTTCCGCGACGAACGCTGACCTCAGCCGACGTCGCGCCGCCGCCAGCCGGTCAGGCCCACCGCGAGCACCACCGCCGAAACCGCCAGCAAGACGACCAGCGGCAAAGCGGTGAACACCTCGCCGGGCACCTTCGGCGGATGCTGGAACGGCGAGACGTCCAGCAGCACCTGCGGCGCGTTGACGACCGGCCCGAACATGCTGATCAGCAACGCCAGCGCCGCCACGCCCCAAGCGGCGGTCGCCAGTTTCGGCAGCAGCCCGAAGATCAGCGCGGCCACCGCGACGATCACCCACGCCGCGGGCACCTGCACCGCGACGGCCGCCACCATGTTCCCGACCGAGCGGCCGACGTCACCGCTGCGCAGCCCGTTCGACAGCCCGAGCAGCACGCCTCCGACGAGCACGAGCAACGCACTGCCGACGAACGCGAACACCAGATGGCTCGCGGCCCAGCGCAGCCGTCCAACCCGTGTGGCCAGCAGCGGTTCCAGCCGGATCGAGGTTTCCTCGGCGCGCATCCGCAGCGTCGCCTGCACGCCGTAGAGCGAAGCGAGCATCGCGAACAGGCTGACCATCGTGGCGAGGAAAGCGTCGACCAGTCCATGCGATCCGCCGAGCCGTTCGAAGATCTGCCTGCTCTGCTCGGTGCCGCCGACCAGGCCGGAAATGCCCTGCGCGATCGTCCCGAACAACGCGCCGCCGACCGCGAGCCCGACCAGCCAGCCGAACAACGGACCGCGCTGCAGCCGCCAGGCCAGCGAGAACGGAGACCGCAGCGACGGCACGGCTTCGCTGGGGCCGAGCCGCGGCGGAAGCAGGCCGACGCCGACGTCACGACGCGGCAGCAGCGCGTAGGCCACGGCACACAGCACGAGCGTGGTCGCGACGGGCAAGATCAGTACCCACCAACGTTCCTCGGCGAACGGCCGGATCTGCTGCGCCCAGCCGAGCGGCGACAGCCACGACAGCCAGTGCGCGTCGGTGGTCGAATCACCCGCGCCACGCAACAGAAACGCGGCGCCGAGCACGGCCGTGCCGATGCCGTTCGCGGTGCGCGAGTACTCGCCGAGTTGCGCGGCGACCGCGGCGACGCCGGTGAAAACCAGCCCGGCGAGCGCAGTGCTCGCGCCGAGCGCGACGGAACCCGCCGCGGGAACCTTCGCCGCCAGCGTGATCGCTTGCAGCACCCCGATGAGCACGCTCGCCCCGCCGGTCACCGCGAGCGCGGCGGTGAGCGGCGCGTATCGACCGACCACAGTGGACGCCAGCAGTTCGGCGCGGCCGGTGTCCTCCTCCGCGCGGGTGTGCCGGGTGAGCGTGAAGACCGCCATCAGGCCGGTCAGCAGCGCCAGGAATCCGCCCATCCGCCAGGCGATGAACCCGCCCGCCGTGGCGAGATTGAACGCCGGGCCGTAGAGCAGCGCGAACGACGGGTTCGCGGCGGCCGACGCGACGAGCCCCGCCCGGCTCGCCGCGGTCGGATAAAACTGGTCGTAACTGCTGATCGTGGCCACCGGGATGAGGCTGAGCAGGACGATCCAGATCGGCAGGATGATCCGGTCGCGGCGAAGGGCGAGCCGGATGAGCGGCCCGGTGCCGTTGAGCGCGCCGCTCATTTCCCGGCCTCGAGTTCGTCCGCGTAGTGGCGCAGGAAGAGTTCCTCAAGCGTCGGCGGACGGCTCTCCAGGCTGCGCACTCCGATCTGGGTCAGCTGGCGCAGCGCGTCCTCTAGCGAGCGTGTTTCCACGTCGAAGCGGACGCGGGTGCCCTCCATTTTGAGGTCGTGCACGTCGGCGAGTTCGGCGAGGCCGTTCGGCGGTCCGGCCAGCTCCGCGGTGATCGACGTGCGGGTCAGATGGCGCAGTTCGGCGAGCGTGCCGGATTCGACGGTGCGGCCGCCCCGGATGATGCTCACCTTGTCGCACAAGGCTTCCACCTCGGCGAGGATGTGGCTGGACAGCAAAACGGTGCGGCCCTGCGCGCGTTCCTCCTGGATGACCTCCTGGAAGGTGGCCTCCATCAACGGGTCGAGGCCCGAGGTGGGCTCGTCGAGCAGCAGCAAGTCCACAGTGGATGCGAGCGCCGCGACGATGGCGACCTTCTGCCGGTTGCCCTTCGAGTACGTGCGGCCCTTTTTGCGCGGGTCGAGGTCGAAGCGCTCGACCAGTTCCTCGCGGCGCTTCTGGTCGAGCCCGCCGCGCAGCCTGCCGAGCAGGTCGATGACCTCGCCGCCGGACAGGTTGGGCCAGAGGTTGACGTCGCCGGGCACGTAGGCGAGCCGGTGGTGCAGGCTCGCCGCGTCGCGCCACGGGTCGCCGCCGAGCAGCCGGACCTCGCCTGCGTCGGCGCGCAGCAGTCCGAGCAGGACCCGGATCGTGGTGGACTTCCCGGCGCCGTTCGGGCCGAGGAATCCGTGTACTTCCCCCGCGGGAACCTGAAGATCAAGGCCGTCGAGGGCCTTTACCCGGCCGAATGCCTTGTGCAGGCCGGAGATCGCAATGGCGTTTCCCATGGTTCGGAAGCTACACTCTTTTCATGAAGTTGTGAAGTTAAGAAAATGTCTGGACCGAGTGATCATCCAGACGCTCGTGGGAGAGGATGGACGGATGACGACGCCTGAGACGAAGAGGGACGAGGACGCCGTCCGCCGCTACGTCGAAAGCCTGGGTCTGGTGATGTCCCAGATCGGCATGCAGCGCATGTCAGCGCGGGTGTTCGCGGCCCTGATGACGACCGACTCGGGGCAGCTGACGGCTGCCGAACTGGCGGAACAGCTGTCGGTGAGCCCGGCCGCGATCTCCGGCGCGGTGCGGTACCTGGACCAGATCGGCCTGGTGCGGAAGGTGCGCGAACCCGGCGAGCGCCGCGACCACTACCAGCTCTACGACGACCTCTGGTACGCGACTTTCCTCAAACGCGACCGCTTCCTGATCATGTGGCGCGACGCGGCCACCGACGGCGTCGACGCGCTCGGCCCGGACACTCCCGCCGGGAAACGGCTGGCCGAGATGCGGGACTTCCTGGCGTTCATGCTGGTCGAGGTCAACAACCTGTACGACCGGTGGCACGAGCTGCGGAAGAACCGCGACTAGCCGAGCTGTTCCAGGGTCGCGCCGAGCCGGTGGGTGAGGTCTGGTCGCGGCGGGCGTTCCTCGAAGGACGCGAGGAACGCTTCCTGGAAACACGCGCCGAGCAGCAGCCTGGCCGCGGCCTCGACGTCGAGATCGGCCCGCAGTCTGCCCAGCTTGACCTCGGCGGCGAGATAGCCTGCGACGTGCTGGATCGGCAGGTCGGGCCCGTTTTCGAGGCTGTCCCGGTGGGTGCGGAGCAGGTCGCGCGAGGAGAAGAGCGAAACGGAGATTGGGAAGCTCGCGCAGTAGAAGGCCAGCGCCGTGGCAGTCAGCTCGGCGAGATTGTCGCCGAGCTCGGCCTTCCCGGGATGCTCGGTGAGTCTCGCCGCCGTGGCGGCAAGGTCGGGCAGCTCCTCTTTCAGCACCGCGAGGAAGAGTGCGGTCTTGTCGCGGAAGTGCTTGTACAGCAAGGCTTCCGAGTAACCCGAGGCCTGCGCGATCGCCTTGGTCGTGGCGTGCGCGTACCCCTGCTCCCGCATGACCGCCGCTGCTGCGGCGACGATCTCCTCGCGGCTTCCCATGCGTGCTCCCTGAGGCCCTTCTCAGTGCGGTGAGTGTTCACTTACCCTAGCCGGTAAGTGTTTACTCACCCCTCCTTGGAGGTCTCTCATGAAGATCACCGTCCTGGGCGCGAGCGGCCGGATCGGCGGCCTGGCGGTGCGGGAAGCGCTGGCGCGCGGATGGCACGTCACCGCCGTGGTCCGCGACCCCGCGCGGTTGACCGTCCCCGCGCATCCCCGATTGGACGTCGCGGTTCACTCCCTGACCGATGCCGGCCTGGCTCATGCGGTGACCGGCCGTGACGCGGTCGTCCTGGCCCTCGGCCCGTCGGATCTCAAGCCGACGACGGTCAACTCCGACGGCACCCGCTCCGTGGTCTCCGCACTGCGCGGTTCCCGGACGCGGTTCGTGGTGGTGAGCGCGTCCGGCCTGCCCGCCAAGGGCGACAGCCTGTTCTCGAAGCTGGTGCTGAAGCCGTTGCTGGGTGCGGTGTTGCGCAATGGATACGCCGACCTGCAACGGATGGAGTCGATCCTGCACGACGCTCCGGACGTGCGATGGACGATCGTGCGCCCGACGAGGCTGACGGACAAGCCCGCTCGGGAGCACGTGCGCAGCGAGGTGGGGCGTGATGTGCGGCGGAGATTCCAGATCCCGCGCGCGAACGTGGCGCGGTTCTTGCTGGATGCGGCCGAGGACGATTCTCTGACCGGGAAGACGGTGTCGATCGCTCAGTGACGCGGGTGTCTGCGGTTGCCGACACCCGCGGGGGCCTGCGGATAGTGGCGGGTGTGGCGGGGTTGCCTGCGGATGCTGACGGGTGTGGCGGGGTTGCCTGCGGATGCTGGCGGGTGTGGCGGGGTTGCTCGCCCTGCTGCCCGCGATGGGGTTGTCCGCCGACTCTGCCACCTGCGGGGGTGTGCCCGCGCCCCCTGCCATCTGCGGGGGTGTGCCCCCGCCGCCCGCCGACACGGTTGCCTGCGGACCCTGCCGTCTGCGGTGGGCTCACCTGTCGGACCCTGCCGTCTGCGGTGGGTTTGCCTGCGGACTCTGCCATCTGCGGGGGGTGTGCCCCCGCCGCCCGCCGACACGGTTGCCTGCGGACCCTGCCGTCTGCGATGGGCTTGCCCGCGGACCCTGCCACCTGCAGCGGGGTTGCCCGCAGCCCCTGCTGCCCGCGTCTGACGGTTCTGTCGGCAGTTGCAGACATGCTGCTGGCGGAGGGTTTCCCCAAGCTGTCCCCAGGGTTGTCCACAACTCACATCCCCTGTGGACAACTCCCCTCGACGCCCCGGATCTGTCGTAGCCCCTCGTTACTGTCGGAGGCATGGCAGTTCTTCGGCTGTTCCTCCTTTTCCTGATGGCACCCGTGCTCGTCGCGCAGGCTGTTCGGGTGCGTCGGGCGACTCCGCGGCTTCCCGGGGCCACGGGTCCGATCGAGGGCACTCTCGGCACCGGGCGTCCATTGCGGCTCACCGTCATCGGCGAATCGACGGTGGACGGCGTCGGCGCGCTCACCCACGCCGACGCGCTCACCGGCCAGCTCGCGGTGGGGCTCGCCCGCGCGTATCCGGACCGGGAGGTGCGATGGCACGCGCTGGGCATCACCGGCGCGTCGGCACGAGTGGTTCTCGACGAGCTGGTTCCGCGTGTCCGGGAGGCGGACGTCGTGGTCGTCGTCCTCGGCGTGAACGACACCCTGGAGCTGCACTCGGCAGCGCGGTACCGGCGCGATCTGCTGGCGATCATCGTCGAGGTGCGGCGAAGGGCCGGCGATGTCCCGGTCGTTCTCGCGGGCGTGCCTCCAATGGCGAGTTTCCCGTCCTTGCCCCGGCCGCTCCGCGACTTGCTGGGCGCGCGGTCGGTCGCGCTCGACCAGGCGGCGCGAGGGTTGACCCGGCTTCCCGGGGTCACGCACATCCCGCTGGCACCGGGATTGCTCCGTCCGGGAATGTTCGCTGCTGACCGTTTTCATCCCGGCCCGATCGGTTACCGCGCGTGGGCCGCCGCGCTCTCGGAGGGGTTACCGATCGTCACTGACGGTTGGCATCCGGGGGAGGTGGCGCGGCCATCCTGACCGGCAGGTTCACAAAATTCCCAAAAACTTTGGCGCTCCGTGTATCTAGGCGCACTCTGGATGCGTCCTATGGGGCGAACCAAGGAAAGGGAGGGCCACATGCCTGCGGATCAGAAGGACGAGCGGCAGCCGCGAACCACCGTTCCGCCCGTCAAGACGAGCCCCGCGCCTGGGGCGAACCGGGGAGTGCAGCCGGACGGCAACCACGAGCCGCTCGACGACACCGGTACTGCCAAGTAGCGAGACGGGCGGCGCCCGGGAGCCGAGGGGGCTGCCGGACGTCGTCAGCCGGAGGGGTTCGGGGAGGAATCCCCTCCGGCGGGGCCCGAAAGGGGAGCGGGCTCCCCTGGGGGCGGGAAGCACCGGTCGGCACGAGCGAACACTTCACGCCGGCCGGTGCGCACCCGCACGAACGCACGAGACCCGGCGACCTGCTCGGCACAAGGGGGGGCGAGCAGGCCATCGGCCAGTGCGAAGCGACCGACGCACATGACGACAGGGGCTGGCCACGCCGCCGGTCCGGTTCCGCTCGGCCCGGGTCTGGGGGACCCGGCCCGGCCGGACGGGTTCTGAGGGGACCCGACCGGCTGCCGAGCCCACCGGAACAGCGGCAACGGCCACACCCAAGCGGACCGGCTCGCGGGCTGGCGCGGCGGGACGGGTCTGGGGAGGACTTGTCCGGCTGGCGGGTTTCGCGGGTTGGTTCGGCAGGACTGGCGGACCGGCTTGCGGGCTGGCGCGGCGGGACGGGTCTGGGGAGGACTCGTCCGGCTGGCGGGTTTCGCGGGCTGGTTCGGCGGGACTGGCGGGTTGGCCCTGCTGACCTGTCCGGCTGAGCGGATCTCGCGAGGGGTTCGTGGAGCTGGCGGGTCACGCGGGCTGGTCCGGCGGAAGTGGCGGACCGGCTTGCGGGCTGGCGCGGTGGGACAGATCCGGGGAGGGATTTGTCCGGCTGGCGGGCTTCGCTCGCTGGTCCGGTGGGACTGACGGGTTGGCTTGCCAATCCTGTCCGACCGAGTGGACTTCGGGGAGGGGGTTCGCGCGGTCGGCGGGTTGTGCGGGCTGGCCCGGCTGGGGGTCGGGCTTGCGGCTCGGTCCGGTCAGGCGGTTCGGGGAGGAATCCGCTCGGCCGGACCGGGTCGGTGAGCTGACCTGATCCGATCCGGGGGAGGGGTCCGCTTGTCGGCAGGGTGGCGAGCAAGGACCGGCGGGCCGGAGGGGTCCAGGGGAGGGATCGGTCCGGCGGGGCTGGTGAAACAGTTTCCGGGCTGGTGCGGGCGGGCGGATTCAGGGGAGGGATTCGTCCGGCTGACCCCAGCCCGGCGGGGCGCGATGGGTCGTTGGGGGACCCGTCGGGTCCGGCGGAGCTGCCGGGACACGGCCGTGCTGGAGGGGGAGCCCAGCCGGTCGGGTCCTGGGGTCTGGCCGGTGACCTGCGCGAACCTGCCGCCGACCCGCAATCGAACGGCATGAAAACCGCCCCAACCGGCTCCGCGAAAAAACTTACCCGGAAAAGTCAGAGATCGATGTATCCCAGAGCCAGTTGTTCGCTCCTCAACCAAGAGCCCACCCACGGGGCACCCACCGTGCCCCTGGACATCATCCGCATCACCGACACCACTGAAAGAGCGCGCACTAATCACGATCGATCCGGTACCCGACCGGAGAGGCGACCCGCGACGGGTCCGGACGTGCCGACACGACCGGAGGCTTGCTCGCCCAGGTCGGCCCACCTCCGGAGTGAGGCAGCTACGGTGACCGACGTGCACACCACCGAGGTAGACCCGCCCTGGGAAGGCTTGACCGGCGCCGACTTGCACGCCGCGTGCATGGAAGCGGCGCGGGGCGGCGATCGGCGCGCCATGGCGAAACTCGTCGACGAGCTGACGCCGCTCGTGTGGCACGTCGCGCGCGCCAACGGGCTCGACCGGCAACTGGCCGAGGACGTGGTCCAGACCGTGTGGCTCGCTCTGTTCAGTCAGCTCGCGAAGCTGCGCGACCCCCGCGCGCTCGCTGCTTGGCTGATCACCACGACTCGCCGGGAGGCGACCCGTCCCTACGGCAGGCGCGCCCAGCCGGTGCCGCTGTCGGACGAGGTCGCCGCGACGCTGGAAAGCGATCATCCCGCGCCTGAGGAGGAAGCCGTCCGCGCCGACCGGGATCGCCGGGTCTGGCGCGCCTTTCTCCGGCTGCCCGCACGCTGCCAGGAGCTGCTGCGGCTGACCGTTCTCGCCGGCCGCGCCGAGTACCGGGCGGTGGCCGAGGCTATGCAGATGCCGCGCGGCAGCGTCGGGCCCACCAGGGGCCGCTGCCTCGACTCGATGCGCGATCTGCTCGCAGGAGAAGGGGGTGCCCGGTGAGCGACGACATCGGCAGGCCGGGACACGGCCACGCGGTTCCGGACGACGAGGCCATCCTGGCCGATATCGGCCGGTTCCTCGACGAACTCGACCCGCCGCCGGACGATCTGGTGCAGCGGGTCCAGTTCGCGCTCGAACTCGAGAACCTCGACGTCGAGGTCGCACGCTGGGAACGGCTCGACGAACTGGCAGGCGTGCGCAGCACGGCGACCGGCACGATCACGTTCACCGTCAGCGATCTGACCGTGATGATCAACCTGACCAAAATCGGGAAGGTGCACCGGATCGACGGCTGGCTCGCGCCCGCCGGCGAGTACGACGTGGAGGTCCGCGTCGCCGATCACGGCACGTTCGCGACGGCGACCGACGAAGGCGGCCGGTTCGTGCTCGAACGCGTCCCCTGCGGAACCACGCAGATCCTCGTGCACCTCGGCGCCGGCCCGCACCGCCGCACCGTCGTCACGCCGACCGTCGTGCTCTGAGAAACCCGGACGGGCGTTATGGACAGTGGCGGAGGTGTGCTCCCATAGAGTCCGTGTCCGCGCCCGTCCATGATCGAACGATCGCGGCGGCGTCCGATCTGTACGCGCGCGGCCGGGCCGCCGCGTCCGACCAGCGGCCCGGTATCGCGGTGCGGTTGTTCCGCAGCGCGATCACGCGGCTGGCGCGCGTTGCCGAACCGCTGCCCGAACACCGGGAACTGCAGGTCCGCGTCCTGGTGAGCCTCGGCGCCGCCGAGGCCGAGGTCGCCTCCACCGACGCCGGTCTCGTGCACCTGGAGACCGCGCGCCAGCTTCGCGACCAGCTCCCGGAGAGCAAGGTCGCCCGCGAGCTGGGCTTGCTGGTCACCGGCCAGCGCGCGGTGGTGCTGATGCGCGGCGGCCGGTCCAGCGAATCGCTTTCGGTGTACGACGCCGTCATCCCCGGAATCGAGGCCGAGTTCGACGACAGCCGCCGGACGCTGGTCGTCATGCTCCTGAACCGCGCTCTGGTGCAGATGGCGTTGAACCATCCGAACGCCGCGCAAGCCGACTTGGAGCGCGCGCTCGGCTTCGCCCGCGAGAACGGGCACACCCTGCTGGAGGGCAAGATCCGGCAAAACCTCGGCGATCACGCGCAGCTCATCGGCGACGTCCCGCAAGCCTTGTCCAGCTACGAACAAGCCGCGCGGATCCTCGTCACCGAATCGCCCGGTTCGATCCCGTTGATCCGGCTCGACCAGGCTCGCGCGCTGCTCACCGCGGGTCTCGCCGACGAGGCGGGCAGGCACCTCGACGAGGCGCTGCCGGAGTTGCGCGCCAACGGATCCGGCCAGCACATCGCGGAAGCCGAGGTGGCCCGGGCCGCGGCCGCGTTGCTGGAGGGCGATTTCGCGCTGGCGCGAAAGTCCGCGTCGGACGCGCGGCGCCGATTTCTCCGCCGCGGCAATCGAACGTGGGCCGAGATCGCCGGCCTGGCACGGTTCCGGGCGGAAGCGCAGCAGGTCCTGTCGGACCGCAAAGGGCGCTCTACCTCGCGGTTGCCTGCCGAACTCGTCTCGATCGCCGAACGCTTGGCCGCACTCGGGCTGCGGGACGAGGCGGCGGTCGCGCGGCTCTTCGCGGTGCGATTGTTGATCCGCCGCAAGGAAATCTCCGAAGCCTCGCTCGTTCTCACGCACGTCCCGGCACCGCGGGCGACGTCGCCGGTCGACCACCGGATGCTGTTCCGGTTGTGCCGGGCGGAATTGGCGGTGGCCGAGGACCGGCCGCGCGCGGCGCTCGCGCAGGCTCGCACCGGACTGCGCGAACTCGGCACGATCCGCGACCGGATGGGCGGGCTCGACCTGCTGTGCGGCACGGCCGTGCACGGCGAGGAACTCGGCAGGCTGGCAATGCGGCTCGTGCTGCGGCGCGCGCGGCGGAACGCGGCCGGCGCGCGCCGGATGTTCGCCTGGCTCGAACGCACCCGGGCGCAGGTTTACCGGTACGAACCGCTGCCGGTGATCGAGGATCCGGTGCTGGCCAAGCACATCAACGAAATGCGGCACGTCCAGCGCACCATTCAGCGCGCCCGGCTGGAAGGCGAGCCGGTGAAGGCGCTGGAGCAGCGGTACGCCGAACTGCAGCGCGAGGCGAGCAGGCTCGGCTGGTACACCAGCCAGTGGGGCCGTCCGCGGCCGGTCGCGACGCCGGACGAGGTCGTGGCCGCGCTCGGCGATCGCGTGCTGGTGAGTTTGGTGCCCTACAACAATCAGCTGTACTCGGTGGTCGTCGACCGCGGGACGTTCCGGCTGCTCAAACTGGGTCCGCTGGACGACATCGTGGAGACCGCGACCCAGCTGCACGCCGACCTCGACGCGCTCGCGCCGGACCATCTGCCGCCGATGCTGGCCGAGACGGTGTCCGCGTCCGCGCGGCGGCGGGCGGAGAAGCTCGACGCGCTGATTTCCGCGTCGCTGGTCAAAACGCTCGATGACCGCGAGCTGGTGATCGTTCCGATCGGCCAGCTGTACGCGATGCCGTGGGGCGCATTGCCGTCGCTGCGCGGGCACCCGGTGTCGATCGTGCCGTCGGCGACCGCGTGGATCACCGCGAAGCGTCCGGCCGAGGACGGTCCGGTGCTGCTGGCAGGTGGTCCTGGCGTGCCGGGCGCGGTCGGCGAGGTGAGCAAGCTGCGCTCGGTGTACCCGGACGCGCAGCTGGTCGAGGGCGACGCCGCGACGAGTGCGACGGTCCTGACCGCGTTGGACGGAACCCGCTTGGCGCACCTGGTCGCGCACGGCGCGCACGAGCCGGCGAACGCGCTGTTCTCCCGTGTCGAACTGGTGGACGGCCCGCTGTTCGCGCACGAGACGACCCGGCTCGCGAACCCGCCGGAGCGCGTGGTGCTGGCCGCGTGCGAGCTGGCGATGAGCCACATCCGGCCGGGCGAGGAGGCACTGGGTTTCGCCGGAACGCTGCTGGCGAGCGGTTCGAAGACGGTCATCGGCGCGGTGGCGCGGGTCGGGGACAGGGCGGCGGCGGACACGATGGCGGACCTGCACCGGCGGCTCGCCGAGGGGACTTCACCCGCGCTGGCCCTGGCCGAAGCGGTGGCGGTGGACCCGATGCGGCGGCCGTTCGTGTGCCTCGGGGCTGGCTGAGCGCGGAGGGGGTGGCGGCAGCCTGCGTCGTGAGTGTTTAGCCCGGTTCTAACCGTGATCGCCACGCACGACGCTGGCGAAGCAGCGAGGCGGCACCTTCGCGATGCGCGGTGGCACGAGGGGGAGTGGCGGGTCAGCCTAGGAAGTCGGCCAGCGGAACCGGCGTCAGGCCGTCCTTCTTGGCCTGGGCGATGAACGCTTCGTAGTCTTCTTTGAAGGTCTTGCGGAAGTGCATCAGCACGATGTCGCCGGGGCGGAGCTTGTCTCCGGACTGGAACTGGACAACGCCGTCGTTCACCGAGGCGGTCCACAGGACACTCGCGCGCATGCCGCACATCGCGGCGGCCTTCAGCGTGTTCTGGTCGTAGTTGCCGAACGGCGGGCGGAACAGGGTCGGGCGGATGCCGAGCGAGGACTGGAAGTCGTCGGCGTCGTCGCAGATTTCCTTCTTCTGGAAGTCCAGCGGTTTGCCCTTGAGGTTCGGGTGGTTCACCGTGTGGTCGCCGAGCACCGCGCCGGTCGAGTCGAGGATGGCCTTGAAGTACGCCTCGTGCCCCTTCACGTACCGGTTGTTCAGGAACAGCACCGGATGGCCGCCGGACTGCTGGATCAGGCTCTGCGCCGACGGGTCCTTCACCGCGCCGTCGTCCATGGTGATGAAGACGTACGGTTTGTCGGTCTTGATGCGGCGGATCAGCGGAACCTTGCCGTCTTCGATCGCCGGTGCCTTCTGCTGCACGGTGCCGAACGGGTACGGCCCGGGTGGCGGACCCGGTTTCTGCGCGCCCGGCGCGGGGTTCGGCTGTTCCGGGGGTTGACTCGAGTCCGGGCTGGAGCACGCCGACAGCACCAGCAAACCGGCGAGCGCCGCCGCCAGCCACCGTTTCGCCATGCCGCTTCCTTTCCCTCGGGGTCACCCGAGGGGATGACGTCTGTACTCCGGCATGAGTTGATCGCTGTGGTGCAGCGCACCCGGTCAGGCAGCGTGAGTGCCCGCTTTGGCCAGCTGTGTGGCCAAAAATCCGATCACGCTGCGCAACGCTGAGAGGGCTGCCAGACCCGTTCCGGGGATGCGTTCGGCGAACGAACCCGACCACCTGAGGTCCGTGCCGCCGGCGGCGTTCGGCGTGAACGTCACCTCCGCACGATAGTCGCGGACCGGGCTGAAACCGTCGAAGGTGTAGACGTGCCGCCGATCCGGTACGTATTCGAGAGTCCGTTCGCGGACCCGAACCGGCCACAACCCGACTTCCCGGACAGCGCCGACCCGGCCGTCGTCGCCGAGCGTCGCCCAGCGGGCCTGCCAGACGAGCGGCCGCGCCCACGTCGACCACTGAGTCCCGTCGCTTTCCAGCCGGAACAGCACCGGCGGAGCGGCGGCGCTCACCCGGTTCACCTCGAACGAGTACCTGCGACCCGGCATGAAAGCTCCCTGAAGACGTTGTTGACCGCGCGACAAATCAATCCCGGACGGCCCCGGTAGGTCAAGATGGTGCGGTGAGCCGCCCCGACTTCGCCGCGCCGCACTGGCTGACGCAGCTTCTCCGTTCCAAACCGGTTCCCATTCCGTGGAACATGGTCGCTCGCGCGGTGGTCGCGTTGGCCACGCCGCTGGCGGTCGCGTACGCGGCGGGCGACATCGCGGTGGGCGCACTGATCTCCACCGGCGCGCTGCCGACCGTGCTGTCCGAAGCGGCCGGGGCCTACCGCTATCGCGCGCGCCGGCTGGGCGGCGCGACGTTCGCGGCCGGGCTCGGGTATCTCGTCGGGCTGCTGACCGGCGGCATGCCCGCCTGGTCGATCCCGGCGATCGTGGTCATAGCGGCGATTTCCGCGCTCATCAGTGCCGCGGGCAGCAACGCGTCGGTTGCCGGGCTGCAGATGTTCGTCTTCTGCGTGCTCGGCACCGCGCAACACGCGACCGGCGTACGCACTGAAGTGCTCTTCGGCTACTTCTGCGCGGGCGCTGGCTGGGGACTGCTGGTCGCGCTCGGCACCTGGACGCTCCGCGCGACGAGCCCCGAACGCACCGCCGTCGCACAGGTCTACATCGAACTCGCGGCGATGCTGTCAGCCGAGGACGAACCGACTTCGCGGGTCGCGCGCCACCAGCTGACCACCGCGATGAGCACGGCGTATGACCGGTTGCTGGTCGCGCGCTCGTGGCTGTCCGGCCGAGACGCGGCGTATCGCCGGCTGCTGAACCGGTTGTCCGCGACGACGCCAGCGGTCGAAGCGTCGGTGGCGATGGTCAACGCCGGGCAGCGCGCGCCGGACGAGGTGATCGACTACCTGACCCGCGTAGCCGCGTCAGTGCTGGCGAGCCAGCCGCTGCCGCCCGCGCCCGAGCTGTCGGACGAGAACGCCGACGCGGTGGTCAGCGCGCTTTACGCCGGGCTGGCGCGGATCGGGAAGCTCGACGACCGCAAGCGCCGCAAGAAGGTCTCGCTGCTGCGTCGTGTGCGCGAGTGGGCGAGCGGTCTCTCCGGGCCGCTGACGTGGCTGGCGACGCTGCGGCTCACGGTGTGCGTCGCGGTGGCCGAAGTGGTGGCGCTGATGGTGCCGTTCGAGCGGTCGTACTGGATCACGCTCACTGTCGGCGTGGTGCTGAAACCGGACTTCGGCTCGGTATTCGGCCGCGCGGTGCTGCGCGGGATGGGGACGGTCGCGGGCGTCGGGATCGGCGCGGTGGTGCTCGCGTTCGGCGCGCGCGGCTGGGTGCTGGTGGTGCTGATCGCGGTGTTCGCCGGTGGGGCCGCAGTCGGGAAGGTGCGCAACTACGGGATGCTCGGCACGTTCGTGACACCGCTGATCATCCTGCAGATGGACCTCGCCAACACTGGCAGCTGGACCGTCGTGCTCGCGCGGCTGGTCGACACCGTGATCGGCTGTGTGATCGTGCTCGTCGTCGGCTATCTGCTGTGGCCGGGTTCGCGGCGGCCGACCGTCGGCGGACGGCTGGCGGACAGTTTTGACACGGTCGCCGAGTACGTCCGCACCGCGATGGTGCTGAACTCGACCAGCGAATCGCGGCTCGCCCGGTCGCGGGCCCGGCGCGGGGCGTACCGCGCGCTCGCGGACCTGCGGACGGCGTTTCAGCAGGTGATCGTGGAGCCGTCGCCCGCGGGCAGGCAGGCGGTGGCGTGGTGGCCGGTGATCGCGGGGCTGGAGCGGGTGACCGACGCGGTGACCGAGGTCGGCGTGACCATCGGCGAGGGTGCGCCCGCTCCGTCGCCCGCGGACATCGAGCTGCTCACGGACGCGTTGGCGGAGCTGGCTTCCGCGATCCGTGAGCAGCGGGACCCGGATTCGGTGCCGATGCCGGACAACCCTCGGCTCGCCGGGGTGGTGGACCAGCTCGGCTCGACGTTCGACGCGGTACGCGGACCGGACCTGGTGGAACGATCGCCGCTGCGGCTGGTGCGCCGGTTCCTGCCGTACCACCGGCGCACCTGAGCCGCGCGCTTATGCCGAGAGCGCACCCAATGCCGCATCGGGTGCGTGGGATGCACCGAATGTGGCGTTGGGTGCGCCGGATGCATCCAATGTGGCATTGGGGTGCAGCGGATGCGCCGAGCGCGGCGCCGGATGCAGAGATGCGCCGAACGCGGTGCTGGGCGGAGCGGATGCGCCGAACGCGGTGCTGGCGGAGCGGATGCGCCGAACGCGGTGCCGGGTGCAGCGGATGCGCCGAATGCCGCATCAGGTGCTCCGCTCTTGCCCCCCACCGCCTCCCCAGGCGGAGGCGCTGCACCGCAGGGCTAATTCGTGCAGCCAATGCCGCAGTGGGGCGCGACCCAGGCCCAACCTGGAGGCGGAGGGATTACTGCTGTCCGCCGGGCTGGCCGCCCTCGGGCTTCGGGCCGTCCTCCGGCTTCTCGCCGCCTTCTTCGTTCTTGCCGGTGACCTTGCCGAGCAGGTCCTTGGCCTTGCCGACGCCGCCGTCGATCTGCGAGTCGTGGCCGCTGACCTTGGACTTCGCGAATTCGGCCGCCTTTTCGAGACCCTGCTCCAGCTTGCCGCTGTTCTCGCGCAGCGCCTCGGTCGCCTTGTTCTTGAGCTCGTCGAAGTTGATGCCCATCGAATGCCTCCCCGGGGTTGGGATTGAGAGGATTCAATCGTCACACACCAGGCGTTCCAGGCAAGTCAAGACACTTCGCCGAGTGCGACGGCTCCGTCCAGTCCGGTGATCCGGCCGCCGCGTTCGCCGAGTGCGACGAGTCCCTCGCGGGCGTCGGCGGCGGTGAGGTCGATGCGGACGCCGGACAGCGCCGCGTCGCGGGCCGCTTCCAACGCCAACGCGCCCTCGTGACCTGCGTTGATGGTCGCGGCGAGGCCGCCGGTGGAGGCGAGTGAACCGCGGGCCGCGCCGAGGCGGCCGAGGGCGTCGTCGACGATCGGGAGCAGGGCGTCGCGGTTGCCTTCGGTCATCGCGCGCACCAGGTCCGGCGACGATCCGGCGACGCGGGTGCCGTCGCGGAACGAACCGGCGGCCAGCGACATCGCGAGCGGGCCGCCCTGTGCGCCGACCGAGGCGAGGATCGCGGCGAACAGGTGCGGCAGGTGCGAGATCCGGGCGACCGTCTCGTCGTGCGAATCGGCGGGCAGCGGCACGGCGTGCGCGCCGACGTCCAGTACGAGCCGGGTGACCTCGGCCCACGCCGTGAGGTCGGTTTCCTCTTCGACACCGACGACCCAGGCCGCGTCGCGGAAGAGCATGGTGTCGCCGGCGAGCCAGCCGGAGTGCGAGGTGCCCGCCATCGGGTGTCCGCCGACATAGCGTGTGTATGGCGCGCGCCTGCGGACCGCGTCGAGCATCGGGCCCTTCACGCTGACCACGTCGGTGAGGATGCAGTGCGACGCGTGTTGCGCGACCAGTCGCAGCAGGTTCTCCACCGCGGGCAGCGGCACGGCGATGACCACGATCGCGTCCGCGGCCGCCGCGCGGTGCAGGGCGGCTTCGGCGTCGGTGGTGACGTCGTAGCCGCCGCGGCTCGCCGCGTCAGCGTCCACTTCGGACACGGTGGTTCCCCATACGGTCCTGCCGCTCGCCGCGGCGGCTCGCAGCAGGGAACCGCCGATGAGCCCGAGCCCGATTACGCATACGTCTCGCACGGGGCCATCCTGCCAGTGCGCGCAAGCGGCTACAGGACGGCGGCCAGCCGGGTGCCCTGGTCGATCGCCCGTTTGGCGTCCAGTTCCCGTGCTTGGTCAGCCCCGCCGACGAGGTGCACCGGCACGTCGCCGAGCGCGCCGGCGAGCTCGCGCACGGATTCCTGGCCAGCGCAGACGACCACGGTGTCGACTTCCAGCAGCTGCGGTTTCCCGTCGACCGTGACGTGCAGACCGGCGTCGTCGATCCGGTCGTAGGAGACGCCGCTGATCTTTTCCACGCCCTTGGCGCGCAGGGCCGCGCGGTGCACCCAACCAGACGTCTTGCCGAGCCCGGCCCCGATCGGCGACTTCTTGCGCTGCAGCAGGTAGACCTGCCGAGGCGACGGTTCCGGCTTCGGCTCGGCCAGCCCGCCGGGCGCGAGTGCGGGGTCGGTGACGCCCCATTCGGCCATCCAGGCGTCGCGATCCAACGCGGGCGACGAACTGTGCGTGAGGAATTCGCTGACGTCGACGCCGATGCCGCCCGCGCCGATCACCGCGACCCGCTCGCCGACGGGTTTGCCGTGCCGCACGACATCGACGTACGAGAGCACCTTCGGATGGTCGATCCCGGGCAGCGCCGGGACTCGCGGTGTGACGCCGGTGGCCAGCACGACCTCGTCGAAACCGGTCAGGTCCGCGGCGGTCGCCCGGGTGCCGAGGCGCACCTTCACGCCGGTGACCTCCAGCCGCCGCAGGTAGTACCGGATGGTCTCGGCGAATTCCTCTTTGCCCGGAATCCGTTGTGCGATACCGAACTGGCCGCCGATTTCGTCGTCGGCCTCGAACAGCTCGACGTCGTGGCCGCGTTCGCCGAGCCCGGTCGCGGTGGCGAGCCCGGCCGGTCCGGCTCCGACGACGGCGATCCGCTTGGCGCGCCGGGCCGGGAGCAGGTTCAGGGTCGTCTCGTGCCCGGCGCGGGGATTCACCATGCAGGACACCGGTTTCCGGCTGAACGCGTGATCGAGGCAGGCCTGGTTGCACGCGATGCAGGTGTTGATCTCGTCCGCGCGGCCGGTTTCGGCCTTGTGGATCCAGTCCGGGTCGGCGAGCAGCGGCCGGGCCATCGAGACCAGGTCCGCGTCGCCGTCGGCGAGCGCTTGTTCCGCGACGTGCGGCAGGTTGATCCGGTTGGAGGTCACCACCGGCACGGAAACGTGCGGCTTCAGCTTGCCGGTGACCCAGGTGAACGCGCCGCGCGGCACGGACGTGACGATCGTCGGCACGCGGGCTTCGTGCCATCCGATGCCGGTGTTGATGATCGTGGCTCCGGCCGCTTCGACCTCGCGGGCAAGCGCGACGACGTCGTCCCAGCTCTGTCCGCCTTCGACGAGGTCGAGCATGGACAGCCGGTAGACGATGATGAAGTCCGGCCCGACCTTTTCCCTGGTACGGCGGACGATCTCGACCGCGAACCGGCGACGCTTCGCCGCGGTGCCGCCCCAGGCGTCGGTGCGCCGGTTGGTGCGTTCGGCGAGGAACTGGTTGATCAGATAGCCCTCGGACCCCATGATCTCGACGCCGTCGTACCCGGCGTCACGGGCCAGCGCGGCGCAGTCGGCGAACGCGCGAATGGTGCGGTGCACGCCGTACGCGGTGAGCGCGCGCGGGCGGAACGGGTTGATCGGCGCCTTGCGGCTCGACGCGGAAACGCTCAGCGGGTGGTAGGCATAACGGCCGGCGTGCAGGATCTGCAGCGCGATCTTGCCGCCCTCCGCGTGCACCGCGCTGGTGAGCAGCTGGTGCTGTTTCGCTTCGGCGGACGTGGACAGCTTCGAGGCCAACGGTAACAGCCACCCGGTGCGGTTCGGCGCGAACCCGCCGGTGACGATCAGGCCGACGCCGCCGCGCGCGCGTTCGGCGTAGTACTCGGCCAGCTGCGGGAAGCGGGACGCGCGGTCCTCCAGACCGGTGTGCATCGAACCCATCAGGACGCGGTTGCGCAGCTTCGTGAAGCCGAGATCGAGCGGGGACAGCAGGTTCGGGTACTCGGTCATGTCAGTCCTTCTCGTCGGCCCGCAACGCGGTCAGGATTTCTTCCAGCCACTCGACCTGGCCTTCTTCGACCCGGATTCCGCCGCGCAGCACGAGGTATTGGTGCAGCGGACGGCCGCGGAGCCGGTCCGGGGCGGGGAAGTCGCGCTTCTCGATCTGCCGGTACAGGTCGAGCCGTTCAGCGTGCGCGTCGCGATGCCGGGCGATCTCTTCGGCGACCGCGTTCGCGTCGCCGAACGACGCTCCGCGCAGCTTCACCGCCACCTCCTGCGGACCGGCTTGCGGCGACGGTTCGGCGAGCCAGCGACGCAGTTCGACCCGGCCCGGTTCGGCGACGGTGTAGACCTTCTTGTCCGGCCGCCCGTCCTGCGGGACCACATCGACGGCGACCTGGCCTGCTTCCTCCATCCGCTTCAGCACGCGGTAAATCTGCTGGTGGGAGGCACTCCAGAACAGCCCGATGGACTTCTCGAACCGGCGGGCCAGCTCGTAGCCCGAGCCGGAGCGTTCCGACAGCGAGACGAGGATCGCGTGCTCCAGTGCCATGCCGGACAGTGTCATATGCAACTAGGTGCAGTGCAACTGAGTGCAATCCAGGTCACCCCGCGGAGGGGGCAAATCGGGTCGATCGGAGCCGGAAACGGGATCAAGATGGAGGAGTGCACCCGGTCCTAGAACTGCTCACCACCCGAATCGCCGAAGGCAGCGTGCCAGGGCGGCGAACAGACGACCGCCGGCTGGCGCTCGCGGTCGAAGGTGGCAGCAGTCGCGGCACGTACTCCAGCGGGATGGTGCTCGCGCTCGACGAGCTTGGGGCCACCAGCGCGTTCGACGACGTCTACGGTGCCTCCGCCGGTGCGCTAAACGCGGCGTGGCTGTTGTGCGGGCGCTCGCGGACCGGCGTGCGGACCTGGTGGAATCCGACCGTCATGCGGCGGATCATCAACCCGCTGCACACCCTGCGCGGCCGGGCGGTGATCGATCTCGAGTATCTCGTGCACCAGGTGTACTCGGTGCTCGAACCGATGGATTTCCCGGCGATACTGGCGAATCCGGTCGGCTTCCACCCGCTCGCCACCGACGCCGACACCGGCGAGTCCACCGATCTGCATCCGTTCATCGAGGACGTCGACGGGATCAAAACGGCGCTCGCGGCGTCGTCGTGCATGCCCGTGCTGGCCGGGCCGCCGATCGCGATGGGCGGGCGGCGGTTCGTGGACGCGGGGATCGCCGAGCCGNGAGCCGCTGCCGTTTCGTACTGCGTTGGCCCAGGGTGCGACGGACGTGCTGGTGTTGCGGACCCGGCGCGAGGACGAGCATCCGGTGCCGCCGCCGCGTGTGCAGGACGTCGTTGTGCCGCGGTTTCTGCGCCGGCACGCGCCGGGCACCATCGACGCTTGGCGGACGCAGTATCACCGGGATCTGGAGGATGAGCGCCAGTTGCGGGAAGATCCGCGGTTGGCGAGTGTGCGCCCGCCCGCTGGCGCTCCGGATGTTGTTGTGCTGGAACGGGATCCGGTGGTGCTACGACGTGCGGTGGAGTTGGGGCGGGGAGCGGTTTATGCGGCGTTGGAGGGCCTGCGCAGGGCGTCGTGACTACGAGAACGTACTGTTACTCGTTGGGCGAAAAGCGAAACCGCGAGATAGGGCAGGATTGACGCCCCGCCACGGGGTTCCGCCGGTGCGCCAGATGCGCATGGTGTACCCGCGGGCCACGCCGAAGCCGCCAGCTACCGCGAAACCGGCGATGAGCAACAGGATCGCCGCCGAAGTCGGAGTGGTCTTCGCGATCGCCGCGCCGAGTGCGGCGGCACCCAGTGCGCTGATGACGAGCAGGACCACTGGCGGCCGGTCGGCGCGACGGGCTTGCAGTTGTCGCCACATCAGCCAGGTCAGGACGACCAGGCCGATCAGGATGTTGTCGAAGGTGTTCGGCACGGGGGCCACCGTGCCGGGCACGCGCCGGGTGGGAAAACCCTGTCAGGCCTGCGGTTTGCGGGCCACGCCGCCGATCACTCGCGATTCCGACGGCACCTTCGCGAACACAGTGTCGGCGTCCGGATGCCACGCCGGCGCGTACACCAGGCCCGGTTCGAGCAGCGGCCAGCCGCCGAAGAACCGTTCGAACTCCGCCTTCGTGCGCAGGATGCCCGGGTTCGTGGTCGACTCGTAGTAGTTGATGATGTCGACCAGTGCCTGGCGTTCGTTGTCGTCCACCGGGTTTTCGTTGGTCATCTGGGAGAGGATGAGCAACGAGCCCGGCGCGAGCTGTTTGCGGTAGAACTCGAGGATGCCGTCCGGGTCCTGCTCGTCCTTGATGAAGTGCAGCACCGCGTTGACGATCAGCGCCACCGGCTGCCGGGCGTCGATCACGTGCGAATCGGCGACCCGGTCCCACAATTCGGCGGGCTGCAGGAGATCGGCGGCCATCGCCTGGTGCCGGTCCTCGTCCGCGGTGTCGGCGAGCAGCACCTGCGAATGCGCGAGCGCCACCGGCTCGTTGTCCAGGTACAGCACGGAGGTGTCGTGCTCCGGGCGTTCGTCGTCGGCCACCTCGTGCACATTGCCCGCGGTGGGCAGGCCGGAACCGATGTCGACGAACTGCCGGATGCCCTCGCGCACGCTCTGGCGCACCGCGCGGCCGAGGAACTGCCTGCTGGTTCGGCAGTACTCGCCCATCAGCGGCAGCCGTTCGCGCACCTTCTCGGCGAAGATCCGGTCGATCGCGTAGTTGGTGGTGCCGCCGATGAAGTAGTCGTAGACGCGGGCCGCCGACGGCCGGTCCAGACTGGCTTCCACCGCGCGCAGTGCTTCGTCCTGTGTGCTCATCGCCGTCCTCACGCTCGCCCTGGCGCTCATGCTAACCATGGCGTCGGGTTCAGTTCGGCCGGTAGGACTCCCGGTAGGTGTTGACCGAAGCCGTCAGCTGATCCATCGCGGCGCGCATCCGGCCCAGTTCGGCGTTGTCCAGGCCCATCGCCGCGCCGATGTGCGGCGGGATCCGTTCCGCCTTGGCGCGCAACGCGGTTCCCTCGCCGGTCAGCCGGATGCGGACCGAACGCTCGTCGTCGGATTGGCGCTCGCGCTTGATCAGCCCGGCCTTCTCCAGCCGCTTGAGCAGCGGCGAGAGCGTGCCGGAGTCGAGGTTCAGTGCGGATCCGAGTTCCTTGACCTGCTGCTCGTCCTGCTGCCACAGCGCGAGCATCACCAGGTACTGCGGATACGTGAGGTCGAGCGGTTCGAGCAGCGCGCGGTAGAGCGCGGTGACTGCCCGGGAAGCCGAGTACAGGCCGAAGCACAGCTGGTCGTCAAGGAGCAACGAGCCGGTTTCCCCGGTGTCTGGGCTGGTCATCGGTGGCCTCCCGTGAGTTTCTTCCGCCAGCTCTCCATCCTCTCTCGGTTGGGCGGGAAGGGCAACTCAAGTGCTCTAGATCTCATTGGGCAAGATTAAGTTGTGTACAACTGAATTGCGAGTTATGTTTGTGCGGTCCGACCGATCCGCTACCGGAGGAACCCATGACCGCGAACCCGCAGAACCTCGTCCTCGAGCCGGCCGCCCAGGCGTTCGCCGAGGCCACCGACCAGCCGCCGTACCTTTTCCAGCTCCCGCCCGCCGAGGGCCGCAAGGCGGTCGACGGCGTCCAGGACGGCGACATCGAACTCGCCCCCGCCGACATCGAGACGCTGACCGTCCCGGGTGGACCGAACGGCGACGTCGAGGTCCGGATCGTGAAGCCGCAGGGCGTCACCGGGGAGCTGCCGGTGCTCGTCTACGTCCACGGGGCCGGTTGGGTCTTCGGCGATTTCCACACCCACGAGCGGCTCGTCCGCGAACTCGCCGCCGGAACCGGTGCGGCAGTCGTTTTCCCGGAATACAGCCGTTCCCCCGAGGTTCGCTACCCCGTCGCGATCGAAGAGAACTACGCGGCCGTGAAGTGGGTTGTCCAGAACGGTGCGGAGAAGGGGCTCGACGCCACCCGAATCGCGATCGCGGGCGACTCCGTCGGCGGAAACATGACCGCGGCGCTGACGCTGATGGCGAAAGAGCGCGGGGACGTGAAGTTCCTTCAGCAGGTGCTGTTCTACCCGGTCACCGACGCGTCCTTCGACACCGAGTCGTACGCCAAGTTCGCTGACGGCTACTTCCTTAGCCGGGAAGGCATGAAGTGGTTCTGGGACCAGTACACGACCGACGAAGCGCAGCGCGCCGAGATCACTGCTTCGCCGCTTCGCGCCACTGTGGAGCAGTTGGCCGGACTGCCGCCGGCGCTCGTGATCACTGGTGAAGCGGATGTCCTTCGCGACGAAGGTGAGGCGTACGCCGCGAAGCTGCGTCAGGCGGGCGTGCCGGTGACGGCGGTTCGGTACCAGGGCGTGATCCACGACTTCGTGATGGTGAACGCGCTTCGTGAAACGCACGCGGCGGAAGCGGCGATCACCCAAGCGATCACGGTGTTGCGCGGCGCATTCGGCAACTAACCGGGGACTAACGGGCAATCCTGAGGTTTCGCTGAGTTTGACGGGGCCATTCTGGCGTGATCGACGTCACGTGATCACAACGAGAATGGCCCCTCAAACGTGTTTAGAGCAGCGGGTCCCGCCTTCCGGGCGCGCGATCGGTCCTGGAGGTTCCCGTGCACCTGAGCGCAATCAGGTTGGATTCGCCCGTCATGCTCGCGGCGGTCGGCGTGCTCGCACTTCTCGCGGTCGTCTCGGTCCCGTGGTTTTGGGACAAATGGCGCAAGCGCAAGCAAATTGGCCGCAGTGCCACGGTGGTTGTCGCGCTGTGTCTGGTAATCGTCACCCTTGGCCTGACCGGCAATATGATCGGCGGATTCTTCCCGACGCTCGGCTCGCTGCTCGGGACCGGCGCGTTCGCCGCCGAGGGCATCGACGTCGAGGGCGGCGACAACGGCGTCGACCTCGGCCGGGCGCGCGACCTCGGCGTGGCGCACGCGCGGGTCGGCAAGGGGACCATCGCGCACGTGACGGTGACCGGGCGGCGCACCGGCCTGACCCGCGACGTGACGGTTTACCTTCCGCCGCAGTACTTCCAGCATCCGTACCGGTCGATGCGGTTCCCGGCGATCATCTGGATCCCGAACTACCCGTCCGGCCCGGAGGTCACCACCGCCCCGATCGGGTACCACCTGCCCGAACAGCTTGACGCGGCGATCTCGAAGCACCTCCTGCCGCCGGTGATCGTGCTGATCCCGGACCCGACCGGAACGCCGAAAATCGGCCACGACACCGAATGCGTCGACGAGGTCAACGGAAGCCCCAACGACACCTATTTGTCCGCGGACGTCCGCGAATGGGGAATCCAGCGCCTCGGCATCAATCCGGACCGCCGGGCCTGGACGATCGCGGGATGGTCGTCCGGCGGCTATTGCGCGCTGAACCTCGTGACGCGGCATCCGCAGTGGTACGCGCAGGCAGCGAGCGTGAGCGGCTACGAAAAGGCGCAAGTGGACGGTGAAACCGAGAACCTTTTCCGCGGCCGCAAGGACATCGAGGACGCGAACAACGTCAAGATCAACCTCCGGCAGCATCCGGCCCCGCTGGAACTCCTCGCGATCTCCGGGGAGAAGGAGGCGAACGAAAGCCGGGCGGTCGACCAGATGCGCGCCGCCGCGCAGCCGCCGGTGCAGTTCACGACGTGGCGGATTCCGGACGCGGGGCACAACATGAACACGTTCAAGGCGCAGTTGCCGGACGTGCTGACGTGGATCGGGCAGCGAATCCCCGGCCCGTCGGCTCCGGGGCAGCGGGCCGACGTGACCGGCGGGGTGAAGCCGTGGCCGTTGCCGAGCACGGGCGCGCGGGGCGCGCTGACCGCGGTGGAGCAGTGACGCTCAGCGGATCCCGGGAAGGTGCTTGACCACCTCGGTGACCTGAGCTTCGGCGTCGTCGTAGCTGACCGAGCGGGGATTCTCGGTGAGGACCGTGACGATGTACCGGTGGTCCTCGACCAGGCCCGAGGTGTGCAGGATGCGCCCGGGGTTGCAGCAGGACCAGCCTTGTTTGACCGCCCAGGAAACGTCGCCGAGAGCGTCCGGGATGCCGAAGTACTGGCGGAATCCGTCGGCACCGTTTTCGGTGGCGCCGCCGAGTGCGTTGAGAATCGTCGTGCGGTGCTGGGCCGGCGCCCGGTCCATCAGGTAGCGGTAGACGCGCGTGATGTCGGCGGCGGTGATTTCCGTGTCGCCCCAGCGCCCCGGGTTTTTGGGCGGCCTGGTTTCGGCGAGGCCCATTTCGGTCACCGCGGCTCGGACGATCCTCGTCTCGCCGCCCTGGACCCACAGCTTGCTGGCGGTGTCGTCGTCGCTGCGCGACAGCATTTCCCGCACGATTCCCGGATTGCTGCCGCGATCGAGCGCGTCGAGGGCGATGAGCAGCTTCACGAGGGACGCGGAGGTGTAGCGCCGATGCGGGTCGAGGGAGACCGGCGTCGTCCCTTTGGCGCGGTCGAAAACGACCACGCTGACGTGCCCTTGCGGGACGAGCGCGGGGAGTTCGGTGCTGAGTTCAGGCCCTTGCTGGGGCGCGGAGCTGCCGGTGCTCAGTTCCGGACTGGGGCCGGGCGGGCTCGACTCGGTTGCCGCGGAGAGGACGCCCGGCCCATCCGCCGGTCCGGCGGCGGTGACCACCTGCCGGTACGGCTCGGCCTCGGTGGCAAGAAACGCGATGACCGCACCGAGAACGAGGCCGAGCAAGAGGAACGTATTCGCCCTGCGCATGCCCCGACTTCCCCGATCGGGTGATCAGGGTTCGCCGAACAGGGCGGATTTGTGGGATGGGTCTCGGTACCGGCCAGTACGCGTGACGCTCGGGCGGGCTGCGGGCAAGCAGCGGTGGATCAGGCCACGACGAGGCGTTCCACCAGCAGGTCGATGCGGCGCTCGGCGAATTCCCTCGGCAGCCGTCCCGCTCGGGTCAGCGTCGCGATCCCGTGCAGGGACGCCCAGAACAACTCGGTGAACAGACCCGGTTCGACGCCGTCCCCGGCGACCTCGCCGAGGGTTTCCAGCAGGGCGGCGAAGGCGTCCTTCAGCGGTTCCGGGGTGTCGTCCCGCGCGAACGCGAGGCCGCCGTCGAGCTGGAAGATGGCGTCGTAGACCGCCGGGTGGTGTTCGGCGAAGTCGAGGTACGCGCGGGCGAGGGCGGTGACCCGGGTGCGCGGATCGGCCACGCCGAGGGTCGCGGTCCGCACCGCTGCCGCCAGCTCGGCGGCTCCTTCGAGAGCGACTGCGCCGATGATCTCGCGCTTGCCGCGGAAGTGGCTGTACAGAACGGGCTGGCTGTACTCGATGCGCTCGGCGAGCCTGCGGGTGGTGACCGCGTCCCAGCCCTGCTGCTCGGCGAGCTCGCGGGCCGTCGCGACGATGAGGCGCTCGCGTTCCGCCTGTTCGCGCTGTTTGCGTGTGTGTACCGACATGACCTGAGTCTAGCACCGCTAGACAATCGAGCGGCAGTAGTACTAGCATCGCCTCATCAGCTAGCAACGCTAGATTTTGGGAAGGTCATCATGCTCAGCGCACTCGCGGTCTGCACCATCGTGGTTGTCGGCGTGATGGTGGGGGTGGAATTCTGTGTCGCCTTCGTCATCAACCCGATCCTCAACGGGCTCCCGGACGACAGCAATCAGCAAGGCCGTGCGCACGGCGGCCGGATGCTCGGCGCGATCATGCCGTTCTGGTACATCGGCTCGCTGGTGCTGAGTGCGATCTGGGCGATCGCCGCGTGGGATCGGCCGGGCATCAGCCTTGTCGTGATCGGTGCCGGACTGCTGATGGTGAGCGTGGCGATGTCGATCCTGCTGCTCGTCCCGATCAACGACCGCGGCAAGACGTGGACCCCGGAGAACCGGCCCGCGGACTGGAAGGAGCAGATGAGCCGGTGGGACCGCTACCACTACGCGCGCGTCGCGGTGATCATCGCAGCCTTCGCTCTGCTGGTCACCGCGCTCGTCTGAGCCAGTGCCCCACTCGGCCATCGCGTGGCTCAGCAGCCCCAGCAGCCCCGATCTTGCCCGGCGGGCGGGTTCAGGACGGCCGGATTCGGGTTTCGGCCCGGTTTGGGCGGGGGATTCCTTCAGGGTTGACCCACCGTCATCTCGGTACGGGAAGGACTGGAGTCATGGTTCGTGCGCATCGAGCCCGCGTCCGGGTGGAGGGACTGCAGCCCGCCCAGATGCTGGCCGTTCTGCTCGGGGTCCTGTTTCTCGCCTACGGCATCATCGGGCTCGTGAAGTCCGGGTTCGGGGATTTCACCGGACACGGTGTCACTTTGTGGAGGTTTTCCGCCAATCCGCTGAACAACGTCGTCCACGTGGTGACCGGCGTGATCGGCCTGCTGCTGGCCCTGGGTTCCGGCCGCGCGCGGACGTTCGGCTGGCTGCTCTTCATCGGTTACGGCGCGCTGTTCGTCTGGGGCCTGATGCTGTCCGGGACGATCTCGGTCAATCCGGTGTCCGGCCTCGGCAACCCGCTCAACCTCGCCGACGCGGACAACTGGCTGCACCTGGGCATCGCGGTACTCGGCCTGCTGACCGCGGTTCTCCCGGCGCGGCACGGGGTTCTGCTTCCCGACGACGAGGAACCCGTCGAGGTCGACCCGGCCGCCCAGCCGCGTCGGCCCGAGACCGGTGGGCATGGCTTGGCCCACTAGGCCTGGTTGCCCAGTCGGGTCGATCTGAGACTGGTGGGCATGGCTTGGCTCACTAGATCTGGTTGCCCAGTCGGGTCGATCTGAGACTGGTGGGCATGGCTTGGCTNGTGGGCATGGCTTGGCTCACTAGATCTGGTTGCCCAGTCGGGTCGATCCGAGACTGGTGGGCATGGCTTGGCTCACTAGGCCTGGCTGCCCAGTCGCGTCGGCCGAGACCGGCGGGCTGGCCTGGCCTACTAGCCGGTCCACCGTGGAGTAACTGAGCAGCGGGATCGCTTGCCGGGATCGCCTTTCTCCGGCAGCGATCCCGCTCATTCCGCGGGATCTTCCAATGCCCGGTCCACCAACCGCCGCGCCGCCCCGACGTACTGCGCTGGGTCAAGGAGATCGGCGAGGGTCGCGGGGTCGACGACGCCGGTGACCTCCGGTGTGTCCGCCAGAATCTCCGACAGCGGACGGTCTTCCTCGATCGCGCGCTGGGAAGCGGTGCCCAGCAAGTCTTTGGCGCGAGCCTTGCCCACCCTGGGGGCCAGCGCGGCCGACAGTCGTTCCGACACGATCAACCCGTTGGTCAGCTCAAGGTTCTCCCGCATGCGGTTCGCGTGAATGTCCAGCCCTCGCACTAAATCCACGGTCGTATGCGTCGCTCCGCCGGTCAGCCGCAGACATTCGCGCAGCAGCTGCCATTCGGCCTGCCAGACCCCAGCCGAACGCTCGTCCTCCGCCAGGCCGGCCTGCGTAACTCCTGCCGCCAGCACTGGTACTTGCAGCGCCGCCGAGCGGACCAAGGCCGACTGCACCGGGTTCTGCTTGTGCGGCATCGCCGAGGACCCGCCGCCGGTCGCCTCGGTCGCTTCGCCGATCTCGGTGCGGGCGAGGACTTGAACGTCGACCGCGATCTTGCCCAACGCCGTCGTCACCCCAGCCAACGCGGAAACCAGTTCGGCCACCGGAGTGCGATCCGCGTGCCAGGGCAAAATCGGCGCGGTCAAACCGGTTTCCTCGGCGAAAGCGCCGACTAACCGTTCCGCGTAGTCGGCGGTGCCGTCGCCGTACTGGACATACGCGGCCAATGTTCCGGCCGCACCGCCGAGCGATACCGGCAGTCGCAGCTCAGCGATCCGGCGAGCGGATTCCTGGACGCCCTGCCGCCAGATCGCCGCTTTCAGGCCAAAAGTCGTCGGAACCGCGTGTGCGGTAAGGGTGCGCCCGGGCATGACCGTGTCGCGGTGGGCGCGCGCCAATTCGGCGAGCGCGTCCGCGATCGCCGTCAGGTCTGCGGTGATCAGCCGCAGAACGTCACGTGCGACGGCCATCATCGCCGTGTCGACGATGTCCTGACTGGTCGAGCCACGGTGCACGTAATCGGCGACGTCCGGCACCTTGGCGGACAGCGTGCCTACGAGGCTGACCACCGGGTTCCCGGTCGCGCGCGCTTCACGGGCCAGCTGGACGACGTCGAGTTCGCCCTCGCCCAGCACACGAGCGGCCGCGGTGATGCGCTGGGCTGCCTCGGACGGAACCGTGCCGAGCCGAGCCTGCGCCCGTGCGAGCGCGGCCTCCGCCTCCAGCATGGCGGCGGCAAAGGCCCGGTCACTGGTCGCCGCTTCAGCCGGGGTTCCGGCGCGCACCGGGGAGAGCAGGCCGGAGTCAGGATCGGCGATCATGTCGTTCAGCATCGCACGCTGGGCGCTTTGGGGAGGGACGGCCGCCGGCAGCTCGCCGCGTGGGTGGGGCGACGTAACCGGGGGCACGAGCTTCGCTGACCAGCTCCGATGCCGCTGTCGCCGACCACTGACGGTGCCCGCACGGCCGGGTGCTGACGGCGTGACCGAGCTGCAGCTGGCGGCGTGCGGACGGCTGGATGAGGGCGGCGCGGGCAGGACGAAGCTGACTGCGTGCGAGCGGTCGGGTGTCGGCGGCGTGATCTGGTTGGAGGTGGCGGTGTGCGCGGGGCTGGGTGTCGGCGGCGTGATCCAGCCGAAGGTGACTGCGTGCGAGCGGCCAGATGCAGACAGCTCGACCTAGCCGCAGCTGGTGGCGTGCGGAGGGCTGGGTGTTGGCGGCGCGACTCGGCCGAAGCGCGCGGTGCGCGGACGGCTGGATGACGACCGCGCGACCTAGCCGCAGCTGGCGGCGCACGAACAGCCGGATGCTGCCAGCACGACACAGCTGATGCTGCCAGCTCGCCAGCCCGACACAGCCGATGCCGCCAGCCCGCCAGCACGACACAGCCGAAGCTGCCAGCGAAAGCGCGGTCGGAACGGTCGCCGATCACCCGCGAGCAAGCCGCGACCTCACCGCATCGCCTCCACTCAGGACTCGGGTCAAGCCCCAGGTCGTGGTGCCGTCGCACTCCTCATCGGACGCAGCATCGGACGCGGCCACGACTCTCCACCGCATCACCTCCCGTTCGGGCCCGCAGCCGAAACACCAAGCAGCACCCCATCAACCTCCCCGTCCGAGACCTCACTCACCTCATCGCCCAGTGGCTCCGTCCGTCACCTCCCTCAGCAAATCCGCATGCCCGTTGTGCCGGGCGTACTCCGCGATCATCGACAGCAGCATCCACCGCAGCGAGAACGGCTCTCCCGTGGTCTTCCCGATCCCCTGCGCGTCCAGCGAAGCCGCTGCCGCCACGATTTCCCGGCTCCGGTCGCACTCCGCGCGCCACAAAGCCAGTGCCTCGCCGAAATCCCCGTCCAGGCGGTCGAAGTCCTGGTCCGGGTCGTCGTCCGAGTAGTGCAGCAGTGGGACGTCCTCGCCGGCGAACTGGATGCGGAACCACCATCGTTCGCAGCCCGCCAGGTGCCGGACCAGGCCGTGCAGCGACATTGTGGAGGGTGGCACCGCGCGCGCTGACACGGCTTCTTGGCTCAGGTCCGCGCACTTCAGCGCGAGGGTTTCGCGGTGCCACTCCAGATAGGCCAGCAGCGTCGAGCGTTCGTCGGCGACGCGGGGGATGGGCGGGCGCTCGCTCTCGGCCACCTTGGACAGATGCTTCGGGGTCGGTGTCATGAGACGAGCGTCTCACCCGCCACCGACAATTTTCGGCGCCGTCGCACTGCATCGGGTGCACGGGACACCGTCCGGGCGCAGCAGTGGGATAGGCCACATGGCGGGGGTGGGTAGCTGCAGGATCCGTTCCTGTCGATGCGGAATTCAGGTGAATTCCGGTGTTGATCAGCACACTCAGGCACGGTTTCCGGACGGTGTTGTCGCTCCGTCAGAGGTATCGTGATCGGCATTCCGGGGATTAATCTTCTCGGCGGCCCGTGAACGCCCGCTACGCCGAACGGCGGATGCTTCGCGGGGCCGAACGCACGAATGAAACGGTGAATACAGCGCCATGGTCGGAGCGAGTGTGCCGATGGTCGAGTTGTCGATGTACAGCCACGCCGGTGGTCAACTCGACCGGCTGTGCCGGGCAGTGGGATTCGATCCGGAAGAACGCCGTCACCTGGATCTTCTCCGGTTGTTGCTCGGCGAGTCCGGGGAAATGACCGTCGACGCTCCGGCGCAGTTCCCGTGCAATGTGGCGGACGACACTACGCCCGTTGAATTCTCGGTCGCATTCGACGCCAATGGCGAATGTGTGGTACGGGTTCTCGGCGAGACCGTCGGGGCTCCGGACCCGCGCGGGTTCCTCGCTCAGGTGGCTGGCGAGTACGGCCTGGTCACCGACCGGCTCGACGCGGTGGCCGACCTCTTCCTCCCGCACGAGGAGCGCCGCGGGCCCTTCACGCTGTGGTACTCGCTGATCTTCCGCAACGGCTCCGCGCCGAAGATCAAGGTGTACCTGAACCCGCAGATCAGCGGGCAGACCATGGCGGATTCGCTGGTCAGCGAGGGGTTCCGGCGGCTGAATCTCGGCGAGGCGTTCGACCCGG
Organism: Amycolatopsis sp. M39; assembly: GCF_001651785.1. Lineage (NCBI taxonomy): Bacteria > Bacillati > Actinomycetota > Actinomycetes > Pseudonocardiales > Pseudonocardiaceae > Amycolatopsis > Amycolatopsis sp. M39. The sequence goes on from NZ_LWSF01000009.1 coordinate 173,378, forward strand.
TGGTCGAGCACGCGCTGCGCCGCGGCGAGCGCGACAACTTCACCTTCTTCGCGCTCGACCTCGACGACGACCCGCTGTCCCGGGTCAAGGTGTACGTCTCGCACGACGCCGCCGAGACCGAGGACGCGGTGCGCGCGGCGGAGCTGGTGCCGGGCACGGATCCGATGCTGATCCGGGAGTTCCTCGCCGTGCTCGGCGGCGGGAAAGGTCCTTTCGAAGGTCGCCCGCTGGTTTCCAGTTATTCATTCGTCGAGGGTATGGGTGGCACTCCGGGAAACTACAGTCTTTACCTCCCTATTCGGAGTTACGTGCCGGACGACGAGGTAGCCCGCGCCCGCGTGCACGCCATTCTCGCGCAGTACGACTTCGACCCGACACAACTGGACAAAGCGCTGGCAGCGGTTTCGGAAAGGCCGCTGCGCGACGGCGTCGGACTGATCGCGCACGTGTCGCTGAGAATGGGTGAGTTCGGCTCCGGAATCACGGTCTACCTGTCGTCGGAGGCTTATGCGGTAGCGCCGCCGAGAAAGCGGCCGGTGCTCGGCCGGATGACCTGACGCGGTAGTTTTGGGCTGTCACCCACAACTGGAGGAAATACCCTGATGCGGACCTTCCCGCCGTACCGCTCCCAAGTCGTCGCCGAAATTCCGGTCACTACTCGTGCCGAGCGGGAACAAGCACTCGCCGCGGCGGGCTACAACGCCTTCAACCTGCCCGCGAACAAGGTCAGCATCGACCTGCTCACCGACTCCGGCACCGGCGCGGTCTCCACCGCGCAGGAGGCCGCCGCGGCCGCCGCGGACCGCTCCTACGCCGGGTCGGACTCGTTCTACCGCTTCCGCGACGCGCTGAGCGACCTCACCGGATACCCGCATCTCCTGCCGGTGCACCAGGGCCGCGCGGCGGAGCGCGTGCTGTTCTCCAGCGTGCTGGAGAGCGGCCGGATCTCGGTCAGCAACACGCATTTCGACACCACCCGCGCGAACGTCGAACTGCTCGGCGCCGAGGCGATCGACCTGCCCTGCGCGGAGTTCGGCGACCTCGACAGCCTCGAACCGTTCAAGGGCAACATCGACCTCAACGCGCTCGAACGCCTGCTCACCGGCCCGGACGGCGCCCGCGTCGGCCAGGTGCTGCTCACCATCACCAACAACGGCGGCGGCGGACAGCCGGTCTCGATGGCGAACCTGGTCGCGGCGGCGAAGCTCGCGCGAGCGCACGGCGTGCCGGTTTTCCTCGATGCCGCGCGGTTCGCGGAGAACGCGTGGCTGGTCATCCAGCGCGAGGCGGGCTACGCGGACAAGACGCCGCGCGAGGTCGCGCGAGAGGCGTTCGGCCTGGTCGACGGATGTGTCGCGAGCCTGAAGAAGGACGGCATCTCGCCGATGGGCGCGTTCATCGGCCTGACCGACCCGGAACTGGCGCAGCGCTGCGAAACCAACCTCATCGCCACCGAGGGCTTCCGTACCTACGGTGGGCTCGCGGCGCACGACCTCGACCGGGTCGCCAAGGGCCTTCAGGAAGTCGTCGACCCGCACTACCTCGCCGCGCGCGCGGGCGAGGCAGCTCGGCTCGCGAAGCAGGCCAACGACGCCGGGGTGGACATCGTGCAGCCGCCGGGCATCCACGCGCTCTACCTCAACGCGGGCCGCCTGCTGCCGCATCTGTCCGCCTCGCGGTTCCCGGGCCATTCGCTGGCCTGCGAGTTGTATCTGGCGGGCGGCATCCGTTGTGTGGAACTGGGTTCGCTCTATCTTGGCACGCTCGACGAGCAGAACGAGCTGATCACCCCGGCTCCGTTCGAACTGGTCCGGATGGCGCTGCCGCGGCGCGTGTACAGCCAGGGCCACTACGACTACGTGGCCGAAATCCTCGGCGACATCGCGAAAAACCCGGAGCAGGTGCCCGGCTACCGGATCGTGGAAGCGCCGAAGATCCTGCGGCACTTCAACCTCCGGATGGCCCCGGTCCATTAAGAACAGCAGAAAGCGAACGAGGGGGCTCCCCGCGCCGGGAACCCCCTCGCTGGTCTCACCGCCGCCGGTCGCGGCGCTGGGTCAGGCGGGTTGCGGAACCACCGTCATCGCGTGCTTCACCAGCCGGATCAGCGCGATCTTGCTCGAATCCCGCTGCCGCGCGTCGCACATCACGATCGGCACGCCGTCGGGCACCACGAGCGCCTCGCGGATCTCGTCGGGGGTGTAGCGCGGCGCGTTGTCGAAGCAGTTCACCGCGACGACGAACGGGATCTTCCGCCGCTCGAAGAAATCGACCGCCGCGAAGCTGGTCTCCAGCCTGCGCGTGTCGACCAGCACGACGGTGCCGATCGCGCCGCGCGCCAGGTCGTCCCACATGAACCAGAACCGTTCCTGGCCCGGGGTGCCGAACAGGTAGAGCACGTGCCGCGGCGAGATGGTGATCCGGCCGAAGTCGAGCGCGACCGTGGTGGTCTTCTTCTGCTCCACGCCGGAAAGGTCGTCGACGCCGGTGCTCGCCTCGGTCAGCACCTCCTCGGTGGACAGCGGCGGGATTTCGCTGACCGAGGCGACCATGGTGGTCTTCCCGGCGCCGAACCCGCCCGCGACGATGATCTTGACCGGGGTCGGCACCGACGCCGCGGCGTCTTCAGAGCTTGATGAGGCCATCGAGAACCGCCTGGAGAGTTTCGTGGTCCGGCATCTGGGCCGGCTGACGGGACGGGGCGCGGGTGATGACGAGGCCGCGGTCGATCAGGTCCCCGCACAGCACGCGCACGACGCCGAGCGGCAGCTTCACGTACACCGCGATCTCGGCCACCGACAAGGGTCTGCGGCACAGCTGCGTGATCGCCAGGTGCTCCGGGCCGAGCCCGACCGGGTCCGATCCCTGTTGCAGGGTCATCACCTGGGTGGAGAGGTCGAGCTGGTCTTCGGACGGTGTCCGTCCGCTGGTGATCGTGTAGGGCCGGACCAGCGGTCCGGCGGCCTCGTCGTACCAGCCGTCGTCAGTCACGTCGCCTCCCGCAGCAGGTTCGCGGCCTCGCGCGGTGCCGACGCCAGATAGTCGCCGACGCGCTTGACCAGCCGGTTCATTTCGTACGCGATCATTTCGACGTCGATGTCCGCGCCGGCGAGCACGGCGAGGCACGCGCCCTGCCCGGCGGCCGAGACAAAGAGGTACCCGCGTTCCATCTCGATCATGTTTTGCAGCACCGGACCGCGGTTGAACTGCCTGCTCACCCCTTTGGCGAGGCTCTGCAGGCTCGACGCGATGGCCGAGAGCTGGTCCGAGTCGTCCTTGCTCATCCCGGACGACTTGCCGAGCAGCAGGCCGTCGGCGGACAGCACGATGGCGTTCTGCGCGCCGACGACACGGTTGACGACGTCGTCGAGCAGCCAGTTGAGATCAGGGGTGGAATTCCCGTACTCGTTCATGCGGACAGACCCTGACTTTCGGTGTGGTGAGGTGTTCGGTCGTTATGAGTCATTTTGCCCGCCTCGCGCCCGGCGGGTGCCCTTGTGGAACGCCATCAGCGTCCGCGCGGTGGTCTCGCCCGCGTTGGTGACGTCCGCCTCGGCGGCGTCCGGGTCGTCGTGCAGCTGGGCGACGAGATTCTGCTGCGGCTGCCTGCGCGGGAGCCGGGGCCGGTCGTCGCCCTCCAGCTCGCTGAGGTCGGGCTCCGCGGCGCGCGGTGCCGCCGGGACGTCCGGGATCTGGCCCGCGGACGGGGGATACGGCTCCGCGGTGCGCGGGTCCGGCGTCGGAAGCGGGCGGGCGGGATACGGTCGCGGCGCCGGCTGCGGTGCCTCGGGGGCCGGTCGCTGTGCGGCGCTTTCCGGTGCGGGCGCGCCGACCTGGGCGAGCGCCGGGGCCTCGGCCAAGGGTTCGGGCGCGTTCGCGTTGGCGAGGTGGTTCGACGGGATCAGCACGGTCGCCCGGGTGCCGCCGTAGCGCGACGGGTCGAAGGTGACCGTGATGCCGAGCCGCGAAGCCAGCCGCGCGACCACGAACAGGCCGAGGCTGGAGTCCNAGGGTGCCGGTGATGCGGAGCCGCGAAGCCAGCCGCGCGACCACGAACAGGCCGAGGCTGGAGTCCGCGCGCAGTGCCATCGCGTCGAATTCGGGCGCGTCGGCCATCATCGCGTTAGCCCACTCGCGCACGCCTTCCTTCATGCCAAGCCCCTGGTCGGACACGTCGACCACGACGCCGCGCGCGACCATCCGGCTGGTCACCTCGACCTGCGAACCGGGCGGGGAGAACGACGTCGCGTTGTCGACCAGCTCGGCGACGAGGTGGATGGTGTCGGCGACCGCGGTGCCGACGATCGCGACGTCTGGCACCTGCTCGACCTGCACCCGCGAGTACTGCTCGGTTTCCGAGACGGCCGCGCGCAGCACCTCCATCAGCGAAACCGGTTTGCGCCAGCGCCGTCCGGGCTGCTTGCCGCCGAGGATGATCAGGTTCTCGGTGGTCCGGCGGGCGCGCGCGGCGAGGTGGTCGAGCTGGAACAGCGAGGCCAGCTGGGTCGAGTTCTCTTCGCGGCTTTCCATTTCGTCCAAGATCTGCAGCTGCCGGTGCACCAGCACCTGGTTGCGGTGGGCGATGCCGAGGAACACGTTGTGCACGCCGCTGCGCGCCTTCGCCTCGCTCGCCGCCGCGTTGACCGCGGTCAGCTGCGCGGTGTTGAACGCCTCGGCCACCTGGCCGATCTCGTCCCGGCCGTGGTCCAGCTTCGGCAGCTCGGCCTCGATGTCCACCGGATCGCCGCTCTTGAGCCTGCCGACGATGTTCGGCAGCCGGTTGCGCGCGAGGTCGAGCGAGTCGTTGCGCAGCCGCTCCAGGCGCGTCATCAGGGTCCGGTCGACGAGCGACCGCGACACCCGCACCGCGACGATGATCGCGGCCAGCGAGGCGAGCAGGGCCACGATGCTGCCGATGATCGCGTTGCGCAGCTGCGCGTTCCCGGAGTCGATCGCGGCGGTGGAAACCTGGTCGGCCTGTTCGATGGTGAGCTGGTTCAGACCTTGGGCGACCTGCGCGGTCAGCGCGTGCCAGTCGCCCGCCGAGACCGGGACGTTGTTCTGGTCGCCGCTGGTCCACGGGCCGTGCTTGATCAGTGAGTCCTCGGCCGCGTTGAGCCGTTTCCACGCGTCGCTCGTCGAGAGCTGCTGGTAGTGCTGGCGCACAGCCGGTTCGAGGAACGGCGAGATCTGCGCCAGCTGCGTGCGGTAGTAGCCGACCAGCTGGGAGAACTGGACGAAGTCGTCCGGCGCGAAGGTGCTGCCGGAGAACGCCGCCGACACCAGCGACGTCTCGCGCGACATCAGGTCGCCCGCCCGGAAGAGCGAGGTCGCCGAGATCGCGCCCTGCACCGCGGTCGCGTCGGGGACGATGCGCGCCTGCGTGTCGAACAGCGTCGCCGCGGAGTCGAGGACGCCGTTGTAGTAGGTGTTGACCTGTGCGCGGTTGATGCTGCGGAAGTTGACCTGCGAGCGCAGCACCGGCAGCTGGTCGAGCTGCGCCTTCAGTGCGGTGACCTTGCTGGCGATCTCGTCCGGCGCGCTGGAAATGGTGGCCGCGAAGGCTTCTTGCAGACCCTTCAGCTTGCCGTCGCTGTCCTGCTCCTGCTGCTGCAACTGCTGCGGGCCGGAGCTGGGGCTGTCGAGATACTGCAGGGCGAGCTGCCGTTCTTGCTGCAGCGACGACAACGCGGTGAGCGCGGGGATCGAAACGTCACGCACCGAGCCCGCGACGAGCCGCACGTACAAGCCGTTGATGAAGAAGGCCGTCGCCAGCACCGCCCACAGCACGAGCAGGGTGATGCTCGGGATCAGGACCGTCCGGGTCAGCCTCTTCCGGATCGACTTGTCGTACGCCTTGCCGGGATCGTCCTTGTTCTCCACGATGATTCACGAACTCCTGGGTCACCCTCGGCGAGAGTGCGGACACGGCCGGGGAAGCGGACACGCCAGTGGGTGCGAGTGGTCCTCGTCACGGAAATCTCGGATACACCCTTCGTAGGCCCACCGAACGGAACAGCCCCGGTTTCTATCACGAACGGGGGCCTCGTGGTGCCGCTGAACGAGCAGCCGAACGTCGTCGTGACGGCGGTTACCGACCGTAGCGGCGGGTTCCCCCGGCGTTTTCCGAGGCCCCGGCCCTGGCTGCGGATTTCGGACCAACGGGCTGGGCTGAATGAGTGATTCAAAAAGTGTCCGGACACTCAGTCAAGGTTCCGCGTGGTGGAACTGTCGGCGAATTGACTTGTCGACAGTTCCTGTCCACAGTGGACTAATGACCGACCCGCGGCGTCGGGCCGAGGAACGGGAGCAGTTCGATGCCGTCCTGAAGTGCGGCGAGGGTGCGCAGGACTCCGGCGCCGCCGGTGGCGACGTCAGCGGACAGTCGTAGCAGGCGAGTGCCGGGGAAGGCAAGGCCGCCGCGGAACGGGACCGCGTACCAGGAAAGCCGCGTCAGGTGCCGGTCGATCGCGTCCTGGGTGCGCCGGTCCGGCGTGCTGCTGAAGGCCAGGCCCGCGGCGAGCCCGCAGCGTCCGTTCAGCAGACCGGGATGGAGCGCGAATTCCCCGCGGCACGCGACGCGCAGTGCGGGCAGGCTGCGCGCGGCCTTCGCGTCGAAGCGGTACCGCGCCAGTTGTTCGGTCACGATCAGTATCCCGGCGCTGCCGATTCCCGCCCCGCGCCGCGAACCGCGGTTGCCGTCGCGGACCGGCAGCGAGCCGTCCAGCGCCGGGACGCATTCCTCCAGATCGCGTTCGAGCGCCTGGTCGGCGAACGACAGCCAGGCCGGTTCACCGGTGCGTTCGTAGAGCCGCAGGAACAGCAGGGCCGGGCCGGACCAGCCGTACAACAGCCCGGCCCGCGCGGTCGCTCCCGGCGGTTCCGCGGTGTCCAGTGCCTCGGCGAGCCGGATGCCGATGTTCAGCGCCTGCCTGCCGAATTCGTTGTCGCCGCGGGTCGCGGCGAAATGCAGCCGGGTCAGGCCGATGCCGGCCAGCCCGCTCGCGAGATCGTGGCCGACGGTGTGGTCCACCAGCGCGCGCGAGACGGCGAGGAGATCGGCCGCGGCCTTCCGGTGGCCGAATTCCTCCAGCACGTACGCGATTCCGTGGCTGCCGTCGTAGAAACCCGCGCGGCTGGGCTGTTCCCCGTCGATCGCGTCGAGCAGCCACTGCTCGTGCTCGGGGAACCGGCCGGCGCCCGCGACGTGCAGCGAGTGCAGCACGCCCGCCGCGCCGGTGCCGAAGGTCGCGCCGCCGACGTGGAACTGCTCGATGTCGCCGGGGAACAGCCGATCCTGGCGATCCGGGGTCGCGCACGCGAGCAGGGCTTCGGCGATCTGCTTGCGCACCAGGGTCCAATCGGGGCGGGGTTCGTCGAGTTCGGTGTGCGCGGGCTCGGTGTGCGGCGCGATGCGGTCGGCGTACCCGGCGGGCAGGGAGAACCGGCGTTCGGTGAGCTCAGCGGCCCAGCGGAGGCGTTCCGGCACCAGGCGGTAGAGCGGGGCCAGCGGCAGGAAGAGGCGCAGCCGCAGGGCGGTTTCGTCGCGGTCGAAGCCGGTCAACGACACCGTGCCGGAACTGTCGACCAGGATGTTGCGCGGGTTTTCGAGCACGACGCCGCGTTCGGCGGCTTCGGCGACGATCCGGTCGACCTGCGCCAGCACGGACAACGCCTGTTTGCGGTAGGCGGCGAGGTCGGTTTCGGGGCAGTCGCGGCGGGTGAGCGGGTAATGCCGGGTGAGCCAGGCGTCCAGCGGCAGGCCCTGCCGGTACTCCCGCACCAGGTAATGCCGCTGCCCGGCGAGGTAGGCGTGGGTTTTCGGGATGCCGGGGATTCCGGCGAGCCGCTCGAAGAGGTCGTGTTTGCGCTCCAGTCGCGCGGCCGCGTCGACGCCGTCGCCGTCCAGTCCGGTGTAGGGCCAGGCCTCCTCGACGAGCACCTGCTCGACGCCGCGTTCGGCCAGGTAGACGGCGGTGCCGTGGGCCTGGCGGAGTACTTCGGCGACCGGGTGCGGCGGCATCGGCGCGTCGGTGTACTCCGCGACGCAGTCGGGAATCCGAACCCAGTCCGGCACGGAGAACTCCGGGCCCCGCGGCGCGGGTTCGAGAGCGCTGCTCGGCCTGCGCAGCGCGGGCACCCGGGTGCCGCCGTGCTCGGTCCACAGTGGCATGAACCCGCCATAGTGCACGTGAATCGGGCATTCTCCGCAGCGAAGCGCACCGTCGATATCTGGTCCGGGCTCGCCGGCGAGGAGTTCGGAAAGATCGTCGAGGATCTGCTCTAGCGCGTTATTGTCGGGAGGATAAATAGTGGCCAGTGCACCGGTTCCGCCGGTCGTCGGATATTCGGCATTGCGATCGAGGAAAATCGACCGGGAACGCAGATGCCGGTGGTGCAGCCGGGCGATCCGGCAGTACTCGCGGATCCGGTCCAGTACTCGGTCGGCATTGCCGGGGGCGGCGGAAATCTCTACCGCCCAGCCTTGTTCGGGCAATACGGCACCGGCGGGGCGCAGGCGACGCCAGTGTCCGTGCTCCTCCACAGTCCACTGTGGACCGTAGGATGGGGCGGCCAGGTCGTCGGCGGATATTTCCCGTCGGCGGTCGAAGAACCACGGATCGGCGAGGCAGAATGCCTCGTGCCGGACGTTCATAAAAGTGGATCCTTCCGCGTGTGCGCTGCTCCGGTTCTCCGGCGACGGAAACTATTTCCGCACAGCTTAGCCGTCGCGCCAATCCGCCATTTCAGCGTTCGGCCGACCCGGGCGGGGCGCGGATAAATCCGGCACTGGCGAACCGAGAGTGAGTTACCGTCGCCCGGTCGAGCGGGATTTCCGCGGCATTCGAGAATTGACGGAATGCCAGCGACCCGTTCCGGTGAACGTGGTCCCGGCCACGCTGTCGGCCCCTCGCCCGTCCGGGCCGGCAAGCGAGGCGGGTACGTTGAGGCCGGCGGGCAGAAGGAGGAACGGGTGATCGTCGGGTTCGCGATAGCGGTCGCTGGATGCGCCGCGCTCGTCGCGCTGTGGAGTTTCGTCCAGGCGGCGCGCAAGAAGCTCCCGGACACCCCGCTGCTCGTCGCGCTCGCGGTGATCGAGGTGCTGCTGCTCGCCCAGCTCGTGATCGGGATCGTGCTGCTCGCCGGCGGGCACCACCCGGGCAGCCTCGCGACCTACCTCGCCTACCTGATCGGCTGCCTCGTCGTGCTGCCGGTCGGCGCGGCGTGGGCGCTTGCCGAGCAGAGCCGGTCGAGCACAGTCGTGCTCGGCATCGCCTGCCTGGCTGTTCCGGTGATGGTGCTGCGACTGAACGAGGTGTGGAGTGGAGCAAGCGCGTAGGACGGCCACCGGCCCCGGCCGGATCCTGGTCGCGGTGTACGCCATCTTCGCGCTCGCCGCGACATCGCGGGCGGGCGTCCAGATCAGCACGAAATTCCACGAGGCGCCGCTGGCGTACGTGCTGTCGGCCTTCGCCGCGCTCGTCTACATCCTGGCCACGATCGCGCTCGCCCGCGGCGGCCGGACGTGGTGGCGCATCGCGCTCGCCGCGTGCACGGTCGAACTGCTGGGCGTGCTGACCGTCGGCACGCTGAGCGTTTTCGACCGGCAGGCGTTCCCGGACGCCACGGTCTGGTCGGTGTACGGACAGGGGTACCTGTTCATCCCGCTGGTGCTTCCGGTAATCGGCCTGTACTGGCTGCGCCGGACCAGGGCCGTCGGCTGAGGAACAGTACGCGGAACTGTCCGTAGCGGCGGCAGCAGCAGAAGAACAGGTGGTCCCCGGCTACTTTCGCCGGTTCTGGTTCCTGGGCGACGCCCTGATGATCGGGGTTCCCCGTCCCCACCGGAACCGCGGCGACGAAGCCGCAGAAACGAGAGACCATGCGTTTGCGCACCTGTTTGCTCGTGCTCGCTACCGCGCTTGGCCTAGCCGGATTCGCCGGACAGGCCGCTGCCTCCAGCGGACCGGCCTCGACCCCGGCGATCATCGGCGGCGGTTACGCCTCCAACGCCCCGTGGGCTGCGCGGCTGTTCGTGAACGGGCAGCAGAACTGCACGGCCACGATCATCGCGCCGCAGTACATCCTCACCGCGAAGCACTGCGTCGCCTCCAGCGGGAGCTACACCTTCCGCATCGGCAGCCTCGACCAGAGCAGCGGCGGCACGATGGCCACCGGTGCCGCGATCACGCGCTACCCGGGTGCCGCTGACCTGGCCATCGTCCGGCTGTCCAGCTCGGTGAACGCGACGTACTCGCCGCTCGGCACGACGAACGACGTCCGCGCCGGGCAGACTGTGCAGGTGTATGGCTGGGGCGCGACGAGCCGGTGCGGTTCGGAGATCAACTGCCAGTCGCGGTACCTGAAGGTGGCCAACGTGCGCGTGACGACGCCGTCGTGCAGCGACTACGAAGGCGGCGTCGCGGTGTGCGCGACCTACGGCGACGGCATCACCGCGGGCGGCGACTCCGGCGGCCCGATGTTCGCGTCCGGACGCCAGGTGGGCGTCGCGTCGACCAGCGACCGGCAGAGCAGCACGGCGTACACCAACATCACGCGGTACCGCAGCTGGATCTCGCAGGTCGCGGGCGTCTGAGTCTTCCGGCGTCTGATTTTGTCGGTGGTCCGGCCTAGTGTTGGGAGTGCGCACCGCTTCCGTTGCGCGGAGGAGGAGAACCATGCCCGACAAGCTGATCCCGGGGCCGGACCACCCGATCACCGTTGCACCCAACCCGGCGCGGGTGGTGGTCAAGGCAGGCGAGAAGACCATCGCCGACACCACCCGCGCGCAGGTGCTGCGCGAGGCCAGCTACCCGCCGGTGCAGTACATCCCGCTGGAGGATGTCGACCTGGCGATGCTGTCGCCCACCGAGCACCGCACGCACTGCCCGTACAAGGGCGACGCTTCCTACTACAGCCTCGCCGCGGTGCCGGACGGCGAGAACGCGGTGTGGGTGTACGAGGCCCCCTACGACGCGGTGGCTCCGATCAAGGGGCACGTCGCGTTCTATCCGGACCGGGTGGAGATCGAGGAGGTCGGCTGAGGGGTGCTTGGCTGTTGCGGTTTCGGTGCCGATCCAGTGCGCCGCTGATCCGGGTCCGGCGTCTCGCGGTGTGGTGCTGACCAGCGCTTCGACACGGCTCCGCGGGCGAGAGCACGGCTCAGCGGCCGACTTCGAGCCAGGACGCCTCTCCCGCTTGTCGCAGTGCGTTCCACAGCAGGTTGAGGGGATGGCTGTCCGGGTACGAGGACCGTTCGCCGCGCCGGGCGAACACGCCGACGAGCAGTTCGAGTTTCGGCTCGATGTCGTCGACGAGGCCGATGGTGCGCAATCCGGAGGCGGCGTGCAGGCGGTTTTCGCCCGCGGCCTCGCCGAGCCCTTGGGTGACGAGCATGCAGCCGCGGACCAGACCTGAACGGAGCAGTTCGAATCCGTATTGCGCGGAGTCGATCTCGGCGACGATGTCGAGCCGGTTGCGGTAGTCGGAGCCGAACCAGCCGCGCATAAAGTCGTTGATCACGCCGCCGCTGGGCACGACGAGCGGAAGCGTCGGCAATTGGCTGGTGGCGACGGACTCCCCGGGCTTCGGAGTGTCCATATTGGTCACGATGCCGAGTCCGCTGCGCCGCCATTCGAGCACGTCGACGGAGTCGAGCGCGCTGGTCGTGACGACGCTGCCGCACACCAGGTCCACGTCCTTGGCCAGCAGCCGGTCGATCAGGTCTTTGGTGCGCACGTGCACCACGTTCAGCTCGATGTCGCGGCCGCGGAACTGCTCGGCCACGAGATCGCCCGCGTGGGCTAGGCTGCCGAGGGTGTAGCGAGTCGCGCCGACGGTGAGCGTTCCGCCGAGTTCGCGCCGGCATTCGTGAATGGTGTCCAGCAATTCGGTGAGAGTGCGGCGCGCTTGCTGTGCGACGGCGCGTCCGGTGTCAGTAAAAAGAACGTCACGACCGCGGCCCTGGCGGTGCAGCAATGGTTCTCCGCACAATTCCGAGAAATTGCGGTTGAGGGTGTCGAGTTGTTTTTGCACGCTGGACTGGTCGCGGCCGAGCGTGCGGGCCGCGGCGAGGGCGGTTCCGGTTTCCGCGACCGTGATCAGCGTGCGCAACTGGTCGAACGTCGTGTCGAGCAGGGCAGGTGACGAGCGCAGGAGCCTGCTGAGCACGTTGAACGACGGCGACCGGAACGGGCTGGGTGCGGACATCTGGCAGGACTCGCCTTCTCATTCTCTTCGCGGACGTCGGAGAGCCTAACCCGGCGTTCCTGATCTCGTGGCCAGTTAAAAAAATCTGAAGATTTTATCGGCGAACCAGTAGACGGCGCAAGCAGTCGGCGGAAAACTTGGTGACGCTTGATTCGATTGCTGAGCCAAGGAGTCCGACAGAAGTGAGTTCGTACGGTTCCGCCGGCGCGCGACGCTCGCGCACCCTGGCCATCGGCGGGCTGGGGTTGCTCAGCGGGCTGCCGTGGGGTGCTGGTGCGGGGCGAGGGCCCGATTCGCCCCGCCAGGCAGAAGTACCTGCGGGCCGAAGGCTGGGACTTGGCCTTGAGCGGCCTGCTCCCGGCCGGCGACCTGACCGGAATCGCCCTGTCGTCGTTCACCAACCGCGCGGCGATCTGGCTGGTCCTCGGCCTGGTGACCTTGGTGTCAGCCGCGACGGTGCTCATACCTTGGGCCCGGATGGTGCTGACGGCGTTCGCGGTCATCGGCCTTGCCCTGCGTGACCTGATCGACCTGAACCCGGCTTCGCCTTCGACGCGAGTGCGGTGCTGAGCCTGCTGGCGGTGCTCGTGGTGCAGCGGCTACCCGGGGCGTTCGGGCGCGGAAGGCTGCGGCGTTCGCGGCCTGAGGTTTTGAGGGGGCGCAGTGTTTGCGAGCGGCACGTCTGAGGGGTCGTGCCGCTTGGGAAGCCGAACGGTCGAAGCGGTGCCGGAGGCAGTGTTGCGAGGGTTCGTCTGCGCGAACGTCGTTGGAGGGGCGGCGTTTCGGAGACGGTGCGTGACTGATCGCTCCAGCAGATCCGTGTGAGGGGACGGATGCTGGTGAGCGCCCACGTCCTGGAGGGGATGGCCGCTTGAGCCGGGTCCGGTGCGGATCCTGGCCGAGGGCCAACGCCCCTGCGAGGGCGGCCGAATGAGGCGGGCTCGTTGAGGAACGATGCCGGAGGGGCGACGTTCGAGGGGGCGAGCCGTCGGGGGCAGCGCTTCAGCGGAAGCGCTGCTGGGAGGGGAGTGCCGTGCGAGGGGGAGTTCCGCCTCGTCGCTTGACAGCGGCGGGGCGGGACTGGGCCGCGGGACGGTGTTTGTTGACGGCCGCAGGGCGGGATTGGGTCGCGGGACGGTGTTTGTTGGCGCGGCGGGGCGGGATTGGGTCGCGAGGACGGTGTTTGCTATCGCTCTCCGGTGACTGCCGCCAGTTGATCTGGCCGATTGACGGGTCGCGGTGGCAGCGGTCCTTGCGCCCCGAGCGTCGGCGGGGTCGGACGCATGCCGGTTTCAGGGTCGACGGCGGTGCCGTCGTCGGCGAAGAGGTCTACGTCAAGAACGTACTTGCGTTCATGCTCGTCTTCTTCTTTCTTGCCGCGTTGGGCCCCGGGTGCCGCTGCGCCGGACAGGTTTTTCCGCCGCTTCCGCCGCTTCCGCCGCTTCCGCCGGAGCTCGCGGAGCCGGCGAAAGCCCAGATGGCCGCGGAAAATCCGATGTCCCGTTTCGGCGCACCGGAGGAGGTCGCGACGGCGATGCTGTTCCTCGCCTTCGACGCCACCTACACCACGGGTGCGGAATTGGCGGTCGACGGCGGCGCGACGCAGCTCTAGGACAGCGCCCGTTTCCACACTTCGGTGGCGCAGCGGCATAGCTCGGCCGGCTCCACCGCGGCCGGGTCGAGCAGGCACTGCAGCGCGATGCCGCGGAGCTGCCCGACGATGGCGACGGCGATCTGCTCGGGGTCGACGTCGGAGCGGATGGTGCCCTCAGCGATGCCCGCGGAGATCTCTTGCCGCAGGTCGTGGCGGAAGGCGGTGTCGCGTTCGCGGAAGATCGGGGCGAGTTCCGGCGCGGTCATCGATTCCGCCCACAGCACCAGGAAAGCCCGGCTCAGCACGTCGGGCTCGCTGAGCCGGGCGAGGTAGCCCTCGATCAGCCGCAACAGCCGGTCCAGGCCGGGTGCCACGGTGTCGAGACCGGGGACGAAACCGGTCTGCGTGGTGCGGGCGAGTTGTTCCAGCAACGCTTGTTTCCCGCCGAAGTGGTGGGTGACCAGGCCGCGGCTGTACCCGGCGCGCTCGCCGACGCGGGCCAAGGTCACGGCGCGTACGCCTTCCTCGACGACCAGCTCGGCGGCGGCTTCCAGCAAAGCGGCCGACGCCTGGTCCCGGCGTTCCTGTTGAGTGCGGCGCGGCGCGGTCACGGGAAGAAACTCTACAACATACTTGCCAGTCGACAAGCAAGTATGCATAGAGTGGGAGCGACGAGAGGGAGGAAGTCCGATGACCGCAGTTTTCGTCCACGGCAATCCGGAAACCGCCGCGGTGTGGGAGCGCCTGCTCGCCGAGCTGGGCGATCGCTCGACCGTATGCCTGTCCCCGCCCGGGTTCGGCGCGCCGTGGCCGGAGGGGTTCGGCGCGACGGCGGTCGAGTACCGCGACTGGCTGATCGCCGAGCTGGAGAAGTTCCCCGAACCGGTCGACCTGGTCGGCCACGACTGGGGCGGCGCACACGTGCTCAACGCAGTCATGGCGCGTCCGGAATTGGTGCGCACCTGGGCCAGTGACACGGCCGGCGCGTTCGACCCGGATTACGTCTGGCATGACCTCGCGCAGGGGTGGCAGAAACCGGGCGTCGGCGAGGAAGCCGTCGCGGCGATGTTCGGCGCGACGGCGGAAGCCCGGGCCGAGCGCCTGGTCCGCAGTGGAATGCACGAAGCGGTGGCCGCCAAGGTCGCCGAGGGAATGAACGACGACATGGCCCGCGCGGTGCTCCCGCTCTACCGGTCCGCGGCGCAGCCCGCGCTCGCGGAGTCCGGCCGGAACCTCGAACGCGCGGCGGAGCGTCCGGGACTCGTCGTGCTGGCGACCGAGGACCACTTCGTCGGGACGGCCGAGCAACGCCGCCGCTCGGCCGCACGAGCCGGGGCGAAGGTCGCGGTGCTGGAGGGGCTCGGGCACTGGTGGATGACGCAGGACCCGGCCCAGGGCGCGCGTGTCCTCACCGAGTTCTGGAACTCGTCCAAATAGGACAGTTCAGGCGCGCGCGACGAGATGGAACACCCGGCTGAGCCGCCGGTAGGGGTCTCGTCGCGCGGCCTCCAGCTCGACCTCCGCGATCTCGCCGATCCGGCTCTCGTCGACATCCAGGTCCATCCAGTCGGCGAACAGCCAAACCCCGTACCAGGCAAGCGGTTCGGCTCCCTGTCCGACGAGCAGCTGCGACAGCCCTGCGACGGTGTCGGCGCGCGTGTCCACGCCGAGGACGCCGCGCTCGCCCTGCCCGTCGAACGCCGTCAGCGCGTCGCTCCACCGTCCTTCCAGGGCCGGGAGGACGGCCAGCGTCTCGGCGTTGAGCGCCATCACCGAGACGACCCCGCCCGGTGCCGCGCAGGCGCACAGCGCGTCGATCATCGGTACCGGATCGTCCACATACATCAGCACGCCGTGGCACAACACCGCGTCGAACTTCTGGCCCGCGACCGCCGCGACGGCGTCCTCGCCGCGGCTGCGCACCAGCTGGACGCGCTCGCGTACCTCGGCTGATTCTGCGGCGAGACGCTGCTCCGCTTTTGACAGCATCGCGTCGGACGAATCCAGCAGAACGACGTCGTAACCCAGGCGTGCCAAGGGGAAGGACTGATGTCCGCCCCCGCCGCCGACGTCGAGCACTGTCGCTGGTGGCGGAGGCAGATGCGCCAGGAGCTGCTGATGCAAGACGTACGTGCGCACTCGGCCTTTGACGGTCGCGTACGCGCCTTCCACGAACGGACTCGCCAGTGCGGCCCAGGCGTCGGTCTCCATGCCGTTCATAATGCGCCCGAACTTACAGTGACGCGCATCACATAAAGTCCAGGTCCAGAACCCGCTCGCGTCTCCGACCACTCCGCGAAAGACCCCGAAACCACGAGGAGCAAGACGATGAAGTTCCTGATCAGCCTGCACATCAACCAGTCCGTCCTCGACGCGCTGACCGACGAGGAGAAAGAGGCGCTCGGCAACGGCGTCACCGCGTTCATGGAGTCGACGAAGAAGTCCGGCGAGCTGATCGCCGCCCAGGCGCTCGCCGACCCGTCGCAGGCCGCGGTGGTGTCGGTCCGGGACGGGCAGCCGGTGGTGACCGACGGGCCGTTTCTCGAGTCCAAGGAGTTCCTCGGCGGGTACTACATGATCGACGTCGAGAGCAAGGAGCGGGCGATCGAGCTGGCCGCGCAGGTCCCGGACGCCGCGATCGAGGGGCTCGGCGTCGAGGTGCGCCAGGTGATGTTCTCGGAGGGACAATTGGACGCGTGACCGCTCCCTCCGTCGAGGACCTGCTGCGCGAACTCGTGCCGCAGGTTCTTGGCGTGCTGGTGCGCCGGTACGGCCAGTTCGAGGGCTGCGAGGACGCCGTGCAAGAGGCGGTCCTCGCGGCTTCTCGGCAATGGCCGGTCGACGGCGTGCCGAACAATCCGCGCGGCTGGCTGTCGACGGTCGCGTCCCGGCGCTATGTCGACCAGTTGCGCAGCGACCAGGCGCGCCGCGAGCGGGAGCTGGCGAACGCCGCCGAGGCCGCGCCCGAGGTGCCGGACACCGACGACACGCTGCTCTTGCTGTTTCTGTGCTGCCATCCGGCGCTGACCCCGGCGTCGCAGACCGCGTTGACCCTGCGCGCGGTCGGCGGTCTGACGACGGCGGAGATCGCCCGCGCGTTTCTCGTGCCGGAGGGCACGATGGCTGCCCGGATCAGCCGTGCCAAACAGCGGATCAGGGCGGCGGGCAGTTCGTTCCCGGGTTCGGCGGAGCCGGAGCGGCTGAATGTCGTGCTGCAGGTGCTTTACCTGATTTTCAACGAGGGTTACACCGCGTCGTCGGGCAGCGATCTGCACCGCGCCGACCTGGCGTACGAGGCGATTCGGCTGGCCAGAATGGTGCACGCGCGGCTGCCGGACGACAGCGAGGTGACCGGTCTGCTCGCGTTGATGCTGCTGACTCACGCTCGTCGGACGGCCCGCACGACGCCGTCGGGCGATCTGGTGCCGCTGGCCGATCAGGACCGCACGACGTGGGACCGTGCGATGCTCGACGAGGGCACCGAGCTGGCGAAAGCGTCGCTGGCGGGTTCGGCGCTCGGCCCGTATCAGCTGCAGGCGGCCATTGCCGCGACACACGCCGACGCGGCGACCGCGGACGAGACCAACTGGCGGCAGGTGCACGCGCTGTACCTGATCCTGGAACGGATCGCGCCCAATCCGGTGGTGACGTTGAACCGGGCGATCGCGCTCGCCGAAACCGAGGGGCCGCTGGCCGGGCTCGCTCTGTTGTCCACATTAGACAGTGAGGAGCGGATCGCCCGGCATCACCGGTTGCTGTCGGTGCGAGCGCATTTGCTGGAGAAAGCCGGGGATCTGCCTGGCGCGTACGAGAACTACCGGCTGGCCGCGAAGGCGACGGCGAGTGTCGCGGAGCAGCGTTTCTTGACAGCTCGGGCCAGCCGGGTGAAGCCGCGCTCGTAATGGCGGCCTCCCTGGTCCGCGCCGCCGGGCGTCGCGCGGAGACTCAGGACTCGGCGAGCTGGTCAGTCGCGTGCTGGCAGGCACCGGCGGCCCGGGCGAAATAGCCGAACACCACCGCCGCCTCTTCCGGCCGGTAGCCGCGCAGGATCTCGCCGACGCTGGCGCGAGCCGGGGGCGAGTGCCTTGTCCAAGGCCTCGGGCTGGTGGAGCGGCTGGACAACGACCTTACGCCGGTCGTCGGGGTCGGGTGCGCGGCGGACGTAGCCGCCCTCCTCAAGGCGATCGACCAGGCGGCCCAGTCCGCTGGCGGTCATCGCGCCGCGCAGCTCCAGGATGTTCAGCGCGTACAGGTCGGTCGCTCCCAGTCCGACCGCTCGCGCGCTCGCCTGCGAGTGCAGGACACCGACCTCGCCGCTATCACCGCCGTGCTGGATCGCCTATGTCGGCACCCTCTACCAGGGCGCGGACGAGACCGGCCGGGCGCATCAAGCGCTCTTCGACAGCTTCGTCAAGGGCACGCGGCTGGCTCACGAGGTGTTGAGCGTGCGCCGGGTCGGTCCCGCTTCGGCCCACGTCGTCACCCGCGGTGCGACCGCCAAGGGCTCGAAGCCCGCTGAGCTGAACAAGGTCCGGACCTACAGCCTGGTCCGCACCGGGAGCGGCTGGAAGGTCGCTGCGTTCCAGAACACGAAGCACCGGCCGTTGCTGGAGGCGGCCCGCTTCAAGTTCCAGCCGGCGAGCAAACCGGCCGCCTGATCCGGACCGGACTCCTCAAGAAACGCCCTGCCTTCGCTCGCTGTCGTCGCCACGACCGGACGCACCGGCCAGCTGGTCGTCGAACGCGGTTTGGCCGCCGGATACGACGTGACCGCCATCGCCCGCCTGCCAGGGAACCTCGCCCTCGATCATCCCCGGCGCACCGCCGACGCGCTGAACCCGGAGTCGCTGCGCGGTGCGCTCGCCAGACCCGAGGCGGTGGTTTCCGCGCTCGGCTCGACCGGCCTCGGCCCCACCACCGTCTGCTCCGCCGGGACCGCCGCCATCGTTTCGGCTTTGCCGTCCGGTGCGCGGCTGATGGTGCTCTCCTCCGCCGCTCTCGCGACGCCGCCGGACGCCGGGCCGGGCGCGCGGTTGCTCGGCGGGATTCTGCGCTGGGTGCTGCGGCATCCGTACGCCGACATGGCGCGGATGGAGAAGCTGCTGGCTTCCAGCGGGCTCGCGTGGACAGCGGTGCCGCCGAGCGGGTTGACCGACCAGCCGGCCCCGCGTTTCCCTCGACTCCGCTGAAGGTCTCGGCCAGCGCACGTCTCGGGCTGATCTGGCGGCCTGCGTGGTGGATCACCTTGGCGACCCGCGGACTTTCGGCCGGGTGGTCGCGGTCTCGTCGTAGCGGGTAGCTTCGCTGGGTGTCCCGCACGGTGCCTGCCGAGGTTCTGCACGTCTCGATCGTGGATCGGCTGTTCGCCCGTGCCGACGACGAACGGCCGTTGTTCACCCACCAAGACCACAGTCGCGGCGTCGAGCACACCTGGGCGTGGGCGGAATTCGCCGCCAAAGTCCGGATCGTGGCCGGGGAACTGCGCCGGGTCGCGGAACCGGGGGAGCGTGTCGCGATCCTCGCCGGACAGGAACTCGCTTATCCGCTGGCGTTCTTCGGCGCGCTCGCCGCCGGGATGGTCGCCGTTCCGCTGATGCTGCCCGGCAATCGCGCGCAGGCCGACCGGCTTTCCGGGGTCCTCGCCGATTCCGGCGCGCGAGTGTGGGCGACGTCGTCGGCTGTCGCGGCGAAGGTGCGCGAGTTCAGCGATCCCGGCGACCTCGTGGTGGTGGACGAGCTGTCCGGACCGGGCCTCGACCCGGTCCGCGTCGATCCGGAAAGCCCCGCCTACCTGCAGTACACGTCGGGGTCGACGCGCGAACCGGCGGGCGCGGTGATCCCGCACCGGGCGATCGTCGCGGCTTGCTGGCAGGCCAGCCAGGCCTACGCCTCGGACGAGGAGACGACCTGCGCCGGCTGGATCCCGTTCTTCCACGACATGGGCCTGATCCAGCTGCTGTGCCTGCCCGTTTACGTCGGCGGCCGGTCGGTGTTCATGTCGCCCGCGGAGTTCGTGCACCGGCCGCAGCGGTGGCTGCGCCAGCTCTCGGACTATCCGGCCGTCTTCACCGCGGCCCCGAATTTCGCCTACGACCTGGCCGCCGACGTCGGCGGCCAGGACGACCTGGACCTCTCGGACGTCCGGGTCGCGCTCAACGGCGCCGAGCCGGTTCGACCGCGCACAGTCGAGCGGTTTCACGAGGTGTTCGGTCCGCGCGGGTTCCGCGCCGAGGCGCATCGGCCGTCGTACGGGCTGGCCGAGGCCACGGTGTACGTCGCGAGCGCGGGCGAGGAAGGGCCGCGCGGCGCGGTGCTCGACCGGGAAGCCCTGGCCCAGGGCCGCGCCGTCGAAACGCCGGACGGCCAGCCGGTCATGTCGGTGGGCCAGCCAGTCGGGCAGCTCGTCCGGATCGTCCACGACGGACACGAACAGCCCGAGGGCGAGGTCGGCGAGATCTGGGTGCACGGCCCGAACGTCGCGTCCGGCTACTGGGGCCGCGGCGACGCGGAAGCGTTCGGCGGCGTCCTCGACGGGCTCCAGGGCTGGCTGCGCACCGGCGATCTGGGCGTGGTCCACCGCGGCGACCTCTACGTCACCGGCAGGCTCAAGGACCTGATCGTCGTCGACGGCCGCAACTTCCATCCGCAGGACCTGGAGGCGGCGGCGGGCGAGGCGCATCCGGCGATCCGGCGCGACCGGGTCGCCGCGTTCGGCGTCGCCGACGACCAGGGCGAGGGCGCGATGGTGGTCGCGGAATGGGCCCGCGGAGCGGAAGCCGAGGTCAAGGACGTGACCCGGGCGGTGCTGCGAGCGGTTTCGAGGGAGCACGATCTCACGCTCCGTGCGGTACACCTGGTCCCTTCTGGCGGACTTCCGCGCACTTCCAGCGGAAAGGTCGCCCGGTCCGCCGCCAAGGCGCGTTACGGTGGCGTGCGTGGGTGATCACTGCGCCGAGGTCACGAAGGTCGTCAGCGACACCTTCCGGCTCGACCCGGCCCTCGTCGTGCCCGACGCTCCGCTGGAGGAGCTCGGCATCGACTCGAAGGGCCGGATCCGGCTTCTCGCGGCGCTGGAGATCTACTACGACGTGTCGATCGATCTGGACGAGCTCGATCGGTTCACCGACGTGGAATCCGTGGCGGAAGTGCTCGCGGAGGCCCTGACAGCTTGCCGAGCCGAGGAGAAGCACTGAAATGAGCGGTGGGGGCGGGTACACCGCGACAACCGAAGCGTTGTCGACGGCGTCGAAGAAGATCGGCGACCTGGCGGAAAAGCTGCTGGACGACAATCCGGACCTGGAGAACTCCGAGCTGACCAAGGAGAAGTTCGGCCGGGCGCACCAGGCGCACTCCGACAAGTACCTTGAGGGAACCAAGCAGCTGTGGGGCGCGCTCTCCGGCTACAGCAAGGCTCTCGAATCGTTCGGCACGAACATCAGCACCGCCGGGTCTGCCTACGGCACGAACGAGGACAACCAGTCCGGCGCCATTAACAAGACCGGCAACGGCGTCGACGGGATCCTCTGATGGCGGACGAAAACAAGCCCAAGACGTGGCCGGATGTCAAGAAGCTGCTCGACAACTCGGCGGTGCCGCCGGAGCTGAAGGACGGCCTGCTCCGGGCGTGGGTCAACGAGCACCCGAATCCGGGCGGCGACGAGGGCCAGGACGTCGCGAAGTACATCAAGTCCTACGGGCGGACGTTCATCGCCATCCCGAAGAACCCGTTCGAGATGCCCGGCGGCGCTCCGAAGCTCGACGAGATCTACGAAGAGGCCCGGCAGAAGGGCCAGCAGAACAGCTACAACCAGGACGAGAAGAAGAAGGAAGTCGACAAGGGCAAGGGCGAGCTCGACAAGAAGCAGCCGCCCGCCCCCGGCGAGGGCAAGGACGCCGAGGCGACCGGCACGAAGACCTCCGACGAGCTCTTCGACCCCGCGGCGGCCGCGCTCCGGGTGTTCGAGACCTTCGGCGGGCTGCTTGAGAAGCTCCCCGACGACTGCAAGGGGAACACCCGCAAGCTCGACCTCGACAAGGACATCCGCGGTCCGTTCGACGAGCAGCGCGGGATCAGCTTCGAGGGTTTCATCAACGACGCCACGCACTTCAAGACCGGCTCGGAAACCGTGAAGTCGACGCTGACCGAGACCGGAACCGAACTGGGCACCCTGTTCGGGACCTGGACCGGGGCGGGAGCCGACGCGGCGTCGGACCGGTACAACGAGAGCATCCAGAAGAAGGCCGCGAAGCTGGGGGAGGACCTCAGCCACGCCAGCGAAGCGACGCTGCACACCACGAAGACGCTGTTCGACCTGTGCAAGGGAAAGGCCGACCAGGTCATCGCGCTGTACCGCGACCAGGTCGGCAAGGCCGACTACACGATGGCGCAGAAGGTCATCGCGGTCGCCAACGGCGAGCACGGCAGCGTCGACGACCTGGCCCAGATCGCCGGCTGGATGGACTACAACTTCGGCACCAACCTGGTCGACACCCTCAACGACCAGGGCTGCTGCAACGACGACGAGATCCAGAGCCACGGCAAGGACCTCGCCAAGCAGTGGATCATGAACCAGTTCAACCCCGACATGTGGGACACCATCTACAAGGGGTTCGAGAAGGCCTGCAAGGACGCCAAGGACCTCGTCGACAAGGCCTACGACACCCTTGACAAAGAGATGGGCAAGGTCAAGAACAAGTTCGAGGGCGCCAAGGACGGCGGGGCAGGCGGGACTGGCGGCTCGGGCGGTCCCGGTGGTCCCGGCGGCGGGGGACAGGGGCCCGGCGGCGGCCCCGGCGGTGGCGGTCAGGGTTCTGGTGGCTACGGCGGTGGCCAGGGCGGTTCTGGCGACGGTCAGGGCGGCGGCTACGGCGGCGGTTCCGGTGGCGGTCCCGGTGGCGGGTCCGGCTCGGACACGCCGCAGGGCGACCACTCCGGCAGCGGCTCGGGCGGCGGCATCGGCGGGATCGGCGGCGGTACTGGCGGCGGTACTGGCTCGGGCGGCGGTTCCGGCAGCGGCTCGGGCGGGGGCGGCGGCAAGGTGCCTGACCTCGACGTTCCGTCCGATTCACCGGGCGGCGGCCCCCTCGGCGGCGGCTCGGGTGACGGTTCCGGCGGCGGTTCCGGCGGCGGCGGTCCGGTGGACGGTCCGCCGATCAAGACCGATCCCGGCGGTTCCGGTTCCGGCGGCTCTGGTTCCGGTTCGGGCGGTTCGTCCGGCTCGGGCGGTTCGGGTTCCGGCGGCGGACAGGACCAGCAGCAGTCCGAGGAAGCGGCCAAGCAGCAGGCCGAGCAAGAGGCCAAGCAGAAGGCGCAGGCCGAGGCCAAGCAGAAGGCGCAGGCCGAGGCCAAGCAAAAGGCCGAGGCCGCGATGGAGTCGCTGAAGAAGGACGCGCAGGGCAGCCACGGCGGCAGCCCCCTCGGCGGGCCCGGCGGCGGCGAACCCGGTTCGACCGGCGGCGACGGCAAGGGCCCCGACGGAAAGGGTCCGGACGGCAAGGGCCCCGACGACAAGGTTCCCGGCGACGACAAGAGCCCCGGCGACAAGGGCGGCGGCGGTTCCAGCGGCGGCGGTCCGGTCGACGGCCCGCCGATCAAGACCGACCCCGCGGACGGCGGTCCCGGCGGCGAAGACGGCAAGCCGGGTGAAGACAAGGACCACGACGGCAAGCCCGACGACGACGGCAAGGGTCATGACGGCAAGCCGGGCGAGGACAAGGACCACGACGGCAAGCCCGACGACGACGGCAAGGGTCACGACGGCAAGCCGGGCGAGGACAAGGACCACGACGGCAAGCCCGACGACGACGGCAAGGGCCACGACGGCAAGCCGGGCGAGGACAAGGACCACGACGGCAAGCCCGACGACGACGGCAAGGGTCATGACGNGACGGCAAGCCGGGCGAGGACAAGGACCACGACGGCAAGCCCGACGACGACGGCAAGCCCGACGACGACGGTCGCGATGTCCTGAAGGTCAAGCAGGGCGACAAGACCTTCGAAATGTCCGAGCCGGACCACGACGGCAAGATGGACATCAAGATCGGCGAGGGTTCCGGGAACGCCAAGGACTTCAAACTCGACTGGTCCGACGACAAGTCCGCGCACGACGGCGGCGACGGCCAGCAGCACGACGCCCAGGTCCACCACCCCGGCCCGGACGGAAAGATCCACCTCCGCGACGGCGACACGAAGATCACCGCGGAGCGTCCGGACGGGCCCAACGGGCCGACCGTCGTCACGGTCGACGACGGCAAGGGCAACCCGACGACCTACACGCTCGGCGAGGAAGACAAGAAGCAGGGCGTCCACGAGATCGACCACGGTCCGGAGATGCCCGGCGACAGCACCGGCAGGCATCACGCGGGCGACGGTCCTGGCCAGCACGGCGACGACGGTCCCGGCAAGCACGCCGGCGACCACAAGGGACCCGACGGCAACGGGCACGGCGGCGCCTCGCCCAGCAGCAGCCACCCCGGGCATCCGATCGCGGGCGGGCCGGGTCCGGAGATGTCGCACAGCGGCGACCCGTTCGGCGGGCATCCGGCAGGCGATCCGGCGCATCCGGCCGGAGGCGGCCCCGGTCCGGGAGGCTCGGATTCGGACGCCCCGGGACATCCTGCGGGCGGTCCGGCCCAGCCGTTGCAGCACGGCGTCCCGAGCGGGGCTCCTGGCCATCCGATCGAGGGCGGCCCCGGTCCGGAGATGTCGCACAGCGGCGGTCCGGGCGTGCCCGCCGGCGCTCCGAGCGCTCCGCTGCACGGCGCGCCCATGGCCGGGGTCGACAGCACGCCGATGGCCGGCACCCAAACCGGCGGCGGGTTCTCGCAACCGGCGGGCGACCACGCAGGCGGTTCCGGCCAGCCGGGTCAGTCCGGTGGCTCCGGGATGCCCGGCATGGGCTCGATGGGCGGCGGGCACGGCGGCGGTGGCGGCGGCGGCGAAACCGAGCGGCGCGCGGCGTACCGCGTGGAGGGCGCGGTCTTCGACAATCTCGGCGAGCCCGCCAGCCGGATCACTGGTTCACTCGACGATGACGACGACGCGCCGATCATCCGGACCAGGTAGGAGGCACGCATGAGCGAAACCGCCGCGATGAAGGCAGAACTGGACGCGCTGGTCCGGGAGCAGGCCGACCGCAGGGCACTGCGCGAGCAGAAGGCCGAGGAGGTCAAGGCACAGTCCCAGGAGTACATGACCAAGCAGGTGCAGGCGGCCGAACGGTACGTCCAGCACCGGCGGGAGATGGGGAAGCGCAAGACCAAGTCCGGGTGGAGCACGGACCGGCCGAGCACCGAACCGCCCTCGGCGTTCGATTCCGACGAGTTCGGCAACGAGCCCGGCTCGGCGTCCCCGTTCGCGGTGACTCCGAATCAGCCCGCGCTGCGAACCGAGGCTCCGCGCCGTCCGGCGCGTCGCCCGCGTCCGGTTGAGGACGACGAGGACGACGACGCCTTCCTCAACAACCGTTGGCGCGACTGAGGATCTGAGCGGGGTGGGGGCTTTCCGGCCCCCTCCCCGCGGTCAGACCCGGACCAGCATTTTCCCGACGTTCGCTCCGCGCAGCATGCCGATGAACGCGTCCACGATGCTGGAAAACCCTTCGGTCACAGTCTCGTTCACGAGCACTCGCCCGCTGCGGACGTGCGGGATCAGGAATTCCTCGAACTCTTCGCGTGCGTCGAGGTGATTGCGCACCAGAAACCCTTCGATCCGAAGGCTTTTCCCGACCACCTCGAACAGGTTGTGCGGCGCGCTCGGCGGCGTGCGCAGGCTGTTGTACTGCGCGACTGAACCGCACCAGGCGACGCGACCGCGCTCGCGAAGGGCGTCGATGGCGGCGGCCAGGTGATCGCCGCCGACGTTGTCGAAGTACACGTCGATTCCGTCCGGAGCCGCTTTCGCGAGCAGATCGGTGACGGGACCGTCGTGGTAGTCGAAGGCGGCGTCGAAGCCGAGGTCGCGAGTCAGGTGCTCGACCTTCGCCGCTGACCCGGCGCTGCCCACGATCCGTCCCGCGCCGAGCAGCCGGGCGATCTGCCCGGCCGCACTGCCCACCGCACCGGCCGCCGCGGAGATGAACACGTCGTCACCGGGACGGACCTGCGCGATCCGAGTGAGACCGGCGTACGCGGTGAGCCCGGTCCCGCCGAGAATGCCGAGGTAGGCGCTCAGCGGAACGCCGTCCGCGGGTGTGATCGCCCGGACGTCGGCGGCGGTGAGGACGGCGTGGGTAGCCCAGCCGTGCCGGTGGAACACCGTCGTGCCGACCGGCAGCGTCGGCTCCTTCGACTCGACCACCTCGCCGATCGTGCGGCCTTCCAGGCCCGCGCCCAGTTCCCAGCCGCCCCACTCCATGAACTCGCGCATGTACGGATCGACGGACAGGTAGCGGTTTTCGACCAGCGCCTGTCCGTCGGCGAGCTCCGGCAGCGGCTGGGTGACGAACTCGAAATCGGCGGCGCTCGGCGCGCCCTCGGGGCGGCGGACCTGGCGGACGGCGGTCAGGGACACGTGATCTCCTTCAATTGGCTCTGACCAGTAACTTAAGCGCGCCGAAGCCGCCCGGGCAGACCTCCGGATCGATGGACCGGGCTAATCCATGAATCTCGCTCATGGTTGCGGCTAGGCTGGCCGCATGGATGCTGTCGACCTCACGCCGGGCGAGCTGCGCCTGCTGCTCGCGGTGGAGCGCACCGGCAGCTTCACCGCCGCTGCCGCCGAGCTGAGCCTGACTCAGTCCGCGGTCTCGCACGCAGTCCGGACCTGCGAACGCAAGGTCGGCGCCATCCTCTTCGACCGCGGCCGAACCGGCGCTCGCCCGACCGCCGCCGGTGCCCGCGCACTCGTGCACGCCCGGCTGATTCTGCGCCAGCTCGACGTTCTCCGCGCTGAAGCCCGGGGCGCGGCGGCCGGAACCCTCACCGGCCCGCTGCGGATCGCCGCTTTCCGCAGCGCCGCCGCGCATCTCCTGCCCGCCGCGCTGGAACGCTTGACCGCCAAGCATTCCGGCCTGCACCCGCAGGTGCTGGTCGTCCCCGAACTGGGCCGCGGCACCGCGGGCGAGGTCGCCGACGGGCGCGCGGATGTCGCCATCGCGACGCTCGGCGAGGACGAAACCCCGCCCGCCGGATTGGTCGCCGGAGAACTGTTCCGGGAACCGTACTTCCTGGTGAACCCGGACGGTCAGGCCGATCCGCGCGGTCTCCCGCTGCTCGACTGGCCGGAAAACTGCTCCTCCTACACCCGGTCCTGGTGGGCCCGGCAGGACTGGTTGCCGCCGGCGAAGATGGAGGTCGCCGACGACGGAGTGGTCCTTTCCATGGTGGCGCAAGGGATCGGCATGGCGATCCTGCCGAAGCTGACCCTCGCGGCCGTCCCGCCGGGAGCCGCGGTCACGCCGATCGCCGACCCGCCCACCCGGCGAATCGGGTACGTCGCCACCTACGCCGGCGCGCAATCCCTTGCGGTGCGCGAATTAGTACGGGAATTGAGGGCGGTGGCCGAGGCGGAATTCCTCGGCGCGGCTTGATCTCTGACAAAGACCGTCGTTCCCGGGAATGTGACATCTTCCGCGCGCGCGGACGGAGGTTGTGCCTCCCCGTGCAGCGGCAAGACTGGAGACAAGCGTTCCGCGGCGATGACCCGCAGTTTGTCATCGGTCGAGCCTGCCCGGCCAGGCGGGAGCGAAGGAGGACGGATGAGATTCGACGAAAAGGCACCCGCTGCCCGCGCAGGCTGTGCTCAACCAGGCCGACCACGGGAGAAATCCGGACAACGGCACGGTCGCGCCGATCGTCGACGGGTCAATGCTGCCGATGTCACCCGCCGAAGCTTTCGCCACCGGGCGCGTCAATCACGTAACCTTGATGCACGGCGTCGATCGCGACGAAACTCAGCTGCCGTTCGCTGAAGCCGCGACACATCGGTTTCGCGCGCACCGGAAACTCCACTGTGGACGGTGCGCCGCAGCATGATCCGTACACAAAGGACAGTCCAGCGGTCATGGCGCTCAACGCTGCTGGAGACGGCCAGCTCCCGACGGAGATCCCGCGTCAGCACCACTGCGCGGAACTCCGGGAACCGTTGACTCTCTTCGCCGGCCACCGGTAGGGCTTGCCCGCGGGTGCGCCGATTCGTTCGGTGCGCCCGGGTTCGGCAAATCAGCTGACCGCGCAGTCGCGACATCGTTTTCCCGCAACGGTTTCCGAACTCTGCTGAGAAGACGGGATCTTCAACGCCACCGGCCGGCACGCCCGCGCGCTCGACCGGGCGCAGCGAACCGTCGACTCCAGTTTCGGCGTGCTGATGGTGGATCTCGACCGCTTCAAGCGGATCAACGACCAGCACGGGCATCTCAGCGGCGATGCCGTCTCGCGCACCGCGCCGTCGCCACCGCAGTGTGCGGCTACGACTCGGTCGGCCGGTTCGGCGGCGAGGAGTTCGTGGTTTGCTGCCCGACATCCACGAATCCGCCACCCGCGTTGTCGCCGAACGCGTTCGCGAAGCCATCGCCCGGCTCGTCGTGGAAGTGCCTGCGACGAAGACCATCGACGGGCTCTCCGGCTCGATCGGCCTCGCGACCTGTCCCGAGGCCGGATCCGCCATCGATCGCCTGGTCCACGCGACCGACCAGGTGCTCTGCAACGCGAAGAACACCGGCAGCGACAAGGTCGTCAGCAGCGCCGATCGCGCCTGACCGGTATTGCCCCGGGCGTGTAAATGACATACGGTTCCGACACTGACACGTGATTCCGCAGAGGTGGTCGATGACCAAACGCGCACTGGTGCTCGGTTGTGGCGGCACGCTCGGCTTCGCCTGGACCGCCGCTGCCCTCGCCGCGGTCGAGGACCAGCTGGGCTGGGACGCGCGCGAAGCTGACGTACTGGTCGGCACCTCGGCGGGTGCGGAGATGGCGGCGTTCCTCGGTTCCGGCATCGGGGTCGGCGAGATCATGGCCGGGTTGCGAGGGGAACCCGCCGACGACCGCGTCGTGCGCCATCTCGCTCAGCATCCGGGCAAGCTGCCGCCGTTGCCGACACCGGTTTGGCCTGGTCTCGGCCTCACCGCCGGGGCAGTGCGCGGCCGGGTGGACCTGCTGGCCGGGCTGGCCGGAACGTTGCCGAGGGGACGTGGCGACGCTGGATGGCTGCGCGGTCTCGGCACCGCGCTGGCCACTGCCGAAGGCTGGGTCGACCACCCGCGGACCTGGCTCGTCGGAGCCGATCTCCGCACCGGGGAGCGGGTCGCGTTCGGGAATTCGCAGCGTACCCAGCTCGGTACCGCGATTGCCGCGTCCTGGGCCATTCCGGGATGGTTCCCGCCGGTCGGCGTCAACGGCCGCGAGTACGTCGACGGCGGCACCGTCTCGCCGACGTCCGCCGATCTCGTCATCCCGGCCGGGGTCGAGGAGGCCGTGCTCATTCCGCCGATGTCCACCTCCGGCGGCGCGCCCGGCCGCGGCTTCGCCCGCGTCGAACGACTCGCCCGGCGCGCGATGACCCGGCGCGTCGACGCGGAGGTCAAGCAACTCCGCGCTGCTGGAATCCGCGTGCTTCGGATCGAACCCGGCCAGGCCGAACTGGACGTCATGGGCCCGAATTTCATGGATCTGCGCCGCCGCTCCGACGTGCTCCGCGCCTGCCGCACCCTGACCCCGCCGCGCGTGCGCGCCGCCATCGAACAAGGAGCGACCCGATGACCTACCCCAGAATCGACCTCGACGGCGCGTCCGTCGCGATCACCGGCGGAGGCGCCGGGATCGGCCGCGCGGTCGCCAAGCTGTTCGCGAGCAAGGGCGCGCACGTCGCGATCGGCGACCTCAACCAGGCGGCCGCCGAGGAAGCCGCCGAGCTGGTCGGCGGCACCGCCCACCACCTCGATGTCGCCGACCGCGACTCGTTCGCGTCCTTCGTGGCCGCGACCGAGAAGGCCCACGGACCGTTGCACGTGCTGGTGAACAACGCGGGCCTCATGCCGAACGGCGGATTTCTCGAACTCGCCGACGCCACCGACCGGCTGCAGATCGACGTCAACCTCGGCGGTGTCCTCAGCGGAATGAAACTGGTGCTGCCCGGCATGGTCGAACGCGGTTTCGGCCACGTCGTCAACGTCGCCTCGCTGGCAGGCAAGTTCCCGGTCAAGGGACTGGCCGTCTACAACGCGACCAAATTCGCGGTGGTGGGGCTGACGGCCGCGACCCGCTTGGAGTTCGCGGACGCGGGCGTCAGCCTCACCGCTGTGCTGCCCTCGGCGGTCGACACCGCCCTCGCCTCCGGCCTTGACCTGCGGCCGATTCCTAAGGTGCAGCCGGAAGACGTCGCAAGGGCGGTCGTCGATTCGGTGCACAACCGCCGCGCCGAAATCGCCGTGCCCGGCTACGTCGGCCTGCTCGCCACGGCAGCGAGGGTCACCCCGGAACCGGTTCTCAACCGCATCCGGCGGCTGGTCCGAGACGACCGCGCGCTGCACTCAGACCGCCCGGAACGCTCTGAATACCGCGCGAATCTAGAGGCGCAGCAAGGAGCTCGGCGGTAGTCAGGCGACCGGGCGGAGCCAAGCCTCGGCGAACAAGCCGTCCGCGGCGAGCAAATGCGCGCCGTATTTGCGGGCAAGTTCGCGCACCACTTGGATTTTCGGGTCCAGATCGACGCGCCACTTCTGTCGGCGGGAATGACGTAACCGTCCGGGTCATAGGAATGCCAGCCGACGTCGTTGATGCCGACGAGGATCGGCACCACGTCCGGGCGCGCATCCAGAACATCGTTCTGCCAACGGGATTCGAGGTCCATCACCTTGTTGTCCGCGATCGCGGAATTCAGCCAGGTCACCGGCCGTTCCGGATAACGGAGTCCCCATTCGCCGGGATCCGCAGCGGGTAACCGAATCCGAGACCGTCCTCGCTCTCGTTCCGCTGTGCGTCGGTGATCGAATCGCCGGTGAACAGCACAAGTGCTGCCCGGGCGGAGAGTGATAGTCATGTCTGCTCCTAGTTTTCGCCGAACCACTGAGTTTTGGCTTGAGTGAAAGAGTCCTGGAAAAAAGTCGCGGTCGCCCGCCCAGGCGACGATGCCGTCCGGCCGGACAAGCACGGCACCCAATCCGAGGTCTTCTTTCGCCGTACCCGGCCGCGTAACGCAACTGGCCCGTTGCCTCGCGCAGCCACTAGCGCTGAAGTCGAGGACGACGCCATGACCGTCCTGCATCAGATCGCCGCGATTTCCGTTTGCCAGCTGGAAATCCGGGGCGTAACGGCCGATCAGCGGATGCTCGCCGCCGAGGTCATAGCGGAGCGACGCGCCGGACATCTTCCCGTACACATAGGTCGTTCCGTCTCGGGTGCTGAGCAGATCGCGAAGGACGCCCTGCACCGGCTGGCCGTGCGCGTCCGGCCGCACCGCCGCGAGCTTCCACCCGAGGTTCAAGGCGTCGCTGATGCCGGTATTGAGTCCCTGGCCGCCCAGCGGGGAGTGGATGTGCGCGGCGTCGTCGGCGAGCAGCACGTGACCGCGCCGATACGTCGTGGTCTGCATCGCGCGATCGGTGAACGTCGAGACGAGCCGGACGCCGGTCAGCGTGACGTCGGTGCCGGACACCCGGCGCAGCACGGTCTGAAGGTGCTCGATGCTTGGCTGCTGCGTGCGGTCGAACGCGCCGTGGTCGATGGTGTAGCCGGTGAACTGCGGTTCGGTGCCGGCGAACTCGAAACCCGCCAGCTCGCGCACAACACTGCGCCCGCTGTCTTCGTGCTGCTCAAGATCGGTAACCTCGACCCCGCGCCGGATTTCGACCCCGAGCCTGGCAGCCTGCTCGGATAGCACCGCCTCGATCGCGTCGAGGTTAGTCATCATGCCGCCGGGCAGTGAACTGGGCGGCCGGTACGGCAGCGCGTCGACGTCGACCTTGGCCGGGTCGAGGATGTCCGGCGCCCCCATCAGCGGAGGCAGCATCCTGCGGCGGTGGAACGCCTCGATCGACGTGGCCGACAGACCGCGCATCCCGAGCGGTGCCGTCCGCCACTGGGAACCGGGCTCAGGCTCCCGTTCGAGCACCAGGACCGAACTGCCCGCGAGACCAAGCTCGCAGGCCAGGAACAGACCGACCGGTCCGGCTCCCGCTATTACTGCGTCATGCATGGCAAGCCCCCGGTGTTCTCGTTCGCTGTGACCACCTTGGCGACGGCCCGCACACGGCGCTCATGCGGGGGCGCATGGCGCTGACACCGGTGTTCGCGCGAAGATCGTCGAATGGACGGGAGCGCGCGGCTTCGAGTCACGCTGCTCGGGGCCTTCCAAGTGACGCGGGGTGCTGAGGCTCTCCCGGTGCCCGGTGCCCGGTTGCGGGGACTGGTCGCGCGGCTGGCGCTGGCCGGCGGACGGCCGGTCGAGCAGAGCGTCTTGGTCGACGCGATCTGGGGCCCGGACCTGCCCGCTGACCCAGCGCACGCCCTGCAAGCCCTGGTCTCCCGGCTGCGCCGAGCGCTTGGTTCGCCCAGCGACGTCACGCAGGTCGCAGGCGGTTACCGGCTGACCGTCGACGCTGCCGACGTGGACGCGCTGCGGTTCGAACAACTCGCCACGGCGGCTTCGCTGGACGACGCCGTGACGCTGTGGGGCGACCGTCCCGGCGTCGAACCCCCAGTCGTCGCCGCGGTCGATCCTGCCGCCGCGACCCGGTTGGCCCGCCTGTCGATCGAAGCCGTCATCGACCTCGCCAAAGCCGAGCTTTCCCAGGGCCGTCCCGACTCGGCAACTGCCCGCCTGACCGCCCTGCTCGCCGAGCACCCCGTCCACGAACGCGCCGCCGCAGTGCTTATGGACGCCCTCGCCACGCAGGGTCGTCAGGCGGAAGCTTTGGCCCAGTACGAACAAATCCGCGCAGCGCTCGCGGACGACCTCGGCGCCGACCCGGGCACCGCGCTGCGCGAACGCCACCTGAACCTGCTGCGCGCCGAACCGGCCAAGGAGACCGAACCGGCCACCTTGCCCGCGTCGCTGACCAGTTTCGTCGGCCGCACCGACGACCTGGCCCGGATCGACACCCTGCTCGGCGCCGGCCGGATGGTCACCGTGCTCGGCCCCGGCGGTGCCGGCAAGACGCGGATCGCCCTGGAGGCGGCCCGCCGACGGGAATACCGCGACGGCCGCTGGCTGGTCGACCTCTCGTCGGTCACCGAACCGGCCAAGGTCGCCGCCGCGGCGCTGGCCGCGAGCGGACTGCGCGGCACCGCACTGTTCGAGGCTTCGGCCAAACCCGTCGACGACCTGGACGTGCTGGCAGATCAGCTGAGCGGCAAGGAAACCCTGCTGGTGGTGGACAACTGCGAGCACCTGATCGACGCTGTGGCCCACCTCCTTTCCGCATTGCTGCCTCGCTGCGCCGGGCTGCGGGTCCTGGCCACCAGCCGCGAACCGCTGGCGATCGACGGCGAGGCGCTGGTCCCGCTCGGCCCGCTTCCGCTGCCCGAACCGGACGCGGACGTCGAGCAGGCCCGTGACACCGCGTCCGTGCGGTTGTTCACCGAGCGCGCGGCCGCGGTGCGCCCCGGCTTCACGGTCGACGAGCGCAATCTCGACGACGTGCTGCGAATCGTCCGCGGCCTGGACGGCATGCCATTAGCGCTGGAACTGGCCGCGGCCCGCCTGCGGACGCTTTCCTTGGCAGACCTGGCTTCCGGCCTGTCTGACCGCTTCCGGCTCCTCGCCACCGGCAGCCGCACGGCTTTCCCCAGGCACCGCACGCTGCGCGCGGTGATCGCCTGGAGCTGGGACCTGCTCAGCGAGGACGCGCGGACGGTCGCGGAACGGATCTCGGTCCTGCCCGGCGGCGTCACCCCCGCCTCGGCCGCCGCGGTCTGCGCCCTCCCGGTCGAACAAGCCCGGGAACTGCTCGCCGACCTCGTCGACCGTTCGCTGCTCCAACTCGTCCCCGGCCGGTACCGGATGTTGGAGACCATCCGCGAGTACGGGCTCGAATGCCTTGCCGAACAAGGCATTCTGCCCACCGTGCGCAACCTGAGCGCCGAGTACTTCGCCGAACTGGCCGCGGTCAACGACCCGCTTCTGCGCGGCCCCGGGCAACTCGACGCGCTTCAGTCGCTGACCGCCGAGTACGACAACGTGCTGGCCGCCCTGCGCCACCTCTGCGATACCTCGGACGCCGGGCTCGCTCTCGCGCTCGATCTGACCTGGTATTGGCACATGCTGGGCCGACACGCCGACGCGTCATACTGGCTCGGCCAAGTGACTGCCCAGCCTGGCATGCACCACGACGTCGCCGCCGGAGCGCTGCTGCTGGACGCTGACGGCCCGGCCGACGAGGTGGTCACCCGCCTGCTGAACTACCCGGAGTTGCCGCCCTTCGGCGTACTGACCGCCGCCGGGCTGGCCGCCCGCGCCGGAATCGACGCGTCGCCGCTCATCCAGCGGCTAGCCGACGGCCCGGACCGATGGCTGGCCGGATTGGCCCGGATCACCCGTGCCGAACTAGCCGAGAACGACGGCCATTTAGCTGAGGTCGGCGAAGACGTCGCCGTCGCACTGGACTGCTTCACCGAGGCGGGAGACAGCTGGGGCCTCGCGATGGCCCTGCCGATGCGTGCCCTGCTGCGGCAATACGACGGCGACCTGGCCGGTGCGCTGGCCGACCTGACCGAGGCCAAACGGCTGGCCCAGGAGTTCGGATCGCTCAATCACAGCGATGAGACGTTCATCGACCTGCGCCTGATCGACCTGCACGTCCGGCTGGGCGAAACCGACCAGGCCGCGGCGATGATCGCGGTAACCCGGGACCGCACGTTGCGCTCGACCATGCCCGAGACCGTGGTGCTGCTCTACGCGCGAGAGGCCAGCTTCCGCCTGCGAACCGGTGACCTGACCAGGGCCGGCGAGCTGATCGAGGCGGCCGAGGCCGGGTTGTCGGCCGAACTCCCGTTCGGCGACGACCACGGACAGGCGCTGGTGAGCGCGGTACGAGCCGAACTCTGCCTGGAACTCGGCGACGGCCCCGGTGCCGAGGCAGCGCTGGATCGGGCGTACCCGGCCGCGGTCGACAGCAAGGACCTGCCGATCGTGGCCACCGTCGCGGTGACGGTCGCCGGCCTGGCCGAGCTGTACAGCCGATACCTGGACGGAGCGGAAATCCTCGGCGCGGCGGCCCGGCTGCGCGGTGCCCACGACCGGACGGACCTACAGGTCCGCACGCTGAGCAGCCGTGGCCGGCTGGCCCTCGGCGAGGAACGCTTCGCCGCGGCGTACGAGATCGGCTGGCAGCTGCCCGCGCCGGCCGCAGTGGCCCGTACCGATCCGGCTCGGCTGCGCCGGAGGTCGCCTGGAACCTGACGGCGTGCTCAGCCGACAGCGGCGGGACCGAGTAATTCGGTCCCGCCGCCGCAGTGTGCCGGTCAGATGGTGGGCGCGGTGCCAGCCGTCATGGTGCCGGTGTGGACGGTGTGGCTGCCGGAGGTGGCGTCGACTCCGCCGAGGTTCCAGGACAGGTCGATCTTCGGGTCGCTGGTGTCGCCGCGCGGGCTGGTCTCCTGAGGCGCGGTGACGGTGAGCGCCAGCGGGGTTTCCTGCTCCCCGGGCGCGCCGATCGCGGTCCAGTGCAGCGGCAGGTAGGCCGAGGAGCCGTTGCTGACCTCCACCGCGGGCGCGTCCGGCGCGGCATCGGAGGACACCAGCACGTCGTGCGCCCCGGTCAGGTCGACCGGCAGCGACCCGGGCAGGGTGCAGGTTTCGCCTGGCTTCGCGGTGAACTGGACGGCTCCGTCACGGCCGCCTGCCCCCGCGCCGCCGTAGACGAGTTTGGTGGTGACCTGGCCGGACGTGCAGTTGAAGTCCGTCGGCATGGCGCTGGCAGTGCCGGTGGTCAGCGCGACGGTTCCGGCAGCGGCTCCGGCGACGAACAGAGCGGCGGCAGTTGTGCGGACAGTCATCGGTCTCCCCTTCTACCGGTTCCGGAGCGGGCGATCCGCCCCGGTCGAGATCGGTGGCTCAAAACGCCGACCTCGGTTGCGCTCACTGGATAGAGTGCCCACTTGATCGACTGGCCAAGCGCTTCCGTGAAATGGGCCTCTCGAACGCAACCTCGACGATTGCCGGACGTCTATGCCACTGGCGGCGGAAATGCGAAGGGCCCCGCCGTGCGACGGAGCCCTTCGCGTTCCAGAACTTCCGGTTCAGCCCAGGTGCGGGGTGATGCCGGCCCCGTCGACGGAAACACCGCCGCCGACCGGCTTCTGGCCGAGCAGCCCGATCCGCAGATCGTTGTCGTGCCGCACCGAAGCCGCTCGCGACACCTCGGGCGCGCCCGGCTTTCCGTCCTTTGTGGACTGCAAAACACCGGTGGCGGCGGTCGCGGTGGTCTTCGAGCTGCCCGAGACGGTCAGCATCTTGCCGATGCCGAGCGTGCCGGCGGTCGTATCGGAGAATTTGCCCGTGGTAAGCGATTTCGCGGCCGAATCGACCTTGCCCGCCGGGCTGAGGGTCGTCTCGCTGGCGCTGGCCGAGCCGGTCGAGCCTTTCTGCTCGGAAGCGACCGCGGCCGAGATCGCGCCGAGGTGCCCGCCCACCGCGTGCACCTGGCTCACGTCGCGGGAAGCCTCGCTGCCGCTGATGACTGTGGCCGAGCCATCCGGACGCCGCTCGGTGTCGAGGATGCCGCTGAAGGAACCGGAAGAGCCTTGGCCGGAAGCGACCGTGCCGCCCGCGGTCTTCCCGAATGTCACGCCCTGCGCGGAACCGCGGGAGACTTCCGTGCTCTGGCCGCCGCCGATGGTGCTGTGCGCGTGGCCGTCCTTGGAACCGGAGAACGCAGCGGAGCGCTCGGTGGTGGAATCGACCAATTCCTTGCTGTCGCTGAAGACCGCGTTGTCGTCCGCGGTTACCGCGTGGGATGCCGAGTCGCCCGCGACCACGTGATTCTTTTCGTGCGCGAGACCCTCCGCCGTGCCCGCAACGGGATCAGCGGAGAATGCGGTGCCCCGGCTGTTTTCCACGCCGAGGGCCTGCTTCGCGCTGCTGATCGCCGCGCCGTCGCCGTAGCGCACGGCCTCGGCGTTGCCGAATGAACGGGTGAAGCCAGTAGTCGCGGTCTCGAACCCGGACACCGCGCCCTGCGGGGAAACGTGCAGTCCCCGCGCGAGATCGGAGCTGGAGCTGCCAGCCTGCTGCGACGCGTGCGCGATTCCGTACGGCCCATAGGCGAGTGTGTAACTCTGCGTCTGGGCGTCGGCGAGCAAGCCCTTCGCGGCGTCGACCGAACTGACCCCGCTCCGGCCCGCCGTGGTGGTCTGGGCAGTTTCCAGCGCGCCCGCGACCGCCTGGGTTTGCCCGGCCGCGAATGTGGCCCCGCCCAGATCGCCGGTATAGGTGTCCTTGTTCATCGCGTCGACGAAGGCTCTGACAAACGCGGTGTAGCCCGCTGAGTCCGGGGTCGAAATCGGCGTGACGCCCTTCTCGAGCCCGCGGTGGAACGAGTGTTCATTGTGGTGCTGAACCGGCAGCTCCGGCCCGGTGGCCGCCAATGCGGTCGCAGGCCCGGCCAGCAAGAGCGCGAACGGTGCCGCCCCCGCGGCCACCTTCGGCAGGTAGCCGGAGTTTCGCTTGGTGTGCTTTCCCATCGGCAAGGTCCTCACAGTCAGGAATTCCGGACAGCAGAAATTCGCATAGGGCGAATATCCATTCGGGCAGAACACTCGTCGGGTGAGTGCTGTACGTCCAAACGGCGGATAGATCGTTACTGCTCGTCCAGATACCCCTCGTGGGTGGGGTTAAACAGACCACTTTGAGTGCGTACCGCACAGCTTGTTTTCCCACTTCGGCGAACTGTGTGCGCACTCAGCGTGATCATGGCCTGGGTGCGGGAATTGCGTCCTGAGACATTTCAACCCGGGAGTGTCACTCAATTTTCCCCGCGACGGTTGGCTTGCTCAACGCGCAGGTGCCGTCGGCCCTGCCGCTGGCCGTTGCCCCGTTACCTTTTTGGTAGTTCCTGATCGAGGAGCTGTGGTCGCCGGGTCCGGCATGGCTTATGCCCCCAGCCGCAGGCATGATCCGGGGGGTGGTGTCACCGGGCGTGGTGGCATCGACCGACCGCTGATAGGGACACGGCCACCAGAAGGTAGGTCTCGATGCTCCTATTGTTCGTCAAGCTGCCTGGCGTGCTGGTGCTGTTCGTGGATCGGGCGCGGTGATGACTCGGTAGAGTTCGCGGGCGATGTAGCGTTTGAGGCACCGGACAGCTTCGCGTTTGGTTTTGCCTTCGCGGACTCGTCGGTCGATGTAGTCGCGGGTGCGTCGGTCCCAGCGCAGGCGGACCAGCACGATGCTGCGCAAGGCACTGTTGGCTTGGCGATCGCCGCCGCGGTTGAGCCGGTGGCGTTGCGTCTTGCCCGAGGACGCTTCCACTGGGCTGACACCGCACAGCGCGGCGAACGACGCTTCGCTGCGCAGGCGTTCGGGGTTGTCGCCGGCGGCGATGAGGAGGGTGGCGGCAGTGTCGGGTCCGACCCCGTAAGTGTCGAGCATGGCGGGGTTGTGGCCGGCCAGGACCGAGGCGGTCTGGGCGTTGAGGTCGGCGATTTCCTGGCTGAGCCGGTCGATCCGGGACGCGAGCAGGCGCAGGGCAAACCGGGCGGCCGTGGCGGTGTCGCACGGCGTGGCGGGCGGCCATGCGATGCAGCGCTGCACGAGCTTGGCGGTGCTGAGGTCGCGCAGCTCGTCGCGCAGCACCGGGTCGACCGAGACCAAGATGGCCTTGAGCTGATTGATGGCCTGGGTCCGGGACTTGACCGCCGAAGTCTTGGCCACCTTGAACATGCGCAGCATCTCCACCGGCCCCTGGCCGTCCTTGGCCAGCGCGCTGGCCTGCCCGTTCAGCACTGAACGGGCGGCGGACTCGGCGTTGATCGCGTCGTTCTTGCCTCGCCGCCGCCGGTTGGCCTTGTCCGGCTGGTTGACCTCGAACACCTCGATGTCAGTGGCCGCGAGGTGACGGGCGAGCGCAGCTCCGTAGGAGCCCGTGCATTCCACTCCCGCGCGCCGCACCGGGCCGAACCCGCGTGCCCACCTCACCAGAGCCTGATACCCGGCCCGCGTAGTCGGAAATGCTTTGCTGGCAAGCAAAAAACCCAACGCTGTGACGACTGCCGCGACATGGAAATCCTTGTGGGTGTCGACACCCACAACCACCTCCTGTCCATCGCGGACCTGGGACTTGGAGGAGGGACGAAGGGTGCTCGGCACGGTCTGCTGGCTCCTGCTCTGATCGGGAACGCCGGTGGCTGGCCGACGCCGGACCGATCAGGCGGTCAGGACTGTGAAGATGCGCAGTGCGGCAAAGCCCCTATCGGGACACGCCCCACCAGCCCGGCGGCAGCAAGCACCGCCCCGGGACCGAAGCCGACAGATCGAGACAAAGACACACATCGGTCAGTCGTAACGCGGGTCAGGCCACGGTCCGGGACGTCACCCCGTGATCATCACAGTCGTAACGTGGGTGCCGGCGTTCGATGCCTGACCGGCGATCGCTCGCGACGCGATGAAAGAGACGGTGGATGACCAGCAGTTTCGGCGTGTTCCTCGGTCTGGACGTCGGGAAGGGCGAGCACCACGCGGTGGCCTTGGACCCGGACGGGAAGCGCCTGCACGACGGGCCGTTGCCCAACAGCGAACCCAAGCTGCGGGCGCTGTTCGACAAGCTGGCAGCGCACGGGCCACTGCTGGTCGTGGTGGACCAGCCGGCCACGATCGGGGCGTTGCCGGTCTCGGTCGCCCGCGCCGCCGGGCATGAGGTCGCCTACCTGCCCGGCCTGGCGATGCGCCGCATCGCCGACCTCTACCCCGGCCGCGCCAAGACCGACGCGCGGGACGCGTTCGTGATCGCCGACGCCGCCCGCAGCCTGCCGCACACGCTGCGCCAGGTCGACCTCGGCGACGAGGCCTTGGCCGAACTGGACGTGCTGGTCGGGTTCGACGACGACCTGGCCGGCGAAGCCACCAGGATCGGCAACCGCATCCGCGGCCTGCTCACCGGCATCCACCCCGCTCTTGAACGCGCCCTCGGGCCAAGAATCAGCCACCCGGCAGTGCTGGAGATCCTCTCCCGCTGCGGCGGACCGGCCGGAATCCGCAAAGCGGGACGACGCAAGCTCGTCGCCATCGCGACCGCGCACGCGCCCCGCATGGGCGAGCGGCTGGTCGAGGCGATCCTGGCCGCGCTGGACGAGCAAACCGTGACCGTCCCGGGCACCACGGCCGCGGACACGGTTCTTCCCCGCCTGGCAGACAGCCTCAAAACCGTTCTCCAGCAACGCAAACAGGTCGCCGCCGAAGCAGAGGGGATACTCGATGCGCACCCTCTCGCCGGGGTCCTGACCTCGATGCCCGGCATCGGAGNGAGGGGATACTCGATGCGCACCCTCTCGCCGGGGTCCTGACCTCGATGCCCGGCATCGGGGTCAGGACCGCGGCCCGCATCCTCCTCGAAATCGGCGACGCCTCCCACTTCGCCAGCTCCGCACACCTCGCGGCCTACGCCGGCATCGCGCCGGTCACCCGCAACTCCGGGTCCTCGATCAAAGGCGAACACCCCGCCCGCACCGGCAACCGCAAACTCAAACGCGCGTTCTTCCTCGCCGCCTTCGCCGCCCTGTCCGACCCCACCAGCAGGACCTACTACGACCGCAAACGAGCCGAGGGCAAGAAGCACANGCGTTCTTCCTCGCCGCCTTCGCCGCCCTGTCCGACCCCACCAGCAGGACCTACTACGACAAAAAGAGAGCGGAAGGCAAGAAACACAACGCCGCACTCATCTGCCTCGCCCGACGACGCTGCGACGTCCTCTACGCCATGCTCCGCACNCCAGCAGGACCTACTACGACCGCAAACGAGCCGAGGGCAAGAAGCACAACGCCGCACTCATCTGCCTCGCCCGACGACGCTGCGACGTCCTCTACGCCATGCTCCGCAACGGCACCCACTACCGACACCCCAAACCCGCCAACCTGCCCACTGCGGCTTGACAACCACATAGGGACACCCCCCGGATGTCCGCCGGTGTCGCACGAGTCGGCGAGCTGAAGCGCGATATTCGGATCCACTGTGCGGAGCGAGTCCATCGACCTGCCCCGAGGGTGGAAGGGCTGGCCGAGGTCGCTATCTGCCCCGCCGCCCTTCGGTCCCGCGATCAGGTGCTGGCGCTTCGAACGACCCGACGATTCGCCATCACCGCGCCCAGCCCTCACTGCCACGCCACCTGGCTGCTCCCCGCAGGTCGGCTGTTCGCTGACAACGACCATCGGCAACAACCCGTTCTCGACATCGTCGACCGCTTCGACAGCAGCGCAAGCGATTGGCCCGGAACTCGCGGCAGCCCCCGCGACGACGTCCTCGCCGCGACCGAACGGCACCTCGTGCCGGAGCGGCATGCGGCGCTGTGGTCAGCAGCTTGTCCGGAGGAAATCGCCACAGCCACGGTCGGAGATCTGCCGCGAGGCCTTCTTGGAGATCCGCGGCCTTCCTCGATCGTCGCTGTTCGAAGCGGCAATGCGGGAATTTGACGTGCTGAAGCCGAACGAAACGCCATCGCGGGATTCCATTTCCCACTGCGCGTGCCGCGCGAACCGGTCGGGCATAGGCTTGAAACCCCGTACCTGAACCGAATCCTGCTATAGCCAGTCGTTAGTTCGGCACGTTTGCCCGTCAGCGATGGCTGAAATCCTTTGCGTCGCGGTCGGAAACACCACCGCAGCAGGAAACGTCCAGCCCGGCAGCGTGGTTCCCATATCGTTTGCCGTGCCGGCAGGTCGCGAGCTAGGTCCGCGCTCAGCTCCGGCGAAGCCGGGTTCACCGGTCGCATCGACGACAACTGCGGTCGCTTCCCTCGGACGTTGACCGAGCTCAACGTCCCTAACTGCGGTTGCAACTCACGAACATCCGCGGCCGGTGCCCGTCGTCACAACCACCTGTCCGGCCCGAGGCATCCCCCGTGGCCACGTTGGATCTGAGGCCAAATCGGCACAGCGGAGCAAACGGCGCGAAACGGAGCACGTCGGCCTGGACGCGCGACCGCGAAGTGGATCTTCCGGGCGGTGTTTGCACTGGTCAACGCGTTACGTGAGTGGTGGGCCGCCTGGGGCTCGAACCCAGAACCTACGGATTAAAAGTCCGCAGCTCTACCAATTGAGCTAACGGCCCGCGCGCTTAGTCTAGCGGGCAGCTCCCAGCCCTTCGCCGGGGCCTGGCGTCATCCGTGTCGATCGGACTCGGGTCACGAACCTCGCCAGGTCCGCCGCATACGTCTCCGGCTGGTCCATTGCGATGAAGTGGTGTCCAGCCGGATTGTCGACAGGCCAGTGTGCGAACTCCGACTCCCGCTCGGCCAGCCGACGGATGCCCGGCACCCGGCTGTACGCCCCGGTCGGCGCGTCCTTCTGTTCCCGCGGCCAGGCGAACCCGGCACTTACTCGCTCAGGTTCGTCAGGAACGCGTCCAGCCCACTCCCACCAGCGTTGAACTCCTGGAACTTCTGCGCCATCCACGCCAATGCGGCCACGGCGGAGTCGTTCCGTAAGCGAACGTTTGCGGCGCGGTGCGCAGCAGGGCGTGGTGGTCGACGCCGTTCATCCAGTCCTGCGACATCATCTCGGTGAACGCCGCGCGCTCCGAAGAGCCCAGGTCGGCCTCAGTAAGAATTCCCAGGCCAGTGGTGATGTAGACGCCCAGAACCGGCCCGACCCGTGCGACTTCGGGGGCGACGTATGCGCATCAATTCGGCCCATGCGCGGGCCACCCGGACGACGTCCCAGCCTGGGCCGGGGGCGGAGAAGAAGCTGAAGCCGGGCAAGGGAAGGCGCGACGACGTGGAAGTCCGGCAGGTGCTCGA
This sequence comes from Amycolatopsis sp. M39, assembly GCF_001651785.1. Classification (NCBI taxonomy): domain Bacteria; kingdom Bacillati; phylum Actinomycetota; class Actinomycetes; order Pseudonocardiales; family Pseudonocardiaceae; genus Amycolatopsis; species Amycolatopsis sp. M39. Next base: position 216,065 of record NZ_LWSF01000009.1, read on the forward strand.
TCAGGTCCGCGAACTCGACGAAGGAGTTCGGCTAGCCGTGCGTCAGCAACACAGGCGTGGCGGACGCCACGTGCAGGAAGTGCAGGTCGACGCCGTTGATCTCGGTGTGGAACTGGGGGAATTCGTTCCACCTGGTCTCGTGGGGCACCGCGGTCCCAGCCGTCGCCGGGCAACGGGGACGGCCAGCGGGTCTGGGTGAGCCGGGCGTGCAGGTCGGCGAGGGCGGCGTCGGAGATATCGATGCGGAACGGGCGAATGTTCAGGTCAGATATGGTCCTAGATCATGAGTGCGGCGCGGTTGTTGCGGACGCCGAGGCAGTGGCCGGGCAGTGAGCTGGCGGAGCGGCTGGGCGTCGAGGGCCGCACGGTTCGTCGCGACATCGAGCGGGGAGCTGGGGTATCCGGTCGAGGCGGCGATGGGTGCGGAAGGCGGATATCGCCTGGTCGCGGGCAGTGCGATGCTGCTGGATGACGAGGAAGCGGTCGGGTTGCGGATGGCGTCTGGGCACGCGGTGACCGGGATCGACGAGGCGTCGGTGCGGGCGCTCACGAAGCTGGAGCGGGTCTTGCCGTCCCGGTTGCGGCGGTCGGGTGAGAGTGGTGAGCAGTGCGACGGGCCGCGGGTGGACCCGGAAGCGCTGACGGTTCTGGCCACGGCGATCGCCGACCGCGAGCGGCTGCGGTTCGGCTATCTCGCCAACGACGGCGAGGCGACGAAAAGGCTCGTCGAGCCGCATCATCCGGTGTCGTCCGGCCGTCGCTGGTATCTCTGGCGTTCGACAGCGACCGCGACGACTGGCGGGTCTTCCGCGTCGATCGCATCGAGAAACCGCAGGCCATCGGGACCCGGTTCACCGCGAGAGACCTGCCTGCCGCGGATCCGGCGGAGTATGTGACCAAGAAGCTGCACACCTCCCGCCCGACGCATCGCGCGGTGGTCACGGTGCACGCGCCGGCGGACGAGGTGGCGCGGATTTGGGGCGCGGCAAGCGAAGTGGCCGCGGTGGACGACCGCACCTGCCGCGTCGTCAGCCCGGCCTACACCCTGGAGTGGCTGGCGTTCCGGCTGACCAGCCTCGGCCGCGAGTTCGAGGTGCACGCACCGCCGGAGCTGGCGGAGCACCTGCGCGAACTCGGCGGCCGGGCGTTGCGTGCGGTCAGTCCTGCGTGATCACGCTGAAGTGCGCGGACGTGGTCAGGTCGTTGCCCGGCCAGTAAACGCCGATCGGCGTGCGCGACGCGTCGGACGGCAGGTGCATTTCCAGTGCCTTGACCGAGTTCGGGCCAGGCTCGGTGGTGGTCGGAATGATGACGTACGAGCTGGCGGTGTGCGTCGCGTCGATGAGCACGTCCGGCGCGCCTTCGCTGGAGTCCGAAGTGGTCGGTACGCCCAGCGGAGCGTTGGCGTTGTCGTAGAAGACGGTGTTGTACGGAGCGCCGCTGAGCGTGCAGTGCGTGTTCGGAGTGGCCGCGGAGTAGTGCAGGACGTCGGCGTGGTGGCCGGACGCGTGGTCGGTGGCCGGGGTCGCGGTGACCGTGACGTCGGCATCCGTGCAGAACGGCGTTTCTGCTGGTGACGCGTTCGCGGAGGTCGCGGTGAGGGCGGCGGTCCCACCTGCCACGGCGAAGACGGCAGCGGCGGCGAGGGTGCGGCGAAGAGTGGTCACGGTGGCCTCCTGGTGATTGTTTGTCCTAACTTTCTTCTACCCAGGCAGACGCTCACCGTGCGCCGAAGGTGCGCCCGAGGTGTCCTTTCGCACTCTCGGGCAACCTCGGCCTGTCTCAGACGTCAAACAGCCAGCTCCGCCAACGATTCCCGCAGCTTCCCGGTCACTTCCACCGGCCGCCGCGACTCGCGGTCGACGAACACGTGCACGAAATGCCCTTCCGCCACCAACGTTTCCGATGCTGTGTACATCCCGATCTCGTACCGCACGCTCGATCGCCCGAGGTGTGCCACCCGCAGGCCGATCCGCAGCGTGTCCGGGAAAGAAACCGAGGCGTGGTAAGCACAACGCGATTCCACGCACAGCCCGATCGCCGGCCCGGAATCGATGTCGAGGCCGCCGCGTTCGATCAGCCAGGTGTTGATGACGGTGTCCATCAGCGAGTAATGCACCACGTTGTTCACATGGCCGTAGACATCATTGTCCTTCCAGCGCAAGGGAACCGTCTGCCAGTGCGGGTAGTTCACCACAGCCGCACCGAGTCACGCAGAATCCCCGCCAGGTCCTTTTCGGACGGTGTGCGCGGCGCGGTGGCCAGCAACCGTTGCTGCTTAAGCGTTCCCTCGACGAGAGAGTCCACATCGGACTCGGTATAGCCGACCGCGCCGATTCCGGCGGGCAGGCCGATCTCGCGCATCAGCGTGGTCAGCACTGCGGGCAGGTGGTCGGCGAAGTCGCCGGGCCATTCGAAATCCGGGGCCAGCAGCCGGGCGACGCGCTGGTGTCGTTCCGGGTTCGCGGCGAAGGTGAACCGGAACGCGGCGGGCGCGGTGAGCGAGACGGCCATGCCGTGCGGCACCATCGCTTCGTCGCCGGGATAGCCCTCGGGGTGGAAATCCCGGACCTGCCCGGCGATCGGGTACGCGTTGGCGTGCGGGATGTGCACGCCGGCGTTGCCGAAGCCGAGCCCGGCGAACGTCGCGGCCAGCGCCATCGCCTCGCGCGCGGCCAGGTCCTCGCCGTCGCGGACCGCGGCGGGCAGTGCCCACGACAGCAGTTGCAGCGACTTCTCCGCGAACATGTCCGCGAGCGGGTTCGATCCGCAGTAGGGCACCCGTTCCTCGGGCCGTTTCCGGCCGAACTCGGTGTAGGGCTTGGCGGTGTAGCTTTCCGCGGCGTGGCACAGGATGTCCATCCCGCTCGCCGCGGTGACCCCGGCGGGCTGGCTGACCGTGAGCCGCGGGTCCACGACCGCGAGCGTCGGACGCAGCCGCAGGTGGCTGATCCCGCTCTTCACCCGTAGCGACAGCACGTCCAACACGCACACCGTGGTGCTCTCCGAGCCAGTCCCGGTGGTCGTCGGCACCGCGACCAGCGGCTTCAGCGGGTTCGCCGGCGCGCGGCCGCCGCCGACCGGCGCGTTGACGTAGTCCATCAGCTCGCCGTCGTTGCTGGTCAGCAGGTTGGCGGCCTTCGCGGTGTCGATGCTGGAACCGCCGCCGACCGCCACGAACGCGTCGTACGGGCCGGTGCCGCGGGCGAAGTCCACCGCCTTTTGCATGCTGACGTCGGTGGGCTCGACGTGCACGCCGTCGAAGGTTTCGGCCGCGATCCCGTAGCCGCGGATGCCCTCGGCGATCCGCTCCGGCCAGCCGGTCGCGGCGACGACCGGGTCGGTCACCACGAGGACGCGACGGGCGTCGAACTGGGCAAGATCGTATCCGATCTCGTCGCTCGACCCGGCTCCGTATTTGAGCGCCGGGGCCCCATAAGTGAAAACAGTCTCATGTTCGGCGGATGTCACGACGGCGTCCTCCCAACTGGTGGGCAGCGCGATCCGGCAATCGGCACAATCCCGCGGCGAGTTGTTCAAGATCACTTGACGCCGGTTCACGGTGCCGCCCTAAGCTCTCCTCATTAGATACCAAGTGGGAACCACCGTCGCGCAAACGGCCGTACGCGTCTTGAACGAGGCCCGGGTTCGCCGGGTGTACGCGGTCGTCGGCGAGTCGTTCCTGGAATTGCTCGACGCGCTGCGCCGCGAGCGCGACGTCACGCTCGTTTCGGCCCGCCACGATTCGGGAGCCGCCTTCATGGCCGAGGCCGAGGGCAAGCTCACCGAACGCCCCGCCGTGCTGCTCGCGAGCCGCGGTCCGAGCGCTGCCGCGCTGGTCATGGGCGTGCAGACGGCCTACCAGGACGAGACGCCGATGGTGGTGCTGCTCGAAACCCCCGCGCTCGACCCGGTGCTCACCGGCGAGGTCCCGGCGTCCGATTCGACCGGGATGTTCGAATCGATCGCCAAATGGTGCGTCCGCGCGGACGATCCCGACGACGTGCCGCATCTGCTCGCCGAAGGTCTCGCGCGGTGCCGCGAAGGACGGCCGGGTCCGGTCGTGATCGGCGTGCCGAGCGACGCGTGGGGCGTCCCGTACGACTCGGCCAAGCCGGTGGCGAAGGTTCGCCCGCCGGTCACCGGAACGCTGGGCCGTTCGGCGGAAGCGGTGGCCGGGCTGGTGGACGAAGCGCGCTATCCGGTGGTCATCGTCGGCGGGCGCGCACGGTCGGCGCGGGACGAGCTGATCGCGGTAGCCGACGAGCTGGCGCTGCCGGTGTACAACGCTTTCCGCCGCCAGGACGCGTTTCCGGAGAACCACGCGCGCTACGCCGGACATCTCGGCCTCGGCATCCCGGCCCGCCAGCTGGACGCGCTCGAACGAGCCGACCTCGTGCTCGCGCTCGGCACTCAACTCGACGAAGTCACGACTCAGGGGTTCCGCTATCCGACTCCGCAGCAGACGCTTGTCCTTGTCGGCACTGGCATCGACGAGCAGCGCCGTCGCGGCCTGACGTTCCGTGTGGACACTGAGGTCGAGCCGTTCCTGAAGGAGTTGCGCGCGATCGCTTCGCCGCGTACGCGCAGAGCGTCGGCTGCGAACGCCGCCGTGCACACCTTCATGACGCCGCCGAACACAAGCAACAACACGCGCGTACATCCGGTTGACGTCGTGCGCGCGCTGCGAAAACTCGCGCCGGAGGACACCATCGTCACGAGTGATGCTGGTAACTTCGCGCAGTTCATGCACCGCTACTGGTGTTTCACGGCTCCGCGCAGCCAGCTCGGTCCGAGCAACGCTGCGATGGGGTACGCGGTGCCTGCTGCCGTAGCGGCCAAGCTTGCTGAACCGCGGCGCGCTGTGGTCGCGATGGTCGGCGACGCGGGCACGCTCATGACAGGGCAAGAGATCGAGACCGCTGTACGCTACCGCGCGCCAGTGATGGTGGTCGTGTTCCAGAACGGCTTGCACGGTCCGCTCGCGATGCATCAGGCGCGTACGCACGGACGGTTGTCCGGAGTGACCATCCCGCTGACTGACTTCGCGTCGTGGGCACGCGGGCTCGGCGCGGCTGGGTACACGGTGGACGATCGCGAGCGGCTTGAACCGATCATCGCGAGCGCGCTCGTCCGGCAGCGGCCGTGCGTGATCGACGTCCGGACAGACCCGGACGTCGTGACCCCCGACGTGCGGTTGAGCACGCTTCTTGGAGCCCAGCGTCCTTCCGGGACCTGAAATCTTCCTGAGAACACAGGGAACCGCCGGGAATGTTCGGTAGCTGGCGGGGGTTGGCTCAGGTAACCTGACGGTGTTCCCGGGGGTTCGGCATCCGGACCCGGTTCGCCCGGCGAGGTTCGGCCGGCGTCCGGTTGGGGAAATTCCCGGGTGGACACGTTCCCCGGCTCGGTTCGCGGCCATTCTGCGCGCTTCAGGGGTGGGGACAACCGGTTGTGGCCGGATTTTGTCGGTGCCGGATGGCACCATCGCGGTCATCGCCCCGCTTGCCGCGGGGAAGGAACGAGGGGAGTTCGTCATGGCCGACGAAAAGGACGGGAAATCCCGTACCGCCGCGGCGACGGCTCGCGGCCGGGCCCGGTCCGCGCGGGCCGGCGCGCTGGTGTCGGTAGTGCGCGAGGAGCCGGAACAGGGCCAAGCGGTCGAGGTGCCTGCCCAGACCCGGTCCGGAGTGGTTCCGGTGCTGTTCAGCGCCAGTGCGGAGGCTCACGACGTGGCCGTGGCCGCGCCTGATCAGGGCGCTGACTGGCGGTCGCCGTTCGGTGCGCCGCTTCGCCACGCCAGCGGGGAGTGACCCGGCTGCGCGAACTGGGGCGAGTCGGCTTGTCCGAGCCCGCTCCGCTGTGCTTTACTTTCGATGGTCTCGATTTTTGTGTTCGTGGTAAAGCACGCTCGCAGAACTCAGCGGGCGTGGGTCTCCTCTCCGGGGAACACCTCTCGCCCGTGTCTGGGCCCAGGACGTCGGTCGGCTTCCTGTTTTGGTGTTATGTATGGAGATTGTTTAGATGACTGAGGGCACCGTGAAGTGGTTCAACTCCGAGAAGGGGTTCGGCTTCATCACTCCCGACAACGGCGGCGGCGACGTCTTCGTGCACTACAGCGAGATCCAGGGCAACGGTTTCCGTACCCTCGAGGAGAACGCTCGCGTGCAGTTCGAGATCGGCCAGGGCCAGAAGGGCCCGCAGGCCACGTCGGTCAGCCTGATCTGACCTGCGTTTAATCGCTAAGTCGCCACCACTCCCGGTTGCGGGGGTGGTGGCTTCTTTCGTCTCTGCCGTCTCATCATGCGGATTGTCTTGCCGGACAAGGCTTTTTATGCCGGACCGGCCACTGTGGATCACCCGATCGTGGTCCGTCCGGAGGCTCGTAGGCTCGCGGACATGAGCGAAAACACCTACCTTGTCACCGGCATGTCCTGCGGCCACTGCGCACAGTCGGTCACCGAGGAACTGGCCGAGGTGCCTGGGGTCGAGAACGTGACCGTCGACGTCGAAACCGGCCAGGTGACGGTCCGCAGCGCCGAAGCCCTCGACGAGACCGCCGTCCGCGCCGCGGTCGAAGAAGCCGGGTACACCTATGAAGGGCTTGCTTCTCTCGTTTGAACGACGGGTAGCCACGCGGGAACCCAGGGTAGGCTCTGGCCCGGCGTGGAGGCACGGGCGGTGCAACGTCCGTGCAACCCTTTCCTCCGCGTGACCGGACGCGTGTGCTGGTCCCCTGGTGACAGCAGACTTTGGGGGGATGCTCGATGGGGGAAGTCGTTGCGGGGATAGTGGCGAATCCGGCGTCCGGTCAGGACATCCGACGACTCGTCACGCAGGCGTCGGCCTTTCCGGTCGAGGAGAAGGCCAATCTGGTGCGCCGGTTGCTGTCGGCGTTCGCGGTGACCGGCGTCGAGCGTGTGCTGCTGTCCACTGACCTCGGCGGCATCTCCGCCGCCGTGCTGCGCGACCTCGGCCGCGACCCGCTGCCCCAGGTGGAGTTCTGCGACGAGGACACGCTCACCGGCACCGCGCAGGACACCGTCAACGCGGTGCGCCGGATGGTCGACGCCGGGGCCGGCGTGATCGTGTGCCTCGGCGGTGACGGCACGGCCCGGGTCGCCGCGAAGGCGTGCGGCGATGTCCCGCTGCTCGCGCTGCCGACAGGCACCAACAACGCGTTTCCACAGGCAGGAGAGGCCACGGTGGCCGGGCTCGCCGCCGGGATGGTCGCGAGCGGCCAGGTCGACGCCGACCTCGTCACCCAGCGGGTCAGCACGCTCGAAGTCGTCACCAAGAATCGTCGCGAGATCGCGCTGGTGGACGTCGCGGTCTCGATGAACAAGCACGTCGGCGCGAAGGCGCTCTGGGATCCCACCTCGCTCACTGAGCTGTACTGCACCTTCGCTGAGCCGGACGGTATTGGTCTGTCGAGCATTGCTGGACAACTGTGTCCGTGCTCTCGTTCCAGCGCGGACGGCGTGGCACTTCAGCTTGGTCCGGTCGACAGTTCCGCGTACGTGGTGCACGCCGCGATTGCGCCCGGCGTCGTGCGTCCAGTCGGCGTACGCGGTTGGGGAGTGCTGCGTCCGGGCGTGCGTGTGGACCTTGCCGCAGGTGGCGGCGTTATCGCGGTAGACGGAGAACGCGAGTTGGAGCTGAAGAACGGCGAAGGCGCGTACGTCGAACTGCGCGCCGACGGCCCGTGGTGCGTCGACGTACGTGCGGCGATGGCTGAAGCGGCAACCCAGGGGTTGCTACGCAGTGCCGCGACGAGCGGAACCGGCGAGAAAGGCCGAAGCCACGGTCAGTGCGCTGGCTGAGATCACGTGCAGGTGACACCTTCCGGGTGTCGTTCGCTGCGACTTGCCCGACCGGCTACCTTCTGCGAGTGGCACACGGGGAGGATCGGGGATGAGCAGCACTGCGACGCGGCCGGAAACGACTGCCGAGCCCCCACCGGAGGAATTTCGGGGCCGCAGCGGAATCGCCGGCTTGCTGGACCTGCCCGGCCAGGCGGTGCGCGCGGTCGTCAGATCCACGACCACCACGCCCGGCAAGCTTTCGCTGATCGCGGTCGCCCTGGTGCTGCTTTCGCTGGTGGCCGGCCTCGTGGGCGTGTTGTCGGTGAAGGACAAGGACAACACGATCAACGGCCTGATCGACCATCGCGAACCTCTCGCGGCGGCCGCGCAGCAGGTGTTCCGCTCGCTGTCGGACGCGGACGCGACCGCGGCCAGCGCCTTCCTTTCCGTCGGCACCGAACCGCCCGCGCTGCGGAAGCGGTATGAGCAGGACATCGCTGAAGCGGGATCCGCGCTCGCCCGCGCGGCGTCCGACACCACCGACGTCGGCAACGCCGCCCACCAGGTGGACATCCTGAACCAGAAGGTCCCGGTCTACACCGGGATCGTCGAGACCGCGCGCGCGAACAACCGGCAGGGTTTCCCGTCCGGCGCTTCGTATCTGCGCGAAGCTTCACAGCTGATGCGCTCGACGATCCTGCCCGCCGCGGACGCGCTCTACAACGAGCACACCAAGAAGCTCACCGACGAGCAGGACAGCAGCAGCGACGTGCCGTGGGTGGCGGTCGCGTTGGTCCTCGTGCTGCTCGCGGCGCTTGTGGTCACGCAGATCTATCTGACCCGGCGGACGAACCGGGTGCTGAACATCGGGCTGCTCGTAGCAACCGGCTGCGTCGTGCTGTCACTGCTGTGGGGCGCGGTCGCGCTTGTCGTGCAGGGCAGTCTCGTCGCGACCGGGCGCACCGACGGCACGTCGCAGGTCGACATCCTGGTGCGGGCCCGGATCTACGCGCTGCAAGCACGCGCGGACGAAACCCTGACGCTGGTCGCGCGCGGCGACGGCGGCGCGTACGAGCAGCAGTTCATCAAGCTGGCCGAAAAGCTCGTCGGTGCCGACGGCAAGGGCGGTCTGCTCGGCGAAGCTCGCGGCCTCGCCTCCGGCACCACCGGGGAGCAGAAGATCGAAGTGGCGGAACAGGCCGCGCGCGAATGGTCGCTGGCCCACCTTCAGGTCCGGCGCCTCGACGACGGCGGGCAGTACCAGGAAGCGGTCGACTTCGCGACGAGCGTGAGCCCGAACAGCGCCGCCGCCGCGTTCGCCCGGCTCGACACGAACCTCCAGGCCGCGATCGACGTCTGCCGGCAGGAATTCCTCGACAGCACCAGATCCGGCGACAACGCGCTCACCGCGCTCGCGGCAGGCGTCGGGGTGCTGGCGGTGCTCGCGGCGGGCGGCAGCACAGTCGGCGTGCGAGAGAGACTGAGGGAGTACCGGTGATCCGGTCGCGGCACTTCGTCCGGACTGCCGTGCTCGCGGTGGTCGCGGTTCTCGCCGCCGCCTGCGGGACGGCGGACCAGCCGATGGAGGCCGCGCCGGTCACTGATGCGGCCTGGCCCGCCCCGGCGGGCGTCGGCGGCCCGGACGCCGCGGCCGGCGGCGATTCCGACACCAGCTGCAACCCGCTGGCCAGCCTCGCGCCGAATGGTCTCGACCCCTCCGGGCCGAGCCTGCAGAAGATCAAACAACGCGGGAAGCTCATCGCGGGCGTCGACCAGACGACCTATCTCTTCGGCTTCCGGAATCCGAAGACCGGCAAGCTTGAGGGCTTCGACATCGACCTGGTCAACGAGATCGCCAAGGCGATTTTCGGGAGTTCCGAGGGGCACGTGCAGTACCGGGCGATCACGTCCTCGCAGCGCGAGACGGTGCTGACGGACCACCAGGTCGACGTGGTGGTCCGGACCTACAGCATCACCTGCGCCCGCCGCAAGCAGGTGCAGTTCTCGTCGGTGTACTACGTGGCCGGGCAGAAGATCCTGGTGCCGAAGTCGTCGAACGCGCGGTCGCTGACCGACCTGGCCGGGAAACGCGTGTGCGCGGCGGCGAAGTCGACCTCGCTCGCGAAGATCGCCACCGACCCGGCCAAACCAGTCGCGGTGTCGGTGCCGAACTGGTCGGACTGCCTGGTGATGCTCCAGCAGGGCCAGGTCGACGCGGTCTCCACCGACGACACGATCCTGGCCGGCATGGCCGCGCAGGACCCGACGGTGAAGGTCGCGGGGGAGCCGATGACGCAGGAGAATTACGGCGTCGGGATCCCGAAGGACGAGGAGGACCTGGTCCGCTTCGTGAACGCGGTGCTGGACAAGATCCGCGGCGACGGCACCTGGGCGAGCAGTTATCAGAACTGGGTCGGCACCCGGTTGGGACCGGCGAACCCGCCGTCGGCGCAATACGGGTGACCAGGCCGGTCTCGCGGCGCCAGCGTGGCGCGAGCGGTACTTTTTGAGCGGCAGGTTTGCCGCGGGGAGTTCGGGAGGTAGTTGTGTCGGAGGAGGCGCGCCGTCCTCGGCACGCAGCACCGGAGGGGGACGGCGACGAGGCGAAGGCCGCGGACCAGCCGTCCGGGCGGGGCGAGGCGGCCGACGCTTCGTGGACCCCGCCGCCGCCAGTGCGCTGGGACACTCCGGAACCGTCGGTGTCCGGGCGGCTGAACCCGCAGGCAGATCCGGACGCCGAGACGTTGATCAACGCGCCGGTGCAGCGTCCGCAGAGTCCTCAGGGTCCGCAGGCCGGGCAGCAGGCGCAGCGGGGGCCGTCCGTTCCGGGCGCTCAGCCGGGCCAAGCGCAGCAGCCCGGCTCGCCGGTGCCGTTGGGCCAGCCCGTTCAACCGGGTCAGGCTCAGCAGGCGGGGCCCGCTCAGCCCGCGCAGCCGGGTCAGGTGCAGCCGGGCCAGCCGCGGACGCAGGGCCGTCCGGCTCCGCGCGGCGGCCAGCCGATGCCGCCGCAAGGCCGTCCGCCGGGCCAGCCGCCGTCGCAAGGCCAGCCGTACCCGGGGCAGCCCGTTCCGCCGTCGCAGGGCCAGCCGTATCCGCCGCAGTCGCGCACCGGACAGCGACCGGTCCAGCCGAACCGTCCGCAGCAACCGCAGGGAAATCGGCCGTCGCGTCCGCCGGAGAACCGCGCCACCGGCCCGAACTCCGGTCCGATCCCGGCGGCCCAGGCCAAGCCGCCAGCTGACAGCGGGGACGCTCCCACGCGTCCGCCGGGCGACCTCGCGCCGGTGATCCTGCCGCAGTCGAACCAGCCGGTCGCCCCGGTCGACCCGGCCGCGCCGATGCCGACCAGCGTGCTGGCCAGCGCGACGCCGCACACCCAGAGCATCATGCCGCCGGCCCCGCGGGTGGCCCCCGCCGACGGCGGCCCGCTGCCCGACCACGGCACAGACAGCGTCCTGCCGTCGGGCGGCAGCGAGGGACACGGCACCGGCACCCACGGTTCGCAGGGCTCCCAAGGCACCGGTACCGGCACCGGAACGGGTTCGTTCCCCGGCACGTCCCGGCGCACCGGCTCGCGCGGCACCCGCCGCTCCCGGCGCGGACGGCTCGGCGCGGGGCTTATCGACGTGCCGCCGGTGCCCTACCGCGATCCGTCGACCGCGGTGCTGGCCAACCCGGTCGTGGCCGAAGACAAGCGGTTCTGCGGCAACTGCAGCGCGAAGGTCGGTCGCGGCGAGGACGGTCAGCCGGGCGAGCCCGAGGGCACCTGCGAGAAGTGCGGTACGCCGTTCTCGTTCGTCGCGAAGCTGAAGGCGCACGAAGTCGTCGGCGGCCAGTACGAGGTGCTCGGCGCGCTCGCCTACGGCGGTCTCGGCTGGATCTACCTGGCCAAGGACCACAACGTGTCCGACCGCTGGGTCGTGCTGAAGGGCCTGATCGACACCGGCGACTCCACCGCGATGGCCGCCGCGGCGAACGAGCAGCGGTTCCTCGCCGAGGTCGAGCACCCGAACATCGTCAAGATCCACAACTTCGTGCAGCACCCGGACGGCGAGACCGGCAACAGCGTCGGCTACATCGTCATGGAGTACGTCGGCGGCCAGTCGCTGCGTCAGCTCGCCCTGCAGCACCACCGGGAGAGCAACCGGCCGGAGCCGTTGCCGATCGGCCAGGTCATCGCGTACGGGCTGGAGATCCTGCCCGCGCTCGGCTACCTGCACGGTCAGGGCCTGCTGTACTGCGACCTCAAGCCGGACAACGTCATCCAGACCCGAGAGCAGCTCAAGCTGATCGACCTCGGCGCGGTGCGGCGGCTCGACGACTACGAGAGCCCGTTGTTCTTCACCACCGGCTACAGCGCGCCCGAGCTGGCGTCGCAGGGCGCGTCGGTGTCCTCGGACCTGTACACGGTCGGCCGGACGCTGGCCGTGCTGAGCTTCGAGTTCGCCGGCTACACCCGCGAGTTCAAGAACACGCTGCCCGGGCCGGACTCGGTGCCGTTGTTCGCGCTTTTCGGGTCGTACTACCGGTTCCTGAAGCGCGCCACGCATGCCGATCCGGATCGGCGGTTCATCGCCGCCGACGACATGGCCGACCAGCTGACCGGGGTGCTGCGCGAGATCATGGCGCTCGGCACCGGCCAGCCGCGGCCGGCCGCGTCGACCGTGTTCGGGCCGGAGAGCCGGACGTTCGGCGTCCATCTCGTGGTGCCGGAGCAGGGCGAGCGGGTGCCGCTGCCGGATGCTGGCGAGGTTGTCGCCGGGCTGCCGATTCCGCAGGTCGACACGGACGACCCGGCTGCTGGTGTGCTCGCTACGACGACTGCGCTTGATCCGCACGAGGCGATCGAGGCGCTGGCTACCGCGCCGCGTGAGTCGATCGAGGTGCGGTTGCGGATTGTGCGTGCCCGGATCGAGCTGGGCGAGTTCGTGGAGGCGCAGCGGCAGCTTCAGGCCGCGCAGTATCTGGCGATCCGGCATGGGTTCCCGCACGACTGGCGGATTGACTGGTATCGCGGGTTGATCGAGCTGGCTGGCGGTCGGCCGCGGGTCGCGCATGTGGCCTTTGACGCGGTCTACGACGATCTGCCGGGGGAGATCGCGCCGAAGCTGGCCTTGGCGGTGAGCGCCGAGGGCGTCGGGGATTACTTCGGTGCTGCTCGGTTCTATGAGCTGGTTTGGCGGACGGACCGGACGTATGTGAGTGCCGCGTTCGGGCTCGCTCGCGTGTATCTCGCGCAGGGGGCGCGGGAGAGCGCGGTGGAGGTGCTGGAAGGAGTTCCGGCTACCTCGACGCATTACGTGGATGCGCAGGTTGCCGCGATCAAGATCAAGACGCGGGCGCAGGGCGTTGGCACCGGGGAGCATCCGACTGTCACGGAGGGCGATCTGGTCGACGCTTCGGGACGGTTGCAGCGGCTCAACCTCGATGCTGAGCGGCACACGCGGCTTAGTGCGGAGGTTCTTGAAGCGGCTTATGACTGGCTGAAGGTGCCTGGGCAGGCTGAGCCGGCTACGGCGGCCAAGGTGCTGGGGTGTGCGCTGGAGGAACGGGACGTCCGGTTTGGGCTGGAGCGGTGTTATCGGTCGTTGGCTCGGTTGACGGACAACGCTGGTGACCGGATCGCGTTGGTGGATCGGGCGAATGCTATTCGGCCTCGGACGCTTACCTGACGGGGTGGCTCGTCGCCTGGGGGCGACATCGCTTGTGGGGGGTTACGTGGCACCCCGAAGCTTGATTGTGCTGACGGTCTGGGGTTGCTTGTCAAGGCGGGAAAGATGCCTTGACAAG
>NZ_LWSF01000010.1:0-115149 GCF_001651785.1 Amycolatopsis sp. M39
AGCTTAAGTTTTAACCTTTGGTGTCCGTTTTCTTGGTCTTGCCGGGGTTGTGTGAGGGGGCTTGGCGGGCGTTTCGTGATCCTGGCGGGCGTCCTGGTCCGGGTCGGCTGAATTTCGGCGCGCCGGCGGGTGATCCCGCTGCCGGGCGAATCCGGCGAAATCCCCGCCGGACCCGGGCCGGCGACAGTCGTGCGGGTGCGGCGGGCGGGCGTTCCCAGGGGCGCCGGACGTCCTCGACGAGGCAGCGCGCCAGCCGGAGCTGGGCGTAGACCGCGATCGTCAGCCAGGTCCACCGGTCCGCTGCCTCGGGGGTCCGCAGGCGGGGCGCGGTCCACCCGAGGGTTTGCTTGAGGAACCGGAAGGTGTGTTCCAGGTCGAAGCGCCGCAGGAACGTCTGCCATAACCGGTCCACCAGTTCCGCGGTGGCCGCGGTGGCGGAATGCCACAGCCACAACGGTTTCGGGGCCGTGGCGCCGGGCAGCCGCTCGACCTGCAGCCGGATCACCGTGCCCTCCAAGATCGGGAGAGGGTCGTCGTGGCCGGTCCAGGCGCCGGTGCGGGTGAGCTTGGGGTGCAGCCGGTCCCAGGATCGGGCGTGCGCGGCGCCGTAGCGGGCGGTGTCGGCGGTCGTGGCGTGCGCCGGGGCAGGCCAGGTCGTCGGGTCGCCGAACACGAACCGGGCCCCGTGCCGGGCGCCGCGGCCCCGGGCGCCGGGCTGCCGGGGCGGCGCGGGGAAGGCCAGAACCCGGTCCGAGCGCATCCGCACCAGCACCCGGACCGGGAGGTCGGCCAGCAGGAACGCCAGACGGGGGCCGTCGTAGCCGGCGTCGCCGACGATCCAGATCTCGGGGTCGCCGGCCTGCCAGTGCCCGGCGGCGATCAGGGCGTCGATCACGGTGCGCAGCTGGGCGGCGGCCAGGGCGGTGCCCTCGTCGCCCGGGCGCGCGCGAAGCACGTCGAGCAACGCCGTCCACGACGTGCGGCCCGGTTCCAGCGCCGCGACGAAGGAATAGGGCCAGCCGGGGATCATCTGGGCCCGGCCCTTGCCTCGCGCGTAGGTGTGGCAGAACAGCCGGTCCGGGCTGGTGCCCGCGTCGGGCCGCAGCCAGTTGCTGATGTCGATGCCCAGCGTGATGCGGCCGTCGTCGCCGCGCGGGATCGCTTGGCGGGCCGCGACGTTGCGGAACCGGCCGACGTCGACCCCGCCCCGGTTCAGGCTGTCGTAGAGGCCGCCGTGACCGCGCCGGTGCTCAGGCTCCAGCGACAGCTCGACCAGCGAGCCCACCGGCCCGCCGGCGCACAGCACCGCGTCGGCCAGCTCGAACAACGCGTCCGCCCGCGCGGTCAGGCACCGGTAGAACTCCTGCCGGAACTCGGACAGGTCCCCCAGCGCGGTGGCCGCGCCGGCGTGGTGCACACTGTTCATCGAAGCCCTTGGTTGTGATCTTCCTTCTGTCGCAAGAAGAATGATCAACCAAGGGCTTCATCCATGATCAACCGGGCGCCCCCTCTGACACCCGGACCTTAAAACTCAAGCTCAGGTTCACCCCAAATGGTGGGCAGGGGCTTACGAGGGTTCAGGCAGCCGTTCGGAGCGATTGCTCGAAGTTGTGGGGACTGAGCATCCCGATAGCGGAGTCCCGCCGCACACTGTTGTAGTAACTGACCCATTTGTCAATCGCGGCAATGAGTTCTGTCTTCGTGGCATAGGCGTGCCGGTAGTAGTGCTCGTGTTTGAACGTCGACCAGAACGACTCCGCTGGGCTGTTGTCCTAGCAGATTCCGGTCGCGCCCATCGACCGGCGCAGGCCGTGCCGGAAGCACGCTTTCGCTGTCAGGTGCGCGGTGTACTCGCCGCCACGGTCGGAATGCAGGATCGTGCCACGGCATCTGCCGCCACGGGTGCCCACGGCGGCATCGATCGCGTCGGTGACCATCTCGGTGCCGATGTGGCCGGATATGCTGTAGCCCAACACTTTCCGGGAGTGTCCGTCCCGGATCGCGCACAGGAACATGTCACCCTGACCACACGTCAGGTACGTGATGTCGGTCAGCCAGACCGCGTCGAGCCGGCCCCGGTCGAAGTGCCGGCCGACCAGATCCGGCGGGAACGACGCGGCCGGATCGACCACGGTCGTCTTCACCCTGAACGTGCGCGGGCTGATGCCCTCCAGCCCGATCGAGGCCATGATCTTGGCGACGGTCTTCGCTGTGACCACCTCGCCCCGCTCACGCAGCTCGGCGGTGATCCGCGGCGACCCGTAGACCCCGCACGAGTCCTGGTGCGCCTGGGTGATCTTCACCTCGAGATCGGCTCGGCGTTGCTGCCGCGGCGTCAACACCGTTGCCGCCACACGTTTCACATGCGCGTAGTAGCCCGATGTCGACACGCCCAGCAACCGTGCCATACGCCGCACCGAGAACCGCGTTCGCTCAGGCGAGAGGGTGGTGCCGGCTAACTCGTCGGGGCCGGCGTACTTGGCCATCAGAGCGAACCGGGCCGGTTCTTCTGCATCGCGGCAAAGTATGCCGAGGCTTCTACCAGGAAGGCGTTGTCCTTCTCCAGCTCGGCCACCTGTCCGCGCAAGCGCAACAGCTCGGCCCGCTCGGCGGCCTCCAGAGGTTTGTCTCCGTGGACCTCGGCCGCAGTGACCCGTCGACGTTCGTCTTTGACCCAGACACTCAACATGCCCGCGTCGATACCCAGCTCGCGGGAAACCTCAGCGATCGTCCGGCCGGAATCGATCACGCGGTGAGCAGCCTCGACCTTGTACTCGGCCGTGTACGTCCGGCGCTTGCGAGGAGGCATGAGGACATCCTTTCAGCAGGACGACTGATCCTGCTAACTCGGTGTCCACTACCCGGGGTGAACCTCACGTACCCGTCGTACCTCTCCCACGGCACACGTCCTGACAACGCTCATCGCCTTCTCGCTCAGCAATACGGAGGTGTCCCGGGCGATGATATCGGGTCAGGCCGACATATTTCGCGTAGGCATCGTCGCTGAGCTGACCGCGAGTCTTGGACCATTGCGCGTAGCGATCGCGCCAGACACGTAGCCGGCGAACGCGCGCAGACTGAGCGACTACGCCGAGCTCCGCTGCCGTCCACCGTGCTGATCGTTCCTTGACTGTTGCCCATACAGTGCGCATATGGCCAGCTCACGGACTGCTTGGTGGGCCAAGGGGAAGCGTTGTGGCTGGCGTGCAAGATCGTCCTCCGACGCACGCCGTCGCTATCAGGCATCGACGCAGCGACATCATCTCGCGATCCGCACATCTCGCTGTGGGAGCATGTCGGCGACGACGCTCCGCGGCGGAGTTACCACCTGGCACCGACACCTCACGTGATGGGTTACGGTGCGTACGCGCGAGATGCTGAGGTTGAATTATGCCGGGCATACATCCTGCAATCGATTGGTTAGCGCCCTTGCGACCGCCTTCCGGCTTCGCGCCAAGGAGACCCGACCGCGATACGCACGCTCCCGCTAGCCCTGAGAGGTCTTCTCGACGCCGACTCCCCTGACGGATCAGCGGACGTATCGCCGCCGGACGGCACCCAGAGCGTGATCCAGCCAGACGAACCGCGATACCGACATCCATGATTCCGCATCCAAGGTGAGCCGATCCGCATATATTCATTGTTCTTCAAGCCAAGATCTGCGAATTTCGCGAAAATCAAACGAGCGTCACCCGTAAGCGTGAAATTTGTCGGCTCGCACCGATACCGTCTCCGCCATGAACGTCAATCCGGAGACCGTCCATGCCGAGCGGGAGCCTTCACTGATCGTGACCACTGCCGACGAAGTAGTAGCCACCTTCAAGGTCACCGAGGCGATGGAGAGGAAGTTCAAGAACTGGCATGACGACGAGTCCCGCTCTCAGGTAGTCGACCTCGTCACACGACACCGGACCGCCGAGCTTTACCGACTGACCCTCGACGACGTCCGTCGCGTGTGCACAAGCACCGATCACGCGCTGGGGAATGTCGAACGCAGGAAGGCCGAAAGCGTCGCTAAGGCCCGTGACTGGTGGCCGAAGTTCGCGTTCACCCACGTCATGCACCACTACCTCGAACAACAGCAGGAGCTGCCGACATGGCAGCACCTGCGCCAGTATCTCCTTGGCACCGACGAGGGGATGTTCTTGCTCGGAAACGACGCCACCGAGCTCAGCAACGAGCTCCTGCACGACGGCGTTCCCCAGGACCTCGCCAGGGACGCGATCCAGTGGCGAGTTGGCAACGCTTACTACAGCTTCCTGCGCGAGGTGTACACGATCGTCACACTCCGATCCCGAGGGCTCGACGTCCGTGTACATCCACTAGCCGACGCCCTGTTCCGGGTAGACGCCTGGATGGACAACACAGTGATCAGCCTGTTCGTCGAAAACGAGAACTACCGGCGACAAAAAGGTCTCCCTCCCACCGGCCGCAAGGACCGTCCCAGCGACCTTCTCCGCGGTGCCCTGCAACCGTTCCGGTTCTACGACATCGAGCTGGGCCGAGCGACCGCATGGGGAGAAGTCCACCTCCCCTCGAACACGATGCTCGACCGGGCGACCGCAGCCCTGCAGGCCGCTCGATCCCAGTCGGATCGGGGAACATCTGCCTTCGCCGGTATCGATCACGATCGACCCCAGGGTTCACAATCGGTCTAGGTGGCCCCATCTAGCGGCAAGGTCATCCCCGAGGTGGTGCCCAGCACCTTCGCGACCGCCCGTTCGGCCTGGTAAGCGCCGGGCCGAACGGGCGGAAAACAGGCTGACGACCACGGCATTGGACGCAGACCCGATAGCGTTCGCTGCTAAAATGATTCCCATCTTCATCGCATCGGCCTCAATGCATGCGGATGGTGCGGAAGTCGCCTCCAGGCAGACCGGACTTCCGCTCGGTTCGAGTCCGTATGCTGCCTTGAGCGGCAAGAGCCGTGCGGGATCTAGGCACCCTGAAGCGGCTGCTCGTGGGAAACGTAAGGTGAGTCCCGCAGACCGAGCACGCAGGAGGACACCATCATGGCGCACGGCGACCTGCTTCGTCGGCTGTTCGCCAGTCACGTGCGATCCGACGACGCGGCTTTCCGGCTGGCCGCCGGCGAGTTGATCGCGGAAGAACGTCGGAAGAACCACCGGCTGCTAGCCGATGAGCTCGAGCGCGAACTCAACACCGCAGTGCGGCCCGGTGCGTCGGCTCCTTTGACCTTCCGCGTTCTGCCGAAGAGCCGTGACGACCGGCCACTGCTGCGACTCGCGAAGCCAAAACATGAGCTGGCCAATCTCGTGCTCGCACCGTCCGTGCGGGCTCTCGTCGACGAGATCGTCAACGAGAATCAGTCACGCAGCGTGCTCTCAAGTCACGGGTTGCAGCCACGACGTCAGGTCATGATGATCGGGCTTCCGGGTACCGTACCGGCAAGAGTGCCACCGCGCACGCGATCGCCGCCGAGTTGAGTCTGCCAGCCGCGACCGCATCGCTAGCGGCGATCACGTCGTCGTACTTCGGTGACACCGCTCGGAACCTCGAAGCAATCGTCCAGTTCGCTGAGCAAACCCCCTGCGTGCTGCTGCTGGACGAGTTCGACGCCCTTGGCCAGGAACGCTCGCAACGGGGCGATCATGGCGAGATGCGCCGAGTTGTAGCCACCCTCCTCCAACTGCTGGACGACATGCACGGCGAATCGCTCGTCGTCGCGACCTCCAATCACCCGCAGCTGATCGACACGGCGGTGTGGCGCCGATTCGACGAGGTGATCATCTTCGACAAGCTCAGCGCGCCGCAGGTGGCCGAGCTCATCAGCCTCCGTCTTCGAGGTTTTCCCAGCTCGATCTCCGCTTCCGCTTGGGCGAAGAAGCTGATCCGACGCACGCCTGCGGAAATCGAGCTAGTCTGCTTCGATGCCCTCCGCAGAGCTGTCCTAACCGGGAAGCAATCAGTCGACAACGAGGCCATGACCAGTGCCTCCCGTCGTCTAGCTGAGCGCCTCACCGCGTTGGCCAGCGTCGATGAACCTGGAGAAACGGATTAGCCAATCCGGCTGATCTTGGCACCGGGCAGTATCGCTCGCTGCGTTGAGCAGGTAAGCCGGGAACCATGTCTCGTGCGCTCCAGCTCACGTTTGATGGTGGTCGCTCGCACGGCCACCTCAAGCTCGCTCGCGCATCGGACCCGCTCCCCAGGCGCAAGCCGAGCGGAGGCGGCGGTCGCGGCCCGACGTACCCGGATCCCCGAACACATGCACGCGACCTCGACCGGCAAGTCTCGTCGATCCGCGAGCGGCACAAAGCGCGCCAACCGGTGCTCGGCATCGATCCCGACCTCGTCGTCGTGATCGAATGCAACGACGCCCTCGCGAACCTCAGCGAGGCCCTGGAACGCGCTGGTCTGCAAGTCCTCGCGGCACGCGGCACGTCTGCGCTGGCAGCGTTCTCCGGCGACCCAGAAATGACGAGCTTCCTCGACCAGCGTGCCGCCTACGAATCCGAGACCACGCCCTCGGGCCACCCACGTTTCCAGCAACTCTTCGACGCGATAGACGTCATTCGCGCCCTTGAACCGTCCGATGTCATCGACGAGGACTTGGCGCAACGGATCGCCTCGGCCGAATCCAGCGACGCTCTGATCGTCGACTTCACCTGCTGGTGCACCGAGAACACTCCGGACAACGAGCGCCGCCACGAGGAGACAAAACGCGCTCTCGCTCGTGCCGGAGCCGCTGTCCTGGACAGCACTCGCCGTTTTGCGGTGGGCCTGTCTGTCATCCGCGCGGAGATTCCCTCGCCATTCGTCGTAGACGTCGTCCAAACTGAGCGAATCGCGCGCGCCTCACTCCTGCCGCGGCCGTTGCTCAGCCATCCGGAAGTCGCCCGCCGGACAATCAACCAGCTGCCGACGGTCCAGCCACCCCGGTCTGATGCGCCCATGGTCGCAATCATCGACTCGGGCATCCGGGCCAGTCATCCTCTGCTCGCGCCGGCGGTCTATGAAACATTCAGTGTGGCTTCCCAGTTGCCAGACGGCGGAGATGAATCCGGCCACGGCACGTTCGTAGCGGGTTTGGCTCTTTACGGTCCGCTGGAAAAACTGCTCGACGCAGGAGGAACGCTGCGACCGGCAGGCCGCGTGCTTGGCCTCCGGGTTCTCGACCATGAAAATGCGTTCCCCGACGCGAAGCTATGGCAGTCCCTGGTGGAGACAGCCCTTTCCACAGCAGCCGAACGTGGGGCCAAGGTGATCAATCTGTCGATCGGCGATGATCGGCATCCCTACCACCCGCCAGCTCCGGTCAACATCGCGGGCGTACTGGATAACCTCGTCCAGAAGCACGATCTCGTCCTCGTGGTCAGCGCTGGAAACACCGCACCCGGCGAACATCCGAGTTCGGAATACGCCCGCCACTTGGTTGCCGCCGACCAAACCGGCCTGCTGCCACCGGCGATGTCTGCGCTCGCGCTAACAGTCGGTGCACTAGTTCCCGACGAACATCAAGGGGCCCGTCCCGCGCGCGAATCCGTTTCCACAACACCGATCGGCAAGCCTGGACATCCCAGCCCGGTCACCCGCACCGGCCCTGGCATTGAGCAGGCGACCAAGCCTGAGCTGGTCGCACCGGGTGGAACGTACGTGTACGACAGTGACCGCAAGGCCGTCGACCAGCTCGGATCGGACAAGGCCCCGGTCCGCCTCGGCGGGTTGTACGCCCTGGAACGCCTGGCGCAAGACAATCCGGATCCGACCTTGCGCCAGACCATCGTCAACGTCCTCTGCGCGTACCTGCGGATGCCCCACGAACTGCCGGGCGACGCTCCCGACGCGAATGCCAACGCGGCAACTCATATCACCCATCGCGAGCTGCAACAGGAGCACCAGGTCCGCTTGACTGCACAGCGCATCCTCACCGCCCATCTCAACCCCGGCGACACCGAAGAACAGCCCCTTGCCACGTTCTGGCCTGACGTGGACCTCGACCTCACGGGTGCTGTCCTCACGGCCTTCAACCTCGCGGGATGCCACTTGCGCGCGGCCAAGTTCGACGAGGCGTGGTTTGAAGGCATTACCCACTTCAGCAGAGCACTATTCCAACACTCTGCAAGTTTCGGCGAAGCCGTGTTCACCGGTTTCGCCTTCTTCACCGAGACGAAGTTCACCAAGGCCTCATTTACTAAGTCGCAGTTCGCCGATGCCGCTTGGTTCGGCAAGGCCACCTTCACAGGAAACGCTTGGTTTACCGATACACGGTTTCTCAACGCCGCAGGATTCACCGATGCGCGGTTCAGAGGCCTGGCCTGGTTCAGCAGAGCGAGGTTCGAGGGCGACGCCGGGTTCAGCGGGTCTTCGTTCACCCATACTCCCGACTTCGACGACGCACTGTTCAATCGCCACGCCGAGTTTATCGGTACACAGTTCCCAAGAGAGCCCAAAGCTGAAGTCAGAACGTCCAGATCGCAGACATCGAGCCAGCGAAGCTGCTGGGCGCGGTTGGACGTGTCCCCAGCTGTCGCGCAGAAGCGGGCTTGGCCCGCGAGTTGGCGGATCAGAGATTCCACCGGCGGCTACCCTGACGGGTGGCACGACGGGCAATGGGCCCAAATTACCACAGCATTGATCAGCTATGAGAAAGACGACAGCAGCCGACGCACAGATCCGCCGACGAGATCCATTTGACCGTGAATGATGCATTGAGGCCTTCACGGCCCACGAGACCACACCCACGGACACCGCGCTGAACAGTCTCGAGTGTCGGACATAACCAGGGCTAGCACGAGATCGTGAGGTTCCCCCGGTGTGCCGGACACTCTGATCCTTGGCTTCGGCTTGGGGAAGGATGTTGTTGTGTCTGGTTCGTCGAGGTATCCGGAGGAGTTCCGGCGGGACGCGGTCGCGTTGGCGCGGTCGGCGTCGCGTCCGTTGGCGCAGGTGGCTCGTGAGCTGGGGGTGAATCACGAGACCCTGCGGACGTGGGTGCGCGCGGCCGACCGCGCCGAGAGCGCGGCCGCGGCTGGGGGCGACGCGGCGGAGCGGGAGCTGCGCGCGTTGCGCAAGCGGGTGGCGGAGCTGGAGAAAGAGAAGGAGATCCTGCGGAAAGCGGCCGCCTATTTCGCTCAGGAGATGGGTCGTTGACCCGCAGCTACCGGTTCATCTCCGCCCACCGCGACGCCTACGGCGTCGCCCGGCTGTGCCGTGTCCTCGGGGTGCGCCGCCCGGGGTTCTACGAATGGCTCGCCGCCAGCCCGGCGCGGGAGGAGCGGGCACGGGCCGAGGACCGGCTGGCCGGCGAGATCGCCGGGATCCACGCCGCCCACCGCGGCGCCTACGGCAGCCCGCGGGTCACCGCCGAGCTGCGGCGGCGAGGCCGAGCGGTCAACCACAAACGGGTCGAGCGGGTGATGCGCGAACAGCGGATCGCCGGGAACACCCGGCGCCGGTCGCGGTCGCTGACCCGGCCGAACAAGGCCGCAGCCGCGGTCCCGGATCTGATCGGCCGCGACTTCACCGCCGACGCGCCCGGGCAGCGGCTGGTCGGAGACATCACCTACCTGCCCACCGACGAGGGCTGGCTCCACCTCGCGACCGTGCTCGACCTGCACACCCGCGAAATCATCGGCCACGCCCTCGCCCCGCACATGCGCGCCGGACTCGTCTGCGACGCCATCGCCCTCGCCGCGGACCGCGGTCTGATCAATCCGGGCGCCGTGTTCCACTCCGACCGCGGCACCCAATACGCCTCCGCAGAATTCCGCGCCACCCTGACCGCCCACGGCATCCGCGCCTCGACGGGCAGAACCGGGTCCTGCTACGACAACGCCGCCGCCGAATCCTTCTTCGCCACCCTCAAAACCGAAATCGGCACCCGCACCTGGACCACCCGCCAGCAAGCCAGACGAGACGTCTTCGCCTACCTCGCCTACTACAACCACCACCGACTGCACTCCACCCTCGGCTACCGAACACCCCACGAAACCCGCACCAACTACCGTCCACGCAACACCCACGCAGCATAAAACCCGGTGACCGGCTCCCGGGGGAAACCTCACCCCCGCCGAACGCCTCGCTACACTCCTCACCAAAACCAGTTGAACCNCACCCACGCAGCATAAAACCCGGTGACCGGCTCCCGGGGGAAACCTCACACACTCACCCTTCGGGGTGCCCCGCCCCACCACCCGGGCGCAATGTCGCCCCCAGGCGACGAGCCGCCCCCGAACTACCGCCCCCGAACTACCGCCCCCGAACTACCGCCCCCGAACTACTCAGCCGCCATCCGCTCCCGAAGAGAACGGGGCCGCATATCCGTCCACACCTCGTCCACGTGCCGCATGCACTCCTCCCGGCTCCCCCGGGTCCCGTCGGCCCGCCACCCAGCCGGGACCTCCTTGTCCGCAGGCCACAGCGAATACTGCTCCTCGTCATTCACCAAAACCTGAAAAACAGCACTGTCGTCCATCGATTCTCCCTTTCACCATTCACTGACCGGAAGTCTCTTCAAGCTCACGAACCCGAGGCGCGGCAGGCAACCCCCGCAAAGTCCGGCTGAACGTCGTCGCCAAAGTGACCACCGCGATAGAGCCGGTACACGTCAACACAGCAGACACCGCGGGCAACGCCTCGACCAACCACCCGCCCAGCGCGGGCCCGGCGGCAGCGGCCAACCCGCCAGTCACCCCAAGCACTCCCCCGAGCCGCCCCCGCAGTCCGTCCGGGGTGGACAGCAACTGATAAGTAGCAATAGCAGTATTAGCCGCGGGCGGCAAAAACGCAACAGCCGCGAACAACGCCCCCATCACATATCCATTGTGGACGAACACGGCAAGCGGCGTCAGCACGGTCAAGGCCCAGAACACCCCGATGACCAGACCGTACGCGCTAATCCGCCGATGCAGATAAGGCGCGGCCAGCGACCCGAGAATCCCCCCGGCGCCCAACATCGCCGCCATCACGCCGATCTCCCCCGAGGATACCCCCCGCTCAGTGGCCAGCACAATGATCACGAGGTAATAAGCGGAAAAGAACAGGTTCAAACTGACCACGCACAAAACCGTCGCCCGCAACGGCGGCCGGGTCCACACCCACCGAAGTCCCTCGGCGATCTCCCGCCCCAGATGCTTCGGCGGCCTGTCCTCCGCCCGCTCCGGCCGCCGGGGCAACCGCACGAACAGCAACGACACGAACGCGAACACGTGCGCGACCACGTCGAAGAGGAACGGCACCGCCCGGCCCACCGCGAAGAGAAACCCGCCGAGCGCAGTCCCCGACAACTGCCCCGCACTGGTCCGGGCGGCATTCATCGCCACCGCGGAGGGAACCTGCTCTTCAGCCACCAACCGCGGCAGACTGGCCTCCTCGGCCGGCTCGAACAACGCCCGGCTCAACCCCATCACGACGGCCACCACGACGAGCATCCACACCTCCGCGGCGCCCCGGTACAACGCGAGCACCAACCCGCCCGCAGCGACCGCCTGCACTGCCTCGCACCCGAGCATGATCCGCTTGCGCGGCCACCGGTCCACCAGCGCCCCCGCGGGCAACCCGGCGACCAGCTGGCTGATCGCGACCGCCCCGAGCACCAGACCCGACTGCGCGGCCGACCCGGTGAGCGCCAGCACCAGCAGCGGAAAAGCGATGGTGGTCGTGCTGAACCCGGCCTCGGAGACGACCTGGCCGGTCCAGAGAAGCCGATAGTCGCGATTGCCCGCGATCCCGCTCATGCCCCTCCTCCCCCAGCTCCCTCAGGACGAGCCGCAGTGGCGCCCCCAGCGACGGAGCCCGGCTGACCGGCCCGCCGTGGCCAGTCGTGCCCGGCTGTCCGGCTCATCCTTCGTCCCTCCGACGGTCAGCGGCAGTGGCGGGCAACGCACCGGGCACGGCGAACCAAGCCCCGCAACAGCCCACAGCGGCAAACCCGCTCACGCCCCGGCAATCCGCCACAACAGCACGCACCGCACCCGCCACACCGGACGCGGCGAACCAAGCCTCGGAACCTGCTTGGCCACGCCCCTTGCCGAGAGACCCGCTCACGCCTCATCACCCCGGCAATCCGCCGCGATAGCCCGCAACGCGTCCGCGAACCCCGCGGCCACCCCGGCCACCGTCTCTCGCGAATGCTGATCCGGCTGGTAGTACCAGGAAAACTCCAACTGTCCCTCCCGCGCCCCGCCGACGACCTCCAGCGCGTGCGGCGAGCGGTTCGCCGGGTCCTGGTCCCGGCCCAGCGGCGGAAGCGAGCGCAGGAACAGCCCGTCGCCCGAGCCGGTGTTCTCGCCTTGGCCCAGGTAGTTGAAGGCGACCCGAGGGGCACCCCGGCCCAGGTCCGGGAACCGGAAGCACCGCAGGACCCCATGCCCGAAACCGTTCCCGGGCACCGCGCGCAACTGCCGCCGGACCGACTTGACCTGGTTTCGCCAGCTCGCGGCCGGATCCACCGCCAAGGCGACCGGGAACAAAGTCGTGAACCAGCCGACCGTCCGGGTCAGGTCGACGTCGTCCAGGATTTCCTCCCGGCCATGGCCTTCGAGGTCGATCGCCACCGCTGACTCGCCGGTCCAGCGCGTGAGCGTCCAGGCCAGCGCGGTCAGCAAGACGTCGTTGATCCGCGTTCGATAGGCACCGGGCGCGAGGTGCAACAGGGCATCGGTGTCACGTTCGCCGACGCGGATCGACACCGATTCCTGCGGTTCGGGGGCCGCACCCACCCGGTCCGCCGGAATGTCGCAGCCGGGCAGGTCGCGGGCCCAATGCGAGCGTTCGTCGTCCAGCGCACCGGATTCCGCGAACTCCCGCAGGCGGTGTGCCCAGTCCCGGAAGGACGTCGTCTTCGGGCCAAGGTCGGGCTTTTCCCCGGCTTCGATCTGCCGGTAAGCCCGTTCCAGGTCCTCCAGCAGGATGCCCCACGAGACCGCATCGACCACCAAGTGGTGCGCGACCAGGAAAAGGCACGGATGCTCGGCAGCATCCGACACGAGCGCACGCAGGTGCGGAGGCCGGGCCAGATCGAAGCTCGCCTGGGCCTCGCCTGCGGCCCGCTCCAGGTCCACAGTGGACACTCGGCGCAAGACGGACCCGGAGCCGGCCGGGTCGTTGTGCTGGATCCACCCCTCAGCGGTCCGCTCGAAGCGCAACCGCAGCGCGTCGTGGTGAGCCACCAGCGCGTCGACGGCCTGGCGCAGCACTTCTTCGTCGACCGGGCCGTTCAGCTCGATCAGCACGGACTGGTTGAAATGCGCGGGGTTGACCGGCGAAGCATCCAGGAACCACCGCTGGATCGGCGTCAGCGGGACGGCCCCGACCACGGCCTCGCGATCGTCCTCGGCCGCATCGGCGGGCTGGACCGCTTGAGCCAGTTCGGCGACCGTTTGATGGGTGAACAGGTCCTTCGACCGCATCGCCAGCCCAGCCTGCCGGGCGCGGTGCACGACCTGGATGCTGAGCAGCGAATCCCCGCCGAGTTCGAAGAAGTTGTCCGCGGCGCCGACCCGCGGAATTCCCAGCACCTCGGCCCACACGGTCGCCAGCAGTTCCTCCAAGCCGGTGCTCGGGGCGAGGTACCCGGCGGTCCGCAGCGCCGACAGATCCGGCGCGGGCAAGGCAATGCGGTCGATCTTGCCGTTGGGGCTCACCGGAACCGAATCGAGCGGCACGAACACCGACGGGATCAGGTAGTCCGGCAGCGTCTCGCCCAGGAAGGCGCGCAGCTCCGTGGTTTCGCCGACCACATAAGCGACCAACCGCTTGTGCCCGTTGGCTTCCCGAGCCACCACCACGGCCTCGTGAACCGCCGGATGCCGCCGCAGTGCCGACTCGATCTCGCCGAGTTCCACCCGGAATCCGCGGATCTTGACCTGGTCGTCCACCCGCCCGGCGAACTCCAGCTCACCCGAAGCGGTCAGCCGGACCACGTCGCCGGTGCGGTACATCCGCGCCCCGGGCGGGCCGTAGGGATCCGCGACGAACCGGTCGGCGGTCAGGCCGGGCCGGGACAGGTAGCCGCGCGCCAGGCCGACGCTGCGGACGTACAGCTCGCCCGCCGACCCGATCGGCGCCTCGCGCAAGCCAGCGTCGAGCACGCGCACTTCGGTGTTCCGGATCGGCTTGCCGATCGGCACCGTTCCGCCCGGTGCCAGCGGTTCGCTCCACGAGGTCACGACGGTGGACTCGGTAGGCCCGTACGCGTTGACCATCCGCCGCCCGGGCGCCCAGCGGGAGACCAGCTCAGCGGGGCAGACGTCCCCGCCGACGACGACGGTCCGCAGGTCCGGCAGCGCCGTCTCGGGCACGGTCGCCAGCGCGACGGGCGGGAACTGCGCGTGCGTGATCCGGTGCTCCGCCAGCAGATCGGCCAGTTGCGTGCCGAGCAGCGGGCCCTCCGGCGGCACGACGAGCGCGGCGCCGGAGGGCAGGGTCATGCAGAGTTCCGAGACCGACGCGTCGAAGCTGGGCGAGTTGAACGCCAGCACCCGGTCGCCCGGCCGGATCCGGAAATGCTCGATCTCGGCGGCGGCGAAGGACGCCAGGCCCGCGTTCGGCACGACGACGCCCTTGGGCCGCCCGGTCGAACCCGACGTATAGATGACATACGCGGGTTGATCGGGGTCGACGGGGACGTCGAGGTTCGTGTCGGCGTACTGCCCGGCGTCGAGTTCGCCGTCCACGACGAAGACCGGGTCGGCGTCGCGCAGCATGAACTCGATGCGCTCGGCGGGGTAGCCCGGGTCGACCGGCAGGAACGCGGCCCCGGTCTTCGCCACCGCCAGTTCGGCGAGGATAAGCGTGGTCGAGCGCGGCAGCCGGACGGCGACGATCCGTTCCGCCGCGGCACCCCGATCGACCAGCAGGCGCGCCAGCTGGTTCGCCCGCGCGTTCAGTTCGGCGAAGGTGATTTCTCCGGCAGCGGACACCAAAGCCGGAGCGTCGGGCGTCCGCGCGGCCTGGGCTTCGAACAGCTGGGCCATCGACGCGGCCGGGACGGCCACCGCGGTGTCGTTCCAGGCCCGCAGCTGGTCCAGCTCGGCTTGCGGCAGCAGCGGCAGGCAAGACATCGGCTGGTCCGGCAGCTCGGCGAGAACGGTCAGCGCGGTCCGCAAGCGATCGGCGAGACGCTCGATCGTCGCGGCGTCGAACAGGCCGGTGGCGTAGTTGATCGCGGCGTGCAGCGACCGGCCGTCCTCCTCGAATTGCACGAGCAGGTCGAAGGTCGCGGTCGTGGCGGGCAGGGCGACCTCCTCGGCGACCAGCGCGCCGCCGCCCGGCCGGTCGCCGGTGTTCTGCAGCACGACCATCGCCTGGAACAGCGGCGTCCGGCTCGGGTCGCGGACTGGCTGAGCGGCGTCCACGACGCGTTCGAACGGCACGTCCTGGTGGGCGAACGCGTCGAGCACCGTGTCGCGCACGCCGCCGAGGAACTCCCGGAACGACCCGCGCGAGTCCACTGTGGACCGCAACACCAGAGTGTTGACGAAGAAGCCGATCAACCCTTCCAGCTCGGCCCGCTCGCGTCCGGCGGCGACGGTGCCGACGGCGACGTCCTCCTGCCCGCACCACCGCGACAGCACGACCTGGAAGGCCGCGACCAGCGTCATGAACAGGGTTCCGTGCTGTGCGCCGGCCAGTTCGCGCAGGTTCGCGGCGACCTCGGAGGGGATGGCGAAGCCGAACCACTCCCCCTCGTTCGCGCGGACGGCGGGACGCGGCCGGTCGGTGGGCAGTTCGAGCGGCGCCAGCCCGGCGAGCCGGTCCCGCCAGTGGCCGAGCTGCTCGTCGAGGTCGGGGCTGTCGAGGAAATCCCGTTGCCAGGCAGCGAAATCCGCGTACTGCACCGGCAGCTCGGGCAGCTGCGGCTCCTCGCCGCGGAGGTAGCCGGAGTAGCAGGTGTCCAGTTCGGCGGCCAGCACCCCGGCCGACCAGCCGTCGGTGACGATGTGGTGCAGCACCAGCAGCAAGACGTGCGCACCGGATTCCTCGCGGAACAACCGGGCGCGCAGCAGCGGTCCGGTGCGCAGGTCGAAGGGCCGGAGCGCTTCGCGCACCAGGGTTTCCTCGTCGAAGTCCTCCACCGGGAGGTCGATCGGCGCGGGCTCGTGGACGATCTGCACGGGGTGGCCTTCGATCGCGTCGAAGGTGGTGCGGAGCGATTCGTGCCGGGCGACGACCGTGTTCAGCGCCTTCCGCAAGGCGGCGATGTCGAGTTCGCCGCGCAAGCGCAACGCGGTGGGAGAAATGTACTCCAGGCCGCCGGGTTCGAATTCGTCCAGGAACCACAAGCGTTGCTGAGCGAACGACAGTGGCAGCGCACCGTCCCGCGCGACCACCGGGATCGCCTCGGGCGCAGCCTGCCCGACCGCGAGTTCCGCGGCGAACTGGCTGAGCGCCGGCGCGGAGAACAGCATCCGCGGCGACACCTCGACGCCGAACTCCGCGCGCACCCGGGAGGTGATCCGCATGCTGAGAATCGAATCGCCGCCCAGTTCGAAAAAGCTGTCGTCGGCGCCCACGCGGTCGATTCCGAGGACGTCGGCCCAGATCGCGGCGAGTCGCTGTTCCTCGGTCGTCCGCGGCGCGACGTACTCGGCGGTTCCGGCGCGGCCGGGTGCGGGCAACGCGCGGCGGTCGAGCTTGCCGTTCCGGGTGAGCGGGAGCGTGTCCAGCGACACGAACGCCGACGGGACCAGGTGCTCCGGCAGCCGTTCTCGCGTCCACTCGCGCAAGCCCCGCGCTTCGCCGACGACGTAGCCGACAAGGCGGCCTTCGCGGGCGATGACGGTGACGTCGGCGACCGCCGGATGCCGGCGCAGCACCGTTTCGATCTCGCCCGGCTCGACGCGGAACCCGCGGATCTTGACCTGGTCGTCGACCCGGCCGAGGTAGTCGAGCGAGCCCTCGGCGGTCCAGCGGACCTGGTCGCCGGTGCGGTACATCCGCTCCCCCGGCGGGCCGAAGGGATCCGCGACGAACCGGTCCGCGGTCAGTCCCGGCCGGCCGAGGTAGCCGCGCGCGAGCTGCGGTCCGGCGAGGAACAGTTCGCCGGGCAGGCCGGGCGGCACGGGTTCGCCGGTGTCGCCGAGGACGTACGCGCGGAAGTTGGTCAGCGGACGGCCGATCAGCGGCTGGTCGCCGGTCACCGGCGCGTGGATCGAGTCGACGGTCGCTTCCGTGGGCCCGTAGTAGTTGTGCCCGGTGACGTCCGCGGCGGCCAGCTGCCGCCACAGCGTTTCGGTGGCCGCCTCGCCGCCGGTGATCACCGTGCGCGGCCGGACGTCGCCGGTCGCCAGCCCGGCCTCCAGCAGCTGCTGGAGGTAGGCCGGGGTGAGGTCGAGCAGGTTGAGCCCGTGCGCGCGGACGGCCCGGACCAGAGCGATCGGGTCGAGCCGGGTGTCGTCGTCCAGCACGTGCAGCTCATGGCCGTCGAACATCGCCAGCAGCGGTTCCCACGACGCGTCGAAGGCCAGCGACGCGGTGAGCGCCGCCCGTTCCCGCCCGCGGTCGAGGAAGATCGCGTGGTGCGCGACCAGCAGGTTCACCAGTGCGCGGTGCTCGACGACGACGCCCTTCGGCGTGCCCGTCGAGCCGGAGGTGTAAATGACGTACGCGGCGGTGTCCGCGTCCGGCCGCTTCGAGAGCCGCGCTGGCGGCGCGTAGCTCTCGTCCGGCCTGCCCAGGACGACCACCGGGCGCGCGTCGTCGAGCAGGAAGCGGACGCGTTCCTCCGGCAGGTCCGCGTCGATCGGCAAATACACCGCGCCCGCCTTGAAAATCGCCAAGACCGCGATGACGGCTTCGGCCGACCGCGGCAGCATGACGGCGACCACGCGCTCCGGCCCGGCGCCCCGCTCGATCAGCTCCTCCGCCAGCTGCGTGGCACGGGCGTCGACCTCCGCGTAGTCCAGGACGGTGTCGTGGAAGATCAGCGCGGTCTCGTGCGGCATCCGCGCCACGGTCGCGTCGAACACGTCCAGCACCGTCTCCGCGGGAAGGTCGGCGGTATCGCCGTGTCCCAGAGCCAGCACCTGGTCGCGCTCGCCGGCAGTGAGCAGCGAGAGCGAACCGACGCGACGCTGCGGGTCGTCGACGATCGCGCGCACCAGCTGAGCGAGGTGTCCGGCCAGCCGGTGCGCGGTCGAAGCATCGAACAGCTTCGGGTCGTAGGAAAGTTCGAGCCCGAGCCGGTCGTGGAGATAGGCGGTGAGGTTCAGCGGGTAGCTCGTGGTGTCCAGCGATTCGACGTCCAGCACCCGGACGCCGTCCTGTCCGCTGTCTTCGATCGGATAGTTCTCGAAGACCACCACGCTGTCGAACAACGACGAGCCCGCCGGCACCCCGGTGAAGGTTTGCAGCTGTGCCAGCGCCAGGAAGTCGTGCCGGCGCGCGTCCGCCTGCTCGGCCTGAATCGCGCGCAGCCATTCGGCGGTCGGCTGTCCATTCCGGACTTCCACCCGCGTCGGGACGGTGTTGATGAACATGCCGATCATCACCTCGACGCCGGGCAGCTCGGGCGGCCGTCCGGAAACCGTGGTGCCGAACAAGACGTCCGGCTCGCCGCTGTAGCGCGCGAGCAGCAGCGCCCACGCTCCCTGCACGACCGAGTTGACCGTCAGCGCGGCGGCTTTCGCCATGTCGCGCAGCCCCGCCGACTCCTCGGCGGACAGCTCGACCAGCACCGTCGCCCCGGATTCCGCGCGATGCGCCTCCGTGGGACGGCGGTCGTAGGGCAGCGGCGTCGGTGCGGCGAACCCGTCGAGCACGTCGCGCCAGTGTTCCTCCGCCGCGGCCCGGTCCTGCCCGGCCAGCCAGGCGAGGTAGTCGCGGAACGGCCGTCGCGACGTCAGTTTCGCCGGCGTGCCTTCGACGATCGCCGTGTACTGCTCGCACACCTCGCCGAAGACCTGGGCGGTGCTCCAGCCGTCGAGCAGGACGTGGTGCGAGGTCCACAGCAGCTGCACCTCGTCGTCGGCGACCCGGGCGATCTCCAGGCGCATCAACGGCGGCGTCGCCAGGTCCATGCCCGCGGCCAGGTCGGCTTCGAGCAGTTTCGCCAGCTCAGCCTGCTGCTCTCCGGGAGCGAGGCCGCGCCAGTCGTGCTGCCCGACCGGCACCCGGACTCCGCGATGGACGCGCTGCACCGGCTCGTCGACACCGTCCCACACCGTGCTGCTGCGCAGGATCGGCGTCCGGTCCACCACGCGCTGCCAGGCCTCGGCCAGCGCGCGCGGGTCCCGGACGCCGGCCAGCCGCAGCCGGAACTGGTCGAAGTACGCGCTCGACCCGGTGTCGACCAGGCTGTGGAAGACCATGCCCGCCTGCAGCGCGGTCAGCGGGTAGATGTCCTCGACCTCGCGGCCGTCCCCGGCCAACCGGTCCACCGTCGTCTGGTCGAGCCGGGCGAGCGGGAAGTCCGACGGCGTGCGGCCGCCCGCCCCGGCGCAGTGCGCGATGATCTCGCGCAGCGCCTCGACGGTTGCCCCGGCCAAGTCGCGGACGGTCGTCTCCTCGTGCACCTCGGCGGAGTATTCCCAGGTCAGGTGCAGTTCGCCGGATTCGACCACGCCGACGACGTCCAGCAGGTACGGACGGATGCTGCCGGGTGCGCAGTCGTGGCCGAGGTTCTCCCCGTGGCCCTGGTACAGCCCGTCCTCGGCGGTTCCGACGTCCCAGCGGCCGTGGTAGTTGAAGGAGATCTGCGGTGTCGGGTCGTTCCGCAGCGGCGACTCGGTGAGGTAGCGCAGTGCTTCGTAGCCGACGCCCTTGTTCGGGATGGCGCGCAGCTGTTCCTTGACCGACTTGAGGATCGCGTCCCAGCCGTCTCCGGGAACAGTCAGCGCGACCGGGTACTGCGCGGTGAACCAGCCGATCGTCCGGGACAGATCGAGCGACGCGGCAATGTCTTCCCGGCCGTGGCCTTCCATTTCGAGCACGACCTGCGACCGGCCGGTCCAGCGCGCCAGCACGCGGGCGACGGCGCTCAACAGGACGTCGTTGACCTCGGTCCGGTACGCGCCGGGCACGTCTTGCAGCAGCGCGGAAGTCTCGGCCCGGCCCAGGGAAACCGACACCGAGCGCGCCGACTCCGCGGTGTTGCGCCCGGAGCGGTCGACCGGGAGCCCGGTCTCGACGCCGCGCAGCGCGCGCTCCCAGTACTCCGCCTCGCCGTCGAGCCCGCCGGAGCGGACGTAGCCGGCGAGCGTCCGAGCCCACTGGGTGAACGAACTGCCCGCCGGTTCCAGCGGTTCGCCCTGATAGGCGTGTTCCAAGTCGCCCAGCAGGACGCGCCAGGACACGCCGTCCATGACGAGGTGGTGCGCGGTGAGGAACAGCTGCGGGGAGCGGTCGCGGAAGGTGAACAGGACCGCGCGCCACACCGGGCCGTTGACGACGTCCAAAGAGGTCTGCGCACGCAGGGCCTCCGCGTGCATCGCGGCCACCACGTCGTCCACTTCGGACAGATCGGCGTGCCGCAGGATGGCCGCCGGTTCCGCGGCAGCAGGTTCTTGCTGCCGGCTTCCGCCCGCTTCGGAGAACCGCATCCGCAGTGCGGCATGGCCGGCGGTGACTTCAGCGATCGCGGCGGTCAGCCGCGGAACGTCCACGCAGGACAGTACAAGGTGGACGGACATGGTCAGCCGCCACGGCGCGGCCAGATGCGCGAACAGCCACGACTGGATCGGCCCGAGCGGTGCGGGTCCGGCCTGCTCCGGCAGCTGCGCGACCGGTCCGCCGGTGCTGACGACGCGGCCCAGTTCGGCGATCGTCTGGTGCTGGAAGAGGTCCTTCGACGACACCGTCAGCCCGGCCTGGCGAGCGCGGGACACCACCTGGATGCTGAGGATCGAGTCGCCGCCGAGGCCGAAGAAGTTGTCCTCGACGCCGACCTGGTCGACGCCGAGCACCGCCGACCAGACCTCGGCGAGCAGGGTCTCGGTCTCGGTACGCGGGGCCGCATAACGGTTTTCGGCTCGCGCGCCGGGCGCGGGCAGGGCTCGGTGGTCGAGCTTCCCGTTCGCGTTGAGCGGCAGTTCGTCCAACGCGACGAACACCGCCGGGATCATGTGCGCGGGCAGCGACCGGGCGAGGAATTCGCGCAGCACCGCGGTTCCCGGCACGGTCCCGGTCAGGTACGCGACCAGCCGCCGGGCGTCGCCGGCGCCGTGCGCGACAGCCACCGCGCCGGTCACGTCCGGATGCGCCGACAGGGCCGCCTCGACCTCGCCCGGCTCGATCCGGAAACCGCGGATCTTGACCTGGTGATCGGCCCGGCCCCGGTAGGCGAGTTCGCCGTCCGGGGTCCAGCACAGCAGGTCTCCCGTGCGGTACATCCGGGTGCCCGGCTCGCCGAACGGGTCCGCGACGAACCGGGAGGCGGTCAGGCCGGGCCGGTTCAGGTAGCCGCGCGCCAGTCCCGCGCCCGCGACGTACAGCTCTCCGGCGACCCCGGGCGGCACCGGTTCGAGGCAGGCGTCCAGGACGTAAGCGCGCAGGTCTGGGATCGGCACGCCGACGGTCGCGCGGTCGTCCAGTTCGCGGTACGTCACGTGCACGGTGGTCTCGGTGATGCCGTACATGTTGACCAGCCGCGGGCCGTCGGGATGCCGCCGTCGCCATTCCTCCAGGCGCACCGGGTCCAGGGCCTCGCCCCCGAAGATCACGTACCGCAGGCTCAACGGCGCGGACGGCAGCGAGCCGAGCCGGTAGAACGCCGACGGCGTCTGGTTGAGCACGGTCACCCGCTGTTCGGCCAGCAGGGCCAGGAATTCTTCCGGCGAGCGGACGGTGCCGGACGGGACCACCACGAGGCGGCCGCCGTGCAGCAGCGCGCCCCACAGTTCCCAGACCGAGAAGTCGAAGGCGTAGGAGTGGAAGAGCGTCCAGACGTCCTGGTCGCCGAAGCCGAACCAGTGCTCGGTCGAGGAGAACAGCCGGGTCGCGTTCGCGTGCGGGACGAGCACGCCCTTGGGCACGCCGGTGGAGCCGGAGGTGTAGATGACGTACGCGGTGTTCTCCGGCCGGACTCGCACGCCGGGCTCGGTGTCGGGCTGGTCGTCCGCGGCGACCGTGTCCACGACGCACACCGGCTGCGCGTCGGCGAGCATCGCCTCGATCCGCGCGGGCGGGTAATCCGGGTCGATCGGCAGATAGCCCGCACCGGACTTCAGCACCGCGAGGATCGCGACGACCAGGTCCGGCGAGCGCGGCAGCCGCAGGGCCACCAGGCGTTCCGGCCCGGCGCCCTCGCCGATGAGCCGGTGCGCCAGGCGGTTCGCTCGCCGCTCCAGCTCGCGGTAGGTCAGGTCGATGCCTTCGCAGGTCACCGCGACCGCGTGCGGGGTGCGGGCGGCTTGCGCGGCGAACAGCCGGTGCAGCGTCGGCTCCGGGGGCGCGACGGCGACCGGGTTCCATTCGCGCAGGACGCGGTCGCGCTCGGCGGAGGTGATCCACGGCAGGCGGCCGAGCGGCTGCGCGGGCGTCGCCGCGATTCCGGCCAGCAGGATCCGCAGCCAGCCGCTCAGCTGCTGGACGGTGGCCGCGTCGAACAGGTCGGTGTTGTAGTTGACGACCGCGTCGAGCCGCCCGGCGGTCTGCTGGAAGTGGATCGCCAGGTCGAAGCCGGCGGTCACGATCGGCGGCGCGACCTCCTCGACGGCGAGCCCGGGCAGCGCGGGCCGGGCGTCCGGGGTGTTGTGCAGCACGACCATGACCTGGCACAACGGCGTGCGGCTGGGGTCGCGTTCGGGTTGGACGTCGTCGACGACGCGGTCGAATGGCACGGCCTGGTGCGCGAACGCGTCGAGCACGGTGTCCCGGACTTCGCCGAGGAAGGCGTCGAAACCTCGGTTCAAGTCCACTGTGGACCGCAGGACGAGAGTGTTGGCGAAGAAGCCGATCAGGCCTTCCAGCTCGGTGCGTTCCCGGCCGGACACGACAGTGCCGACCGCGACGTCGTCCTGTCCGGACCACCGCGCGAACAGCAGCTGGCAGGCGGCGAGCAGAGTCATGAACAGCGTGCTGCCCTGGTGCCGGGACAGCTCGGCGAGCCGCGCGGTGGTGCCGGCCGGGATGCTGAACTCGTGCAGGGCGCCGTTCTTCGTGCGGACGGCCGGGCGGGGCCGGTCGGTCGGCAGTTCCAGCGGCTCCAGACCGGCGAGGCAGTGCCGCCAGTAGCTGAGCTGACCGTCGAAGTCGGTGCGGTTCCGTTGCCAGACCGCGTAATCGGCGTAGTGCACGGGCAGCGGCGGCAGCCCTGGCTCGTCGCCGCGGGTGAACGCGGTGTAGCAGGCGGCGAGTTCGCTCAGGAGCACGCCGGCGGACCAGCCGTCGGTCACGATGTGGTGGAGCACCAGCGTGAGTACGTGGTCGTCGGGGCCGAGCCGGGTGAGCGCGGCGCGCAGCAGCGGGCCGGTGTGCAGGTCGACCGGGCCGGTCGCGGCGGCCAGCGCGGTGGCGAGATCGCCGTCGGCTGCCTGGAGATCGACGGCGTAGGGCGGGTGGACGATCTGCCCGCCCCGGCCCTCGGCTGTCGCGAAGGTCGTGCGCAGCGATTCGTGCCGGGCGACGAGTGCGGTGAGCGCCTGGTTCAGCGCACGCACGTCCAGGTCGCCGCGCAGCCGCAGCGCCGTCGGCGAGACGTACTCGGTGCTGCCGGGGTCGAATTCGTCGAGGAACCAGAGTCGCTGCTGGGCAAAGGAAAGCGGAGCTTCGAACGGTCCTTCGCCGCGCGGGATCAGCGGGATCGCTTCCTGCGGCGCGGAGGCGGCGGGCAGTCGCGCGGCCAGCAGCGCCGGGGTCGGTGCGGTGAAAACGAGCCGGGCGGGCACGTCGGCGCCCAGTTCGGCGCGCAACCGCGCGACCACGCGGATGCCGAGCAGCGAATCGCCGCCGAGGGCGAAGAAGTCGTCTTCGACGCCGACTCGCTCCAGGCCGAGCACCTCGGCCCAGACGTCGGTCACGAGCCGTTCGCGCTCGTCTCGCGGAGCGAGGTACTGCGCTGACGCGGAAACCTCCGGCTCCGGCAGCGCCCGGCGGTCCAGTTTTCCGTGCCGGGTCAGCGGCAGCCGGTCGAGGCGGACGAACGCCGACGGCACCAGGTGGGCGGGCAACGACTGGGTCAGCGCGGCGCGCAGTTCGGCGGGCTCGGCGTCGCCGACGAGATACGCGACGAGCCTGCCGTCACGCGCGTCGACGGCGGCATCGACCACCTGCGGCTGCGCGCGCAGCGCGGTCTCGACCTCGCCGGGCTCGATCCGGAAGCCGCGGACCTTGACCTGGTCGTCGGTCCGGCCGAGGTGTTCCAGCTGCCCCTCGGCGGTCCAGCGGGCGCGGTCGCCGGTCCGGTAGAGGCGGGTTCCCGGCGCGCCGAAGGGGTTCGGCACGAAGCGGTCGGCGCTCAGGCCTGGCCGGCCGAGGTAACCGCGCGCGAGCTGGGCTCCGGCGAGGCAGAGTTCGCCGGGGACCCCGGCCGGGACGAGGCGGAGCTGTTCGTCGAGAACGTACGCGCCGACGTTCCCCAGCGGACGGCCGATCGACGGGCGGTCCCCGGTCACCGGAGCCCACGTCGAGTCCACAGTGGACTCGGTCGGGCCGTAGTAGTTTCCGGCGGCCACCCCGGATCCGGCGAGTTCGTGCCACAGGCTCGCCCCGATGGCCTCGCCGCCGACCATGAGGAACCGCGGCCGCTGTTCGCCGTCGAGCAGTCCGGCGGGCAGCAACTGCCGCAGGTAGGACGGGGTCACGTCGAGGAAGCCGATGCGCTCCTCGCGGACATAGCGGGTGAGCGCGGCCGGGTCGAGCCGGGTTTCGTCGCTGATCAGGTGCAGTTCGTGGCCGTCCGCCAGCAGCAGCGGCCCTTCCCACGACGTGTCGAACGACAGCGACGCGGTGAGCGCCGCGCGCAACCGTTCGCGGCCGAACGCGGACCGGTGGTTGGCCAGCAGGTTCGCCAGCGCCGCGTGCTCGACCACGACGCCCTTGGGCGTGCCGGTCGACCCGGAGGTGTGGATCACGTAGGCCGCGTCCGACGGCTTGGGCGCGGGCGGGCGCGGACCGTCGGTGAAGCCGCCGATGCGGTCCAGCACCACCGCCGGCCGGGTGTCGGCCAGCAGCGTCTCGATCCGCTCGGCGGGCAGGCCGGGATCGATCGACTGGTGCACCGCCCCGGCTTTGAGCACGGCGAACAGCGCGACGATCGCGTCGGCCGAGCGCGGGAGCAGCACAGCCACCACCCGGTCCGGCCCCGCGCCCCGGCCGGCGAGATCCGCGGCGAGCACGTCGGTGCGCGCGGCGAGTTCGGCGAAGCTCAGCCGGACGTCGCCGCACACCAGCGCGGTCGCCGCCGGCTGGGTCCTGGCCTGGTGGTCGAGGAGGTCGACGATCGTGCCGTCCGGGACGTCGAGCACCGGGCCGCGCCAGCCGAGCAACCGGGCTTCCTCGGTCCCGGTGGTCAGCGGCAGGTCGGCGATGCGGCGGCCCGGGTCGGCGGCGATCCCGGCCAGCAGCCGCAGCAGGTGGGCGATCAGCCGGTCGATCGTCCCGGCCTCGAACAGTTCGGTGCTGTACTCGACGAGCCCGGCCAGGCGGCCGCCGGATTCTTCGAACTCGACAGTGAGGTCGAAGGTGGCGGAATCCCGTGCCACCCCGGCCGGTTCGGCGGCCAGGTCCGGGAACACCGGCCCGGTCCCGGTGGCGTTGTGCAGCAGCACCATGACGTCGAACAACGGGTTGCGGCCAGGGTCCCGGCCCGCGTGCACCGCGTCGACCACTTCCTCGAACGGAACGTCGTCGTGGGCGAAGGCGTCGAGGACGGTTTGCCGAGCCGCGGCCAGGTGGTCGGCGAACGGAGCCGACCGGTCTACTTCGCAGCGCAGGACGACGGTGTTGACGAAAAACCCGACCACCCGCTCCAGCTCCGGGCGGTCCCGGCCGGAGACGACGGTGCCGAGCGCGATGTCCTCCTGCCCGGTGTAGCGCGCGAACAGCGCCTGGCAGGCCGCGAGCAGCACGGTGAACAACGTGGTTTCCGAGGTGCGCGCCAGGTCCGCGAGCCCGCGCGCCACGTCGGAGGGAACGGCGAACTCGCGCACCGCACCCGCTGTGCCGCGAGCAGCCGGACGCGGCCGGTCGGTCGGCAGGTCGAGCGGGGGCACACCGGCCAGCTGCCGGGTCCAGTGCTCCAGCCCGGCCGCACGGGTCGGGCGATTGTGCTGCCACACCGCGAAATCCGCGTACTGCAACGGCTGCGGCGGCAGGTCCGCGCGCTCGCCGTCGCGGTAGAGGAGGCCGAGTTCTTCGGTCAGCACGCCCATCGACGCGCCGTCGGTGGCGATGTGGTGCACGCACACCAGCAGCACGTGCTCGGCCGGACCAAGCCGCACGAGCACGGCGCGCAGCAACGGCCCGTGCGAGAGGTCGAAGGGCCGCGAATACTCCGCCTTCAGGACAGCGTCGAGGTCTTCCGGCGCGGCGTCCGCCACTGCAAGCGCCACCTCGTACGGCGGCCGGATGACCTGCCGGGGTTCGCCGCCGGCTTCTTCGAAGGTCGTGCGCAGCGGTTCATGCCGAGCGACCAGCAGCCGCAACGCCGTCGCCAACGCCTCGACGTCCAGCTCACCGGTCAGCCGCAAGGCGAACGCGCTGTTGTACTCGGGATCGTCCGGGCGCAGCTGGCTGAAAAACCACAGCCTGCGTTGCGCGGACGACAAAGGGACTGGGCCGGAACGGCCGGCGGCCGCCGGGATCTCCGGCGCGCGGCCGGCCGTTCCGGCCATCCGGCGGCGCAGCGCTTCCTGCAGGTGAGCGGGCAGCGCCGCGATGCGGTCCGCACGGGACGAGGTCATGGGGGTCCTCACGATTCCAGTTCTGCGGCAAGCCGTTCCAGCTCGCTCAGCACGAGGTCTTCGACGGTTTCGGCCAGCGCCGCGACGGTGCGCGCGGCCAGCACGTCGGCCGGGGTGAGCCGGACGTCGAACAGCGCGCTGGCTTGGGCGGAAATGTGCAGGCCGCGCAGCGAATCGCCGCCGAGGGAGAAGAAATTGTCCTGGGCGCCGACGCGGTCCGCGCCGAGCACCCCGGCCCAGATCCCGGCGAGCGCGCGCTCGGTCTCGGTAGCCGGTTCGACGTGCCCGGTTTCCGCCGCCTGCGGGGCGGGCAGGGCACGCCGGTCGAGTTTTCCGTTGGCGTTCACCGGAAGCCGGTCGAGCGCGACGATCGATGACGGCACCAGGTAGTCCGGCAGGGACCGGGCCAGGAACTGCCTGAGCGTGTTCTCTCCGGCCGCCGAGACGACGTAGGCGACCAGCTGCTTCGCGCCCGGCCGGTCCTCCCGGACGAGCACCGCGGCCTGCGCGACGTCCGGATGCCGGGCCAGCACCGCCTGGACCTCGCCCGGTTCGACCCGGAACCCGCGCAGTTTGACCTGGTCGTCGCGGCGGCCGAGGTATTCCAGGGCGCCGTCGGGCCGCCAGCGGACCACGTCGCCGGTGCGGTACATCCGCTCCCCCGGCGGGCCTTCCGGGTCGGCGACGAACCGGTCCGCGGTCAGCCCCGGCCGGTCCCGGTAGCCCCGGGCCAGGCCCGCTCCGGCCAGGCACAGTTCGCCGGGCACGCCGGGCGGCACTGGGCGCAGGTCCGGGTCGAGCACCCGGGCGTGGGCGCCGTCCAGCGGGCGGCCGATCGGGATCCGGTCCGGCGGCGGCGCGTCCATCGGGTAAGCGGTGGCGAACACGGTCGTCTCGGTCGGGCCGTAGCCGTCGACGACCCGCAGCCCGGGACACGCGGCCAGTACCCGCCGCACCGCCTCCGCCGGGACGACGTCGCCGCCGGTCCAGACCTCGCGCAGGCCGGCGAAGCACTCCGGCGTTTCCTGGGCGAGGATCCGGAACAGCCCGGCGGTGACCCAGACCGAGGTCAGGCCCTGCTCGCGGACCAGGCCGCGCAGCAGCGGCGCGTCGAGGCCGGTGTCCGGGCCGGTGACGACCCAGCCGCCGGTGAGCAGCGGCACCCACAGCTCGTAGGTCGAGGCGTCGAACGCGAGCGGCGAGTGCAGCAGGATCCGTTCGTGCGCTCCGCCTCGGAACCGGTGGTCGGCGGCCAGCGCCGCGATGTCGCGGTGGCGCACCACCACGCCCTTCGGCACCCCGGAGGACCCGGACGTGTACATCACGCAGGCCGCCTGGTCCGGGTCGGCGGCGATCTCCGGGTCGCTGTCCGGCTCGTCGTCCACAGAGGACAGCAGCACGGTCTGGCCGAGCGGATGCTCTTCCGCGGCAACGACGAACCGGACGCCGCCGAGCAGCGCCCGCTGCCGCTCGATCGGAGCGCGCGCGTCGATCGGCAGGTACGCGCCGCCCGCCTTGACCACGGCCAGTTCGGCGATCACCGCGGCCGTGTGGTCCACGGCGAGCCCGACGGGTTCTTCCGGCCGCAGCCCGAGCCCGGCCAGCCGGTTCGCGAGGCGGTTGGCCCGCCGGTTCAGCTCGGCGTAGGTGACCGGTTCGCCGCCGAGGACGGCCGCGAGCGCGTTCGGCCGGAGCCGGACCTGCTCGGCGAACAAGTCCGGCAGCGACCGGGGCTCCGGCTCGTCGCAGGTGGCGGCCCGTTCGGCGAGAAGCTGGGTCTCGGCCGCGGTCATGACCGGGACGGCGCCGAGCGCGCGCTCGCCGTCCGCGGTCAGGCCGCCGAGGATCTCCAGCAGCCGTGCGGCCAGGCCGGTCACCGTCGCGGGGTCGAACAGCGCCGGGTCGTAGCCGACGTCCACCGACAGCTCCGAACCGGGCGAGGCGACGACGGTGACCGGGAAGTTCGTCGTCTCCCGGGCGGACAGGTCGCGCACGGTCAAGCCGCGCCCGGCCGCTGCCTCGGTGATCGGGTAGTTCTCGAACACCACGAGGCTGTCGCAGAGGTTCACCCCGCCCGGCAGACCTGCCCAGCCCTGGACCTTCGCGAGCGGGACGTGCCCGTGCCCGCGCGCTTCGGCCTGCGCCGCCTGCAACCTGGCGAGCCAGTCCGCGACGGGAACACTCCGGTCGACAGCGACCCGCACCGGCAGCGTGGTGATGAAGATGCCGGGAATGTCGTCCACCCCGGGCACCTCGGCCGGGCGGCCGGAAGCGGTCGCCCCGAACACGACGTCTTTCTGTCCGCTGTAGACCGACAGCAGCAGCGCCCACGCTCCCTGAAGCACCACGTTGTGCGTGAGGCCGTGGCGTTTGACGAAGGCGTCCAGCCGGGCGGTGGCGGGCCGGTCCAGGCGGACCGGCAGCCACTCGGCCGAGCACGGGGCGTGTCCGGACGGCGGGGTCCGGTCGCCCGGCAGCGGTGTCGGGCCTTCGATGCCGGCGAGCGCGGCGCGCCAGAACTCTTCGGAAGCGGCCTGGTCGTGCTCGCCGAGCCAGGCGAGGTAGTCGCGGAACGGCGGCCGGGACGGCAGCGGCTGCCCGGCGTAGGCGGTGCAGACGTCCGAGAGCACCTGGAAGACGCTCCAGCCGTCGAGCAGGACGTGGTGGAAGGTCCAGAGCACCAGGACTTCCGTGCCGGACAGCCGGGCGAGCGCGATCCGGGCCAGCGGCGCGAGGGCCAGGTCCAGGCCCTGCGCGCGGTCTTCGGCCAGC
This sequence comes from Amycolatopsis sp. M39, assembly GCF_001651785.1. NCBI lineage: Bacteria > Bacillati > Actinomycetota > Actinomycetes > Pseudonocardiales > Pseudonocardiaceae > Amycolatopsis > Amycolatopsis sp. M39. Next base: position 29,577 of record NZ_LWSF01000010.1, read on the forward strand.
AGCCGCGCCAGCTCCGCATCGTGGGTTTCCAGATCGCTCCAGTCGAGGTGCCGGACCGGCAGCTCGGCTTCGCGGTGCACGAGCTGGACCGGCTCGTCCACGCCGGCCCAGACGAACGAAGTGCGCAGGACCGGCGTGCGGTCGACGACCTGCTGCCACGCCCGGCCGAGCCGCCGCGGATCGGTGACTCCTTCGAGCACGAAGCTCGCCTGCTCGAAGTACATGCCCTGCGAGGTCTGGGACAGGCCGTGGAAGACCATCCCGCCCTGCATCGGCGTCAGCGGGTAGATGTCCTCGATTGCCCGCCCCGCGACCAGCTGGTCCACTCCGGCCTGGTCGAGCGCGGCGAGCGGGAAGTCGGACGGGGTGCGTCCGCCCGCGTCCGGCTCGGCGCAGTGCGCGATGATCTCCCGCAGCGCCGTCAGCATCCGCCCGGCCAGGGTTTCTACGGCGTCCCCCGCGGTGGCGTGCGACCAGGTCAGTTCCAGCACGCCCGCTTCGACCCGGCCGACGACGTCGAGCACATGGGTGCGGGGCGCCTCCGGGTCGACGTCGGCATCCAGGCCGCCGACACGGAACAGCCCGCCTTCGGCCGCGCTGAACTGGCCGAGGTAGTTGAAGCTCACCTGCGGGTCGATCGCCGGTGCCGTGCCGGTCAGGTAGCGCAGTGCGCCGTAGCCGATGCCTCGCCTCGGGATCGCGCGCAGCTGTTCCTTCACGGACTTCAGCGCGGGACCCCACTCGTCCGGGACGTCCAGCGCGACCGGGAACATGCTGGTGAACCAGCCGGCCGTGCGCGACAGGTCGACGCCCTCGAACAGCTCCTCGCGGCCGTGGCCTTCGAGATCGATCACCGGGATTTCGCCGGTCCAGTCCCGCAGGACGCGGCCCAGCGCGGTCAGCAGCACGTCGTTGACCTGCGTCCGGTAGACCTCGGGGACGTCCTGCAGCAGCGCCCGGGTTTCCTCGGCGGCGAGGCGGACGGTGACCTCGCGGGTGTCGGCGACGACGCCCGGCTCGCCCGGCGCGACCGGCGGGAGGGACTGCCAGTGGGCGAGTTCGTTGTCGAAACCGCCTGCCGCGGCATGTTCGGCCAGCCGCCGGGCCCAGGCAAGGAACGACGTCGTCTTCGGTTCGAGATCCTCGCCCCGGTAGGCGGTTTCCAGATCCTCCAGGAGAATCCGCCACGAAACGCCGTCGATGACCAAGTGGTGGGCGGCCAGCAGCAACCGTCGCCCGTCGAGGACCGCGTTCAGCAGCGGGCCGCGGTTGACGTCGAAAGCGGGCTCGCCGACCAGCAATTCCACCGGGCCGGGCGGGTCGCTGTGCTGGGTCCGGTCGAAGCGCAGGCGCAGGGCGTCGTGGTGCGCCCAGACCTTGGCCAGCGCCCGTCGCAGCGCGGGCTCGTCGACCTCCTCGGCGAATTCCAGGACGACCCGCTGGTCGAACCGCTCCGGCTGGGTCTCGAAGTACCAGCGCTGGATCGGCGTGAGCGGTGCCTCGCCGACGACCGGTCCTTGCTCGGCCTTCGGCCCGCGGTCGCCGCCGGCGTGCGCGGCCAGCGCGGCCAGCGTCGGATGCCGGAACACCTCGTGCGGCACCAGGACCAGCCCGGCCCGGCGGGCCCGGGAGACGACCTGGATGCTGAGGATCGAGTCGCCGCCGAGTTCGAAGAAGTTCGTCTCGGCCCCGACGTCCTCGACGCCGAGCACCTCGGACCAGATCCCGGCCAGGACCCGTTCGGCTTCCGTCGCCGGTGCGGTGCGGGCGCCTGCCGCGGCGAAGTCCGGGGCGGGCAGGGCGTGCCGGTCGAGCTTGCCGTTGCCGGTCAAGGGCAACCGGCCGAGTCGCACGAACGCGGCCGGGACCAGGTAGTCCGGCAAGGTCCGGCCGAGGAACGCGGGCAGCTCGTCCGCTTCGCCGGTGTAGTAGGCGACGAGCCGTTTGACGCCGTGGTCCTCGCGGGCCAGCACGGCGGCCTGGGAAACGCCGGGGTGCGCGGCGAGCGCGGCCTCGACCTCGCCGGGTTCGATCCGGAACCCGCGGATCTTGACCTGGTCGTCCACGCGACCGGCGAAGTCCAGCTCGCCCCGCGCGGTCCAGCGGACGAGGTCGCCGGTGCGGTACATCCGCTCCCCCGGCGGCCCGAACGGGTCGGGCAGGAACCGCTCGGCGGTCAGGCCGGGCGCGCCGTAGTAGCCGCGCGCCAGGCCCGCGCCGGCGAGGTGGAGTTCGCCGAGCGCGCCCGGCGGCACCGGCCGCAGGTCCGGGCCGAGGACGTAGGCGCGGGTGTTGTCCAGCGGTTTCCCGATCGGCACGACGTCCGGCACCGGGCCGAGGACCGGATGCGACAGGGCGAACGTCGTGGTCTCGGTCGGGCCGTAGACGTCCACGACGGTCGTGTCCGGGCAGGTTTCGCGCACGCGCCGCACGGCAGCCGACGGGACCGCGTCGCCGCCGGCCCAGACCTCCCGGAGCCCGCGGAAGATCTCCGGGGCTTCCCGCGCCGCGAGCCGGAACAGACCAGTGGTGAGGAAGGCGGCGTTGACCCGGTGCTCGGCGAACAGGCGGCCGATGGTGGCCAGATCGAGATCGCCGGGCGGGGCGAGGACGACCGTGCCGCCGCCCAGCAGCGGCACCCAGAGTTCGTACGTCGAGGCGTCGAAGGCCTGCGACGCGTGCAGCAGGACGCGGCTGTGTCCAGCGAAGCGCCGGTCGGCCGCGAGCGCGACGATGTCGCGGCGGCTGGCTGCGACGCCCTTCGGCTTTCCGGTCGAGCCCGAGGTGTACATGACGTAGGCCAGGTTGGCCGGGTCTGCCTTCGGGAGCAGCGCGGCCGCGGTGTGCTCGCCGGGCACGACCGTGGGTCCACTGTGGACCTTCGCTGCGGTATCGCGCCACGTATCGTCGGCGACCAGGATCTTCACGCCGTCCAGGAGGGTCTTGAGCCGCGGTTGCGGCGCGCGGGTGTCGAGCGGCAGGTAGGCCGCACCGGCTTTGACGATCGCCAGCTCGGCGATGACCAAGCCCGGCGAGCGGTCCATCAGCACGCCGACGAGCGTCTCCGGCCCCGCACCGAGCGAAACCAGGTAGCGGGCGAGCCGGTCGGATCGCCGGTCCAGCTCCGCGTAAGTCAAGCGGATCCCGTCGCCCGCCACCGCCACCGCTTCCGGCGCTTGCCGGACCTGCTCGGCGAACAGTCCGGCCAGGTCCTCGTCCGGGAGCGGCCGGCCGGTGTCGTTCCACTCGACCAGCACCCGGTGGCGGTCCGCCTCGGTGAGCAGTTCGATGTCTTCCAGCGATCCCGGGCCCGCGCCGAAGGCGTCGAGCACGGTGAGGAGCTGCCGGGTGATCCGCTCGGCGGTGCCGGTGTCGAACAGGTCGGGGTCGTAGCCGACGTCGAGGGTCAGCTGCTCTCCTGGCGACGCGACGACGCTGATCGGATAGTTCGTCGTCTCGGCCGCGTCGACGTCGCGCAGCCGCAGCCCGGGCGTCGACGCGTTGTCGATCGGATAGTTCTCGAAGACCACGATGCTGTCGAAAAGGCTTCCGCCGCAACCACTCCACGCTTGCAGCTTCGTCAGCGGAAGGTGGCCGTAGCGACGAGATTCGACCTGCGCGGACTGCAACTCAGCCAGCCACTCGGTCACGTCGGCCCCGGTCACGGTGGTCCGCACGGGCAGGGTGTTGATGAAGATGCCGGTGATGTCGTCCGCGCCCGGCAGGTCTACCGGACGGCCGGAAACCGTGGTGCCGAAGCAGACGTCGCGCTCGCCGCTGAGCCGCGCGAGCACCAGCGCCCACGCACCCTGCAAGACGGTATTGAGCGTGAGACCGGCTCGGCGGGCGAAGTCGCGCAACCGTCCGGAGTTTTCGACCGGCACGCGCAGCCATTCCGACGACCGGCTCGTGTGCGCCTGCGCCGGAGCCCGGTCGTAGGGCAGCCGGGCGGGTGCGACGAGACTGCCGAGTTCGCGCCGCCAGTGGTCCTCGGCGGCCGCGTCGTCCTGCCGGTCCAGCCAGGCGATGTAGTCGCGGAACGGCGGTCGCTCGGGCAGTTCGGCACCGGAGTAGGCGGCGAGGACGTCGGACAGCACGCCGAAGACGCTCCAGCCGTCGAGCAGGACGTGATGGAAGGTCCACAGCACGCGGACCTCCGTGTCCGACAACCGCGCGAAAGCCAGGCGCAGCAACGGCGTCTCGGTGAAATCGAGCCCTTCGGCCCGGTCCGCGGCGAGGAGTTCCCGCCACGCCTGGTCGCGTTCGTCCGGGGTGCGGGCGCGCCAGTCGTGCCGGGCGATCGGGACCGGGACCTGCCGCCGCACGACCTGGACCGGTTCGGGCACGCCCTCCCAGGCGATCCGCGTCCGCAGCACCGGCGTCCGGTCGACCACTCGCCGCCACGCCCGTTCCAGCGCGGCCAGATCCTCGACGCCGTCGAGCACGAACCCGACCTGCTGGAAGTAGACCCGTTCGCCGGGCTGGGACAGCGCGTGGAACACCATCCCGGACTGCATCGGCGTCAGCGGGCAGACGTCCTCGACCTCGCGGCCGTCGCCGGCCAATTCGTCCACAGCAGACTGATCGAGCGCGGCGAGCGGGAAGTCCGACGGCGTCCGGCCGCCCGCCGCCGGGTCGCCGCAGTGCCGGATGATCTCGCGCAGCGCGGCGGTCATCGCGACGGCCAAGGTGTCCACAGTGGACCGGTCGTGGCCGCCTTCGGCGTAGTACCAGGTCAATTCCAGTTCGCCGGTCTCGACCCGGCCGACGACGTCGAGCAGGTGCGCGCGAGCCGAGCGCGGGCTTTCGTCGGACTCCAGGCGGCCGGAGCCGAACTGGCCGAGGTAGTTGAAACTCACCTGCGGATCGATCTCCGGCGCAGTACCCGTCAAGTACCGCAATGCGCCGTAGCCGATCCCGCGCCGCGGTACCGCGCGCAGTTGTTCCTTGACGGACTTGAGCGCCGTGCCCCAGTCGTCCGGGACGTCCAGCGCCACCGGGAAGACCGTGGTGAACCAGCCGACCGTCCGGGAGAGGTCGACGTCGTCGAACAGGTCCGCACGGCCGTGGCCCTCCAGATCGACCACGGCGGTCCCGCCGGTCCAGTCGCGCAGGACCCGGCCCAGCGCCGTGAGCAGCACGTCGTTGACCTGCGTGCGGTAGACCTTCGGGACGTCCCGCAGCAGCGCGCCGGTCTCCGCCGCGGACAGCCGGGCGGTCACCGAGCGCATCGAAGCGACGGTCGCGTCGCCTCGGCCGTCGACCGGCACCGTGGTCCGGCCGGACACCCCACGCCAATAGCCGAGTTCGTCGTCGAACCCGCCGCCGGCAGCGTGTTCCGCGAGCCGGATCGCCCAGTCGCGGAAGGACGTCGTGCGGGGGCCGAGGTCGATCGGTTTGCCGTGCAAGGCCTGATCGTAGGCGCGCTCGAAATCCTCGATGAGCACGCGCCACGAGACGCCGTCGACGACGAGGTGATGCACGGACAGCCGATCGTGCTCGAACCGGACCAGCGGCGCCTCAGCACCGACCGGGCCGTTCTCCTGGAGCCAGTGCGTTTCGCCGCGGGCGAAGCGCATCCGGAGCGCGTCGTGGTGGGTCAGCAGCGCCTCGACGGCCGCGTTCGCCGCGTCCGGGTCGAGCGCTCCCCATTGGACGAACTGGTGGAAGTGGTCCGGCTCGGCGGTTTGCGCCGCGAAGAACCAGCGCTGGATCGGGGTGAGCGGCACCGGGCCGTGGACCGGGCCGCGCTCGACCGCCGTCGTCGCGATGCGGGCCGCCGCGGCGAGCGCGGCCGGGGTCCGGTGCGCGAACAGGTCGCCGGGCTGCAGTTCGAGCCCGGCCCGGCGGGCGCGGGAGACGACCTGCATGCTGAGGATCGAATCGCCGCCCAGCTCGAAGAAGTCGTCGGTCGCGCCGACACGATCGACGCTGAGCACGTCGGCCCAGATCTCGGCGATGGCGCGTTCGCGCCCGGTCCGCGGCGCGACGTGGTCCCGCGCGCCGAACTCGGGGGCCGGCAGCGCGTGCCGGTCGAGCTTCCCGTTGACGTTCACCGGGAACCGCTCCAGCCGGACGAACGCGGCGGGCACCATATAGTCCGGCAGCGTCCGGCCGAGGAAGTCCGCGAGGCCGTCGGTCTCGCCGAGGACATAGGCGACCAGCCGCTTCACGCCGCCGTCCTCGCGGGCCAGCACGGCGGCCTGCGCGACGGCGGGATGTTCGCCGAGCGCGGCCTCGATCTCGCTCGGTTCGACCCGGAACCCGCGGATCTTCACCTGCTCGTCCGCCCGGCCGACGAACTCCAGCGCGCCTTCCTCGTTCCAGCGCACGAGGTCGCCGGTGCGGTACATCCGCTCCCCCGGCGGGCCGAACGGATCCGCGACGAACCGCTCGGCGGTCAGGCCGGGGCGGCCGAGGTAGCCGCGCGCCAGGCCCGCGCCGGCGAGGTGCAGTTCGCCGGGCGCGCCGGGCGGGGCGAGCCGGAGGTCGCCGTCGAGGACGTACGCGCGGGTGTGGTCGAGCGGTCCGCCGATCGGGACGACGTCCGGGACCTCGCCGGGCAGCGGGTGCACGGTCGCGAACGTGGTGGTCTCGGTGGGGCCGTAGACGTCGGCGACCAGGGTGCCCGGGCAGGCCGCCCGGACGCGGCGGAGAGCGGCCGCGGGGACGGCGTCGCCGCCGGTCCAGACTTCCCGCACGCCCGCGAAGACCTCCGGCGATTCCTGCGCGACCAGCCGGAACAAGCCGGTGGTGAGGAACGCGCCGGTCACGCCGTGCGTGGTGAGCGAGCGGCCGAGCGTCTCGACGTCCACGTCTCCCGGCGGGGCCAGCACGACGGTGCCGCCGGTGAGCAGCGGCACCCACAGTTCGTAGGTCGCGGCGTCGAAGGCCTGTTGCGAGTGCAGCAGAACCCGGTCGTGCCGGGCGAACCGCCGGTCGATCGTGAGCGCCACGACGTCGCGATGCCGCGCCGAAACGCCCTTCGGACGGCCGGTGGAGCCGGACGTGTAGATGACGTAGGCGAGTTGTTCGGGATCGACCCGCACGGCCGGCGGCGTATCGGGGGCGTCGCTCTCGCCGGTGACAATGACGCCGGTGTGGACTTCCTCCGCAGTCGCCAGCCAGGCCGCGTCAGCTGTCAGCACCGACACTTCGGCTTCCTCCAGGAGCAGGCGCAGCCGCTCGGCCGGAGCGCGCAGGTCCAGCGGCAGGTAAGCGCCACCGGCCTTGACGATCGCGAGCTCCGCGACGACGAGTTCCGGCGAACGGTTCATCAGGACGGCAACCCGGTCTTCGGCCCGCACGCCCGCGGCGATCAGGCGGTGCGCCAGCCGGTTCGCGCGGGCGTCGAGTTCGCGGTAGGTGATCTGCTCGTCGTCGGTCACCAGGGCGACGGCGTCCGGAGTCCGCCGGGCCTGGGCCTCGAACAGCTCGGGCACCGCCTTGGCCGGGAGCGCGCGGGCAGTCTCGTTCCGCTCGGCGAGCAGGTGCTCGATCTCGGTCCCGGAGAGCATCGGCACCCGGGACACCGGCTCGTGCGGGGCCGTGATCATGCCCCGGACCAGTGCTTCGAGGTGCGCCGCGAGCCTTGCCGCCGCTGGAGCGCCGATCCTCTCCGGGTCGTGCGTGAGAACGAGTGACAGCTTCCGCCCGGGGTAGGCGACGACGCCCAGCGGGTAGCTGGTCCGTTCGGCCGCGCGGACGTCCCGCAGCCCGGACACCTCGTCGATCGGGTAGTTCTCGAAGACGACGATGCTCTCGAACAGGCTCCCGCCGCCGCTCCACGCTTGCAGCTTCGTCAGGCCGATGTGCCCGAACCGGCGTGATTCCGCTTGCGCTGCTTGGAGATCGCGCAGCCAGTCCGGGACCGCGCGGGTGCCGTCGAGCCGGACGCGCACCGGCAGGGTGTTGATGAAGATGCCGGGAATGTCGTCCGCGCCGGGCAGTTCCGCCGGACGGCCGGATACCGTCGCGCCGAAGCACACCTCGGTTTCGCCGCTGTAGCGCGCCAGCAACGCGGCCCACGCGCCTTGGACGACGGTGTTTACAGTCAGCCGGTGCCGCCGTGCGAAGGCGTACACCGCGGCGGAGGTCTCGTCGTCCAGCTCGACGGGGATCCGGCCGGTCGAACTCGACGTGTGCGTGCGGACGGCTGGGCGTTCGAGAGGCAACGGAGTCGGGGTGACCCCGGCGAGTTCGGCCCGCCAGTGTTCCCCGGCGCGCTCGTCGTCCTGGGCGGCGAGCCAGGCCGCGTAGTCGCGGAACGGCGGGCGGACGGGCGGTTCTTCGCCGCGCAGCAGGGCGACGACGTCGGAGAGAATGCCGAAAACGCTCCAGCCGTCGAGCAGGACGTGGTGGAAGGTCCAGAGCACGCGCACCCTGGTGGCGGACTCCTTCGCGATGACCAGCCGGGCCAGCGGGGCTCGGGCGAGATCGAATCCCTCCGCAAGATCCTGTTCCAGAAGCTGCTTCAGCGCTTCCTCGGAATCCACAGTGGACCAGTCCAGATAGGACACGGGCAGTTCGACCGCGCGGTGCACGACCTGCAGCGGCCGGGGCACGCCGTCCCACACGATCCGGCTGCGCAGGATCGGGGTCCGCTCGACGATCCGCCGCCAGGCCTCGCCGAGCCGGTGCGGATCGGGCACGTCGTCCACAGTGCACGAAACCTGTTCGAAGTAGACGCGATCGCCGGGCTGGGCGAGGTCGTGGAACACCATCCCGGCCTGCATCGGCGTCAGCGGATAGCTGTCCTCGACGTCGCGGCCGTCGCCGGCCAGCACGTCCACTGCGGACTGATCAAGCCCGGCCAGCGGGAAGTCCGACGGCGTCCGCCCGCCCGCACCTGGCTCCGCGCAGTGCCGGACGATCTCTCGCAGTGCTTCGGCTGTCGCCGCGGCCAACCGGTCCACAGTGGATTCCTCGTGGACGCCCTCGGCGTAGTGCCAGGCCAGTTCCAGCTCGCCGCCCTCGACGCGGCCGACGACCTCCAGCAGGTGCGGACGGACGGTGTCCGGCGAGACGTCCAGCGCGAGTTCCCGGTGCGGGGTCAGGTCGCCGGGCAGGTCGAACCGGCCGAGATAGTTGAAGCTCACCTGCGGTTCGATCATCGGCGCGGACCCGGCGAGATACCGCAGCGCGCCGTAGCCGATCCCCCGTCGCGGGACCGCGCGCAGCTGCTCCTTGACTGCCTTGAGCGCCGCGCCCCAGCCGTCCGGAACGTCCAGCGCCACCGGGAAGACCGTGGTGAACCAGCCGACCGTCCGCGACAAGTCGACCCCGTCGAACAGCTCCTCGCGGCCGTGCCCTTCGAGGTCGAGCACCGGCCGGTGCCCGGTCCAGTCCCCCAGCACCCGGCCCAGCGCGGCCAGCAGCACGTCGTTGACCTGCGTCCGGTACGCCTGCGGCACCTCGCGCAGGAGCGCGTGCGTCTCTTCCGCGGTGAGCCGGGCGGTGACGACGCGAGCGCGGCCGAAGGTGTTCTCCGCCGTGCCGTCGACCGGGAGCGGGCTGGGCGCGGGCAGCTCCCACCAGTGCGCCAGTTCGTCGTCGAAGCCGCCCGCTGCCGCGTGCTCGGCGAGCCTTCCCGCCCACTCGCGGAAGGACGTCGTCCTCGGGCCGAGGTCGATCGGTTCATCGCGCACGGCCTGCCGGCAGGCGCGGTCGAGGTCTTCGAGCAGCAACCGCCACGACACGCCGTCGACCACCAGGTGGTGCGCGGCCAGGTGCAGGGTCCGCGGCTCGCCGGTCAGCGACCATCGCAGCTGCGTGTGCCCTTCGCCGACCGGGGTGTTGTGCTGGCGCCAAGCCTCGCGGTCGTGGGTGAACCGCATCCGCAGCGCGTCGTGCCGTTCGGACAACGCGGCCAGCGCGCGGATCAGCGCGGTCAAGTCGACGTCGGCGGGCAACTGGACGGCGATCGTCTGGTCGAAGCGGTCCGCGCCCAGTCCGAAGAACCAATGCTGGATCGGGGTGAGAACGACCTCGCCGCTTTCCGGACCGCGCGCCGGGATCGCCGCCGCTTCGCCGACGACCGGGGCGAGCGCGGCGATCGTCTGGTGGCGGAACAGATCGGCGGTGCTCACGCTGAGCCCCGCTTGCCGGGCCCGGGAACTCACCTGGATGCTCAGGATCGAATCGCCGCCGAGGGCGAAGAAGTTGTCGTCCACGCCGACGCGGTCCAGGCCGAGCACGTCAGCCCAGATCCCGGCGAGCACGGCCTCCCGTTCGGTGCGCGGGGCCGCCGTCCGTTCGCTGGCGGCCCGCGGCTCCGGCAGCGCGCGACGGTCGACCTTGCCGTTGGCGGTGAGCGGCAGCTCGGCCAGCGGGAGGAGCACCGAAGGCACCATATAGTCCGGAAGCGTGCGTGCGACGGCTCGGCGGAGCGCTTCGGTGTCCACGTTCGCCGGGACCACGTAACCGGCCAGCTGCTTGCGTCCGCCGGTGGTCCGGATCGTCACGAACGCCTGCGCCACCTCTTCCTCGGCGGCCAGCGCGCGTTCGATTTCGGCCGGTTCGACCCGGAAGCCGCGGATCTTGACCTGGTCGTCCACGCGGCCGAGGAATTCCAGCGGCCCGTCGGAGCGCCACCGGCCCCGGTCGCCGGTCCGGTACATCCTGGCCCCGGGCTCGCCGAACGGGTCGGCGACGAACCGCTCCGCGGTCAGGCCCGGCTGGCCGAAGTACCCGCGCGCGAGCCCGGCGCCGGCGACGCAGACCTCGCCTGCCGCGCCGCGCGGCAGCAGCCGGAACCGGTCGTCGACGACGTGGATCCGGACCTCCCGCAGCGGCGTGCCGATCGGGATGACGTCCGGGACCTCGGCCGACATCCGGAACGAGGTGGCGAAGGTGGTGGTTTCGGTCGGGCCGTAGCCGTCTACGACGGCGATCCCGGGGCAGCGGTCGAGGACCCTTCGCACCGCGGGCGGGGGCACGACGTCGCCGCCGGTCCAGACCTCGCGGAGCCCGGCGAAGCACTCGGGCGTCTCCTCGGCGAAAAGCCGGAAGAGTCCTGCGGTCAGCCAGAGCGCGGTGATGTCGTGCTCCGCCACCAGCTCCTGGATCGCATCGGCGTCCAGGTCGCCGGGCGGCGCGACGATCACCGTGCCGCCGCCCAGCAGCGGCACCCACAGTTCATAGGTCGAGGCGTCGAAGGCCAGCGGGGAATGCAGCAGGACGCGTTCGTGGCTCGCGAAGCGCGGGTCGGTCGCGAGTGCCGTGACGTCCGCATGGCGTACTGCTACGCCCTGCGGGACACCGGTGGAACCCGAGGTGTACTCGACGTAGGCCAGATTCTGGTCGCTCAGCGTGATTTCCGGGGCCGGTCCGTCGACGTCCGCCACGATCAGCGACGTTCCCTTGTGGACAGTGACGGCGGTGTCATGCCAGGTGCGGTCGGTGAGCACCAGCGAAACTCCGTCGAGGACGCGGCGCAGGCGGTCGGCCGGGGCGCGCAGGTCCAGCGGCAGGTAGGCCGCGCCCGCCTTGAGGATCGCCAGCACGGCCACGACGAGGTCGGCCGAGCGGTCCATCAGCAGGCCGACCCGTTCCTCCAGGCGGACGCCTCGCCGGACCAGGTGCTGCGCGAGGCCGTTTGCCCGGGAGTGCAGTTCTGCGTAGGTGAGGCGGACGTCGCCGCTCACTACCGCGGTCTGGCCGGGCTGGAGCGCCGCGCGTCGGTCGAACCGCTCGGGCACCGTCTCGGCGGGCGTGCGTTCGGCCGGTGCCGGAAGCAGGAACCGGCGGTCCTCGGCGGTGAGCAGCGGGAGGTCCCCCACCGGCCGCGCCGGGTCGGCGGCGATGCCGGCGAGCAGGACTTCCAGGCTTTGCGCGAGGCCTTCGACGGTGGCGGCGTCGAAAAGCGCGGTGGCGTATTCGACGGTGACGCGCAGGCCGTCCGGCTGCGGCCAGAACTCGACCACGAGGTCGAAGCGCGCCGAGGGACGCGGCAGGGCGTACTCGCTGACCCGCAGCCCGGCGACCGTCCGGTCCGATACCAGCGGGCGCTGCAGGACGACCACGGCCTGCGCCAACGGCGTCCGCGACGGGTCGCGTTCGGGCTGGAGTTCCTCCACCACGCGGTCGAACGGGACGTCACCGTGGGCGAACGCGGCCAGCACGGTTTCGCGGAAGTCCGCCAGGAAGCGCTCGAACGGCTGCGCACCGTCCACTGAGGACCGCAGCACGAGGGTGTTGACGAAGAATCCGGTCAGCTGCTCCAGTTCGGCCCGGTCACGTCCGGAGACCGCCGTGCCGACCGCGATGTCCCGCTGCCCGCTGTAGGCGGCCAGGACCACCTGGACGGCCGCGGTCAGGGTCATGAACAGCGTGGCGCCCTGCGCGCGGCCCGCTTCCGCGATGCCGCGGACCAGGCCGGCGGGCAGGTCGTGCCGGTGCACCGCGCCTTCGGTGGCGCGCTGCGCGGGCCGGGGGCGGTCGGTCGGCAGCGCGAGGGGTTCGAGACCGTCCAGGGTTTCGCGCCAGTAGCCGAGCTGGTCGAGACGTTCGGACTCCAGCCGCCACTGGGTGTAGTCCTGGTAGCCGAGCGGCAGCGGGGGCAGCGGCTTGCCGCCGTAGAGGTCGAGAAGTTCGCCGGTGAGCACGGCGATCGACCGGCCGTCGGTGACGATGTGGTGCTGGCACAGGAGAAGCAGGTGCTCGTCCGGGGTGAGCGGGAACAGGACGGCTCGGGTCAGCGGGCCTGTCCGGAGGTCGAACGGTTCGCGCAGTTCAGCCTTCAGTGTCTCGTCGTCCGGGGCGGAATCCGCTCTGCGCAAGGGGATTTCCCCGGTCGGCGCGATCCGCTGCATGCCTTGTCCCGCAACGGACTCAAAGGTCGTGCGCAGCGATTCGTGCCGGGTGCACAGAGAGGCCAGCGCCCGGTGCAGCTCGCCGGGATCGAGCGGCCCGGACAGGCGGATCCCGACGCCGGTGTTGTACTCGGTGCTGCCGCCGGTCATTTCGTCGAGGAGCCACAACCGCCGCTGCGCCGGAGACAGCGGAAGCAGTTCCCGCGGCGACCCGACGGGGATCGCCTGCTCGGCTCGCGGGCCGTTTTCCAGCAGCCGCGCGAGCTGTGCCACGCTGGGCGCGTCGAACAGCGCCCGCGCCGAGAGGTCCGCGCCGAGCTTCCGGCGCAAGCGGGACAACGCCTGCACCGCCAGGATCGAGTCGCCGCCCAAGGCGAAGAAATCGTCCTCGACGCCAATGCGGTCCAGGCCCAGCACTTCCGCGACGATCTCGGCGACGGCGCGTTCGGTGTCCGTTCCCGGCTCGATGCCCTCCGGTTCCGCCGACGGCGCGGGCAGCGCTTTCCGGTCCACCTTTCCGTTGGTGCTCAACGGAAACTCGTCCAGCACGACAATCGCCGACGGAACCTGGTAGCTCGGCAATGCCGCCGCGGCAACAGCTTTCAGGTCTTGCCGCGGTGCGCCCGGCACCAGCACGACGTAGGCGACCAGGCGCTTCGCCCCCGGCCCGTCCTCGCGCGCGAGGACCACGGCTTCGGCGACGGTGTCGTCCCCGGCCAGCACGGATTCGATTTCGCCAGGCTCCACCCGGAACCCGCGGATCTTGACCTGGTCGTCGGCGCGGCCGAGGAATTCCAGCTCGCCCCGGTCGTTCCAGCGGACCACGTCGCCGGTGCGGTACATCCGCTCGCCCGGCACGCCGGGATCGGCGACGAACTTCTCCGCCGTCGCCCCGGGTCGCGCCCAGTAACCGCGAGCCAGCCCCGCACCGGCCAGATACAGCTCGCCGGACGCGGCCGGATTCAACGCGTCGTCCAGGACATACGCGCGCACACCGTCCAGCGGGCGGCCGATCGGCATCGCCGTCACCTCCGCCGACTGGACCGGGTGGGCCGTCACGAAGGTGGTGGTCTCGGTCGGGCCGTACCCGTCGACGACCGTGACGCCGGGACAGGCCCGCAGCACCCGCCGCACCGCTGCGGGCGGGACGACGTCGCCACCGGTCCAGACCTCTCGCACGCCGTGGAAGCAGTCCGGCGCTTCGTGCGCGACGACCCGGAAAAGGCCCGCCGTCAGCCAGATCGCACCGACGTCGTACCGGGACAGAACCTCGCGGAGACTCTCGACGTCGAGGTCGCCGGGCGGGGCGACCACCACGGTCCCGCCGGTCAGCAGCGGCACCCACATTTCGTAGGTGGAGGCGTCGAAGGCCGCGGGCGAGTGCAACAGCACCCGTCGATGCGCGTCCCCGGCGAATCTCCGGTCCGCCGCGAGCGCCGCGACGTCCCGATGCCGGACCGCGACCCCCTTGGGCGTTCCGGTCGAGCCGGACGTGTGCATCAGATACGCCAGATTGTCCGGATGCGTCGCCACCGAAGGGACCTCCGCCGCCGGCAAGACCCGGCCGAGCGCGACGATCTGTCCACTGTGGATTTCCGCCGCGCGGGCCGGGTCCTCGGCGAGCAGCACGGTGACCCCGGCCTCGGCCAGCAGCGTCCGCAACCGGCTGTCCGGCGCGCGCTGGTCGAGCGGCACATACGCACCGCCCGCCGTGACCACGGCCAGCTCCGCGACGATCAGCCCGGCCGACCGCTCCGCCAGCACCCCGACCCGGTCCTCCGTGCGCAACCCCAGCCGCAGCAGGTGCGCGGCGAGCCTGCCTGCCGCGCCGGCCAGTTCGGCGTAGGTCAGCCGGGTCTCCGCGCCCTCCACGGCGAGCGCGTCCGGCGCCCGCCGCACCTGTGCGGCGAACAGCGCGGGCAGGGTCGCGACCGGGTCCGGTTCGGCCGGTTTGTCTTGGGCGGTCATCGTTGTTCGCTACCTTCCGGGCACACCAAGGGATCCCGCCTGGCGCGGGTGGGGAGGAGAAGTTCGGAGGGCGGGCTCAGCACCGCCGCGCGAGCCGGCCGCCGATTTCGACGGCGGTCGCCGCTCCGGGTTCGCCGCGGAACCGCCCGCACGGGGCGGCACGGCCGGTCGCCGGGTCGCGGACGGTGAACGAGCCGTCGGCGTACCGGGTCAGGTCCGGGAAGACGTCGCCGTCCACGTCGAGACACGCGCCGCCGTCGGCGTCCGGCCGGACCGTGTATCCGATGGCGCCGTTGCGATAACTGCCGAAATCGCCGTCCGGCAGCGGAATCGGGCAGGATTCCGCACTCTGGACGCGGTGCGGTGGAAGACCGAGTTCCGGCAGCTCCCCGGCCAGGTCGTGCCAGAGATCGGTGCCGCCCGCGCCGTTGGCGGTGAGCGCGAGCACACAGGCTCCGGCCTGGTCGATCCGCAGGTGGCACGAGGTGCCGTCGGCCGTCCCGTCGTGGCCGAGCCAGCGGAAGTCCTCGTCGCCGAAACAGGCCAGCCCCAGCCCCCAGCCCTCGGCGAGGCCGAACGGCTCGGCGACCGGCACCGGCCGGTGCAGGTCGCTCGCGGTGACGACGTCGAGCAGTCCCGGTTTGCCGAGGTGGACCCGCCCGAGCGCGACCAGGTCGCGGGCGCTCAGCGCGAGCGCGCCCGCCGGGTCCAGCATCGGCGGCAGCACCTGCGCGAGCGGGCGCTCGCCGTCGCGCGCGTGCCCGGTCGCGACGCCGGGACTGTCGACGTAGACCGGCTCGATCTCCAAGGGCCGCAACAGGATCGACTCGACCGCCTCGCGCCAGCCCATCCCGGTGACCTCTTCGATCAGCAGGCCGGCCAGCGCGTAGCCGAGGTTGGAATAGGAGAACGCGGCCCCCGGCTCGCAGACGAACTCCGCGGCCCGCACCTCTTTCCGGCAGGACCCGGCGGCGTCGGCCGGGTCCGAGGGCAGCCCGCCGGTGTGGCTCAGCAGCCTGCGCAGGGTCAGCCCGGCCGACAGCACGGGCTCGCCCAGGATTTCGCCGACCGGCTGGTCCAGGCCGAGATCGCCCTCGGCGACGAGCATCATCGCCAGCGTCGCGGTCGCCACCTTGGTGATCGAGCCGATCGGCACCCGCGAGTCCTCCCGCATCGGCCTGCCGCCGCCCGCGACACCGGTCTGGACCATTACGGTCTCGCCGCCGGACCAGACCGCGACCTGCGCTCCCGGCACCCGATGCCGGGCGGCCAGCCGCGGAAGCGCGGCGGCGAGCCGGTCCGCATCGCCGGCCCCAGGCACCGGGCGCGGTCTCGGGACAGCGGATCTTTCTTTCCGGGAGTGCATGACCATGCCTTTCGAATACTCGTAGGAGCCGCCCGGGGAATTGCCCCCCTGCCCGCGCGGCACTAGCCCCAGCAGAGCGCGGGCGTCTTCAAGTCCAGACCCGCGCCGGAATCCATACCCTGCCTAGCTCGGTTGCACTCCAGCAACCGCCAAACGAAGGACCCCCGCATACGCCGGTTCACACCCAGCGTCACACATTGCCGAGAGCATTCCAAAATATGAACAACGGACTCACACCTCGGGTCGGCACGCAGATAAGCGGACAGTCCGCCTTCGCATTCGGCCGACGAAGGGCCCGCGCACCGCACCGTTTCCCGCTGCTCCGACCAGCGTACACCGGCCATTCTCCGGGCCGCCGGATCAATGATCGCCACCAGCGAAGTGGTGCCAACAGCCGCTGCCGCTGCCCCGACCGCAGCACAATCCCCGCTGCGAACCGGACTTCCGCCGCTTCCCGGAAAAAAGATCACCTTCCGCCTTCCCGGAAACGCCCCCGAACAGCTGGCGGGACAAGTCGATCAGGAAAAACGGCGATTCGCTCCGCTAAACCTCACCCGATCACCGGAAAATTCCGCCGGATCCCCGCCGCGCGGAATTCGCCGTTCCCCGCACGACCACACGAATGGCGCGCGACGACAGTCGCCCGTACCGCCGGGTAACTCGATCTCCCGCCGTCACTGCCGATTCCGTCACCAGCACCTCCGCCCGCACAGTCGCCTCCGCCGCCGGAAACGTTGCAGCTTTTCCGCAACCAATATCCGAACAGCGGAACCCTCTTCCCGGACGGTGCGGCGCAAATGCCCGCTATCGGCAAACTGCCAATAAGATGCACATTCCGCAGCGTGCCCGACCGCGCAGATCGGTAAAGGGAACCACAGGGCCGGTTGCCCACGAATTGACCTTCGCCCCCGGCCACGTCTGTCCACTAAGGACCGCAGACTGCGCACCTCACCGCGCGGGCTTCCCGGCGCGCATCGCCGAAAGAAGCACCGGCAGCGCCGCGACCAGCGCGATCCCCCGCACCGCACCGGCCACCGGATACGCCGCCCGGATGCCGAGCACGTCCGCGATTAGTCCCCCCGCCAGCGATCCCAGCGGCATCAAACCCCAGCCCAGCATCCGGTAGACGCTGTGCACCCGCCCGCGCAGGTCCGTAGGCACCGCCTGCTGCCGAAGGCTGACCGTGACCACGCTCCAGAGCGTCGTAGCAAACCCGTTGACCCCCAGCAGTGCCCCAAGAACGACCGCGTTCGGACTGGCGCCGATGAGCACGAAGATCACCGCATTGGCGATCAACGCGGTCAGCAACGCCGGCAATGCCCCGATTTTCGCCACGACCCGCGCGTTGACCGTCCCGCCGAGCACACTGCCCGCCGCGGCCCCCGCGAGCAACACGCCGTAACCGCGCTCGCTGACGTGCAGGGTCTGCGTCGCGAGCAGCACGACCGTGACATTGCCGAGCTGGTAGCAGAACGTGTTCACCGCCAGCAGCCCGGCCAACGTCCGCAACAGCCGGTGCCGCCCGAGCCAGCGCACCCCCTCCGCCACCGCGACCCGGACCGGCGGCCGAGCCCCTCGCGGCACCGGACGGCGAGGCAAGGCCGCCAGCAACGCGGCGGACCCCGCGAACGAAACCGCGTCCACGCCGAACGGCAACGCCGCCGCGCCCGCGAACAGCAGGCTGCCGATCGGCGGACCGACGAACAACTGCCCGGCGCTGGCGATCGCGTACTGACTGCCGTTCGCCCGGTGCAGCTGCGCCTCGGAGACGAGATCCGGCACCACCGCGAGCGACGCGGTGGCGAACACGACCTCGCACGCGCTGAGCCCGAACCCCGTGACCGCCAGCCCCGCGATGCCGATCCGGCCCAGCCCGATCAGCACAGCCGCCACCGCGACGATCGCCGCCTGGAGAGCCTGCGACCGCCAGAGGAGACCGACCCGGTCGCGCCGATCCACGAGCGCACCCGCGGGCAAGGAGAGCAGAAGCCAGGGGAGGTAGGTCGCGGCCGAGACGACCGAGACCAGCACCGGATCGCGGGTGAGCGCGACCGTCAGCAACGGCACGGCGGCCGAGAAGATCCCGTCGCCCACGTTGTCCACCGCCGAGGCCCACCACAACCGCCAGTACGCGGCCGGGAGCTTGGTCTTGGGGTCGCGTTGCTTCATGGTCCGGAGCTTTCCCGGGTCGAACATGTGTTCGCCATGATGTAGGCTGGAGCTACATCGAATGTTTCGCTGTGCGGTGGTCGGGCTTCCTGGTATTTCGCTTGCCGCAGGATCGCGGGCACCGCAGACTGGCGCGGCCGATGCCAAGTCCTGCGCGAATCCAGAACCAGCCCGACGCGTCCGTACCAGGGCGTGCCTGCCGTCGTGGGGCCACGACGCCTGGATGCGCCGCGCTCGCGATCGCTGCGGGTGAACGGACGGCCGAGCGGGCGACGGCGAGCTGTACGGCCAGGTGCGCCGCGACGGCCAGGCGCGCCACCAGCCGCACCACGTCAGCCAGGCGCACTACCAGCCGCACCGCGACGGCCAGGCGCGCCACCAGCCGCGCCGCGACAACCAGACGCGCCACCAGCCGCACCGCGACAACCACGCCCACCACCAGCCGCACCGCGACAACCAGGCACGCCACCAGCCGCACCGCGACGGCCAGGCACGCCACCAGCCGCACCGCGACAACCAGGCACGCCGGGGCCGTACTCGCCACAGCCAAGCACCCTGGAGCACCCCGCCGCGGCAATGCCAGGGACTTAACCTGCGCGGCTTCACCATGCCAACCGTCCACAAGGGACGCCACGCTCGCCGAAATGCCCGTTCCACGCCCTCACGACCGCTTGCTCGCGTCCGTGAGGGGAACCCTGAGGGACTCTGATTCCCTCACGGACAGCACACCCCGAACCTGCCTCGCCAACCCCGCGCTCAGGACAGAGACCTCATACCGCAGCGGCAGCGCCGCCTTAGGGCCCTGGGCATTGATCCCCGCCTCGCAGCGCGCAGCAGCCGAACCCCCGGCAACGAACCGCACCACACCTGAACGAACGGATGCTTCATGATCGACGCAATCATCGCCGGCTGCGGTCCGACCGGCGCGACGCTGGCCGCCGAGCTCCGGCTGCATGGCGTGCGGGTTCTCGTCCTGGAGAAGGAAACCGAGCCGGTCCCGCTCGCCCGCATCGTCAGCCTGCATATCCGCAGCCTCGAACAATTCGCGATGCGCGGGCTGCTGGAGCCGCTCCTCCAGCGCGGACGGCGGCGTCCGGTCGGCGGCGTCTTCGCCGGCATCGCCAAACCCGCGCCCGAGGACCTCGCCACCGCGTACCTGCTGGGCATCCCCCAGCCGGTCGTCGTCCGCCTGCTCGAAGAGCACGCGGCCGGGCTGGGCGCGGAAGTCCGGCACGGCTGCGCGATCGCCGGTTTCGAGCAGGACGAGGACGGAGTGACCGTCGAGCTGGCCGACGGCGAACGGCTGCGAGCGAAGTACCTCGTCGGCTGCGACGGTGCGCGCAGCACTGTGCGCAAACTGCTCGGCGTCGGCTTCCCGGGCGAACCCTCGCGGACCGAGACCCTCATGGGCGAGATGGCCGCGGCCGCGCCGCGGGAGGAGATCGCCGCCAAGGTGGCCGAGGTCCGGCAGGCCACCAAGCGTTTCATGCTGGGGCCGGTCGAGGAGGGCGTCTATCGCGTCGTGGTCCCCGCCGCGGGACTCAGCTCCGAACCGCCCGTTATCGAGGACTTCCGAGAACAACTGCGCGCCCTCGCCGGAACCGATTTCGGCGTGCACTCCCCGCGCTGGCTGTCCCGCTTCGGCGACGCCACCCGGCTGGCCGACCGGTACCGCGTCGGCCGGGTGCTGCTGGCAGGCGACGCCGCGCACATCCACCCGCCCACCGGCGGCCAAGGCCTCAACCTGGGCGTGCAGGACGCGTTCAACCTCGGCTGGAAGCTGGCCGCACAGGTCCGCGGCTGGGCCCCCGAGCCCCTGCTGGACACCTACCAGGCCGAACGCCACCCGGTCGCCGCGGACGTCCTCGACAACACCCGCGCCCAGATGGAACTGTCGTCCGCCGAAGCGGGACCGCGGGCCGTGCGCAGGCTGCTCGCCGAGCTGATGGACGTCGACGAGGTCAACCGCCGCCTGATCGGGAAAATCACCGCGATCGACCTCCGCTACGACCTCGGCGAAGGCCCCGGCCTGCTCGGCCGCCGCCTGCCCGACCTCGACCTCAAGCAAGGCCGCCTCTACGACCGCCTGCGTCAGGGCCGCGGCCTGGTGCTCGACCGCACCGGAGAGCTGACCGCCGAAGGCTGGGCGGACCGGGTCGACCTCCGCACCGACCCCGCCGCCGCCCTGGACGCCCCGGCCGTCCTGCTCCGCCCCGACGGATACGTCGCCTGGATCGGCGAGGACCAGCAAGAGCTGAACCGCCAGCTCGCCCGCTGGTTCGGCCCGAGTGCCGGATAACCAGGACCTCGCCGAACCAGCGGGAACCGGGAGTCGCGCCCCGCTGGTTCGGCAAGCCGCTGCTCCCCTGGGCAACCGCACTGCCGCGCACCCGCTCGAACCGACGAGAAGCAGCAAAACCTCAACCGCCCCGGCCGCGGAAAAC
Source organism: Amycolatopsis sp. M39 (assembly GCF_001651785.1). Lineage (NCBI taxonomy): Bacteria > Bacillati > Actinomycetota > Actinomycetes > Pseudonocardiales > Pseudonocardiaceae > Amycolatopsis > Amycolatopsis sp. M39. The sequence goes on from NZ_LWSF01000010.1 coordinate 50,336, forward strand.
CCGCCGCCGGGACCGGCGAAGGCAAGACCCCGCCCGCCCGAAACTGCNACCTCAACCGCCCCGGCCGCCGAAAAACCTGCCGCCGGGACCGGCGAAGGCAAGACCCCGCCCGCCCGAAACTGCCGCCAGACCGACAACGCAGGACCTCAACCGCCCCGGCCGCCGAAAAACCTGCCGCCGGGACCGGCGAACGCAAAACCTCGCCCGCCCGCCGAAAACCGCCACCAGACCGGCGAACGCACAACCTCGGCCGCCGAAAACCGCCGCCGGACCGGCGAGGGCACCAGCTCACCCTCACTCGCCTGCCGCTGCCCTGGAACACCCGCCGTCTGCCGCATAATCGCGACGTGCCGCTCACCCTCGAACTGAGCACCGGCGACCTGGCAGGCACCAGGCTCGCCGTCTCGCCGCTGTCCGAAACCGTCTCCGGCCTGCAGACTCTGGCCGGGTGCTGGGGCCGGACGCGGCACGGGCACTGGACCCGCTGGGCCGCCGGCGAACTCGCCGTCCGGCCGCTGGACCTGTCGCGGACCTGGCCGCTGCTCGTCACCGGCCGGACCAGCTGGCCGCAGTTCCTGCTGCCCGCCCCGGCCCGCGCGGCGAGCACGATCGACGAGGCGCTCGCCGCGATGTGCCGGACCACCGCGCGCGAGGTCCGGCGAAGCCTGCACGGCGTGTTCGGCGACCGCTTGCCCGCCCCGGCCCGCGCGCTCGCCGACGACCCCGCCTCCGGGCTTCGCGCCATCGCCGCCGAACTGCGGCGAGCGCACGACCGTCTGATCGCACCGCATTGGACCCGGCTGCACGCCGTCCTCGACGCCGACATCGCCTACCGCGCCAAACAATGGGCCGACGGCGGCGCGCGCCGTCTGTTCACCGACCTGCACGCCGGACTGAACTGGCACAACGGCCGCCTGACCCTCGACGGCGACCATCGCTCCTCGCCCGGACGCCCCGCCGGCGGGCTGGTGCTTTCCCCCGTCGTGCTCGGCCCGCCGTGGGTGATGATCAAACTGCACACCACCACCCAGACCACGATCCGCTACCCAGCGCGAGGCAGCGGTGCACTGTGGACAGCCGCCGGGCGTCGCCCCGCCGGACACGCCATCCGCCTCCTGGGCCGACGTCGCGCCGAACTGCTGGAGACACTGCGCTCCCCCGCCACGACCACCGGCCTCGCCGAAGCCCTGCACGTCTCGCCAAGCGCGGTTTCGCAACACCTCCGGGTCCTGCGCGACAGCGGCCTGGTCACCGGGCGACGGTCCGGCCGCGCGGTCCTCTACCGCACCACCGAGCAAGGAATCCGNCCGTCTTCTGAACCCCGGCTCGCCGATATCTCGGCGCCATGACGCGCAGCCGGGCTCCGATCCCACGACCGAGGCACAACTGTGACAACTCCACTCCGGGTGCCACATTTCCGGAGTACGATCTCGCCGACCGCGACCGGCCTCGCGGAGAGGGGAAGCGGCGGGGATGAGCGACTGGCGGGTGCCCGGGTTCACTGAGGTCGACGTGCTCGGCGTGGGCGGCTTCGGGCGCGTCGTGCTGGCCAAGCACCAGGAATCCGGCCGGATGGCGGCGATCAAGTACTTGCTCGCGGAGCACCTCGCCGACCCGGACATCGCGGCCGGGTTCCGTCGCGAGGCGTGGCTGCTGTCCGGGGTCCGAAGCCCGCACGTCGTCCAGCTGTTCGACTTCATCGAAACGCCGCAGGGCGCCGCGCTGGTGATGGAGGCCGTGCCCGGCGTGTCCCTGCGCGCGCTGCTGGCGGCGGAGAACGTCCTCGCCCCGGAATCCGCGCTGGCCGTCCTCAAGGGCTCGCTGCTCGGTCTCGCCGACGCACACGCCGCCGGGGTCGTCCACCGCGACTACAAGCCGGGAAACGTGCTGGTGTCGCGGGAAGGCCAGTCGAAACTGGTCGACTTCGGACTGGCCACTTTGGACGGCCGCAACGGACTGACCGCCGGTTCCCCGTCGTACCTGGCGCCCGAGCAGTGGGCCGGGCAACCGGGCCAGCCCGCCACCGACGTGTATGCCGCCACCTGCGTGTTCTACCAATGCATCACCGGGCATCAGCCGTTCGAGGCGACCACCGCCGACGAACTGCGCTCGCTGCACCAGATGGCGCCCGTGCCGCTGGACGGGGTGCCCGAGAAACTCCGTCCGCTGATCGCGCGCGGGATGGCCAAGGACCCGGCGTGGCGACCGTCCACAGCGGACGCTTTCGTGTCCGAACTGGAAACCATCGCCCGCATGGCTTACGGAAAGGACTGGGAGAAACGCGGCTGGAAGCGCCTGGCCGTCGCGTCCGCCGCACTGACCGCGCTCACCCCGCTGGCCCTTCTGGCCACCGCCGGCACCGCCGCCGCGCCGATCGGAGCAGGCGCCGGCGCGGTCGCGGCCGGGGTGCCGACTGCGACGGGCACCGGGGCCGGGGCGACCGCGGTGATCGTCGGCAAGGCCGTCGCGGTGCTGGTGGTCGTCGGCGCGCTCGTCACCGGCGGAATACTGGTCTTCAATCGCCAGGACGATCCGCCGCCGCCCGCAGCGCTCACCGTCGCGATCCAAACCGATTCCGGCCGCGATCAGGCCCTTCCGATCACCTACGACCTGCAGTATCCACAAGTGTCCGGCGGACCGGACGCCGCGGTGCGGAAACGCGTCAACGACGCCTTGCGCGCCCCGGTCGACAAGCGGCTGAAGGCCATCCGCGACGCACGCGCCAATCCCGGCTGGCAGCCGCAGTTCGCCGAAGCCGGGGAAACACCAGCCGCCCGATCGACCGCCCGGATCCTGGTGCAGACCCCCACCCTGCTTTCCGTTCGCTACGACCATGATCTCGATTCGAACGTCCTGTCCCACACGACGTGGCGCTTCCCGGAAACCGTGACCGTCGATCTCGCCACGGGGAACCCGCTCGGCCCCCAGGACATGTTCCGGCCGGAAATTCTGACCGCGGCCGGGATGAAAACGCTGACCGAGCGCATCGAACCGCACACCAGGAACGGTTTCTGCCGGATAGTCTCCGTCGACGACGAGGGCCGCACAGCCACCATCGACGCCGCGGACCGGGTCCCCGCCCGCGACCACGTCCCGGGAGCGTCGGTCGGCTTCACCAAGACCGGGGCCGAATTCGAAATCCTCTGGTACGACCTGGGCTGCGACATGGCTTCCGGAAAAGAAACAGCGACCGTTCCGTACGCCGAGATCGCCGACCTGCTGCGGCCGAAGCTCGTGACAATGCTCGGCGTCACCGCGCCTTCTTCGGCCCCCACACCGCCGGCCTCGTCTTCCCCGGCGGTCAGCAACACCTACACCAACCCCCGGTTCGGCTTCACCACGCGCGTTCCCCAGGGCTACACCGCAGCGCCCTACAGCCCGGACAACGGCGACGGAATGACGTTCACCGACACCTCCCTCGACGCGACTTTGACCGTCTGGGGCACCAACTCCGGCGGCCGCACCACCGCGGCGGCCTTGGCCGACGCGGCCGCCGCGGCAGAGGCGAACGGCGGCCGGGTGACCTATCGCAAGGACGAGGGCGGCCACTACTCGATTTCCGGCTACCAAAGCGACGGAAAGATCTTCTACGAGCGAGGTTTCTCCGGAGCCGGGTCGACGGCCTCGCTGCGCTGGGTCTATCCGCGCGAGCACAAAGCCGAACTCGACACGCCGGTGAGCACTACCGTGGAAGCCTTCCGTCCGGGCGATCTGTCCCAGCCGCACTGACGTCAAAAATTTGCCGTACCGCCGCCGAGACGGCCCGCGAGTTTCCCGGCGAGACAGCCGACAGCCATCCGCGCCCGGCGCGGAACCGAATGCGCGGAAGGGTAAACCGCGTAGATCGGCGCGTCCGGAGCGGGAATGTCAGCGAGACTTGGATCAATTCGCCGCACCGCGGCATTGGCGCGACCTTCCACCGCGACCGCGTCAACAGCCCGTGCCCGGCCAGACACCAGTGCGTCGCGATCCCGCCGTCGTTGCTGATCATCGCGCCGGGGACCTTGACCGCGGCCTCGTCGCCGTCCGTGCCGAAGCGCCAGATCGCGTAGTCCGAGCCGTTTTCGCGGAGGACGATGCACTCGTCCTGAATGGACCGCGGCGGCTCCCGGTCCCGGCGATGCTCCGGGCGCGCAGGCTGGAATCCCTCGCCTGCCGACCCGGATCGCGAAGTCGAACGGCGTGCCCGCGATGTGGGGCGGCAAGTGCGACAGCTCCAGATCGATCTCGACACCGGGGTGCCGCCGCTGGAACTGCCCCAGCACCGGCGCGATGTGCGCCCGGCCGAGCCCGATGGTCGAACGCACCGCGACTCGCCCGCGCACGCCGTGGCGGAGGCGGCCGGCCTCGTCCTCCAAGTCGGTGATCTCGGGCAGCAGCCGCGCGGTGCCGGCGGCGTAGCGCTCCACCTCGTCGACGAGGTTCAGCCGACGCGTGCTGCGGGTGACCAGCTGCACGCCGAGCCGCCGCTCCAGCGCCTGCCGCGCGGCGAGTGGGCGGCGGGTGGCCGGAGAAGGAGCCCCGGTGGCTCCTCCGGCTCGCGCCGCATCTGCCGTTGGCGATTCCCGGGCCGGTCGCGCTCGGATCGCCGGGCGAAGGCTATCCGTGGCACTGGCCGGTGTCCCGCTGGCTGCCGGGCCCGACCGCGGCCGAGCTGACCCGGTTCGTCGCGGCTCTCCAGCGGCTCCCCGCTCGCCGACGACGCGCACAAACGGGTTCATCGGCACGCCGCTCGCTCGCCGCGGCACCGAAACCCGCGCAGCGATCGCCGACGTCTTCGACCGAGCCGCGCTGACTGCGGTCTGGGACGCCGCACTCGCCGCACCGCCGTGGCCGCATCCGCCGGTGTGGGTGCACGGCGACCTTCATCCCGGCAACCTCCTGCTGGCAGCCGGACAGGTCAGCGCCGTCCTCGGCTTCGGCGGGCTCGGAGTCGGCGATCCGGCGTGCGACGCACTGATCGCGCGGCCCCTCCCGCCTTGCGCGCGGGCGACCTTCCGCGCCGTGTCCGGTCTCGACGACGACATTTGGACACGCGGACGCGGATACGCGCTGAACACCGGACTCAGCGCGTACACCGCTTATGCGGCAACGAATCCCCGGGTGGCGGCGAGCACGAGGCACCAGATCACGGAGACGCTGGCGAACTTCCAGCGCGCCTGATTCCGCACCCCAGCTCGCCGATACCCGACAAATCCGGCGCACACTGTTGCTCCATTCGGATGATCGACAACTTTCTCGCCCGGCATCCGCCCCCTGTCGCACCTAGCCTCGACGGACCCGGCGGCCGCGGACTGTCCCCCGGCAGCGAGGCCCGGCTCCGCGGCCGGTTCCGACGTCGTCGCCGGCCGGGGCAGCACGGCTGGACGAGAGGAAGATCGATCGATGGCTGATCGGATCACCGAGCAGGGCCAGGGCGGCCCGGACACTCCGGGCGAGGCGGCCGCGGAGAAGGCGGCTCCGGCCGAGGCTGCCGAGCGCACGGCGACCCCGTCCGAAACCGCCCGGGGCAAGGCGGCCGCGAGCGCGGCGACCTCAGGCAAGACTGCCGCAGCCGAGACCGCCCAACGCACGGCAACTCCAGCCGGAGCAAGCCCGCACAACGCGACCCAGGCCGAAACAGCGGCGACCCCCGCCGGCGACCCCGCAAAGCTCCGCTCCCGCCACATCACCATGATCGCCCTCGGCGGAATCATCGGAGCCAGCCTCTTCGTCGGTTCCGGCAACGTAGTCCGCGCAGTCGGGCCCGCCGCTGTCATCTCCTACCTCATCGGCGGCCTGCTCGTCTTCCTCGCGATGCGCATGCTCGGCGAGATGGCCGCCGCACGGCCCGCGATCGGGTCGTTCATGGAGTACGCCCGGGTCGGGCTCGGCGAGTGGGCGGGGTATCTCGTCGGGTGGCTGTACTGGTACTACTGGATCGGCGTGATCGCCTTCGAGGCGGTCGTCGGCGGGTCGGTGCTCGGCGGGTGGTTCCCGGACGTGCCGCAGTGGGTGTTTTCGGTGGTGCTGCTGCTGTTCTTCACCACCACGAACCTGGTGTCGGCGCGGTCGTTCGGCGAGGTCGAGTACTGGCTGGCGAGCATCAAGGTCGCCGCGATCGTCGTCTTCCTCGCGGTCGGCGCGCTGTTCGCGTTCGGGCTCTGGCCGAAGGCGAGTTTCTCGATCCCGAACCTCTGGCAGCACGGCGGGTTCGCGCCGCAGGGCTGGTGGCCGGTGCTCAGCGGCGTCGCGATCGTGATTTTCTCCTACTTCGGCACCGAGATCGCGGTGATGGCCGCGGCCGAGTCCGAGGATCCGGCCAAGGGCGTGCGGCGGGCCGTCGTCACGGTGATCTGGCGGATCCTGCTGTTCTTCGTCGGCGGGGTGCTGCTGATCGTCACCATCGTCCCGTGGAACCAGCTGCCGGATCCCAAGCAGGAAGGGCCGTTCGCGCACGCCTTCACGTTGTTCGGGCTCCCCGGCGCCGGGCTGGTGATGAACGCGGTCGTGCTCACCGCCGCGTGTTCGGTGCTCAATTCCGGCCTCTATTCCGCCGGGCGGATGTTCTCCGCGCTCGCCGAGAAGCGACTGGCCCCGCGCGCAGTGGCGAAGAAGAGCAAGTCCGGCGTGCCCGCCGTCGCGGTGGTCGCTTGCACGATCGGCGGGTACATCGCGGTCTTCGTCAACTTCGTCGCGCCCGGCTCCGGCATTTTCGACTTCATCATGAACTCCGCGGGCCTGGTCGCGCTGTTCGTGTACTCGTTCATCGCGTTCACCCAGATGCGGATGCGGCACAACATGACGCCGGAGGAGCGCGCCGGGCTGAAGCTCAAGATGTGGCTGCACCCGTGGCTCGGCATCCTGACCGTCGTCGGCGTCGTGGCGATCATCGTGGTCATGCTGCTGACCGACGACTCCGCCCGCACCCAGGTGTGGACGAGCATCGTGTCGCTGGCCGTGATCGCGGCGTTCTGGCCGCTGGTGCGCAGGCAGCTGCGCAAGGGCGCGGCGAAGGAGAGCTGAGGCCTGCCGCGCGGGCTGGTCTTGTGGTTCAGCGTCGTCGGCCAGCGGGAGTCCGTCGTGGCGGCGACCGCGGCACGAGCAGCCGAACCCCAGGCCGGTCGTCACGATCGGGAGCCGGAGGGAGCGGTCGGAGGACAGTCGGGGAAAGCGCGCTCTAGGCTGTCGCGGTGACCGCTCCGCAGGTGATCGCCGGACGTTACCGACTCGAAGAACGCCTCGGAGCCGGCGGGATGGGTGTCGTCTGGCGGGCGAGCGACCTGGAACTGCGCCGGACGGTCGCGCTCAAGCGCTCGCTCGACGGCGACGAACCGCAGATCCGCCGCGAAGCCCGGCTCGGCGCGGCGCTGCAGCATCCGCACATCGTCGCGGTGTACGACTCCGTTTCCGACGGCACCGACCGATGGCTCGTCATGGAGTACCTCCCGGCGCGCAGCTTGGCCGAGATCGTGCACGCCGACGGTGTCCTCGCTCCCGGACGAGCCGCGGAAATCGGCGGGCAGATCGCGTCCGCGCTCGCCGCGATGCACGCCCGCGGCATGGTGCATCGCGACCTCGCCCCGGGCAACGTCCTGGTCGCCGACGACGGCACCGCCAAACTCGCCGACCTCGGCATCTCCCGCGGCCACGAGGCCACGCTCACCGACGGAGCCCGGGTCGGCGGCACCGCCGGGTACCTCGCGCCGGAAGTCGCGAACGGCGAGGCGGCCACCGCGGCGTCGGACGTCTTCTCGCTCGGGGCGACGCTGTTCGCGGCTGTCGAGGGCGGTTCTCCTTGGGGCAGCGGGGAAAACGGGCCGTTCGCGCAACTGCGCCGGGCCGCGGAAGGAACTCCCGAACCGCCGCGCAACGCTCGTGAGCTCGGGCCCGCGTTGCGGGCGATGCTCAGCCGTCAGCCGGAAAGGCGCCCGACCGCGGTCGAGGCCGAGGCCTTCCTGCGCGGTGCGCCCGTGCCGCAAACGGCGAAGAGGCCCAAGCGGCCCATGATCATCGGCGCGGCGCTCGGCGCGGTTGTCCTTCTGGCCGCCGGGTTTCTCGTCTTCACTCGCGACGACGCCCCGCCCGCGAACGCGACTGCCGCGCCGCCGTCGCAAGAGCTGTCAGGCGACCCGCACACCGCTGATCCGTGCTCGCTGCTGTCGGTGAATTCCCTGAGCCAGTACGGCAAAGTGTTCCTCGAACCGAACCTCGGCACGTTCGCGCGCTGCGACCTCAACACGAGCCTGCCCGACCGCAGCGGCACGATCGTGACCAGCCTGGAACTGTCCGAACCGGAGCAGTATCCGCAGGTGCCGCCGGTCCGGGGAAAACTCGGCGAGCTCCGGCGGCCGAACCCCGACGCCGGGAAATGCCGTCGCTCCTTCACCCTGCCGGATCTCTCGGTCGTCACGGTGAGCTCGGTCCGCTCCGACGGCGCGGCCGCTCCGCAACTGTGCGCGATGGCGGACGCCGTCGTCGGGGACGCCTACGCGCGCGTCGCCCGCGGCCCGATCGCCCGCCGGGCCCAGCCGTTCCAGCCGGGTTCGCTGGCGCGGACGGACGCCTGCACGCTGGTCGACGATGCCACGCTCCGCCGGACCGCCGGCCCGGACTACCCGGTCGACCGGCATTTCGCGAACTGGGCCTGCTCGTGGGGGCACGACGCGAAGTCGGTCGACCTCTACTACGACCGGCAGTGGCCGCTGGCCGAGGATCCGCCGGACGGCCAGACGCGCACGACCGTTGGCGGACGCCTCGCGTACGTCGATCCGCACGACAGCGAAGGCGACACGTGCGACGTCACCCTCGTCCATCGCACCTACTCGCCGGCACTCCCCTCGCTCGAAGGCACGCCGGAGCAGCGAGACGAAGTCGTGCTGGTCGAAATCACCGACGAAGCGAGCAAGGGAAACCTCACCGCCATCTGCGACACAGCGAAATCGGTCGCCGCGGTCGTCGCGACCCGCCTGCCCTAGAACGGACGGCAGTTCAGCGACCGCCGCGAGACCGGGAAGTCGAAGTAGGTGTCCGGGAACGTCTCCGGCTGGAACGTGTAATGCCACCATTCCTCGGGCAGGTTCTTGAACCCGGCGCGCTCCAGTCCGTGCAGCAGGAGCATCCGGTTCTCCCGCTGTTTCCCGGCGATCCGCGGGCCGAGCGTGTGCGCGAGGGTGTCGAAGCAGTCGAAGCCGGTGCCCATGTCGAGCGAGTTGTCCGGGAATCGTTCGGCTTTCCGGCCGTAGCACGGCGTCAGCGGCTCACCGGGGCGGTACGGCCGCGTCGGGAACGCCGGGAGACGGACGAGCGTCAGGTCGACCGTGCTTCCCCGGCTGTGGCCGGATTTCGCCGCGATGTAGCCGTCCGCGAAAAGCCGGGCCTTCTCCACGCGCGGGTAGAACTCGGCTTTCATCCGCAGGTCGGACAGGTCCTCCGCCCAGCGCACGAAGTCGTCGACCGCGCGCTGGGGGCGGTAGCAGTCGTAGACCTTCAGCGTGTAGCCCTGGCGCAGGAACGACAGTTGCGCCCTGTGCAGGGCGACAGCGGCGTCCCTGGTCAGGATGCACATCGGCTGCCGGTATCCGTCGACCCGCGCGCCGGTGAAGTTGTGCGGGGTGATGTACCGGATCTCCTGCACGATGGTCGGATCGACGTCGCGCAGGGCGACGAATCCGGGCGGTGCCTTCGGCTCCGGTGCGGCCGGCGCCGGCGGTGCGGCGACGAGACAGGTCAGCAGGCTCATCGCGGCGATCGTCAGGCCGCGCATCGTCTTTCCGCGCATAGCCGGATTGCTTACCACAAGATCGCGCCGAAGTCCCCGGGCCGATCAAGTGGTCCCACACCGCCAGCACGGTGCCCGTGACCGCCACATGGCAGACGGACGGGAACGGCAGGTCGCCACCAGCTCCGTCAGAAGGCGGACCCGGACGCGGGCCGGTTCCCCCGGGGTCGTGCTCGAACCCGGGCTGGAACACCGCGTCCCCGGCGAAAGTCAGCCGGACGATGCTGCGGAGTGTGCCCGCCGGTCCGGCAGATCCGCACGCCCGGCGTCACCTCGTGCCCGGTTTCGGACGGCCGCAGTACACGTCAAGGAACCGCGTGGCCGTCGTGCGCAGCACCTCCGGGATCGGCTCCGGCAGGACAGTGCGGGAAAAGCCGGGCGCCTGCCAGAACTCCGCCTCCGCCGAGGCGAGGTGAACCGCGGATCCTCGCGCGGCCGACCGCGGAGCCCCTCGACGAGCAGCCCGCCGATGTGGTCCGTGTGCAGGTGGGTGAGCACGACGTCGGTCAGCGACGACGGGTCGGTCCCGGCCGCGACGAGCCGCGTCGCCGGCTGCCCGGCGCGCGGGAAGCCCGGGAATTCGGCGGCCAGCCCGGAATCGGCCAGGCTCGTCCGGCCGCCGCTGCGCACCGCGGCCACGTTCAGCGGCCAGTCGATCGTCTCCGGCGGCAGGAACATTTCGCGCGGCCAGGCCGGCAGGTCGGCGTTGGCGGCCAGCGTTACGGCGGTGATCGGCAGCATGGCGATGTCGCCGACCTTCAGCGCGGACCGCGAACGGACCGCCTCGTCGAGACGGGCGGAAGGGGCCAAGCCCATGGGGTTCTCCTCGGGAGCAGCGCGGCCAGATAGCCGGCTGAGACCGGACGGCCGCCCGGTTTGTGACAACTCGCCCAGGATCCGGTTCCGCGGCAGTCAGGTTTGCGGGGCTTTCGGGGCTTGCGGGGCCTTCCGCACCACGCGCCGCCGCCCGTCCGCGCGCAGCATCGGCTCGAACCGCGACCGCGCCTCCGCCGCCAGCTCGGCGCCGAGGTCCACCTCGTACCGCCCCGCCGGCACTGCGATCCGCAACCGATCGCCCCGCGTGCCGAGACCGGTGATCCGGTTCCGCGCCACTGCCAGCAACTGCACACCATGCCTCAGCGGGCGACGGCCCAGCACATGCCGGACCGCCACCAGCTCCTGCCGCGTCAGCGCGACGAACGCCGCCGGCCGGGATTGCTGCCACAGCCACCGCCGCGGGAGTTCCGGTTCCGCGCCGAGGTAGCGCGTATGCCGGGTATGTCCGAGTGCCACCAACGGCGACGCCGGGAGCCGCTCCCAGCCGAGGGAAGGCGGGCCCGCGTGCGCCGGTTCCGCCGCGCCGGGGCGATGCGCGCGCGACCGCACGTGCGTCAAGAGGTCGGCCACCGCGGGCCACGCCCACGAGCGGTAGCGGAAGACCAGTGTCGTCCGGACGCCGGTCAGCACCAGGCACGAGTGCTTCCCCGCCATCGCGTGCTCGACCGCGATCAGCTCCGGGTACGGGATCGCACCGATAATGCGCGGGTAGGGCAGGTCGTCGACCCACAGCGCCGCCCCGCGCGCGCCCGCGCCCAGCGCCTGCTCCGGCGTCCACACCACGCCGTCGCTCGACGGCCGGGTCGCCGACGGGGCCAGGACCACCTCGCCCGGCCCGACCAGGTCCGCGAGGTCGTCCGCCGCCGCGCCCGGCCGGGACCAGCGGGAAGGCGGTTTGGTGTCGAGCCGGTCGGCGAGGTCGCGGCCGATCTGGATCTCCCACGGCTCGGCGGCGGCGCCGAGCGCGGCCCGCGCCCCACCGATGCCGGACATGCGAGCCTCCTGCCGCCGCGGGAGCCGGGCCGGGCGCCCGGTGCTTCCAGCGTATACACCGCCGCGGGGCCGGTTCTCATTCCGGAGTCCGCCCCGGCGGGACCCAGATCACCCGATTGCCGCAACCCGCTTCGACGATGCGCCCGCGCCCGCCGCGCCCCTAGAATCGGCGGTGCGGCACCGCGGCCACACCATCCTTTGTGGACACAGCGCCGCGCGGTCAGCCGTCGACCCTGGAGGGAACCTCGTGTCCGCACCGGAATCCGTGCAGATCGTCACCGCCCGGCGCATCGTGACCATGGCCGGCGCCGAACCCCCGGCCTTCGCGATGCGCGGCGAACGGATCGTCGCGCACGGCGCCGTCGCCGACCTGCGCGGCGAGTTCCCGGCCGCGCGGCTGCACGATTTCGGCGACGCCACCGTCATCCCCGGCTTCAACGACGCCCACCAGCACCCGACCGTCGTCGCCGCGCAGTCCTTGCAGGTCGACCTCTCGCCGTCCCGGATCAGCTCGACCGCCGATCTCACCGCCGCGCTGCGCGAACGAGCCGCCGCGACGCCGCCCGGCGAATGGGTCATCGGCTGCGGCTACGACTCGTTCCGCAGCAACGGCGGCCGCGAACTCACCCGCGCCGAACTGGACGAAGCCTGCCCGGACCACCCGGTCCTGGTCGTGCACGTGACGCTGCACGCCGGCGTCGTCAACTCCCCCGGTCTCGCCCTCGCCGGCCTCACCGACTGGAGCGAACCCCCGCCCGGCGGTCACCTCGGCCGCGACGCCGCCGGCCGTCTCGACGGCGTCATCCACGACCAAGCCCTCTACGACCTGGCATTTCCCGCTTTCACCCCGCGCCCGACGATCGTGCAGGACCCCTCCACCGAGGTCTTGGCCGCCGCCTTCACCCGGCACGCCGCCGCCCTGCACGCCGCGGGCATCACCTCGGTCGGCGACGCCCTCGTCGGCCGCACCGAATGGCAGGTCCTCCGTCACCTGGCCGACCAGAACCAGCTCACCCTCCGGGTCAACGCACTGGCCGCCTACGACCACTTCGACTACTTCCGCGCCCTCCCCGGCACTCCGCTCGCTCCCGAAACCCGGCTGCGCCTTGGCGGCGTCAAGACCTTCGCCGACGGTGCCGTCAACGGCGGGACCTGCCTGGTCGAACAGCCCATCGAAGGCACCGACAGCTACGGATTGGAGCGCGTCAGCGCCGCCCAACTGGCCGACACCGTGCGCCACGTGCACGACGCCGGCTGGCGGGTCTGCGTGCACGCCAACGGCGACCGCGCGATCCGCCGCGTCCTCGACGCCGTCGACCAGGCCCAAGCCGCCACTCCGCGGGAGGACCCCCGGCACCGCATCGAACACTGTTCCATCATTGACGACGAGATCCTGAAACGCATGCGCGACCACGGGATGGTCGCAGTGCCGTTCGCGAACTACGCCGCCGCGCACGGGGACAAACTGACCCAGTACTACGGGCCGGAACGCGTCGAGCGCATGTTCGCCCACCGCTCGATGCTCGACGCCGGGGTCGCCGTGGCCGGTTCGTCCGACCATCCGTGCGGCCCGTTCCCGCCGCTGTACGCACTGCGCAGCTGCGTGACGCGCCGAGCCCCGGACGGGGAGTTGTTCGGGCCTTCGCAGCGGATCAGCGTCGAGGCCGCGCTCGGGGTTTACACGACAGGGTCGGCGTATGCGTCCGGGGAGGAGGCGACCAAGGGACAGCTCGCGCCCGGGTTCCTGGCCGATTTCGCGGTGCTGGCGGAGGATCCGTTCGCGGCCGATCCGGAGGCGCTGGACCGGGTGCGGGTACGGGAAACGTGGGTCGGCGGGGAGCGGGTCTGGTCGGCGTAGCGCGCGTGAGGGGAATCCTCAGTGACTCTGATTCCCGCAGGGTTCCCCTCACGGCGCACCGTGCTAGTGTCCTGCGCCGGAAATTCGTCGGCAGAAGTTCGCCAGTGACTCAAGGATCTCTGCGGCGGTCTTGGTCCAGATGAAGGGCCTGGGGTTTTCGTTCCATTCCTTGATCCATGAGCGGATGTCGGCTTCGAGGTTCTGAACGTTCTTGTGGGTGCCACGCCTGATCTGCTGATCAGCGAGGAACCCGAACCACCGCTCAACCTGATTGATCCAGGAGGAACCGGTGGGGGTGAAGTGCATATGACAACGAGGGTGCCGTTCCAGCCACGCCCGAATCGCAGGTGTTTTGTGGGTACCGTAGTTGTCGCAGATCAGATGGATCTGGAGATGGGCAGGGATTTCCTTGTCGACCTTGACGAGAAACTTCTCGAACTCCGCGGCACGATGCCGGCGGTGCAGAGAACTGATGACCTCGCCGGTGGCAACGTCGAACGCCGCGAACAAGGTGGTCAGACCGTTGCGGACGTAGTCGTGGGTACGACGCTCGGGCATGCCGGGCATCATCGGAAGCACCGGCTGAGACCGGTCCAGCGCCTGGATCTGCGACTTCTCGTCAACAGACAGAACGATCGCACCGTCGGGCGGATTGAAATACAACCCGACGACATCGTGCACTTTCTCCACGAACAACGGATCGGTCGACAGTGTGAAGGTCTCGGTCAGGTGCGGTTTGAGCTGAAACTTCCGCCAGATCCGGCCGACAGTCGACTTGGACAAGCCACTGTGCTGCGCCATCGACGCACGCGACCAGTGCGTGGCGTCCTTCGGGATTTCTTCCAGGGTCGCCACCACGACCGCTTCGACGTCCTCGACCCCGATCACCGGCGGACGACCGGGCCGAGGTTCGTCGACCAGCCCGTCGAGACGGTCCGACAGAAAACGCCGGCGCCATTTGCGGACCATGTCCGGCGACACGCCAAGGTCCTTCGCGACGCCCACGACCGGAGGCACGCCGCCCTCAGCGCACGCCAGCACAATCCGCGATCGCGCAGCCAAAGCCTGCGCAGAATTCCGTCGTCGCACCCAGCGTTCCAGCGTCGACCGCTCCTCATCGGCGAGGACCACCGGCTCAAGCTTCGGCCCCCGACGTCCCGCGGCACCATCAGTCATGCCGCCAGAGCCTAACTGACGACGAATTAACGACGCAGGACACTAGCCCTACAGCGTCAAATACCCCTGCGCGAACGCCGCGGCCACCGCCGCCGCGCGGTCGTTCACGCCGAGTTTCGCGTAAACGTGCAGCAGGTGCGTCTTCACCGTCGCCTGGCTGATGAACAACTGCTCCGCCGCCCGGCGGTTCGTCGCGCCCTTCGCGATCAGCCGCAGGACCTCGATCTCGCGTTCCGACAACAGGTCCGCCGCCGGGTGCCGCAGCTGCCCCATCAGGCGGGTCGCGACCGTCGGCGAGAGCACTGCCTGGCCTTGCGCCGCGGCCTCGACCGCGCGGAAAAGCTCCTCCCGGGGCGCTTCCTTCAGCAGATACCCGGTGGCTCCCGCTTCGATCGCCGGAAGCGCGCGCGGGGACACCGCGTTTCGCCAGTTCCTTGATCGCGGTGACGCCGTTCGTTCCCGGCATTCGCAGGTCCATCAGGATCACGTCCGGGCGAAGCTGCTCACCGGCGGTGATCGCGGCGGCTCCGTCCGCGGCCTCGCCGACTACCTCGAACCGCGGATCGGCGCCGAACATGCCGCGCAGGCCGTCGCGCACCACCGGGTGGTCGTCGACGATCAGCAGCGAAATCACCGCCCACCGCCAGCCGGAATGGCGGGCACGGTCGCCGAGACCGCCGTGCCGCGGCCGGGTTCCGATTCGATGTCCAGGCGTCCCGCGAGGCGTTGCACCCGCTGCCGCATTCCGGACAGGCCGAAGCCGCCGTTCGTGGAACCGTTGGCGCGCTTGGCATTCGGTTCGAAGCCGACGCCGTCGTCGCGGACGTCGAGGGTCACCAGGTCCGGCATGTACGACAGGGTCAGGCCGACCCGCTTCGCCTGCGCGTGTTTCGCCACGTTCGACAGCGCTTCCTGCGCGGTCCGCAGCAAGGCCACCTCGACGTCGGTGTGCATCGGACGGGCGTCGCCGGTGGTGGTGAGCACGGCATCGACGCGGTTGGCCGCTGACCAATTCCTGGTCACCTCGCCGATCGCCTCCGGGAGCCGGGCGTCGGCGAGCACCGAGGGCTCCACGGAATGGACCGTCCGGCGCGCTTCGACCAGGCTTTCCCGGGCCAGGTTCGTCGCGTTCGCCACGTGCCGGCCGAGCACTTCCGGTTCGGCGGCGGTTTGCTCGGCCGCTTGCAGCTGGGCCAGTATTCCGGCCAGGCCCTGCGCGAGGGTGTCGTGGATTTCCCGCGCCATCCGCTGCCGTTCGTCCAGAACCCCGGCCGCGCGAGCCTGGACCAGCAGTCGCGCGTGCAGTCCGGCGTTCTCGGCCAAGGCGGCTTCCAGTTTCAGATTGACCTCGCGCAGTTCCGCGAGCGCCTGCTTCTGCAGTTCATTCCGCTGGTAGGCCATTTCCACGAAAGAGAACACCGCTCCGGCCAGCGCGATCGAAAGCACGCTGACGCCCAGCCACACCCACCACAGATTCTCCGCGCCGATCTTGGCGATTCCGCCCAGAAAAGCCATCGCGGAGATCACCGCGGTGGCAGCGGCACCGGCGTATCGCCAGCGTCCCGTCAGGTACTGGAAAGCTTGCGGGTAACCGACAAAGGCGAACAGGCCGTACCACGGTGCGAGAGCCGCCAAGCTCGCCGCCATCGCCAGCAGTCCCGCGTAATATCCCGATCGCACTACGTGTGGATGAAGAGTGTGAAACCACAGCAGCCAGAGGGCGGCGGCGGCAGAAAGACCCAGCACGACCGGAAGATGCGCGGGCAGCTGAAGCACAGTAATGCCCACGCTCACCGCGAGAAGACCGTACGGCAGCACTGTGAACGTCGCCGTCTGTGCGGCTTCCCAGCGGTCGAACTCTTCGCGCAGATCCCCCTCGATGCCCACCAGTCACTCCCAGCGGAAATACCGCGCGGCCAAGCCCCCGGCCACGACAAGCCACCCTAGCATGACACCGACGTGCAGCAGGTGCGGCCAATTCCCGGAAGTCGTGTCCTGCAACGCTTGTACGCCCGCGCCGAGCGGCGTCAGATCGCTGATCGTCCGCAGAACCTGGTTCATGCCGGCGCGCGGCAGCCAGAGCCCGGCAAAGAACACCAGCGGGAAGAACACCAGGGAACCGACCGCGCTGGCGCTTGTCGCGGACCGGGCGAGCGCCGCGACCAGCAGCCCGATCGCGAACAGCGCCAGTGCCAGCAGCGCAAAGCAGAGCACGTACGCGGGCAGGCGCCGAGGCAGGTCGAGATCGAAGGCCAGCCGTCCGGTCAGGAGGACGACCAGCGTCGAGGCCGCCGACAGCACCACCGCCATCAGCAGTTGCGCACCGAGCAGGACCGTCGGTTCCACCGGGGTGAGCCGCATCCGCCGCAGCACGCCCTTCTCGCGGTAGGAAGCGAACAGCTGCGACAGCCCGCTGAGCGAGAACAGCGCGACCCCCATCGCGACGACGATCGGGAGGTAGCGGCTGATCATCCGGACTCCGTCCGGCCCGGGTTCGCGCACAGCCGGGATCAGGCCGAGAACGCCGAACAGGACCGGCGAGAACGCGAGCGCGAAGAACACGACGATCGGCTCGCGGAAGAACAGTTTCGTTTCGGTGGCGGCGAGCCGGAACAAGGCGGGCACCGGGGCTCCTCAGGATTCGATGGAACGGCCGGTGAGCGCGACGAACGCGTCGTCCAACGTGGTCTGGTCCATTCGCAGGCCGGCGATCTGGTGGCCTGCCAGCGCGGAGGCGACCGCGAGCAGCAGGTTTCCCCCTCCGGTGACGACGATCTGACTGCCCGAGCGCTCGACGGCGGCGACCTCCGGCAGTCCGGTCAGCACCGCGTCGTCGAGCGGTGCGGCAGTGCGAAACCGGAGCCGCTGCCGGTCGTCGACGCGTGCCACCAGCCCGGCCGGGCTGTCGACCGCGACGACCTGACCCGCGTCGATGACCGCCAGCCGGTCGCACAATCGCTCGGCCTCTTCCATGAAGTGCGTGACCAGCAAGATCGTCACGCCCCGCGCGCGGATGCGTTCGACCAGGCCCCAGACGTCGCGGCGAGCCTGCGGATCGAGGCCGGTGGTGAGCTCGTCGAGCATCGCGACCTTCGGGTTGCCAAGCAGCGCGAGCGCGATCGACAGCCGTTGTTTCTGGCCGCCGGACAAACGGCGGAACTGAGTGCCGAGCTTGTGTTCGAGGGCGAGGATCTCGGCGAGTTCCCGCCAATCGGCCGGGTCGCGATAGAACGAGCTGTACAGCTGGAGCGCCTCGCCGACCTTGAGTTTGTCCGGCAGTTCGCTTTCCTGGAGCTGCCCGCCGAGAACCTGGCGCAGTTCGCCGTCGTCGCGCTGCGGGTCGAGGCCGCAGACGCGGATCGCCCCGCCGTCCGGCCCGCGCAGCCCTTCGACGCACTCGACCGTCGTGGTCTTGCCGGCCCCGTTCGGTCCGAGAATGCCGAAAATCTCGCCCGGTTCGACGGCGAAGCTGACGCCGTCGACCACGGTGTGCCCGCCGTACCGCTTGACGAGGTTGTCCACCTCGATGATTGCCATGCGTTCACCGTGCCGGGCGGCACCGGCGCGGCGAATCGACTGCGTGGCCAGACTTTCCGGCCGGCCCGGGCGGAGCGGCGGATCAGCCGATCGGCCGATGCGCGATCAGCCGAGGTGGGCGGCCTCCGCCCCGATCGCCGGTTCGACGTGCACTGCCGCCGCCGTCAGCCGGGGCACCGTGGTGATCAGCCGGTGTTCCAGGTTGTGTGCAAGTTCGTGCGCCTGCTCGACGGTGAGGGTGTTGCCGACCTGGACGGCGAGTTCCGCGCGGAGGCAGTGGCCGATCCAGCGCATCCGGACCTCCCGCACGCCTTCCACTCCGGGCACCGCCGCGGCTGTCTGTTCGGCCAGTTCGACGGTCGCCGGATCGACGGCGTCCATCAGCCGCCGGAAGACTTCCTTGGCCGCGTCGCGCAGGACGAACAGGATCGCGACGGTGATCAGCAATCCGATCACCGGGTCGGCCGCCGGGAAACCGAGGGCGACGCCGGCCGCGCCCAGCACTACCGCCAGCGAGGTGAAGCCGTCGGTGCGGGCGTGCAGGCCGTCCGCGACCAAGGCGGCGGAGCCGATTTCGCGGCCGACGGTGATCCGGTACCGGGCGACGAGTTCGTTTCCGGCGAAGCCCACTGCTCCGGCGGCGGCGAGCACCCAGAGCTGCTGCACGGGATGCGGATGCAGCAGGCGGTCGATCGCTTCGTAGGCGGCTAACGCGGCTGATCCGGCGATGATCAGCACGACCACGACTCCGGCCAGGTCTTCGGCGCGGCCGAGGCCGTAGGTGTAGCGGCGGGTCGCGGCGCGGCGGCCCAGTGCGAAGGCGATGCCCAGCGGCAGGGCGGTGAGGGCGTCGGCGAAGTTGTGGATGGTGTCGCCGAGGAGCGCCACCGAACCGGTGACCACGACCAGGGCCAGCTGGATCACAGCGGTGCCGAACAGGGCGGCGAACGACCAGGTCAGCGCCCGGATTCCGCGTTGACTCGTTTCGAGGGCGGTGTCGAGGCGGTCGGCGCTGTCGTGACTGTGCGGGGCGAGGAGGTGTTTGACGCGGTGCCGCCAGGTCGCAGGCTTGCCGTGACCGTGACCGTGGCCATGCCCGTGCCCGTGGCCATGCCCGTGCCCGTGGCCATGCCCGTGGCCGTGGCCATGCCCGTGGCCGTGGCCATGCCCGTGGCCGTGGCCATGCCCGTGGCCGTGGCCGTGACCGTGGCCATCACCGTGCTCTCGCACCGGCCCGTCCTCGGGCTGCGGACGGTCCTGACCCAGCTCTGCCATCGACCACTCCCGGATGCTCGAAACCCGCGCGCGACCGGGCGGACGCACCGGCCGACTATCAGCATACCTGCGCAGATGCGCAGACAACCGAGAAGGAACGGTAGCATCAGGGCATGCACTCCTCCCTGCCGGACTTCGACATGCCCTCCGACGAGCAGGTCCACCTGGCCGCGGAAAGCTTCCGCCTGCTCTCCGACCCGACGCGGATCAAGGTGCTGTGGGCGCTTCTGCAGGGAGAATCGTCGGTGGCCTGCCTCGCCGAACTGGCCGGGGCCGCGCCGACCGCGGTCAGCCAGCATCTGGCCAAGCTCCGGCTCGCGGGACTGGTGAAGGGCCGCCGCGAGGGGACGTTCGTGTACTACTCCGCCGCGGACGAGCACGTGCGCGGGCTCCTGGCCCAGGCGCTGCACCACGCCGACCACGTCGACCGGGACATCCCTGGCGGCGACGCCCAGCCGCACCGCCCCCGGATGCGGAACGCCTGAGCAGGTCAGGCGGCCCGGGCCGCCACCAGGTGCCGCAACGGTTCCGGCAGCACGTCCCAGACCTCGTCCGCCACCTGCACCGTTTCGCGGCCCAGCACGGCCAGCACCACGCCTGCCCGGTGCACGGCCTCCGGATCCGTCAAGTCCGCCCGGTGCGCGATCCGTCCGACGAAGTCCTCCAGTTCGAAGCGTTCCCCGCGGCCGCCGCCCGGACGCAGGTCGTCGGCCAGTCCGGCCGGCAGCTGTACCGCCAGGCTCGCCGCCGCTTCCGGGGAGATCCGCTCGGACAGCGTCCGCAGCACTGCGTGCGCTGCCCGTTCGGCGTCGCGGGACTCCGCGAGGCAGGCCCGCCTCCGGATCAGTTCGACGATCTCGTTCATCGTCCCCGGATACCCGGGGCGGCCGTCCGCAATCGTCCGGTTAGCCGCACTGCCACCGGGTATCACCGGTTCATGGACCATTCAGCGACGTCTCCCGCACCGGCCGAGCAGGCGCAGACCGCGCTGCGCCGGCTCCGTCGCGAGGCCGGTGCCGGCGGCTACGAATGCCCCGCGGAGTTGTACCGGACGCTGGGCTTGCTGAGCCTCCTCGCCGACGACCTCTCCGAACTCCTCCCCGATTTGTCCGGCCAGCTCGAAGAAGCACTGCTCGCCGGGCGCGTGCGGCATCGTTCGGACGACGCGCAGGCAGCTTGCGACGCGGTCGCCTCGGCGGCGCACAGCATTTCGGTCGCCCGCTTCACCGCGCTCCTGGTCGGCCAGGAAATCCAGAATGCACAGACCGCGATCCGCGATCTCGCTGCCACCTGACCTCGTTTTGTCCCGTTCCGCGCGGGTATCCGGTGAGGAAAGCACTGCAGCGAGAAGGGAGCATGATGGCCGACAGCGATCCGGCTGAGCCCGAAACGCTCGACCAGTCCGAATCTCTCGACGAGGACGAACTGCGGGTCGACCCGTTGGAGGAGGGCGTAGAACCGGCGGAACGCTGGAGCCCGGCGGTCCGGCAGGCCACGACCCCCGCCGAGGCGCGCGAAGGCGAGCCGCTCGAAAACCGGCTCGCCGAGGAACGGCCGGACATCCAGCCCGTGCCGAACCCGCCCGACGACGAGACACTCGCCCGGGCGGAAGCGGCCAGGGCCGTGGTTCCGGACGAGGATCTTCCGCAGCACCGGGCGGATCCGGATCCCGGTGAACAGGCGGACGAGGCCGGCGGCTCCGTCGCGAAGTCGCTTCGCGAAGAGTAATCCGCCGGGAAGGAGTCCCCCATGCCGACGGTCACCACCCGTTTTTGGGCTCGTCCGGTCGTCGCCGTGCCCAGCCTGAGCTAGCTGGTCCTCGGCAGCGCCGGGTTCTCCGTGCCGGAAACCAGGCGCGAGCTGTTCATCGTCCCCACCGCACTGGGCCTGCTCGGGCTTTTGGCCGCACGCAAGCTTTCCGGTGCCATCGCTGTACTACTGGGTGCTGTTCGTGGCGGCACCCGGTTGACCCGCGTACGGGATTCTGGCGACGGTGCCGCTCGCGCTCGGCGGCGCCCGGCATCACCGCGCCGCCCATCCGGACTCCCCCGGCGGCAGAGCCTTCCCGCACGGTCTCCCGCCGCGATCCGATCCCACGAATACCGCGCCCAGAACCGCTTCTGCTCCGCGGTCCCCAGCGCCTCCAGCTCTGCGGGATCGTCCGGCAAAGCCCGCAACTGCGCCGCCAGCCGGGCCGGGTCGCGCGGCGGTACCAACCTGCCGGTGATCCCGTCCACCACCGTATCCGTCAAGCCGCCGACCGCCATCGGCCACTGCTTCCAGCGGAACCGTCCCGAACTGCTCGTGCCAAGGCGTGCACAGCACCGCGTCCGCCGGACGCAGCAACGCAGGCAGGTCGTCCCGGCACACCTGACCTGCCAGCCGCACCCGGCCGGCCACTCCGAGCCCGGATTCCGGGAAAGCGCCGCGGAAGCCGATCCGCCCGCGAGCACCAACTCGGTCTCCGGCGCCTGTCCGCAACGCGGCGATCGGCAGGTCGAATCCCTTGCGCGGCACCAATCTCCCCCACCGGCACCGGCGGCGCAACCGGGCCGTGCGGCGCCGAACCGGTCCAGGTCGACCCCGCACGGCACCACCGAGATCCGCTGCCGCGGCACCCTCGCCGAGCCAGTTCGAACACCTCGTCCGAGCAGGTCGCGATAGCGCGGCCGACCTGTTTGCCGACCATGCGCTCGCACCGCTTCCGGTCCGGCGGGCTCGGGCCGGCGTCGCCCTGGTGCAGCCGTTTCACCGCGCCCAGCGGGCGAAAGGTCCGCACCGGCGGCACGCCAGCCTCTTGTGCGGCGAGAACGGTTGCTACACCGGACATTCAGAAGTGCGCGTGCGCCACATCCGGCGGCGCTCCGTCCACCGGTCGCGCAGCCGGCTGCCGAATTCTCCATGTGCGGCACAAGCTCGTCCTTCGGCAGTCGCAGCGCCGGGCCGGCCGGAACGTGCACGACGCGGCAGCCCGCCGGTGCTCCACCGCGGCAGGAGCGTCCGGGTCGCCGAGTCCCGTGCAGACGGACGCGTTTTGCCCGCCCGCGGCCTCCGCCCCCGGTTCGGCGAGCGGGCCGGCGTGCTCGGGCGCCATCGAGATCTTCGCCAGGCTCCTTCGGCACGAGAACGCAGTGCGCCGCGACCGGCGTCAGCTCTTCCGCCCGGTCAGCGCGTCGCGAATCTTGTCGACGAACGGCGCGAGAATCAGATTCTCCGGCGGGGGCTCGGCGCGACCTTCTTCGCCGCCAGCACGCGTTCGCCCAGCTGGTCCAGCTCCCCGGCCGAACACGCCTCGCGCAGCCGCGGCAGCAGGCCGGTTTCCTCGTCCCTGATGTGGCGCCGGACGTCGGCGATGAGCTTGCCGAGCAGCTCCTCGTACTCCGGTTCGCCCGGACTCTCGCGCTCAAGCCGCTTCATGAGCTTTTCCGTTTCGGCGTGCTTCTCGATCTCGTGATCGGCGATCTCGTCGCCGTCGTCGAGGTGTTCGCGCGCGGCCCGGTACACGAGCTGCTCTTCCGCGACCGAATGCCGGACCAGCTCGGCGATCACGTGGTCGACCACGTCTTTCCGGTCGCCCGCCCCGGGTTCGCTCTCGAGTTCGGCGAACACCCGCTCCACGTCGCGGTGGTCGTCGGTGATCACGGTAATCAGGTCAGTCCTGGTGGGCGCGGCCATGCTGCCTCCTCGGGCGCCGGGAAACCTCCGGTTACCCGGTGCGCCGCACGGCAACCGTCCGAAGCGGAACTACCCGGCTCCCGGCCGCGCCCGGTCGTCCGCGACCACCACCCGCCGCAGCAGGGAAATCAGCGTCTCGCGTTCTTTCGCGGACAGTTCGCCGAGAAAGACGTCCTGCGAGCGGCTGGCCTCCTCCTTCAGCTCTCCCGTCAGCGACTTCCCGGCCTCGGTGAGCGTGACGCGTTGACGCCGCCGGTCGTCCGGGTCGCGTTCGCGGCCGACGAGGTCTCGGCGTTCCAGTTCGTCCAGATAGCCCACGAGATGACTGCGGTTGAGCCCGAGCCGGTCGGCGAGCGCGTGCTGCGCCAGCGGCCCGAAGTCGGAAAGACCGGCCAGCACGGCGAAATGCGGCAGCCGGAGGCCATGCGTCTCGAGCGCGCCTGCCAGCTCCCGCCGCCCGATCCGCGCGACGTGCCCGGCCAGGTACGAGGGCAGCGCGAGCAGGGTCGGCGGGCGCAGTTCGTCCATGCCGGAATCCTACCCGCTGGACAGAGTTCGTTCCGTCAGGTAATCATGTCTGCATGACACTATTCCGGGCGACCCATGCCTGACTACGGCCACGACCTCCAGTTCGGCGTCATCCTCCTGCCGGAAGCCGCCGAACCCGGCGCGGCGACCCGGCTCGCCGAAGCCGCCGACACCGCCGGGCTCGACCTGCTCAGCGTCCCCGACCACCCGTACCGGCCGGACCTGCTCGACGCGTGGACCGTCCTGAGCGTCGTCGCCGCGCGCACCGAGCGGCTGCGCGTGTTCCCGAACGTCGCCAACCTGCCGCTGCGCCCGCCCGCGGTGCTCGCGCGCTCGGCGGCGAGTCTCGACCTGCTCAGCGGCGGCCGCGCCGAACTCGCCCTCGGCGCTGGCGCGTACTGGGACGAGATCGAGGCGCAAGGCGGCCCGCGGTACACCCCCGGCGAAGCCTTCGCCGCGCTGACGGAAGCGATCGACGTCGTCCGTGCACTGTGGACACCCGGTCCCCCAGCCGAAGTGTCCGGTGCCCGGCACCGGCTCACCGGCACTCCGCCGGGCCCTTTTCCGGTGCACCGCATGGAGATCTGGCTCGGCGCGCTCGGACCGCGGATGCTGCGCCTGATCGGCCGCACCGCGGACGGCTGGCTGCCGAGCATGACCCGCGTCCCGCCGGACCGGCTGCCCGCCGCGAACGCGCTCATCGACGGGGCGGCCCGGAAGGCGGGCCGCTCCCCCGCCGAGATCCGGCGGCTGTACAACCTGCCGGGGATTCCGTCCGGCAGCACCGGCGCGTGGGCCGGCCAGCTCGCCGGACTGGCGCTCGCGCACGGGACGAGCGCGTTTCTCCTGGCCGTGGACTCCGCCGACGCCATCCGGTTGTTCGCGCGGGAGGTCGCGCCGCGGGTGCGCGAGCTGGTGGCCGCCCAGCGATGATCAGCCGCGGCTGCCGGGCAGCAGGGGAGAGCCTGCCGCAGCCGCGGGCGGCAATCGGACCACCGCCAGCGCTCCCCGGCCGGACGGCGGGTCCTCGAAGCGCGCGTACCCGCCGTGCGCGGCCGCGATGTCGGTGACGATCGCCAAGCCCAGTCCCGATCCCGGCAACGACCGGGCCTCCGGCACCCGCCAGAACCGGTCGAACGCCGCGTCCCGGTCCGCCGCGGCGACGCCCGGCCCGTTGTCGGCCACCGACACCAGCCCCGGCTCCGAACGCACCTTCACCGCCGAACCGGCGGGCGAGAACTTGATCGCGTTGTCCAGCAGGTTCAGCACCATCCGTTCCAGCGCGCCCTCGTCGCCGCGGACGGACCATTCGGCGCACGTCACGTCGAACGTGTGCTCCCGCGCGCGGCTCGACGCCCGGCGGACGGCGTGGCGGACCACTGTGCCCATCGCGACTTCGGCGTGGTCGAACTCGTGCTCGTCCCTGGCGAGCACGACCAGTTCGGCGACGAGGTCGCCGAGTTCGCCCGCCTGCGCCTGGAGCCGGTCCAGGAGCCGGCCGCGGTCGCCGTCGGCCAGCGCGCGGCCGGTGCGTTCGCTGCGGGCCAGCAGGTCGATGTTGGTGCGCAGGCTGGTCAACGGCGTCCGCAGTTCGTGCGCGGCGTCGGTGACCAGCGCGCGCTGCCGCCGCCGCGAATCGGCCAGTGCGCCGGTCATCGCGGAGAACGCGCGGCCCAGCCGTCCCACCTCGTCGCGGCCGGACACGGTGACCGGGAGGTCGAGGTCGTGCGTGCGGGCGATCTCCTCGGCGGCTCCGGTCAATCGCGCCATGGGCCGCAGCGTCCGCCGGGTCAGCAGCAGTCCGGCCGCCGCGGCGAGCAGCGCGCCCAGCACCGACACCGCGATCAGGATGGTCCGAAGGCCGGCGAGGGTGCTGTCGACCTCGGCGAGGCTTCGCGAGATGACCAGCACGTTCCCGTCGCCGAGCGGGCCGAGCAGCACCCGGACCGGCGTGCCGGACCGGGTCTGGCCGTCCCGCAGGGTCACGGTGCGCGCGCCCCGGTCGGCCGCGTCGACGACAACCGAGTCCACGCCCGGCGGCGAGCAGACCGTGCCGTCCGCTTTCAGCAGCTGGACGCCTTCCAGGAACCGCTGCAGCGGTTTGCCCGGGGTGCTGTGGCGGCACAGGTCCGCCGGGCCGGGCCGGCGCGCCTCCGGGTCGTCCGGGCCGGGCGGCGGCGGAGGCCAGCCGCCGAGCAGGGTTTCGTCCAGCTGGGTGCGCAGACTGTGCTCAGTGGACAGATAGGTCACCGTGCTGACCACCGCGATCGCGACCGCGACGATCGCCGCGGTGATCAGCGCGACCCGGCTGCGCAGCAGCATCCGGGGTTCCCCGCGGCGCCTCACGGGGCCCGCAGCACGAATCCGACACCGCGCACGGTGTGCAGCAGCCGGCTCGCCCCGCCCGCCTCGGTCTTGCGCCGCAGATACCCGACGTACACGTCGAGATTGTTGGTGCGGCTCGGTTCCCTCCCCCAGACCTCCTGCCGCAGCCGGTTCTTGGTCAGCACCTTCTCCGGGGCCCGCAGGAACACCGCGAGCAGGTCGAACTCGGTGGGCGTGAGTTCCAGCCGCCGCCCGGCGCGGGTCACCTCGCGCGTTTCCGGGTCGAGTTCCAGATCCGCGAACCGGCGCGCCGCCGGACCCGGCGTGGCGCGATTCTGCTTCAGCAGCGCGCGCACCCGCGCCAGCAGCTCCTCCAGCGCGAACGGCTTCACCAGGTAGTCGTCGGCGCCGGAGTCGAGACCGGTGACCCGGTCGCCCAGCGCGTCGCGCGCGGTCAGCATCAGCACCGGCAGCCGCTCCCCCGCCGCCCGGATCCGCCGGCACGTCTCCAGGCCGTCGACCTCGGGCATCATCACGTCCAGGATCACCAGATCGGGTTTGCCCGTCCCGGAGACCGCCGCCAGCGCCGCCGCGCCGCTTTCGGCCGCGGCGACCTCGTACCCCTCGAATTCGAGGCCGCGCTGGAGGCTTTCGCGCACGTCGGCGTCGTCGTCCACCACCAGCAGCCGCATCCCGCCCGATCCTTTCCGCGCCGTGCTCGTCCGGAATCGGCCCGAGGCTACGCGGCCAAACTGTGCGGAAGCTGTTCGTCCCACGACCGGGGAAAGATCAGCTTCTCACGATCCTCTCAGGGTTTTTCCAGGTCTTTCTCACGACGGCCGCGCCACGGTGAGACCCGAAGCGGTCACACAGCGTCGTGCGCGACCGGTTGTCACCCCGGAACGGAGGAAGCATGTCGGTCGGCGCGACCAGAGGGTTGACCACGTCCCCGGGGCCGGGTGCGGCGACGGCGACCGTGGACATCGTCATCCCCGTATACAACGAGGAACGCGCCCTGCCGGGCTGCGTCCAGGTCCTGCGCGAGTTCCTGCGCCGCGAGTTCCCCTTCGAGTGGACCATCGTGATCGCGGACAACGCGAGCACAGACCGGACCCTGGAGGTCGCCGAAACGCTCGCCCGCGCCGACAAGACGCTGCGGGTCCGCCATCTCGACCGGAAGGGCCGGGGCCGGGCGCTGCGCGAAACCTGGCGAGCGAGCACCGCCGACGTCGTGGTCTACATGGACGTCGACCTCTCCACCGGCCTCGACGCCCTGCTGCCGCTGGTGGCTCCCCTGGTCAACGGGCATTCGGACCTGGCCATCGGCTCCCGGCTGGCCCCGGGAGCGCGCACCGTGCGCGGACCGAAGCGCGAGTTCGTTTCCCGGTGCTACAACAAGATGATCCGGCTGAGCCACGGCGCGCGGTTCTCCGACGCGCAGTGCGGGTTCAAAGCCGCGCGCACCGACGTCCTCCGGCCGCTGCTGGAACACGTGCGAGACGACGCCTGGTTCTTCGACACCGAACTCCTGCTGCTGGCCGAGCACAACGGGCTGCGCGTGCACGAGGTGCCGGTCGACTGGGTCGAGGACGCCGACAGCCGCGTCGACGTCGCGAAGACCGCGCTCGACGACATCCGCGGGCTGATCCGGGTCGCGCGGGCCAAGGCGGCGGGCACGGCGAAGGTGCCGGACCTGCCTCGCCGCCCCGCGCCGCGAGCCGCGCACCCGGACGCCGTGCTGAGCCCGCCCGACAGCGGCCGATTCTGGGAAATCCTGTCGTTCGCCGTGATCGGTGTGCTCTCCACGGTGGCGAATCTCGCGCTGTACGGGCTTTTCCGGCTGTGGTGGCCGGTGCTCGCGGCGAATCTGGCCGCGCTCGTGCTCACCACACTGTTCAACACCGAGGCCAACCGCCGCTTCACCTTCGCCGGTGCGGGCACCCCGCGCCGCAAAGCGCATCTGCAAGGATTCGTCGTATTCGGCCTCTACTACGCCTTCACCTCGGCAGCGCTGCTCCTGCTCCACGCACTCGTGGCCGAACCGGGCCGGACGCTGGAACTGACCGTGCTGCTCGCCGCCTCGCTGCTCGGCACAGCGGGCCGGTTCGTGCTGCTGCGCACCTGGGTCTTCCGCCAGGACAACGGAAAGGACGAAGAATGACAGTCGCCGCCCCCTCCGCGGCGCCAGCCNCCAGCCGAAACCGCCGCCCCGGCGACCCGCTCGCGATGGCGGACCTGGGCGCTCGCCGCGATCTGCGCGGCCGCTGCCGTGCTCTACGCCTGGCGGATCGGCGACGGCCAAGTGGGCAACAGCTACTACTCCGCCGCCGTGAAGTCCATGACCGGCAGCTTCTCGAACTTCCTTTTCGGTTCGTTCGACCCGTACGGCGTGTTCACTGTGGACAAGCCGCCGATGTCCCTGTGGCCGCAAGCGATTTCGGTGCTGATCTTCGGCTTCCACGGCTGGGCGCTGCTGCTGCCGCAGGTGCTCGAAGGCGTCGCGGCGGTCTTCCTGCTGCACCGTGCGGTCCGGCTGTGGGCCGGGGAGAACGCCGCGCTGCTGGCCGCGCTGATCCTCACGCTCACCCCGATCACGGTGGCGATCAACCGGGACAACAACCCCGACACCCTGCTCGTGCTGCTGCTTGTCGCCGCGGCGTACGCGTTCACCCGCTCGGTGCAGGCGGACCCGAGCCGCGCGCGGACCCGGTGGCTGCTGTGGTGCGCGTTCTTCATCGGTTGCGGCTTCGTCACGAAGATGATGCAGGCGTGGATCATCCTCCCCGGCTTCGCGCTCGCCTATTTCGCCGGCACTTCCGCCCCGGTGAAACGGCGGCTGCTGGACCTGCTGGGCGCTGCCGCCGTGCTGCTCGTTTCGTCGTTCTGGTGGACCGCGCTGCACGACCTGTGGCCGGGCTCGAAGCCGTACATGGGCGGCAGCACCGACGGCACCGCGCTGAACCTGATCTTCGGCTACAACGGCTTCGGCCGGATCTTCGGCGGCGAGGGCAACTTCGGCCCCGGCGGGGGCGGACACCGGCCAGGCGGGGGCCTGCCCGGCGGCATGGAGCTGCCTGCGGGCACGGCACCGCCCTCCGGCGGCCCCGGCGGGATGTTCGGCGGCGAAACCGGGCTCGGCCGGATGTTCGGCGGTGCGGTCGGCGGGCAGATCTCCTGGCTGCTGCCGCTGGCGCTGCTGGTCCTGGTCGCCGTCGCGGTGCGCGGCGTCCGGCGGAAGCGGCCGGGCGGCCCGGCGCAGCGGGCGGGCTGGTTCGCCTGGGGCAGCTGGCTGCTGGTGACCGGCGTGGTGTTCAGCTACGCCCAGGGGATCTGGCATCCGTACTACACGACCATGCTGGCCCCGGCGATCGCGGCGATCTGCGCGGCCGGGCTCGCCGGTTTCTGGCGCGAGTACCGGCAGGACTCCGGCTACGGCTGGCTGCTGCTTCCGGCGGGCGTCGCGCTCACCGCGGGCTGGGCGTTCGTCCTGGCGAACCGCGACCCCTCGTGGCACGGCTGGACGCGGTGGGCGGTGCTGGCGGTCGGCGCGGTCGCTGTCGCCGCGCTCGTGCTGGGCAAACTCGCCTCAGTACGCCGGGCGATTTTCACCCGGGCGTCGCTGGTGCTCGCGGCCGTCGCGCTGCTGCTGGTGCCGGCCGTGTGGTCGGCCGCGACCGCGGCCACTGGCGAGAGCATGGGCGGCATGCCTTCGGCCGGGCCTGCCGGCCTGGGCTTCCCGGGCGGATCCGGCGGCGGGGCGCGGATGCCGGGCGGACGCGACGCGGGCCTGCCGGGTGCGCCGGACGCTTCCGGTTTTCCCGGCGGCCCGGGCGGCATGCGGGCAGGCGCGCGGAAGCCTGGCGACATGGGCGATTTCCTGAACGGCAAACTCACCGACGACCAGCGCCGCATCCTGGACTACGCCAAGCAGCACAGCGGCGGCGCCGCGATCACCCTCGCGGTCGACGGCTCGGCCACGATGGCGTCGAGCTTCATCATCGGCTCCGACGAGACCGTGATCGGCATGGGCGGTTTCCTCGGCAGCGACGACTCGCCGTCGGTCGGCCAGCTCCAGCAGTGGACCGCCGAGGGCAAGCTCAAGTTCGTCCTCGGCAGCACCGGCGGCCGCGGCGGCAGGGGCATGCCGGGGATGAGCGGCGGCGCCGGAGAGAAACGGCAGGGGTGGATCAAGCAGCACTGCGCCGCGGTCGATCCGGCCGCCTACGGCGGAAAGCCGGCGTCGGCGGAGCAGGAGGCCCAGGCCGGTCCGATGGGCGGAGCCCAGACGCTCTACCAGTGCCACGCCTGAAACCCGCGGGGGCGGACCGGAGTCTGCCCCCGCGGGCCGTTACGCGGAGACCTTCCCGCTCAGCAAATGCCCCGCCCCGGGCACCTCCGGCCGCACCCCCAGCTCGCTGAGAATCCGGAACGCCGTCGCCGTCGCCGCCGACAGCACCGGGATCCCCACCGCGTCCTGGACCGGCTGGACCGACGGCAGCGACGGCATCTGCACGCACGCCGACAGCACCAGCGCGTCCGCTCGCGACAGGTCCAGTTTCCGGTAGTGCGCAAGCAGATCCGCCGGATCCAGCCGCGCCACCGCCAGGTTGTCGGGCACCTCCAGCGAGAGCGAATCGACCACCTCGACGCCCGCGTCCTCCAGGTACTCGACGACCGCCTGGGTAAGCGGCTTCAGATACGGCGTCACCATCGCGACCCGCTTCGCCTCCAACGCGGCGATCCCGGACAACAGCGCGCCCGCCGACGAGACCACCGGCGCGTCCGAGCCTTCCGCGCGCAGCGCCGAGGTGATCGCATCCTCGGCGGTGCAGTGATAACCCGGCCCCTGCGCCATGATCGCGACCAGACAGGCCGTCGCCACGACGCCGGGCCGCGCGTCGGCCAGTTCGGTGGCCGCGCGTTGCGCCTGGGCGTTCATCGCGCGCAACTGCTCCGGCGTCACGTGCTGCATCCGCGCGCGGGCGGAGTGGAAGACGAACCGGTCCTGCGGATACCGCTCCTCGCGGGCGCGCAGCATCCGCGGCAGTTCGGTTTCCATGGTCAGGTTGGAGCTCGGGACGATCATCCCGATGTGGTGGTCGGTCATCGCTTCGCCGCCGGGCGCATGTCCTGCACGGTCAGCTCGCCCGCGTCGACGATCAGCTCGTCGTCGAGGTACAGGCTGTTGCCGCGCATCGGGATGTCGAAGTGGCAGGCCGTGTCGTTCGGGCCGCCGAGTTCGTTGTTCGGGCCGATCGAGAACATCACGTTGCCGTAGAAGCTGCGCAGCTCCATGCCCATGCCGCCGGGGAACTGGGTCAGGCCGTGCCAGTGCGCCCGCTCGTCGAGGCCCCAGCCGACGTGCGACATCCCGTAGCCGCGCGGGTCGTGGAAGGACTCGATGTAGCTGCGCAGCAGGTCGGCGTCGAGGCCGGACGAGCCCGCGCCGCCGCGGATGTCCTGGATGAAGCCCTTTTCGATGGTCAGCTCGACCGGCGTCCGCACGTAGGTGTTGAACGGCAGCAGCACGTCGCCGGGCGCGAGCACGATCTTGCCGTCCACGCCGTCGTCCGAACCGCCGGTGAAGACGAACGCCGCGGGCCAGTGGTCCCAGCGGCCCGGCTGGTCGGTGTAGCCGTACTCGCTCATCGTCGGGTACACGCCCAGCTGGTAGGTGACGTCCGTCCCGTGCGGACTGGTGATCCGCATGGTCTTGGCCTTGGCCAGCAGCTCCGCGCCGATTTCGACGCGCTCGCGCAGTTCCTTCGTCGGCATCAGCCGGGCCAGCAGTTCGGGCGGCTCGACCGCGGTGAGGATCCGGGTCCCGGCGGCCTGGATCGCGAACTGCTCCTCGCTGAAGAGCAGGAACGTGCAGTCGACGACCATGTCCGCGGCCTTGAGCGCCTCCACCGCGAGCGGCAGCTGGTCAAGACCGGACTGCCCGACCGCCCACGCGCCGGACGCGTTCGCCGGCGACGGCAGCCGCAGGTGATAGGTCGCCGCGCCGAGCTGCTGGGCGGCCCAGAGGAAGGCGTCCGCGTACTCCGCGCGCTCGGCGCCGCGCGTCAGCACGACGACCGTCTCGCCCTCGTGCACGCCGGAAAAAGTCAGCTGGCGCAAGCAGATGTCGTTGAACAGGTTCTGGTCCATGGCGACCTCCTTGATTGTCCGAATACGGATTATCCGAGTACGAAAAAACCGCCGGGATCAGCGGGCGAGCACGTCTTTCAGCGCCGAACGCAGCGCGTGCCGGGCGGGCTGCGGTTCGTCCCAGAAGATCATGTGCCCGGCGCCCGCCACGGCTGCCAGCGGATGCTTCGATTTCTCCAGCACCGCGACGTCCGCCGAGGTCACCACCGGGCTCTCCGCGCCGTGCAGCAGCACGGCGGGCCCTGGCAGATTTTCCCACAGCGGAAGGAATTCCTCGGATTCGAAACCCGCGTGCGTGGCCGCGATGGCGGCACGAGAGCACGAAGCGAGCCAGCGAGCGCGCAATTCCTGTTCCCGGCGCGGCCATCGCGGCCACGAGGCGGCGACCTCGTCCGCGTTGGTTCCCCGCCGCGCTTGGTCCACTTGGGACTCGAAGACCGCCAGCGAAGTCGGGTACCGGCGTCCGGGGCCGCTCATCGGCGGATCGGCGAGGACGGTGCCCGCGACCCGGCCGGACAACGCGGCTTTGGCCGCGATCCGCGCGCCCATCGAGTGGCCGAACAGCAGCGGCGCGGACAGGTTCAGCTGGTCGATCACCGCTTCGACGTCCGCGGCGTACGCGTCGAGGCCATAGCCGGGCCCGTCGTCGGACAGGCCGCGGCCGCGGACGTCGAGCACCAGCGGACGGACGAGATCGGTCAGCTCCCGGGCGACGAAGTCCATGGTGATCGCCGGGCTGGTGATCCCGGGCAGCACCACGAGCGGGACGCCGTCGGCCGGTCCGTAGTCGAGGACGTGCAGCCGGACGGAACCGGAGCGCGCCCAGACGCTGGCCGCCGGAACGTCAGCCAGGTCGGCGAGCGCGGACTGGGACAGCACCCGGTCAGGCAGTGACGACATGCGGGAACTCCTTCCGGGTTCAGCGGGCCTTGGCGAGCAGCTCGACGCCCTCGCCCAGGCCGATCACATCGGCGTATTTGGCTTGCAGGTCAAAGAGAGCGGCGTCGTGCGGTCCGCGTGCACGGTCGCCGCAGGCGTCGCGGACGACGAGGGTGTCGAAGCCGGATTGGACCGCGTCGACGGCGGTGGCCCGGACGCAGCCCGAGGTCGTCGCACCGCACACCAGCACGGTGTCCGCGCCGAGACCAGTGAGCAGCGCGGCGAGGCTCGTCCCGTGGAACGCGGACGCGCCCTTCTTGACGATCAGGTGGTCCGCGTCGTGCCGTTCCAGCCGGGGATCGAGCGCGACCTCGGCGCTTCCGCCGCGCAGGCTGCGCATGCCGGGAGCCTTGCGCAGCCACGCGATCGCGTCGCCGTCCGCCTCCGCGGCGGTGTAGCTGATCGCGGTGTAGACGACCGGCGCTCCGCTCTCGCGAGCGGCCCGGACCAGCGCTCCGGCGGCTTCGACTTCGGTGGAAAGGTCCGCGCCGGAAGGGAATTCCGGTTCGGTGAAACCGCGGGTCAGGTCGACCACGACCAGCACCGGCGCGGTTCCCCGCGGCACCGCGGCCCCGAACCCCGCGCGGGCGTAGGTCCGGTCGGTCTCGGTGCCGTGCAGTCCGTTTTCAGGCGCGTTCACGCAGCAGCTCCTTGATCAGTTTGTGCTGCGACCGGACCCGGCCGAGCAGCCAGCCCTGGAACAGCCCGAGCGCGCCCGCCGCGACAACGGGGAGGTAGCGCTTCGCGTTGGGCGGCAGCAGCATCGCCAGTCCGTCCAGCGAATCCGAGGCAGAAGCGGNCAGAAGCGGCGGCGGTGGCCGCCGGAGCCGGTGCGGTGCCGCCGTTTTCCAGCAGCGCACCGAGGTTCTGCGCGAACTGCTGCAGGATCCGGTTCGACACCGTGCTGATCGCGCCCTTGCCGAACTGCGCGATCTTACCCCGCACCACGAGATCAGTGCGCAGGCTCAGCGACGAGCCCTTCGGACCGGGCGCCAGGGTCAGCGTGACGTCCGCTTCGGCGTCGCCGTTCCCGTGGCTGTCCGCGCCCCTGGCCGACAGCCGCAGCCGGCGCTCGCCCTCGGCGATCTCGGTGAACCGGACCTTGCCCGCGTACGCGGCGCTGACCGGGCCGACCTTGAACTTGACCTTGCCGAGGTAGGACTCGCCGTCGCGGCCCTCCAGCACCGCGCCGGGCAGGCAGCCCGCGACCCGCTCGACGTCGTTGAGCAGCGCGAACACCGTGTCCGGATCGCCGGGAAGATCAAGGGTGTTCTGCAGAATCATCGGACCGCGTCCTCTTTCCTGCCGGATCCGGCCGACCGCTGGGCGGCGGTCGCCTCGATCGCGTCCACAATGGTCTGATACCCGGTGCAGCGGCACAGGTTCGACGACACCGCCTCCCGGATCTCCTCGCGCGTCGGCGACGGTTCCTGAGCGAGGAACCCTTCGGCCAGCATGAGGAAGCCCGGCGTGCAGAAGCCGCACTGCAAGCCGTGGTGTTCGGAAAACGCCTGCTGCAGATCGTTCGGCTCCTCCGGGGTGCCGAGGTCCTCGACGGTCCGGATCGCGCAGCCTTCCGCCTGCACGGCGTACATCAGGCAGGCGCGCACCGGTTCGCCGTCGACCAGGATCGTGCACGCCCCGCACACGCCGTGCTCGCAGCCGGCGTGCGTGCCGGTGAGGCCCACGTTGTGCCGGAGCACGTCGAGCAGTGTCCACCGCGGTTCGACGAGCAGTTCGTGCTCCTCGCCGTTGACGGTCAGGACGATCAGCTGTTTGTCGGTCATGCGCCGGTACCCGCTTTCTCCCGGTCGGCCAGGTCAGTCACAGCCAGCGCGGCGAGGACGGCCTCGGGGTGGATCGGAGTCTGCTCCAGCTGGACCCCGGTGTGCCAGAGAAGGTCGTTGACCGCGTTGAGCACCGCGGCGGGCGCGCCGATCGTGCCGCCCTCTCCGGCTCCCTTCGCCCCGCTTTCGGTGAAGGCGCAGGGGGTTTCGAGGTGGTCGACAGTGATGTCGGGGATCTCCGCGGCGGTCGGGACGAGGTAGTCGATGAAGCTCGCCGCCGACGGTTCGCCGTTCTCGGCGTAGGTGACCTCCTCGAACAGCGCGCCGGCGATGCCCTGCGCGATCCCGCCGCGCGCCTGGCCGTCGACCACCTTCGGATTGATCACCACGCCGCAGTCCTCGACACAGGCGTAGCGGAGGATTTTCACCTGGCCGGTGCCCGGATCGGCCTCCGCCACGACCGCGTGAGTGGCGTTCGAGAACGTGCCGTCGCCGGGGATGTCGAACGCCGCGGTGGCGGTGAGCGTCGGCTCGGCTTCCTTCGGCAGCAGGTGGCTGCGCAGGTACGCGACGTCGGCGATCTCCTCGAACGACAGCCGCTGGCTGGGGTCGTCGAGCTGGATCACCCCGCCCTCGCCGTCGAGGCCGACGTTCTCGACCCGAGTGTCCATCAGGTGCGCCGCGATCAGGCAGAGCTGCTCGCCCAGCCGGGTCGCCGCCGTAGCCACTGCCGAGCCACCGATGGTCACCGATCGGGACGCGAATGTGCCCCAGCCGTAGGAAATCCGTTCAGTGTCGCCTTGCCGCAGCTTCACCTTGGCGAGGTCGACGCCGAGCCGTTCCGCGACGATCTGCGCGAACGTCGTTTCGTGGGACTGCCCGTGGTTGATCGTGCCGCTCGTGACGACGATCGAACCGGTGAGGTCCATCCGGATCTCGCTCATGTCGAACCCGGGCACCACGGTCATCTTCCGCTTCGCGAACGCCTCGGAGCCGTAGCCGGTGCGCTCGGAGAAGCAGCTGTAGCCGATGCCGATGTGCGGGTTCTTCCCGCGCAGCTCGTACCAGCCCTCGTCGCGGAGGATTTTCTCGCCCAGCTCCAGCGATTCGAGGTAGCTGCCCGGATCGTAGGTGACCTGGTTGATGCCCAGGTACGGAAACTCGGTGATCACGTTGCGGCGGCGGATCTCGACCGGATCGAGACCGAGCCGGCGCGCGGCCAGGTCCATGATCCGCTCCAGCACCATGACGTACTGCGGACGGCTGACCCCGCGGTACGGCGCGGTCGGCGCTTTGTTGCTGGTGATCGCCCGCGCCCGCACGCGATAGGCCGGAACCCGGTACACCGACGGCATTTCCGCCGCCGCCATCAACGGCTCGATGCCGACGGTGAACGGATAGCACGAGTACGCGCCCATGTCGCACACGATGTCGGACTCCAGCGCGGTCAACTCGCCGTCCGGAGTGAACGCGGCACGGGTGCGGTATCGCTGTTCGCGCGCGAGGAACCCGGACGCGAGCGCCTCGCCGCGGCCCTCGATCCACTTGACCGGACGCCGCAAGCGCTTCGCCGCCGCCGCGACAGCGATTTCCTCCCGCCCCACCACGCATTTCTGCCCGAAGCCGCCACCCATGTCCGGGACGACGACGCGCACCGAACGCTCCGGAATCCGCAGCGAACGCGCCAGCACGGTACGGACCTGGTGCGGCACCTGACTGCACGTCTGGACGAGAAGCTGCTCGTCGCGGTCGTCCCAGGACGCCACCGCGCCGCGCGTCTCCAGCGGCAACGCGTTCTGCCGGCCGCTGCGGGTGACGAGTTCGATCACGCACCCGTCCGCGAACGCTTCGTCCACTCCCGGGGTGTCGAACGAGGTGACATCCAGCAGCACATTGCTCGGCGCGTCCTCGTGCACCAGCGGCGCGTTCGCGGCGAGCGCGCTCTCCTCGGAAACGACGGCGTCGAGGACCTCGTAACTCACCTGCGCGGCTTCGATGCCGTCCTCGACCGCGTATGGATCCTTCGCGATGACCAGCGCGATCGGCTCGCCGACGAACCGGACTTTGCCGCGCGCGAGGATCGGCATCGTGGTCGGGGTGAACTCCTCGGGCGGACGGTCCAGCAGCGCGACCATGTCGCCGAGCTGGAGGTCTTCCGCCGAGTACGCGGCCACGACGCCGTCCACGTCGCGAGTGGCCCCGAGGTCGAGCCCGGTGATCTTGCCGTGCGCGACGGTCGCCCGCACGAACCCGGCGTGCAGCATGCCGTGGAGGTGAATGTCGTCCACGAACCGTCCCCGGCCAGTCACCAGCCGCGGATCCTCGCGACGGCGCACGGACGCGCCGATCCACTTGCCGCCCCGGCCGTCGAAACGGGGTTCTTCGGGCTTGTCGGCCATTACCGCTCTCCCCTCTCCCGCACCTGGCTTCGCGCCAGCACCGCCCGGCCGTCCCCCGAGCCTGCTCACCATTACCGCTCTCCCCTCTGCCGCACCTGGCTTCGCGCCAGCACCGCCCGACCGTCCAGCCGGGACCCCCCGAGCCCGCCCACCATCACCGCTCTCCCCTCTCCCGCACCTGGCTTCGCACCAGCACCGCCCGACCGTCCAGCCGGGACCCCCCGAGCCCGCTCACCATCACCGCTCTCCCCTCTCCCACACCTGGCCCAGACTCCGCGCCACCAAGGTCCTCGTCAGCGCACGCCGGTAATCCGCGCTCCCCTGCGCGTCGCTCCGCGGCTCGATCGCCTCGGCCGCCGCCCGGCCGCACGCCGCGAACAGCTCCGGCCCCGGCTCGCCGCCCGCCAGCACCTCCTCGGCTTCCGGAACCCGCGACGGCGCGGGCGCGACCCCGCCCAGCACCACCCGGCCGCCCGCCAGCGACCCGTCCGTCCGAGGTTCGAGCGTCACCGCCGCCGCGACCGTGGCGAAATCCCCGGCACGGCGGGAAAACTCGGTCAACGCCGCCTTCGGAGCCGCCCGGGTGAACCGGACCTCGGTGACGACCTCGTCCGCCTCCACCGCGGTCGCGTAGAAGCCGGAGAACATCTCCCCCGCCGGGATTTCGCGGCGGCCGTCCGGTCCTTCGGCAACGATCACCGCGTCCAGCAGCAGCGCGAGCATGCACCACTCGGCGGTGGCGTCGCCGTGCACGAGACTGCCGCCGACGGTGCCGCGCGACCGGATCGGCAGGTGCCCGACGTAGCGCATCGCCTCCGCCAGCACGGCGAATCCCGGGTCGAGCCGGGCAAGTTCGACCTGGCGGTGCGTCGTCATCGCACCGATGCGGAGCGTCGAATCGGCGTGCACGATGTCGGTCATCCCCGGCAGATCGCGCAACCGCCCGAGGTCGACCAGATCGCTCGGGCGGGCCAGGCGGAAGCTCATCATCGGCATCAGGCTCTGCCCGCCCGCGAGCGCTTTCGGCTCCCGCCCTTGCCCGGCGAGGTCGGAAAGCAGGCCGACGGCGTCGGCGACATCGTGCGCCCGATGGTAGGCGAACGCGGCGGGCTTCATGCACTTCCCTTTCTGCTGCCGAGAATCAGACTGTGTCCATTTCGGACTGGTGCGGCGCGGGCGCGGTCTCGTCGTCGATCCGGTCCAGCTCCCGGCCCCGCGTTTCCGGCGCGCAGAAGACCATGAACACCACGGCCCCGACGACGAGCAGGCCGAGCAGCGTGAACGTCAGCGGCAGCCCGAGCACCGGCCACAGCACGCTGCCGAACAGCAGCGGCGCGAACCCGGTCACCGCCCGGCTCGACGACGACGCCCAGCCGAAGCCCGACGCGCGCAGCTCCGTCGGGTACAGCTCGGACACGAACGCGTACATCACCGGAATGACCACCAGCGAGAACAGCCCGAACGCGCCGATCGCCACCACCGCGGCTCCCGCCGACCCGAGCACCAGCGAGAAAATCACCAGCGTGACCGCGGCGAGCGGCCCGGCCGCGGCGATCACCCGCTTGCG
Organism: Amycolatopsis sp. M39; assembly: GCF_001651785.1. Taxonomy (NCBI): domain Bacteria; kingdom Bacillati; phylum Actinomycetota; class Actinomycetes; order Pseudonocardiales; family Pseudonocardiaceae; genus Amycolatopsis; species Amycolatopsis sp. M39. Next base: position 89,142 of record NZ_LWSF01000010.1, read on the forward strand.
GCCGACGCGGTCCACCAGCAACACCGCCACCACGACCCCGACGATACCGAGCGCGTTCATCAAAGTGGTCGAGGCGAACGCGGCTATCTCCCCGAACCCCTGCGCCTTCAGGATCGACGGCATCCAGCTCAGCGCGGCGTAGTACACCAGCATCACGGTGATGAACAGCGCCCACGCGACGCCGGTGACCTTCGGGTTGCAGGCCCAGACCCGCCGCAGCTGATCAACGGCCGCGAACAACCCGCCGCCCCGCTTGTCTTCCTGAACCGCCGGCGGAATCCGATACGGCTCCTTCGGCGCACCCGTACGCTCGACAAGATCGTCGATGACCAGCCGAGCCTCGGCCTCGCGTCCCTTGCGCACCAGATACAACGGCGATTCCGGCACCCCGCGTCGCGCCCAGAACAACAGCACCGCGGGCAGGATCATCAGCACCAGCATCCACCGCCAGTTCCCGGAAACCGGAACCAGCAGCGTCGCGGACGCCCCCGCCAGCGTCGTGCCGACCGGCCACCACCCGTCCATCGCGGACAGTACGCGGCCGCGTTGCTTGCGCGGCGAAAACTCGCTGACAATGGCGTAATCCACCGGAATACAGCCGCCCAGCCCGACTCCGGCGAGGAACCGCAGCAGCAAAAACACCTCGATATTCGGCGACAACGCCGCGAAGACCGAGAAGAACGCGAACAACAGCAACGTAATGCTGAACGCCCGCTTCCGCCCGATCCGGTCCGCGACCGTCCCCCAGGCGACCGCCCCCACCGCCATGCCGATCAGGTTGGCGGTGGCGACAAACCCCCGCTGCGTCGCCGACAGCCCGAATTCCGTGCCCACCAGCGGGGTGAGAAATCCGTTCAGCGCGACGTCCCAGGCGTCGAACATGTAGCCGAGCCCGCCGATGAGGAAGATCTTGCCCTGGACGCGCCAGCGCCACGGCAAGTCCTGGACCACCTGGTCTCCGGTACGCATAGCCTTTGCTCCTTTGCGAAAGTCTGCGTGCGCCGTTTCGTGCTATCGGGCGAACTGGTAGTGAATCGATTCGTTGTCGGGGTCGCCCAGCGGGGTTCCGTTCCACAGCCAGTCGTAGGACACATCGGACTCGCCGTCGAAGCTGCGCAGCTTTTCGTCGCGCTGGCGCTGCGCCGGACCGTCCGGCAAGTGGTAGAAACTCATGTTCCGCAACGACGCGTCCTGCACCATCCCCGCGTGCTTGGCCCGCCGGTGCACATACCGGGTCAGCGCAGCGTCGATCCCGTCGCGCGTCGCCTGCCCCAGCTCCTCCGCGAGAACCGCCCCGTCCTCCATCGCCTGCGACGCCCCTTGCGCCTGATACGGAAGCATGGCGTGGCAAGCGTCCCCGAGCAACGCGACGCGTCCGTCGACCCACACCGGATCGCGACGCCGCCGGTACATCGCCCAGACCGAGACGTCGTCCTTGGCTTTCGACAACATCGTCGGCACGCGATCGTCCCAATCGGAATACTCGGCCGCAAGCTGTTCCGCACCGGCCGGCGCACTCCAGTTCTTCTCGACTTCCTCCGTGCACGGCACAATCGCCACCACGTTGAGATACTCGCCGCCGCGGATCATGTAGTGCACGAGATGCTTGTCCGGCCCGTACCAAATCGTCGAATGATACCGATCGGCCAGGAACCGGGTCGCCGGATCCGCCGCGATCGAATCCCCCGGAATCAACGCCCGGTACGCCATCTCCCCAGAGAACGCGAGCGTGTCGTCAAACCCCGCGAGATCCCTTACCGCGGAACGAATCCCGTCCGCCCCCACGACAACGTCGCCCGCAAACCGCCGCCCGTCCCCAGTGATCACGGCGGGCCGCTCCGGATTCCCGCGATCAAGATCGACGACCTTCGCCGCGGTAGCCACCTTCACCACCGGCCCCGCCCCGTCCGGGTCAATACATGCCCGCAGCAGAACGGAATGCAAATCCGCCCGATGATAATGCCAATACGGAGCCCCGTACCTGTCGACGACCCGCTGCCCGAGCGGCAACTGCGCGATAATGCTGCCGTCAGCCCACCGCCGCCGAACCTGATCCTGCGGCTCGCACCGAACCCGCTGCAGCTCGGCCCGCAACCCCAGCCCGATCAGAATCCGGCTGGCATTGGGCGCAGTCTGAATCCCGGCCCCGATCTCCCCCAGCTGCGGCGCCGCTTCGACCACCGTGACCCGCAACCCGCGCTGCCGCAACGACAAGGCCGCACACAGCCCGCCCAGCCCGCCCCCGGCGACCACTACCTCGAAAGACTGACTCGCCGCCACCTGCCGACCTCCTACCCGCTAGCCGCCTCCGGCGCACCGTCACCCCGGACCCAGTTAATCCGAACACGGATTATCCGAACACGCAATAGTCGGCGGGAATTTCGCGGCAGCGAGGTTCCGTTGGGCGCACTGGGTGCAGGGACGGTCACCGAACGAGGCGACACGACAGCTCCCGACCCCGCACAGCGAGGCAGCACGTGAGGGCCACCCACACAGCCGCTGATTCCTTCACGACCCGCCGCCGCCCGCGGGAGCCCCTTCGCCGGCCTGGCTTCCTTCACGGACCTCCGCAGAAGCAAAGCCACGCAACCCGTCTCGCCGCCAGCGCTCCCCCACCCTGACGAGCACCGCTACAGCAAACCCGCCACCTGCCGCGCCACCGAGAAAACCTCATCGGGCCACGACCGACCCCCGCGCACCCAACCACCCAAGCCACGCGCACCCCAACCGCAGCCCGCGCACCCACCCAGGCAGCCCCACCCGCAAACCGCCGCCGCTGCACCCACCATCAAGGCACCCAGCCCCTCCCGCCGCAGCCGATGCACCCGCCATCGAGGCACCCAGCCCCTCCCCCGCACCCCGATCCGGGGCCTCCCTGCGGTTCGGGGGTGCTTGTCAAGGCATCTTTCCCGCCTTGACAAGCACCCNCCCAGCCCCTCCCCCACACCCCGATCCGAAGCCTCCCTGCGGTTCGGGGTGCCCCACGCCAGCCCCCAAAGGCAATGTCGCCCCCAGGCGACGAGCCGCCCCCGAGAAGCCTCAGATCTCCGGCCGCTCAGCAACCGCTTCCCACAACGCCCCCAGCTCGTTCAACATCCTCGCGATCTCCCCCCGCCTCTCCTCCGGACACCCCGCGAGCAACGCCTGATCCAGCTTCCGAGTCCGCCGAGTCACCTCGCGAAACGCAGCCAGCCCGTCATCCGTCAGCGTCAAAACCTTGGCCCGAGCATCATGCGGCGCAGGCCCGCGGGCGATCAGCCCGCGAGTCTCCAACCGCCGGCACACATCAGCCATCGTCGAAGTGTCCAGCGCCACCGCCTTGGCCAGCGCAGTCTGATCGAACCCGGGATAAGCCCGCACCGCCGACAGCACCGCGAACTGCGGCCCGGTCAACACCGAGTCGACATGCCGATTCCAGGCCGCCAAATACGCCTGGTACAACCGCCGAGCCCCGTACCCGGGCGCGGCGGCGAGATCCGCCGGCGCTTCCAGGCTCACCCGGCGCCCCGCCCGCGAGCCGCCCTTCGCTGACCCACCCACTGCTGTCGACATCCCTCGACCTTAACTACGCACCCGTGCTCCAGCAGCCCATCCGGCCCGCCGGAGCCTGTCCCCGCATCCCTGCCCGCTCATAATAGTACGTCCTCGGACAAAGTGCGGCGCAGGCGACACCGGGCGGCTTCGCCTGATTCCGGTCGAACAAGACAGCCCGGACAGGCGATTCGCGCGAAGCCGTGACCAGGAACGGACGAATACCCTACTATCAAACGGCTTCACCCCGAAAACCGCGCCCCAACCCGGCCGGCAGGTCACCACTCCGGCCGGGAACTCCCCAGCTCAGGCGTAGTCCCCTCCCACCGCGGCGGGGTCTCGCTCATCCGGATCACCGGTCCGAGGCTCTTCAGATCGCCATAAATCGTGTCGTCGTCCAGAACCGCGTAACGCTCGAATTCCGAAGGCGGAAGACGACCCGGCGCATCCGCGTAGTCAGTCAACAACCCCTGCCGCTGCAACAACATCGACGACTGGCACAGCGAAACCCGCACATGATACGACCCGCCTTCCCGAACCCGCCGCGCCAAAGCCAGCATCGCGCCGTAACTCGCCAGGAAACCGGTCAGGAAATCGCACAGATACACCGGTGTCAACTGTGGACGGTCGCCCCCTTGAACCACACAAGCACCAGTCACGGCTTGCGCGACCTGATCCCATCCAGCACGCATCCCGAACGGGCCGCCGGAGCCGAAGCAGTTCACGGTCACGTAAACGATCCCGGGGCGAAGTGCCGCGACGTCTTCCGGGCCGAAGCCGTGCGCCGACATCCTGCCTGGGCGGTAGCCTTCGACGAACACATCGGCCGCGCTGACCAACGAACGCAACCGAGCAGCATCGTCCGCTGTGGAGTAGTCAAGGTAGGTGCTTCGCTTGCCATGACTGGTATCCCGGACGAACGGCGCCACCTGAGGAAGATGCGGCGCGGTCACCATCAGCACGTTCGCACCATGCTGCGCCAAGCTCAACGTGGCAGTGGGGCCAGCCAGAATGCGAGTCAGGTCCAAGACCCGGACGTCCGAAAGCGGCGAAGCACCGCCAGCGGGCAGCGCGGAAGGAGCGCTGTCCCCGATTTTGGCGATTTCGACAACAGGACGTGCGGCCAGGGAGGAACCGTGCGGATGCGCGAGCCATTCCTCCGGCGTCCGCACGGTTCCCCCGCACGCGCCGGCGGCGGCGATAGCGTCTTCCAGATCATCGGCCTTCCACTCGGCGACCGCCGCGGCAACAGAGGCAGGCGTCGCCTCGCAATCGAGGACGGCCAAGACCCGGCGTTCCAGATGCGGCAGATTGAAATGCGGCAGAAACCACCGTCCGTCGGCAGTCGGCCAAGGCTGGGTGAGCGCGACCATGTGCTCGACAGCAGGAGAAAGCGGCGCGGGACGGTAATCGCCGTCCGCCGAGCGGACAAGCGTCATGTCTTCACCGCCGAGAGCGGTGGCCGCGGCAGCGCGGACATCCACCGCAATCCTCTGCCGACGCCCGGTCCGCAACTCCCACAGGTCGTTCGCGGCGACCGCACGGGCGGCGAGTGCGTCGGCGAGTGTCTCGCCGATCCGCAACGGCGACGCGAAAAGCGGGTCCGAGCCGGTGATCGTGACCTCGCCGGCCGCGGGACGAGGGCCGTCGCGCAGGGTCATCAATTCGTCGAAGGCGTCCATTGTGTCTCCTTTCAGGCCGAAGCGACGTCGACCACGTTGCGGCCCGGTACCTGCACCGGCCAGGAGCGAAGCGGCGGCGTCCTCGGCCTCCGCGAGCGGGACGACCCGCGTCACGGAGTCCAGGAGCGCCGGATCGAACAACTGCGCCCGGCGCTGCCAGGCGGCCTCGCGACGGAGCGGAGGCGTGCGGATCGGGTCGATCCCGAGCAGGGCGACGCGGCGCAGGATGAACGGCAGGACGTTGCCGGGGCACTCGGCAAGTCCGCAAATCCTCGCGACCCCGAAGTGTTGCAGACCGGCAAGCGCACCAGCGGGGACGGAACCGCCAATCGTGTCGGCTGCGCCTGTCGAGCGCTGTTTGCCCAACGGCTTGCCAGAAGAAGCGAGTTCGGCGCGGTCGAGGACATGCGCGGCGAGTTGTGCGGACAGCTCGGCAGCCAGTGGCAGCGATGACCTCGTACTGCGCCGCCGCGAGCAGCGCTACTGCGATCGAGCCGACGCCGCCGCCCGCGCCGGTGACCAGGGTCGGTCCGGTTTCCGGGGCCAGGCCGTGGCGTTCCAAAACGAGCAGGCTCAGCGCGGCGGTGAACCCGGCGGTGCCGATCGCCGCCGCGGGGAGCGGGCCGAGTTGCGCGGGGACGCGGTCGAGGTCGCCGCCAGCCCGCCGTGCAGGTCTTCGCCGGCTCCTGCGCCGTTGAGCGTGCCGAGGTAGCGCGGATGCCGAGGCGAGAGGACGTCTCCGGTCAGGTCGATCCCGACGACGAGCGGAGGGCGACGGACGATGCCGGGGCGGCCGTGCGGCGCGAGCGCGTCCTTGTAATTGATGCTGGAGCAGCGCACGCGGACAGTGGTGTCGAGGTCGTCCAGCCTCGCCGGGCCGAGCCAGCCGGGCGTCGCGCGCGATCCAGCCGGGGAAGGCCGTCAACTCCTGGTCCATGCTTCCCACGCTAGAAATCCGGAACCTGGCGGGGAAATGCCGGTCACAGCGGTGCCATGCGCGGCGGGCATAGCTGGGTAGGCTGCCGGACATGGAGGTCGAACTGCGGCATCTGCGCGCGTTCGTGACGGTCGCGGCGTGCGGCACGTTCACGGCCGCGAGCCGCGAACTGCTGATCACCCAGCCTGCGCTGACGCGCACGATCCAGCAGTTCGAGGAGTCGGTCGGCACCCGCCTGCTGGAGCGCACGCCGCACGGCGTCGTACCGACCGAAGCCGGCGGCGAGTTGCTCGGACGGCTGCGCGTCGTGCTGCGCGACCTCGACGCCGCACTCGCCGCGGCGGGCGGCAACGCCGGGCTGCGGATCGGGTTCCAGTGGGCACTGCCGGATCCGTGGGCGAGCGACCTGCTGACCGCCTTCGAAACCGCGACCGGCGCGACCGCCACCCTCCTGCGCCGCGACGACATCGTGGCCGCCCTGTATTCCGGCGACGTCGACGCGGCGTTGGTGCGCGGCGAGATCGGCGCGTCCGGGATCAGCGGAAGCTTGCTGTTCGAGGAAGACCGGCTGGCCGCGGTCGCCGCGAGTTCGGAACTGGCGGCGCGCGCGGAGCTGGACTGGGCGGATCTGGCCGCGCATCCGGTGGTCGTGAACACGGTCAGCGGCGCGACCAGTCCGCTCGACTGGCCGCCGGAAAACCGGCCCGCGCGGGTGACCCAGTGCGGCAGCTACGACGAATGGCTCACGATTATCGCGTCCGGCCGGGCCGTCGGATCGACCACCACCTCGGCCGCGGAGGCGCACACCCACGCGCGCGTCGCGCACATCCCGCTGCGGAACGCGCCCCGCGTGGCGCTGCGCCTGCTGTGGCCGGCGCGCCGGTCAAGCGATCCGCTGCTGCGGCGGTTCAGCGAACTGGCGCGTTCCGTTCAGCGGGCGTCGTAGTCCGCGCGAGCCTTTTCGATCTTCGCTAAATGCTCGACGCTCCATTCCAGCAATGGCGCGGTCGCTTCGCGAAGAGTCCGGCCCATTGCGGTCAGCTCGTAGGAAACATGCGGCGGCATGACATTGCGGACAGTCCGCGTGAGAATCCCGTCACGCTCCAGGTCCCGCAGCGTCACGGTGAGCATCCGCTGGCTGATTCCTTCGATTTCCCTTTTGAGTTCGGTGAACCGCCGCGGGCCGTCGCGCAGCATGCGGACGATCAGCAGCGCCCACTTGTCCCCCACGATTTCCAGGACCACGCGGGTCCGGCACACCTCGTCGGCCATGGTTACCTCCGGAGAACCGAGGCACTAAATAGTGCCTTATTGCCCGCCGCCGCACGGACGATCACGATGGTTCTCAGACAGTACCGGGTTACTTCCGGTAACCGCAAAACCCGAGGAATCCTGACTATGACGACGTTTGTGCTGGTCCACGGCGCGTGGCACAGCGGCCGGGCCTGGGACCGGGTGGTCCCGCTGCTGGAAGCGGCGGGACATCGGGTGCTCGCGCCCTCGCTGACCGGCTACGGCGACAAGAAACACCTGCTCGGCCCCGAAATCGGGCTCGACACTCACGTCCAGGACATCGTGGACCTGCTCCGCGGCGAAGAGGACGTGGTCCTCGTCGGACACAGCTACGCCGGGATGGTCATCTCGTCGGCCGCGAACGAGGTGCCGGACCGGGTAGCCGGACTGGTCTACCTCGACGCGATGGTGCCGGAGGACGGCGAAACCGCGGTCGACGTCCAGCCGGTCAGCCAAAGCCTGATCGACCTCGCCAAGCAGCACGGCGACGGCTGGCGCGTTCCGCCGCTGCCGGAGCAGCCCGCGCCGTTCGGACTGTTCGGCGTCACCGACCCGGCCGACGTCGCGTGGGTGCGCGGAATGCTCTCCGACCAGCCGGTCCGCTGCCTGCAGCAACCGGCGCGGCTCGACAATCCCGCCGCGCGAGCGATCCCCCGCACGCACATCCACTGCGTCGGCGCGACCCCGAAGGGCATCACCCGCCGTCCGGTCCCGGCGATCCAGCCGAACGGGACGCCGTCGCAGGTGTGGGAGCTGCAGACCGGGCACGACTGCATGATCACGATGCCGGTCGAGCTGAGCGAACTGCTGCTGAAGCTCACCTAGCCCGGCCGAAGTCCGTGAGGGAATCAGATTCCCTGAGGGTTCCCCTCACGGACCTTCGCATCGCCTGCCANCCTCACGGACGGCGCGCGGCGGCAAGCGGAGTGCCCATCAGGCAAAATTGCCTAGTGGGCACTTTTATGGCTACCTTGGGAGCACAGCATCCGGGGGAAGGACGTCCAGCCATGCCGAGAACCGCCGCGCCGGAAGAAACCAGCCTGTTCACCGGGCGCGTCAAGATCGGCATCGCCGGGGCGTTGTCCGGCATGGCGCTGGGCATGCTCGACAGCTACATCGTCGCCACCGCACTGCCCAGCATCGCCGCGGATCTCGGCGGGCCGGGGTCGATGACCTGGATCATCACCGCCTACGCGCTGGCGATCGCGGCGTCCACCCAGGTGTGGGGCAAGCTCAGCGACCAGTTCGACCGCAAGGCGATGTTCCTGCTGTCAGTGGCGGTCTTCCTCACCGGATCCATGCTGTGCGGCCTGGCTCCGGCCATGGGCGCGCTGATCGGTTTCCGTGCACTGCAAGGCATCGGGGCCGGCGGGCTGCTCGTCGGGGCGATGGCGATGGTCCAGGTTCTGGTGCCGCCCAAGGAATCCACGCGGATCTCCAGCTGGACCGGCCTGTTGCTGGGCCTCTCCCTCGTCGGCGGCCCGCTGGCGGGCGGATTCCTCGCCGACGCCGCCGCGGCGCCGTCCAGCTCCAACGCGCAGCCGTGGCAGGTCGAGGTCGTCAGCGGCGCCAAGGGGGACGAACTCGCCGACGCACTGGTTGCCGCACACCAGGAAGGCCGCCGGTCGGTCGATTTCCCGTACAGCGAAGCCGTGCACCAGAAGCGCCGGGCCGCGGCGGGCGGCGCGCTGCAGATCGGTTTCGACGACCACGAAGCTCGCGCCGCCTACGACGCCGAAAGCCTGCGCTTCTACGGTGCCCCCCATGTCGCGCTGCTGTTCGCGCCGGATACTGCGGAAGCCCGGCTCGCGGCGGATGTCGGGATGTACGGGCAGGCCCTGCTGCTGGCCATGCAGGCGCACGGAGTTTCCAGCTGCCCGCAAGGATTGCTGAGCTTCTACGTCGACACGGTGCGGGAAACGCTCGGCCTCGAACGAGGGAAGCCGCTGTTCGGAATCTCGTTCGGGTACGCCGACCGCGCCGCACCGGTCAACCGGTTCGCCGCCGGACGCGTTCCGCTGGACGAGACCACCCGGTTCCACGCCTGAACGGTGATCCCGATCGACCGGCATGCATGCGACGCGTAACCGCTCGTCGCCGCCGCGGGACATCGGCCGGCATCACGGCGTCGGGGACGAGGTGCCCGGGCGGCTCGCGGACAGGGCGGCCGTCCATCAGGAACTGCGCGACCCAGTTGGAACGCCACCGGGTTCCGGGAGGCGGCACAGAGCACCACCAGTTCCGCCATGCGGTCGCCAGGCCGCACGAAACCGCGTTCTGTCAAGTAGAGACCGCCCTTCCGGCCGCGCCAGCGCCTCCCTCGGCCCGCGCGAAGCGCGTTTTGTCCACATCGGACACCGTCGGCCGCACCAGGTACAGCGCGCCGTTGCGGGTCAGCAGGAAAGGATCGGCCACGCACAACGGGTCCAGTATCGCGCGCCCGTCCGGCGTCCCACGCGCGAGTCGAACGGACCGTCGGCGGCGGAGAAGGCGCGTGCGGAGGATTGCCGACCACGACGTCGTACGGTCCGGTTTCTCAGGTTTCCCGGAGTCCGCCGCGACGACGGCGGCTCCAGTCCGCGCCAGGGCGTTGGCCAGTGCACCGCTGCCGGTTCGCGGGTCTGCGGTCAGCACGCTGGAAAGCAAGGCAGTGTCCTCATCGCGGACGGCAGGCCCCGGGCAGCCGGAATACTCTGCCCGGCGGCCGTGCCTCCGACGCGGGGAGCGCGGACGTCGGCCTGGCGGTCCTCCGGCTCGGCCGGTCCGCCCGGATACCCCCGTCCAGTCAGGACAAACCGCGATTTCCGCCGCACCGCCCCGAAATCGGCCGGTCAAGCGCCGGCAGCACCGCTGCCCGGCGATCTCCACATCCCGCCCTCGCGGCCCGGGGAATGTCCCCTGCGGCCATTCCGCCTCGCCTGCCGGATACCCGCATCCGGGAACGGAAGGAGCGAGACCACGGCCGAACCGCGCGAACCCGAGGACGTCCGCGGCGGCACCCCCGGAGGAAGAACGCGAGACCATCCCCGGCGAACCGGCACGTCCGGCGGCGAACGACGACTCCGGCCCGCGGCAGGGCCGGTGAACCGCGGCCTCAGCGGGACGATTCGCAGGACTCCCGGGCAGGCACCCCGCAGCCGAGCCGGGCCCAGACCGTCTTGCCGCCGGAATGCTCGTGCACTCCCCAGTCGTCGGCGAGCCGGTCGACGAGCAGCATTCCCCGGCCGCGCGCCCGTTCGAAGTCCGGCGGGCGGACCTCCGGACGCCCGTGCTCCGGGTCCTCCACCTCGATCACGACGACGCACGGCCGGGGCAGCACGGTCAACCGCGCGCAGGAGGGACCCGAGGTGTGCTCGTAAGCGTTCGACGCGAGTTCCTCGACCACCATCAGGACGTCCGCGAGATGGTCAGGCGACAGATGCCCCAGCGACTTGCCCGCCCAGGCGCGCACCCGCGGCAGCGCGGAAACTCCGGTGCCCTCCAGATCCAGTACCCAGGGCGGGTCGCCCGCCCCGGAAGCCGAGGCGGTCACCGCCGGCCCCTCTTCGTTCGGCCAGGACAACAAGGCCCCGCTCCCGCCGACGGCGCGACGGAGTGCCGGGAACTGCCTGCGCCGGAAAGCGCCGCCGCGCTTCGCCGCTCCTCGCCGCAGCCGCTTGACATCACGTGGGGAAGTCCCTTTCTCGTGCTCGACTTCGCCGGTGCCCCATCGGGCGTACCCGGACGGGGCCGACTTCACACCTGTTGTCTCTCCTCGCTGGACCGCGGCGACGGTTCGGCTACTGTCGCTGCATGCCGTCTCACGCGCCGGAGCCCGAATCGCGCACTCGCCTCGCCGAAATCCTCGGCGCCGGGGCGAGCAACGCCGCGCTCGGCGAGGAGCTCACCAAGGTCCTCGCGCGGGCCTGCGCCGTTCTCGACGTCGACACCGCCACCGTGCTGCGTCACGATTCCCGGTGGCAGCGCCTTGTCGCGATCGCCGCCGCCGGTCTCGAGGAAGAGGTCTACCAGGGAGTCCAGGTGCCGGTCGGCGCGGGATTCCCCGGCAGTGTCGCCGCGCGCCGGGAGCCGGTCGTCATCGACCAGGTCGACCAGACCACGGTGCTGAACGCGCTGCTGGCCGAACGCGGCCTGCACACCATGCTCGGCGTCCCGATGCTGGCCGGCACCGAACTGGTCGGCGTCCTGCACATCGGAGCCGCGCGGGACCGCCGGTTCACCACCACCGACATCGAAACCCTGCGGCTGCTGGCCGACCGGCTGGCCGCCGTGCTGCAGGCAGAACTCATGCACCAGAACCAGGCCGCGACCATCGCGTTGCAGCGCAGCCTGCTGCCGGGCGTCCTGCCCGTCATCGACGGCCTGCGCCTGGCCGCGCGCTACGTGCCGGGCGCGGAGGCCGGGCTCGGCGGCGACTGGTACGACGTGTTCCGGCTTCCCGGAGACCAGACCGGCATCGTGATGGGCGACGTTTCCGGGCACGGTCTCGAAGCCGCGGTCATCATGGGGCGGCTCCGCAGCGCGTTGCGGGCGTACGCGCTCGATTGCGACGATCCCGCGGAAGTCCTCGCCAAACTCGACCGCAAAGCGAACCACTTCGAGCACGGAGTGATGGCGACGGTCGCCTACGGCATCCTCAGACCCGGCCACGAGACGATGGCGCTGTCGCTGGCCGGGCACCTGCCGCCGGTCCTGGCTTCGCCGGGCGAACCGGCGCGGCTCGTGCCTGCCCCGCCGGACCCGCCGGTCGGCCTGACGGTCGGGGCCACCGTCGAACGGCGCACCACCATGGTGCAACTGCCGCCGGGAGCCGTCGCCGCGTTCTATACCGACGGTCTCGTCGAGCGCCGGGACCGGCTCGTCGACACCGGCATGGACCAGCTCGCCGGACTGGTCCGTCCGGAGGACCCGGACCGGGCCTGCGCCCGGATCATGGCCGCGATGGTGGGATCGCGGCCCCCGCAGGACGACGTCGCACTCGTGGTGCTCCAGCGCGCTGCGGGGGCGCACTGATCACTCCGCGGCCAGCGCCTCGTCGAGCGTGCGGTACAGCGGGAGGCTCTGCTCCAGCCCGGTGAGCTGGATAGGCCGCAGAGTCGCCCGGCCGGACGCCACGATCCGCACCTGCGTCCCCTCCGGCGCTTCCCGGCACGCGGCCAGCAGGACGGTCAGCCCCGCCGACGCGAGGAAATCGACCCCGGTCAGGTCCAGCACCAGCACCGGGGGCTTCCCGGCGACGGTCTCGGCGACCGCGGCCGTCAATTTCGGGGCGGTCCCGAGGTCAAGGTCCCCGTTCAGGGCCAGCACCGCCGCGGGCGAGCGGTCGGCCCGTTCGATCGACAGCGAACCCGGCGGGTCGATCACCGGGTCGGTCAGCTCACTCATCGCTCTTTCCCTCCTCAGGAAGCCCGGAGCGCTCTTCGTCCGGGCAGGAAAAGGACGCGGCTGNCTCACGACGGCGGCTCGCACGAATGCCGCCGCGGGGAAATGATCTCGGATCCCGGGAACGGCGGCAGTGCGGGGCGCCCGGGGAGAGACATTCGGCTCATTGCACCGGGTTTCGGCGCGGCCTTGGCTGGTGGTTGCCGGGCCGGTCGGCGTGCTCGCCGAACCAGCGCGGCGACGCGGTGTCGCGGCTGGGGACGACCGGCGATTTGCGGCTGGGGGCGACCGGCGATTTTCCGGCGGAGCGCACTGCCTGGCTCGATGTGCGTGGCTGTGCCCTCGCCGCGGCGGCCTTGCGCTGCCGGCCGGCCTGATCCGGCAAGCCCAGACGACCTGGTTTGCCCGGCGGGCACGTCGCCGCCAGCCGGGCACGCGGAATGGCTCGCCGCGCCCGGGACGCACCACTGGGCCGCCGCGTCCTCGCACCGCCAGCCAACCCGACCCGGCACACCCGGACAACCCCGCTCGCCCAGCCCGCACACCACCACCAACCACGCACCCGACCCGGCACACCACGCCCCCGCCCCGCCAGCCGACCCGACCCGGCACACCCGGACAACCCCGCTCGCCCAGCCCGCACACCNACCCGGCACACCCCGCCCCCGCCCCGCCAGCCGACCCGACCCGGCACACCCGGACAACCCCGCTCGCCCAGCCCGCACACCACCGACCACGCACCCGACCCGGCGCACCACGCCCCCGCACCGCCAGCCGGACCAGCCCGGCACGTCGCGACCCGAACGCCGCGCCCGCTCATCGCGCGGCGCTCATCGCGCACGACCGCGCCGCTGCCCGGCCGCCTCCTCGCGCAGCCGGTCCGCGTGCTCGGCGATCTCCCCGACGCGGTCCGCCAGTGCGGCGTGCCGCGGTTCGAGATGCGCGCGCAGGTCGGCCAGCGGCGGGAGCAGGTTCGTGACGTCGTCGTCTCCCAGCGCGACGCCGAGCCGGTCGGCGCTTTCTTGTCCGGCGGGGTCCAAGCCGGGCGCGGCGCTGGCCTCCGCGGCCAGCCGCCGCAGCACCGCGGCGTTGCGCCGGGCCCAGCCGGCGACTGCCCGGTCTCCCGCGCGGCGGCCGCGTTCGGCGTCGACGCGTGCTTCGCCAGTGGCCTCCCCGGTCGCCGACGGCCGCACCCGCAGGTACCGGCGTTCGGCCGCCTGCCTGCTCGCCACGCCCAGCGCCGGGGCCAGCGCCGCCCAGCTCGCGCCCGCCGCGCGCGCGGACGCGATCAGTTCCGGTTCCCATTCGCCGAGCTGATCGCGCAGCGCCCGCAGCACGGAGAGCGCGGCCAGCGACCGGTCGGCCGCCGCGCCGCCGTCCCGGGCGGCCAGCACCGCCTCGCGGACGCCCTGGATCAGCGGGCCGGGGTCCACCTCCGCCATCGCGTCATCCTCTCGACGACTTGGCAGTTGTCATCAGTTCGATGACATGCTAGAAGAAAAGGGCGTCCCCTGTCGAGCGGCGGAGGTGAATCCGATGACCGGCCGGCCTCGCGGGCCGATTCGCCGCGCTCCGCGGGTTTCCCGGGCCCCGTCACCGGGAATAAGGTCCGGGCCGCCCGCGAGGGCGCGTTCCGGCCGCTAGCCGGAGAACCCCGCCGCGCCACCGGATGCGGCCCGTGACGCGGGACAGGAAACCCCTGTTCCGCGCCAGTCCTTCGCGCGAGAAAGGCGTTGTCCCCGTGTCCCTGCCGCTGCACACCGCCCAGACCGGCTCGTCGCACCCCGCGTCGGTGCGCCTGTGGAACTACCTCGCCGAGGTCACCGGCGCTCTGGGCATCGGCCTCGAATCCTGCACCGTCGACCACGACACCCCGGTGTCGGCCTACGTCGCGCTCGACGGCCGTCTGCCCGCCTACCCCGGCCGCGACGTCGCCCTGCTGTGGGACGAGATCCACGGCTGGGCCGCCGCCGTGGAAACGCATTCCGGCGAAGACCTCATCGTCATCCGCTACCTGGCCGGGCCTTCGGTCGCGCCGCCCGCGTCCCGCGTCGCCGAATTCGCGGCCGCGGTCCGCGACGACGACCACCGGATCGGCTGCCTCGCGCCGCCCGGGCTCCGGACGCCGGGCACGCCCGCCGACCTCGACGCCCTCCTCCGCGACGCGGGGTGAACCGGGCAGCTCACCGTCCGTGAACGTCCACTGTGGACCCTCCGGTTTCACGCCGCCGCGAAACGGGCAGGCAGGATGATGAGCGAGTTCGAAACGCGGCGGAGGATGCCCGCGCCGGCCGGCCACGTCTACGCCGTCGCCTCCGATGCCGCGCACCTGAACGAATGGCTGCCGGAGCCGGTCGCGGTGCCCCCGTCCGGGCGCCGCGACCGGCTCCGGCTCGAATGGAACGGCGGCTGGCTCCAGGTCGCGCCCGGTGCGGCGGGCACGAGCCACGCGACGCTGCACCTGTCGGTTCCGGCGGGCCAGGACCGCGACGACGTGCCCGCGCGGATCCGCGAGTCGCTCGACCGGCTCGCCGTTTTGTCCGGCTCGCCCGGCTGAATCCGTCCACAGTGGACTCCACCGGATCGTTTTCCGTCGCACGGAACCGGAACGTCGCCGCGCGCGCCGGATCGGCTACTCTGCGGCCAGGAGTTGATGGTCCATGGTGGTGCGGAAGGAAATTCTGCCCGGGCCTCGCCTGCCCCGCACGGAACGGAACCGGCTCGCGATCGACTGCGTCGTCGACAGCCTGCTGCGATGCCTTCCTCTGGCCGAGCAAACCCGGCTGGGCATCGTGGCGGCGAACCGCGGCCGCACCTGCGACCGCGAGGCCCTCCTGATGGAGGTCTCGTTGCGCACCAGGCGTTCCCCGCACGCGGCGAGGTGCCTGGTCCGCGCGGTCTACTCGGCACTCGGGCAGACCTCGCCGGAGCTGGCCTCCCGGGTGCGCGCGGGGGTGAGCCCGGACGTGCTGGTCCTGCTGGGCGGGACGCGGCAGCCGAGCAGGTGGTCGCGGGAAACCCCGCCCCGGTGCCGCAGCGGGTAACCCCCGCTCAGGCCCAGGCGAACCGCCGGATCCCGGCCGCGGTGACCAGCCGCCCGAAGGCGAGTCCCGGGAAATGCGCTGGCGCGAAAACGTCGCCGGACGCCTCGAGTTCGGCCGCGATCCGCTGCCGCATCGCGGTCGCCGCGGGCCGGTCCACATCGAACATGCCCTCCCATTCCGGGTCGGTCAGCTCGCTGACGGTATGCAGGACGTCGCCGAGCAGCAGGGCGCGTTCGCCGGCGTCGCTGACCACGAAAACCGTCGAGCCGGGCGTGTGGCCGGGCGCGGGACGGGCGACAAGGCCGGGGACCAGTTCGATTTCGCCGTCGAAGGTCTCGACCTGTCCGAGGATCGGCGCGAACGTGGCCCGCACCGCCGGATCCGCGGTTTCGCCGGTCGTGAAGTGCGCCCAGTCGGCAGCGTGCATGCGGAAGGCCGCCCGCGGGAAAACGGCTTCGCCGCGCACGCTCGACCAGCCGACGTGGTCCACGTGCAGATGGGTGAAGACCACGTCCGTCACCTCCTCCGGCGCGACCCCGGCGCGGCGCAGGTTGCCGAGGAGGCCGCCGGTGGCGAAGCCGTCGTGCTCGAATCCCGGCCCGGTCCCGGCGTCGACCAGCACCGTCCGGTCGCCGAGCCGGACGAGGAACGATCCGACGTCCATCCGGATCCGGCCCTCGGCGTCGAGCGGCTGATGGCGGCATTCCCACCGCGCGCCCCGGGCGTGCACGACCGTGCCCGCCAGCGGCAGCCGGGCGATGCCGTCGAGGATCGGAACGATGTCCACGGCGCCGATTTTCATTGACCGCTCCCCGCTTTCCGGACCGTTCGTCTCCGACGGTACCGGCGAAACGATCCGGTCCAGCATGCGGGAGTTGCCGTTCCGGCAAGATCGCGTGCGCTGCGGGCCCGGCTCCGGCGACGCTGGACGCACCCGACCCGAGGAGCCGACCGATGACCACCGACGCGAACCTGTTCTGGGACGAAGTGCACGCCGCCCGGCCGCCCTCGGACCCGAAGCCGAACGCCCGGCTCGTGGAAACCGTCTCCGATCTTCCTCCCGGCGACGCGCTCGACCTCGGCTGCGGCAACGGCGGCGACGCACGCTGGCTCGCCGGGCGCGGCTGGAACGTGACCGCCACTGACATCTCCGCCGTCGCGGTCAACCGCCTCGCCGGCCCGCGGATCACCGCCGTGCGGCACGACCTGCGGGTCAGCTTCCCGGCCGGTGCGTTCGACCTCGTGACAGCGCACTACCTGCAGACCCCCTTCGAACTGGACCGGTCGACAGTCCTGCGCACCGCCGCGCACGCACTGCGGCCAGGCGGCCGGTTGCTGGTCGTGGACCACGGCTCGATCGCGCCGTGGTCGTGGAACCAGGATCCGGACGCGCGTTTCCCCAGCCCCGCGGAGATCGCCGCGGACCTCGCCCTCGATCCGGTGCGGTGGACCGTCGAGCGCGCGGACTCCCCCACTCGCCTGGCGACCGGGCCGGACGGCCAGACCGCCGAGGTCGTCGACCACGTCCTGCTGATCCGCCGCACCGCCTGAACCCCGAAGGAGACCACTGTGGCCCGCCGTCGCGACACCCCGCCGCCCCGTACCGGAAGCAGCGAAACCGAAGTCCTGCGCGGATTTCTCGACTATCTCCGCACCTCGGTCGCCGCCAAGGTCGACGGCGCGCCGGAGCCCGAAGCCCACGCCGCCGCGGTGCCGTCCGGGACGAATCTGGTCGGCCTGCTCAACCACCTGACCTTCGTGGAGCGGTCGCTGTTTCTCGGCGAGACCGTGAAGAATTGGCCCTCGACGTTCCGCACCGAGGACAGCGTCGCCGACGTCGTCGCCCGCTACCGGGAAGCCGTCGAACTCGCCAACGAACTTCTCGACAGCTGCCCGGATCTCGCCGCCCCGCTGCCGGGCCGCGCCGGCCCGAGCGTCCGCTGGGCGCTGACGCACCTGATCGAGGAAACCGGACGGCACGCCGGGCACGCCGACATCCTGCGCGAGCTGATCGACGGCACGACCGGACGCTGAAAACCAGTGGCAGGAACTCAAGGCGACGCTGCCGGGGCAACGGGCGGCGGGGACGTCCGTGACGTGGGGAAGAAAACCAGTGGTCCCGAAGGCGGGTGCCCGGCCACTATGGAAGGCATGACCACCGCACCGATGACGAGCCCCGGCCTGGGGCCCGTTCTCGTGCGCTGACCCGCCCAGCCCCGGCCGTCGCCGGGGGCTCTCCGCCGTCGGCCGGCGGCGGAGAGGATTGACCATGACCGACGTGATCACCACCGCGATCCCTTATGTCAACGCGGAACCGCATCTCGGGCACGCGCTCGAACTCGTGCAGGCCGATGTTCTGGCCCGGCACCGGCGGTTGCGCGGCACCGACGTCCAGCTGCTCACCGGCACCGATGACAACGCTCTCAAGAACGTCACTGCGGCGAAGGCCGCGGGCATTCCCGTGCGGGAGTTCGTCGACCACGGCGCCGCGCGCTTCGCCGCGTTGCGGGAACCGCTCGGACTCGCCGTCGACGATTTCATCCGCACCAGCACCGATCGCCGCCACCTCGACGGCGTCCGGCGCCTGTGGCAAGCCAGCGCCCGCCGCGGCGACTTCTCCCTGCGCGACTACACCGGCCGCTACTGTGTGGGCTGCGAACAGTTCTACGCGGACGGCGAACGCTGTCGGGAACACGAAACCCCGCCGGAAATCGTCACCGAACAGAACTGGTTCTTCCGGCTTTCCCGTTATGCCGGAGAAATCCGGGACCTGCTGGAAACCGGGCGCCTCCGGATCGAACCCGCCGCCCGGCTCCGCGAGGTGCTGGGATTCGTCCGCTCCGGGTTGTCCGACATCAGCGTGTCCCGGCCCGCCGCGCGCTCGGACGGCTGGGGCATCCCGGTGCCCGGCGACCCGGACCAGGTGATTTACGTCTGGTGGGACGCGCTCGCCAGCTACCTCACCGCCGACCCGTCCCGCTGGGCCCAGGCGGCCGAGCGAGTGCACGTGATCGGCAAAGGCATCCTGCGGTTCCACGCCGTGTACTGGCCCGCGCTGCTGCTCTCCGCCGGCGAACGGCTGCCGGACACCATCTTCGTGCACGACTATCTGACTCTGGACGGCGCGAAGATCTCCAAGAGCGCGGGCAACACCGTCCGTCCGACCGACCTGGTCGACCGGTACGGCGCCGACGCCGTCCGCTGGTGGCTGCTGCGCGAAGTCGCCCCGCTCGGCGACACCGACTTCACCGAAACGCGGCTGATCGACCGCGCCGACGACGAACTCGCCAACGGCCTCGGCAATCTCGTGCACCGGGTGCTCAGCCTCGCCCGCCGCACCGGCCGGATCGCCCCGTCGAGTCCACTGAGGACAGTGCACGCGCTCGCCTCCCGGATCGACACGGCGCTCGCCGCCTTCGACTTCCGCACGGCCACCGGCGCCGTGGCCGAGGTGATCAGCGACGCCAACCGGTACGTCGAACAGACCCGGCCCTGGACGTTGCGCGGTGCCGATCTGGCGGAGGTATTGGGGACCGTCGTGGGCACTTGCCGGGAACTGGCAACCGAACTCAGCCCGTTCCTCCCGGACGGCGCCGCCCGCCTGCGCGCGCAACTGGATCGCGGGGAACCGGCGCGCCTCTACCCCCGGCTACGGGAGCAAGCGAGGCACTAGGCGGACGTACCACACCATGCCGGCCACCTCGACCAAGGTCTGCGTCACCACCACGACCGCGGCGACCGCGAACTCGTCCGGCAACGCCAGCGCCAGCGGAAGCACCACCAGAGAATTCCGGGTCGCCCCGGTGAAAACGACCGCCCGGCCCGCCGGGACGTCCAGCCGGAACAACCGCGCGACGCCCAGTCCGGCCAAGGCCATCACCACCAGGAAAATCACAAAGAACGGCACCACCGACGCGACCGGGCCGGGTCCGCCGTGGAGCTTCGGGGTTTGCGACGCCACCACAGTCGCCAGCGTCGCGGCCATCAACGGCACCATGGCGGTCCCGGCCGCGTCGGCGAACCGGCGGCCGGTCGCGTGCCGGGCCGCCCACGCCTGGGTGAGCCAGGCCAGCGCCAGCGGGATCGCGATCAGCACCAGGAACGCTTCGAGAAACGGCCCGGCCCGCACGGAACGCGCCAGGTCCGCGCCGAGGAAGAGGAACAGGAACCCGGGCAGCAGGATCATCTGCGCGAGCAGCAGCAACGGCGTCGCGGCGAGCAGGCGGCGGCTGCTGCCTCCGGCCAGGCCGCTGAAGACGATCACGTAGTCCACGCACGGGGCCAGCAGCACGAGCAGCATGCCCAGCCGCAGCGCTTGCCCGGCCGGGAAGAAGGCGGACATCGCCGCGACGACCAGCGGCACCACGACGAAGTTCACCGCCAGCGCGGCGCCGAGGAACCGGCCGTCGCGCAGGGAACGGCCCAGTTCGGCGGCGGGCACCTGAAGAAACGTGACGTACAGCAGCGCCGCCAGCACCGGGTTGATCGCCGGTTCCAGCCCCGGCCCGGCCGCCGGGGCCAGCCAGCCGGCCAGTGCGCCGACGGCGAGCGCGGCCAGGTAGATGACGACCTGGTGCCGTTGCATCCGTGGCACCAGGCCGGGCGACTGCGACAACGGGCGTGCTCCTCGATCCGGCCTCGTGGGGCGATAGGACTCCCACCGTGGGAAGGTACCGCCGCAGGACCTGATGATCATTGCGGCCGAGGAGCCCGGAGCCAGCACGCGCGCCATCCGCCGCCGACGAATTCCACGCCGGCCTCGGGGCGGCAACCCGGCCCGGCACCGGGCAGCCGTCACCAGCCGATCGGCATCCGGCGCGGGCCGCGCACCGGCATCTCGGCCTTCCACTCGATCTCGCCGGCGATCCGCAGCCCCGGCAGCCTGCTCAGCAGCGCGCGCAGGCCTTCCCGCAGCTCGACCCTGGCGAGGTTCGCGCCGACACAGTGATGCACACCGTGCCCGAAACCCAGATGCGAGGCCCCCTCCCGGTCGAAGCGCAGCACATCGGGATCCTCGAACTGCCGGGGATCCCGGTTGGCCGAGGCGAAGTCGGACACCACGGGCTCTCCCGCGCGCACCAGCGAACCGCCCACCTCGACGTCCTCGGTCGCATAGCGGGGAAAGCCCGGCCAATGGCCCAGCGGGATGAACCGCGACAGTTCCTCGGCCGCGGCCGGCATCCGGCTGAGGTCGGCCCGCAGCTCGGGTGCTCCAGCAGGACGAAGACCGAGCCGGCCAGCAGCGACGCGGTGGTTTCGTTGCCGGACACCAGAAGCCCGTCGCACAAATCGATCAGCTCCGGCTCGGAGAGCCGGTCGCGCTCGTCGCGGGCCTCGATCAGCGCGGTCATCAGGTCATCGGCGGGCTCCGCGCGCCGTGCGGCGATGAGCCCGCTCATGTACTCCTGGAGCTCCGCTTCGCTGGCCTCGTACTCCTCAGCGGTGGTCTCGCTCGTGGACAGGATCCGGTCGCTCCAGACCCGAAACTTCGGCCAGCCGGCCACTGGCACGCCGAGCAGCTCGCAGATCACCGCCACCGGCAGCGGCAACGCGAAATTCTCCACCAGGTCCGCCGTCCTGCCGCCGGCCGCCATCGCGTCCACGAGTTCCCCGGCCAGCTGCCGCACCCTGTTCTGGGTGAAGGCTTTGGCCACCAGCTTGCGCAGCCGGCTGTGTTCCGGCGGATCCATCATGATGGTCCCGCCGTCCAGCTTGTGCGGCGTCATCCTCGGCACGTCGGCGTCGACGGCCATGGCCCGGCTGAACCGCCGGTCGCCGAACACCATGCGAACGTCGTCGTAGCGGGTGGCCAGCCACGCCGGCTCGCCGTAGGGCAGCTTGATCCGGATCATCCCTGGCGCGTCGCACATCGCTGGTCATTCTTCGGGTGTATCGAGGCCATCGGGATGAGAGCACCCCTGGCCGGCCGAACAGGCGACACCCCTACGCCCACGGGCACGGCTGGCTGGTCGAAGCAGGTTTGACGCGTGGTCGGGGGAATCGCGGCCCGACCTGGGGGAGGTAGCCGGCCGGCGGGTGCTCATCGGCGGGGCGCAGCACTCAAGCCGGCGAGACCCTCGGCACCCCGAGCCGCGCTCCGCGTCGTCGATCCCGCCGCGAACCGCACCATCACGATCATCAGCCCCCCTCCGGGCCCGTCCAGGCGTTCGGCCGCGGCATCCAGCCCACCGGATTTCAGTTCGCGCTCACCGGCGGCGGGGCGGCAGCCAGGAGACTCCGACCGCGCTGAACGCTCACGACAGTCCGTTGAGGATAGCGTCGATGCCGAACCCGAACGCCTCGTCCGAATCGCCGCTGTGCGCCGGTTCCTCCTCGACGATCCCGGCGCGCACCAGTTCGGCGTGGTTCTGCTCCTCCGCGACGAACCCGAGTACATAGTGGACGACGGTCCGCGCCGCCCACTCCGCGCGCCGCTCGTCGTACTTCCCGGTGAACAGCCGGCGCAGCGCGTGCGTGGGCACCAGCAGATCCGGCCGGTACGCCTGCACGAACGACACCACCTCGGCCCCGTCGCGGACCCGCAGCAGCGCCGAGCGGAAGTCTCCGGCCGCCTCGCGCGGGTCCTTCGCCACCCCGGGCAGCCCCTTCAGGATCCGCGCGGCGACGACGGCGAGCAGCTCCTGTTTGCTGGCGACGTGGTAGTACAGCGCGCCCGGCTGGACCCCCAGGTCGAGGGCCACCCGCCGCATCGACAAGCCGCTCAGCCCCGCTTCGGCCAGCAGCTCGTAGGCCCGGTCGACGATCTGGTCTCGCGTCACCTTCACCCCGCTCATTCTGCCTGCCGCTTGCTTCCGGCCGATCGGCCGCCTAGGATTTGACAGGTGTTCAAAACCTTCGACGACCTGGCCGACCGGCAGCTGGCCGGCGGCGTACTCGACCGCACTGACGCCCGTGCGGTGCTGGAAGCGCCGGACGAGGACGTGCTCGGCCTGGTCGCGGCTGCCGGACGGCTGCGGCGCGCGCACTTCGGCAACCGGGTCAAGGTCAACTACCTCGTCAACCTGAAATCGGGCCTGTGCCCCGAGGACTGCGGGTACTGCTCGCAGCGGCTCGGGTCGTCCGCGCAGATCCTCAAGTACTCGTGGCTGTCCGCCGAGGAAACGGCGCGCCAGGCAGGCGCGGGCATTCAGGGCGGCGCGTCGCGGGTGTGCCTGGTCGCGAGCGGGCGCGGGCCGAGCGACCGCGACGTCGACCGGGTCGCCCAGGCCGTCGAGGCGGTGAAGTCCGCGCATTCCGGCGTGGAGGTGTGCGCCTGCCTCGGGCTGCTCAAGGACGGGCAGGCCGAGAAGCTGCGCGACGCCGGGGTCGACGCGTACAACCACAACCTGAACACGAGCGAGTCGCGGTACTCCGAGATCTGCACGACGCACGGGTACGACGACCGCGTCGACACCGTCGAAAAGGCCAAGTCCGCCGGGCTTTCCGCGTGCTCCGGCCTGATCGTCGGCATGGGCGAGACCGACGACGAGCTGATCGACGCCGTCTTCGCGCTGCGCGACATCGGCAGCGATTCGATCCCGGTCAACTTCCTGATGCCGTTCGAGGGCACGCCGCTCGCCGGAACCTGGGAGCTGAGCCCGCTGCGCGCGCTGCGCATCCTCGCGCTGGCCCGGTTCGCTTGCCCGGCAGCGGAAGTCCGGATGGCCGGCGGCCGCGAGATGCACCTGCGATCGCTGCAGCCGCTCGCGCTGCACGTGGTGAACTCGCTGTTCCTCGGCGACTACCTCACCAGCGAAGGCCAGGCCGCGAAGGCCGATCTGGAGATGATCGCCGACGCGGGCTTCGAGGTTCTCGGCGCGGGCGAGCAGCAGCCGGCCGAGCACACCACCCCGGCGCTGCGGGAACGCGGAGCGGGCACCGCCGCCGCACCCAACGCGTGACCGCCATGGTGTCGATGCACGACTGGCTGACCGCCGCCGGACGGGACCGGCACGTCGCCGGTCTCGTCCGGCGGACCGATGATCGGCGGCATCCGCGAAAGTCCACATTGGATCTCGCGTCGAACGATTATCTGAGCCTCAGCACCGATCCGCGACTGCGCGCGGCCGCCGTCCAGGCCGTCGAGAAGTACGGAGCCGGCGCTGGCGCGTCCCGAGTCGTCACCGGCACCACGCCGTGTCACACGGAGCTGGAACGCGAACTGGCCGACCTCACCGGGCAACCGGCCGCGCTCGGTTTTTCCAGTGGTTACACCGCGAACATCGGCGTCATCACCGCACTCGGCTCGCCGGACACGCTGCTGATCACCGACGCGCACATCCACGCCTCGCTGATCGACGGCGCGCGGCTGTCCCGCTCCCCCGTCGCGATCTGCCCGCACAACGACCTGGACGCCCTCGCGCACTTGCTGCGCGACCGGGCGCAGGAGCGGGCGATCGTGGCGGTCGAGTCGATCTATTCGGTGCTCGGCGACGCCACCGATCTTCAGCGCACCGCGGCATTGTGCGCTGAATACGACGCTTTCCTGGTGGTTGACGAAGCACACGGCATCGGCGTCGCGGGAAACGGACGGGGCGCGGTGCACGCGGCCGGTCTCGCAGGCGCGCCGCACGTCGCGGTGACCGCCACCCTGTCAAAGGCTTTGGGCGCACAGGGCGGCGCAGTGCTGGGATCGCCGCTGCTGCGCGAACATCTGGTCAATACGGCGCGGACATTCATCTTCGACACCGGCCTCGCCCCCGCCGCGGCGGCAAGTGCGGCGGAAGCGTGCCGGATCATCGCAGCCGAGCCTTCGCGGGTCGAGGATCTGCACCGTGCCGCGGTCGCGATCGCTGATGCCGCAGGGGTTTCGCGTGCGCCTGGCGCGGTTCAGTCGATTCCCGCGGACTCTCCGGAGCAGGCTATCGCTGCTGCTGACCAGCTGTACGAACGGGACATCGTGGTCGGCTGCTTCCGGCCGCCGAGCGTCCCGGACGGCGTTTCCCGGCTCCGGCTAGTCGCGCGTGCCGGGATTGACCTGCACCACGCTGAGGACGCCGCGCGGTGGGCTGCCCAGTGGTCGCGTGCCGCGAGCACCGTCTGACCGCCTCCGGAACACCACGTCGACCGCCAGCGCACCCGGCCCGGTGAAGCCCAGCAACAGAAACGCCCAGCAAAACATCGCCGCGGGCTCCCCGTGGTTCTGCAGCGGCAGCAGGCCGTCCGGCTGGTGGACGACGAAGTAGGCGTACGCCATCGAGCCGGACGCGAGCAGCGCCGCGATCCGGGTGCCGAGACCGAAGGCGATCAGGAGGCCGCAGCCGAGCTGGATCACCGCCGCGTACCAGGACGGCCACGCGCCCGCCTCGACGGTTCCGCCTTTCGGGCCGCCGCCGAAAATGCCGAACAGCGCCGCCGCACCATGGGCCGCGAACAGCAGCCCGACGACGATCCGGAACAGGCCGAGCACGAACGGGACGGCCCGGTCGAGCACACGCTCTGGCATGGGTCCTCCTCGGAGAGTTACTAAGGTTAGGCTTGCCATACCGTACGCACCGGGGTCCCTCCCGTCCAGATGCTGTGACGCTCGCTAAATCGGGCCGAACCGTTCTGGCGCCAGCCGCGTGCCGGAGGAAGAGCGACACCCCCGGCTTTCCGCCGCACCGCCGCATCGGCGACAAGCCCGCCGGGCAGATCAACGGCCGGGAGCCCGGATCTCCACGGCGACAGCTGGTCCGCGCAGACGAGCACAGCGGAGGCGGCCACCCGGCGGCGGGCACGGCTGAGCAGCGAAGTAACACCCTTCCCGATAGGCGCTGTCTCAATTGGGTACCTCTGATCAGGGGAACTTGACCGAGCAGCCGAATAAGACCAAACTTCGCTGGTGATATCAGTACCCCGTCGTCCCCGCGCCGAAGGAGTTCGCCAGTGACCTCGTCGTTCGTCATCATCGGAGCCGGGCTGGCCGGAGCCAAGGCCGCGGAAGCGTTGCGCGACAAGGGATTCGACGGGAAGATCACCATGGTCGGCGACGAGCGGCACCTGCCCTACGAACGTCCGCCGCTGTCGAAGGACTACCTCGCGGGCAACGCGGAGGCCGAGAGCTTCCAGGTGCACGATGCCGCTTGGTACGCCGAGAAGCACGTCGAGCTGCGCCAGGGCGTCAAGGCGACGGCGATCGAGCGGGACCGGAAGCAGGT
>NZ_LWSF01000010.1:115174-224956 GCF_001651785.1 Amycolatopsis sp. M39
AATCCACTACCTGCGCCGGATCGAGGACGCCGACCGGCTCAAGGAGCTGTTCGGCACCGCCTCGAAGCTGGTGGTCGTCGGCGGCGGCTGGATCGGCCTCGAAGCGACCGCCGCCGCGCGCCAGGCCGGGGTGGAGGTCACCGTGGTCGAGGCGCTCGAACTGCCGCTGATCACCGCGCTCGGCCGCGACGTCGCCCCGGTGTTCGCCGACCTGCACCGCGCACACGGCGTCGACCTGCGGCTCGGCGTCCAGGTCGAGCACATCGCCAACGGCGGCCAGGGCAAGCGGATCCGCCTCGGCGACGGCAGCCTCCTTGAGGCGGACGCCGTCCTGGCCGGGATCGGCGCGAAGCCGAACGACGAACTGGCCGAGGCGGCCGGCCTCCGCGTCGGCAACGGCGTGGTGACCGACGCGAGCCTGCGCACGAGCGACCCGGACATCTTCGCCGTCGGCGACATCGCGAACGCCTACCACCCGTTCCTCGGCAAGCACCTGCGCGTCGAGCACTGGGCGAACGCGCTCAACCAGCCCGCCGTGGCCGCGGCCGGGATGCTCGGCGAGGAGGAGTCGTACGACGAGCTGCCGTACTTCTTCACCGACCAGTACGACTTGGGCATGGAATACCTGGGCGTCATCGAGGGCCACGACCGCGTCGTGTTCCGCGGCGACGTGCCCGGGCGCGAGTTCATCGCCTTCTGGCTCAAGGAAAACCGCGTCCTGGCCGGGATGAACGTCAACGTCTGGGACGTCACGGACCCGATCAAGGCGCTCATCCGCTCGGGCAAGGCGGTGGACCCGGAGCGGCTGGCCGACCCCGGGGTCCCGCTGGAGGACCTCGCCTGATCTCCCGCCGGCGGGCCGTTCCGGAGGGGCTTCCGGGGCAGCCCGTCACGCTTTTCCGCCGGCGGGGACTCCGCCTGCCACGTCGTGCGAACCTCGTTCGGCCCGAGGTTCCTCGCCGACAGCGGCGAACTCACGTCTTACGTACTGCGCCTGGCCGGATAGTCCCGGGGCAGCAACCCCTCCAGGGCCAGCGCCAGAAACCGCCGCCAGTCCCCGCTTCCCGTGCGGACCACCGACGACAGGCAGCCGACCAGCAGATACACGTCCCCCGCCGTGCAATCCGCGCGGAGCACCCCCGCCGCCTGGTCGGCCTCGATCGCTTGCGTCACCACGATTTCCAGCTCCGCCAGCGCGTCGCCGCGCGGCTCGCTCCCCGCCGACCCCCGCGCCGCCTCGATGGCGGACGACAGCGCCCGGTCCCCGGACAGCACCTCGCCGACGTGCCGCAGGTAGCGTTCGACGCCGGATTTCCCGTCGAGGCACCGCTTTCGCGCGTACTGCGCGATCTCGNGCGATCTCGTGGAACCGCTGCTCCGCCAGCGCTTCCACGAGCGCCCGCCGGTCCGGGAAGTTCCGGTACACCGTCCCGACGCCCACCCCGGCGGCCCGCGCGATCTCCGGCAACTGGACGTCGTCCTGCTCGGCGAGCAGCGCGCGGGCCGCTTCGAGCACCCGCACCCGGTTGCGTTCCGCGTCCGCCCTCGGCCTGCGCTCCGTTGACAACCGACACCCTCCTCCGGTTAATCTGGAAACGGACTCCGTTTCCGATATGTTCGAGAGGATACCCCATGACGAAGGACCGCTTCCTCCTGCTGCAGCCCGGCGAGGCGCGCCCGGGCCGGGTGCCGCTGCCGCCCGCGTTCGCGGTGAAGGCGATGACGGGCGACACCGAGACCCGGTTCTCGCTGCTGGAGGTGACACTGGCGCGCGACATCCCGCGCCACGTCCACCACGAGGCCGACGAATGCATTTACGTCCTCGAAGGCGAACTGGGCATCGACTTCGCGGACGAAAGCCATGTGGCGGCGAAGGGGACGTTCGTGTTGCTGCCGCACGGGGTCCCGCATGCGCTGCGGGCGGTTTCGGATCCGGCGCCGCGGCTGTTGCAGATCTCCTCGCCGGGCGGGTGGGAGCACTATCTGGAGGATCTGTTCGAGGCTGGTCCGGCGGTGCTGACCGACGGCGCGGTGGACCCGGTGAAGATCAATCCGGTGGCGGCTCGGTACTCGATCACCTATGCGGAGAGCTGATTCCCGGCCAGTGCCGCACACCGGCCCGCCAGGTCGGCCACACCCGCGCCGAAGCCCGTGACCAGGTCTGCCGCTACCGGAGCAACCGTGTCCAGCGCTCACCGGCGGGACCGCGATCACCGCACTGCGGGCCCTCCGGTCGCGCCGCCGCGACCGGTCTTCGCCGCTCCCGTCGGCGAGTTCTGCCCCGGACTTCAGCCCTGCCAGCGACCAGGACGTCCTCGCCCTGGCGCCCAGATGATCAGCCGAACGCCGACAAAAGCCAGAACATCAGCGCAGCGACCCCCGCCGCGGCCGGGAACGTCAACACCCAGCCCAGCACGATGTCACGGGCAATCCCCCACCGCACCGCCGAAAGCCGCCTCGTCGCACCGACACCCATCACCGCCGCCGTGATCACGTGCGTGGTCGAAATCGGGGCCTTCACGGCAAAAGCCGTCAAGTACAGCACCGAAGCCCCGACCGACTCCGCGACGAACCCGTGCGGCGGGTCGAGCGGGAAGACCCGGCGGCCGAGCGTCCGCATGATGCGCATGCCGCCCGAGCAGGTGCCGAGCGACAGCGCTCCGGCGCACACCAGCGTCACCCACAGGGGCACCGAGAACGTGTCCTGTTTCCCCGCCGCGATCAGCGCCAGGACGAGCACGCCCATCCCCTTCTGCGCGTCCTGCAAGCCGTGTCCGAGCGCCAGTGCCGAGGCCGAGACGATCTGCAGCCGCCGGAACACCCGGCCGCTGCGGTGCGGGTTCGCCCGGCGCAGCAGCCACAGCACCGCGACCATCGCCGCATAGCCGAGCACGAGCCCGAGCAGCGGCGACGCGACCATCGGCACCAGCACTTTCTCGACGATGCCCGTCCAGTGCACCGTGCTCGCCGCGGCCAGCGCGGCCCCGACCATGCCGCCGATCAGCGAATGCGACGACGAGGACGGCAGCCCGAAATACCAGGTCACGAGGTTCCACGCGATCGCGCCGACCAGCGCGGCGAGCACCACGGTCAACGCGCCCGGGCCGGGCGGGACGTCGATGATTCCTTTCGCGACGGTCGCGGCGATCCCGGTCGACAGCAGCGCTCCGGCCAGGTTCATCACCGCGGCCAGCACGAGCGCGGTGCGCAGCGGGAGCGCCCTGGTCGAAACCGCGCTGGCGATCGCGTTGGCCGCGTCGTGGAAGCCGTTGGTGTAGTCGAAGAAGACCGTCAGCACCACGACGGCGACCAGCGCGGCGGTGCTGTCCACTCAGGACTCCTTGACCGCGATGGTCTGCACCACGTCCGCGACGTGCTCGAAGCCGTCGGCCGCCAGTTCGAACTGTTCGACGACCTCCTTCGCCTTGAGCACCTCAAGCGCGTCGGCTCCCGGCTGGAAGAGGTCGGCGAGCATCCGCCGGTAGGTGTGGTCCGCCTCGTTCTCCAGCGCGTTGATCTCGATCCAGTACGGCGACAGCTCGCCGACCTTCGAAAGCCCCGGCATGGATTCCGCGGTCAGCTCCGCCGCGCGGCACAGCACCCGCAGCATCCCGTCCGTGCCCGGCGGGAACTTGTCGAGCCGGTACAGCACCGCGAGGTCCGCGGCAGTGTCCACAAAGTCCAGTACGTCGTCGATCCGGGCGGCCAGCGCCTGGATGTCCTCGCGGTCGAACGGCGTGACGAAGGTGCTGTTCAGCTCGACCATGATGGTGTGGGTCAGGTCGTCGCCGGCGTGTTCGACCTCGTGCAGCCGGGCCGCGATCGCCTCCCGGTCCGGGGGCGGAGCCTCGGTGAGGTCCCGCAGGAGCGCGGTGGCGGTGACGAGGTTCGCGGCCGCGTCCGCGAGCAGCTGGAAGAACTGGCTTCCGCGAGGTTTTATGCGCATCGGAGCAAAAGCTACCCGGTAACCTCCTCGCGCACACCGGGGCGGTGTGCCGCGCGCCCGGATCGGGTACCCGGCGGGCAGCAGGGAGGAAGGAGCGCCGATGCGTCCGGTCTGGCAGGGTGCGCTGTCGTTCGGGCTGGTCAACGTCCCGGTGCGGATGTACAAAGCGGTCGAGGACCACGCCGTGCGCTTCACGCAGTTCCAGCGCGGGACGCGGGACCGCATCCGCTACCGGCGGGTCAACGAGCGGACCGGCGACGAGGTGCCCTACGACGAGATCGTCCGCGGCCGGGAGGTCGGCGACGACGAGTACGTGCTGGTCGAGCAGGAGGAACTCGACGAGATCGCGCCGGGGCGGTCGAGGTCGCTCGAGGTGGAGAGCTTCGTGGACCTCGACGAAGTCGACCCGGTGTACTTCGACCGCGCTTACTGGCTCGCGCCCGCCAAGGAGGAGGCGCAGCGCCCGTACGTGCTGCTGCTCGACGCACTGTCCGGCCGGGACAAAGCGGCCGTCGCGAAGTTCGTCTTCCACGGCCGCGAACACCTGGCGCTCGCCCGGGCCGGCGACGGAGTGATCGTGCTCAACACGCTCCATTACGCCGCCGAGGTGCGCAGCGCGGACGACGTTCCGCAGCTGCCCGCCAAGGCCAAGACCAACCGGAAGGAACTGGACCTCGCGGTCAAGCTGATCGACGCGATGACCGAGCCGTGGAAACCGGAGGAGTTCCGCGACACCTACCGCGAGCGGGTGGAGGAACTGATCGAGGCCAAGCGGGCGGGGAACACCGTCACGCCCGCCGCCGAGCCGGAGCAGCCGACGAAGGTGGTCGACCTGATGGAGGCGCTGGCCAAGAGCGTGCGCGGCAGCCGCAAGCCGCGCACCCCGGATCTGTCCGGATTGTCCAAGACCGAGCTGCGGAAACTCGCGAAGGAACGCGACGTCAAGGGGCGTTCGAAGATGTCCCGCGCCGATCTGGAGGCCGCGCTGAAGGCTTCCTGACCAGCCAGAGGTCCGCGAGGGGAACCTGGCCGCCGAGTCCCCAGGCCGGAAACGCAAGCCGCGTCGATCCACCCCCTGCTGTCCACAGGAGACATCAGAGTCGCCGAAATGCCCGATTGACGGCCAGATGACCGTGTCTTCCGCGCTCCAGCTCCGACGTCGCCTTCGGCCTGGACGGACCTCTCAGTGCAGCGCCCGCGCCAGCTGCGGAATCCGCCCGCCGGCCAGCAGCACATCCACCTGACGCGGCGACAACTGGTGCTTCGCCCGGTACTCCTCGTCCCGGGTCAGATTCCGCACCGCGAACTCCCCCGGCTCAGCCAGCCGTTGCAGCCCGGACACCGACAACACGTCGTCGCGCCGGATCTTCTCGCTGTCCTCCGGCTCGGCGAATTCCAGCGGCAGCACCCCGAAGTTGACCAGGTTCTGCCAGTGGATCCGGGCGAACGACCGGGCCAGCACCACGCGCAAACCCAGGTACCGCGCGGTGATCGCGGCGTGTTCGCGGGACGAGCCCTGGCCGTAGTTCTCCCCCGCCACCACGAAATGCGCCGGGCTGCCCGCCGCGCGCTCCGGGTAGTCCTCGTCGATCCGGGTGAAGGTGAACTCGGCCAGCTTCGGGATGTTCGAGCGGTAGGGCAGCGCGCGGGCCCCGGCGGGCGAGATTTCGTCGGTCGACACGTCGTCCCCGGCTTTCAGCAGGACCGGGCCCTCGATCTCGTCCGGCAGCGGGTCGAAATCCGGCAGCCCGGCGACGTTCGGGCCCTTCACCAGCTCCTCCCGCAGAGCCTCCGCCTCGGGCAGCGGCGCGGCGAAGACGCGCGGGTCGGCCGCCGAACGGGCCGGTCCGGCGACGCGCGGGTGCGCGAGGTGGTGGGCGGTGGCGTAGTCGCGCGGATCGGTCAGCACGCCGGTGAGCGCCGACACTGCCGCGGTCTCCGGCGAGCACAGCCAGACCGAGTCGTCGGCGGTGCCGGACCGGCCGGGGAAGTTCCGCGGGAAGGTGCGCAGCGAGTTCGTGCCGGGCGCGGGAGCCTGGCCCATCCCGATGCAGCCGAGGCAGCCAGCCTGGTGCACCCGGGCCCCGGCCGCGACGAGGTCGGTGAGGTATCCGCTGCGAGCCAGTTCGACCAGGATCTGCCGCGAGGCCGGGTTGACGTCGAAGCTCACCGAATCGGCCGTCTGCCTGCCCCGGACGGTGGCCGCGGCGACCGCGAAGTCCCGGAACCCGGGGTTGGCGGACGAACCGATCACGACCTGCCCCACCGGCGTCCCCGACACCTCGCGCATCGGTGCCACGTTGCCCGGCGAAGACGGCTTCGCCACCAACGGCTCCACAGTGGACAGATCGATCTCGTCTTCGATGTCGTAGGAGGCGTCGCGTCCGGCGCGCAGGTCGCGGAAGTCGTGTTCGCGCCCCTCCGCCCGCAGGAACGCGCGGATCGCTTCGTCGGCCGGGAACACCGTCGCGGTCGCGCCCAGTTCAGCGCCCATGTTGGCGATCACGTGCCGGTCCATCGCGCTCAGGCAGGCCAGCCCCGGGCCGTGGTACTCGATGATCCGGTGCCGTCCGCCGCTCACGCCGTGGCGCCGCAGCATCTCCAGCACGACGTCCTTCGCCGACACCCACGGCGGCAGCTCGCCGCCAAGCCGGACGCCCCAGATCTCCGGCATCCGCAGATAGAGCGGCTCTCCGGCAATGGCCAGCGCCACTTCGAGGCCGCCGACGCCGATCGCGAGCATGCCCAGTGCGCCTGCCGCGCAGGTGTGCGAATCGGACCCGGCGAGGCTCTTGCCGGGCACGCCGAACCGCTCCATGTGCGTCGGGTGCGAAACGCCGTTGCCCGGTTTGGAGAACCACAGCCCGAACCGGCGGCACGCCGACCGCAGATACGCGTGGTCCTCGGCGTTCTTCTCGTCGGCCTGCAGCAGGTTGTGGTCGACGTACTGGACGCTCAGCTCGGTCCGCGCGCGATCGAGCCCGAGCGCCTCAAGCTCCTGCATCACGAGCGTGCCCGTGGCGTCCTGGGTCAGCGTCTGATCGACCCGCAGGCCGATTTCGGTCCCTGGTTCGAGCCGTCCGGCGACCAGGTGCTCGGCCAGCAGCCGTCCGGCGAGAGTCTGTTCGCGTCCCACTCGCGAACGGGTACCCGTTTCCGGCGCGGCGAACCACGATGTTTCCGCGTGCGCAGCGCGGGCAATCCGGGGACCGAGAACGGCGGAAGGAGACTGGGATGCCGCAGCAGGCTTGGAGTTCGAAACGCGAACGGCAGTACCAGCACATCGAGCAGGCGCAGGAAGAGCGCGGCGCGAGCGAAAAGCTCGCAAAGGAGATCGCCGCCCGCACGGTGAACAAGAACCGGGCGCAATCGGGTGAATCGGACCGCGCGAGCAAGACCTCGGTACGGGACAAATCGCCGCAGCAGCGCGGCGGGCACCGCTCCGGCAAGCGGCTCGGCCCCGGCGGCCCGACGCGCGACCAGCTGTACAACGAGGCCAAGCAGCGCAATATCCACGGCCGGTCCACGATGACCAAGAAGGAACTGGCGAAGGCGCTCGGCCGGGACTGATCGAGAATCACGGCCCGCTCACCGCGGCGCTGGTGTCGCGAGGAGGCCCGGTCGAGCGGCTGCGACTTCCCCGCGCTTCTGCACGACGGGCGCGGGGATGTGGCCGCTCGGACCCGTCGACGGCGGACCGGCCACCCGCCGCGGCTATGTCGATAACTCCCTGGTCCTCGCCCGCGAAGGGGAATCTGCCGACGGTCCCGTGCGCATGCTCGGCCTCATGCCGCCGCGCGACGGAGCGGCCGATCTCGTCCGGATCGTCGAAGGCATGCACGGACTTGCCTGCGGCCGAGGTTCGACCTGGCGGCACTCTCGCCACGCCAGCGATTTCGCTGCCGGAACAGCGCGACGCCACCTTCACCCCCGCGAGCACTCGCCGGCACCGGCTATCCGCCGAGTTGAAAGCCTGCGCGAATGACTCATCCGCGCAGCGGCTGGTGATCCGGCTGGCCTTCAGGCCCGTTCGGGAACATGCCGCGGGCGTCCAGCAGGATCGGGATCGTCACCACCGCGCGGCACGACGTGTAGCGCCTCCGGCCCCCGGGTAGCCGAGGAGGACTCAACGCACGGGAGGACTTGTCATGACCGAGACCGTCGGCGACTACCTGCTTTCGCGGCTGCGTGACTGGGGCGTGGAACAGGTGTTCGCGTATCCCGGGGACGGGATCAACGGTCTCGTCGCCGCCTTCGGCAAAGCGGACGACCAGCCGCGCTTCGTCCAGGCCAGGCACGAGGAAATGGCCGCCTTCTCCGCGGTCGGCTACGCGAAGTTCAGCGGGGCGGTCGGCGTGTGCATGGCGACATCCGGGCCTGGCGCGATCCATCTGCTGAACGGGCTCTACGACGCGAAACTCGACCACGTCCCGGTCGTCGCGATCGTCGGGCAGACCGCGCGCACCGCGATGGGCGGCAGCTACCAGCAGGAGGTCGAACTCCAGGCGCTGTACCGGGATGTCGCGAACGAGTACTGCATCGAGGTGAACGTCGCCGAGCAGCTGCCCAACGCGCTCGACCGCGCGTTCCGGGTCGCGCAGGCGTCCCGCACGCCGACCGCGCTGATCGTCCCGGCGGATCTGCAGGAAGAGCCGTACGAGCCGCCGCGGCACGCGTTCAAGCAGATGCCGTCGAGCCCGCCCGGGACCGCGTGGCCGAATCCGGTGCCGCCCGAACCCGCCATCACCGAGGCGGCCGAGGTGCTCAACGCCGGGGAGAAGGTCGCGATCCTCGTCGGGCAAGGCGCGCGCGGCGCGGCCGGCGAGCTGCGCCAGGTCGCCGACCTCACCGGGGCCGGAGTGGCGAAAGCGTTGCTGGGCAAGGATGTTCTCCCCGACGACCTGCCGTACGTGACCGGCGCGATCGGCCTGCTCGGCACCCGGCCGAGCTACGAGATGATGCGCGACTGCGACACGCTGCTGATCGTCGGGTCCAATTTCCCGTACAGCCAGTTCCTGCCGGAGTACGGCCAGGCCCGCGCGGTGCAGATCGACATCGACGGCCGGTTCATCGGCATGCGCTACCCCACCGAGGTCAACCTCGTCGGCGACGCCGCCGCGACCCTGCGCGCGCTGCTGCCGAAGCTGAACCGGGCCGAAAACCGTTCGTGGCGCGAGAACATCGAGAAGAACGTCGCCGGCTGGTGGACCACAATGGACCAGCAGGCCGAGGTCGACGCGAAACCGGTCAACCCGATGCGGATCGTGCACGAGCTGTCGAAGCAGATCCCGGGCGACGCGATGGTCACCGCCGATTCCGGCTCGTCGACCAACTGGTACGCGCGCAATCTCCGGATCCGCGAAGGCATCCGGAGCACGCTGTCCGGCACGCTCGCGACGATGGGTCCCGCCGTGCCGTATGCGATCGGCGCCAAGTTCGCGCATCCCGACCGGCCGGCGATCGCGCTGGTCGGCGACGGCGCGATGCAGATGAACGGGATGGCCGAGCTGATCACCATCGCCCGCTACCGGGGATTGTGGACCGATCCGCGGTGCGTCGTCTGCGTGTTCCACAACAACGACCTCAACCAGGTCACGTGGGAGCTGCGCGCGATGGGCGGCGCGNCGCCATGCAGATGAACGGGCTGGCCGAGCTGATCACCATCGCCCGCTACCAGCACCTGTGGAGCGAGCGGACCTGCGTGGTCTGCGTGTTCCACAACAACGACCTCAACCAGGTCACGTGGGAGCTGCGCGCGATGGGCGGCGCGCCGAAGTTCGAGGAATCGCAGTCGCTGCCGGACGTCGACTACGCCGGGTTCGCCCGCAGCGTCGGCCTCGACGGCGTCAACGTCGACGATCCGGGCGATCTCGCTTCGGCCTGGCGGACCGCGTTCG
Source organism: Amycolatopsis sp. M39 (assembly GCF_001651785.1). Lineage (NCBI taxonomy): Bacteria > Bacillati > Actinomycetota > Actinomycetes > Pseudonocardiales > Pseudonocardiaceae > Amycolatopsis > Amycolatopsis sp. M39. Next base: position 125,018 of record NZ_LWSF01000010.1, read on the forward strand.
CCGCGGACCGGCCGACGGTGCTGGACGTGCGCTGTGACGCGGAGGTCCCGCCGATTCCGCCGCACGCGACGTTCGAGCAGATGAAATCGGTGACCGAGTCGGTGCTCAAGGGCGATCCCGAAGCGTTCCACCTGATGTTCCAGGGCGCGAAGACGAAGCTGCAGGAGTTCCTGCCCGGACGGTCGCGGTAGCCGTCGCCGCCCCGCACACCGAACGGGATCGACGCGCGCTGCCCGGTGCCGGCTGGCGGCGCGCTCTCCCGGGACTCCACCGCGCTCGTCGTGGCCAGGGCGGGGTCGCGGGAAAGCCGGTGTCGGATCCGCCCGCGTGCTGGACGGCCGTGGACCCGACCCCCAAACCGCTGAAGGTCCGTGAAGGTTAGCCGCCCGGAACCGTTTCGCCGCCCAGCGCGGCCAGCACCTCGCCGCTGTAGTACGAAGACAGCCGATTCGACGCGAGGAAGACATACGACGGCGCGAGATCGTCCGGATGCGCCGCCCGCCGCATGGGCGCCTGCAAGCCGAACTTCTCCACCTTCTCCGGCGGGAACGTCGACGGGATCAGCGGCGTCCACACCGGACCCGGCGCGACGCAGTTCACCCGGATCCCGCGATCCGCCAAGGCCTGCGCCATCGCGTACGTCCACGCGTGGATCGCGCCCTTCGTCGCCGAGTAATCGATGAGGCTCTTGTTGCCGCGCAAGCCGTTCACCGAACCGGTGTTGATGATGACGTCCCCATCGCCCAGATGCGGCAGCGCGGCGGCGGTCACCCGGAAGTAGCTGTGCAGATTCACGTCGAACGTGTGCATCCACTGCTCTTCGGTCAGGTCCTCGGGACGGTCGACCGGCCATTGCGTCGCCGCGTTGTTCACCAGGATGTCGAGTCCGTCCAGTTCGGACAGAGTGCGCTCGACGATGTCCCGGCACTGCTTCGCCCCGGCGAGATCACCGGGCAGCAGCACGCATTCCCGGCCCTCCGCGCGCACGCGGTCCGCGGTGTACTCGGCGTCCTCGTGCTCGTCGAGGTAGGAGATCGCGACGTCCGCGCCTTCCTTCGCGAAGGCGATCGCCACCGCGCGGCCGATGCCGGAATCACCGCCGGTGATCAGCGCGCGTTGTCCGGCCAGCAGGCCGCGGCCCTCGTAGCCGGTCATCGAATCGCGCGGCCGCGGGTCCATGGCCGCGGTGGTGCCCGGCGGGTCCTGCTGCTGCGGAGGTCGGATGCGGTCGGCCACGGGAATCCTCCCCGGAAAGTCGGTTCTGTTCCGTTCCGGCTACCCGCTGGGCCGCGGTTCAATCACGGCAAGAACCGCGCGACCGTCCCCTTGCGACGGTCGCGCGGCCTCTAGCCCCCTGCTCCGCTCTGCGGATGCGCGGCGGTTACCCCGATCCGCGTCCGGCAAACCCGGGGACGGTCAGTAATCCTGCGACAGCGCCTCGGCCAGCACTCCGGCCTCCGGATTGGGCAGGGCGCGCGCGACGACGCCGATCAGGTCGCGGCCGTCGATCACCGGCAGGCACCGCACCTGATGCTGCGACTGGTCTGCAGGATCTCGGCGACGTCGTCCGTCACCAGTTCGCCGTGCGCCAGCTCGCCGGCCTGCACCGCGCGGGTCCTTGCCCTCGGCGATCACCTTCACCACGACGTCACGGTCGGTCAGCATCCCCCTTGAGCCGGTTGTCCTCGCCGCGGACCGGCAGCGCTCCCAGCTGTTCGCGCGCCATCGTCCGCGCGGTGCCGTGCCCGGTGTCCGACTCGCGCACGCACCCAGCGGCCGGCGTCATCAAGTCGCGGGCAGTGGTCATGAGACTGTCTCTTTTCTCCCGGCTGACCGCGTTCCCGGCCGTTGCGCCCCCCCGGACGGTTTCTCCTCCGCCCGCCCGGGTAACCGGAGGCGCGTGGAAGGAGCCGACATGCCAGAACCGTTCCCGTCCGACCCGGTCCGCGCGGAGGGCCCGCCGCTGGTCGCGGCAGGCCGGTCCGGCGCACCCCGGCTGATCGTGCTCGACCCGGCGGGCGCGGCCAAACACGACGGCCTTCCCGCCACCTGGCGGCCGCTCGCCGAGGACCACGAGATCCTCTGGTACCGGATCCCGGTCGAGGGCGCGTGGCGCGAAACCGCGGAAACCCTTGCCGCGCCGGAGCGCAGCGACCTCGTCACGAGCGGACCGCTCGCTGCCGACGCGCTGCAGCTGGCCGCCGAGCATCCAGGGTCGCTGCGGTCCGTTCTTCTCGTCGACCCGGCCGCCGAGGGTGTGATCAGTCCCGGTGACGCCGCCGTCGCCGACGAAGCCTGGCTGGTCCAGCACGACGCCGAGATCGCCGCGTTGCGCGAGTCCGGCGTCGAAGTCGAAGTACTGGCGCACAGTCGCGACGACCCGGACGACCAGGTGCCGAGCCCGCTGCCGCTGGGCCACGGCTGGGTCGTCGACGCGCTCCGCGAAACCCTCGCCAAGCTGGAAGCGCGCTGACCGGTTTCGCCGCCCACCTGCCGGGTACGCCTCGAAGAAGGAAGGGAGGAAGCCGTGCTGGAGGAAATGAACCGGACGCCCGCGCACGAGAAGTCCGCCGCGGACCTCGCCGCCGATCTGAGCGCTTCGCTCAAACGCCTGCTCCACGACGAACTCCGCTTGGCCATGGCCGAACTCCAGGCGAAGGGGAAGCGCTTCGGCATCGGGGCGGGGCTCGTCGGGTTCGCCGGCGTGCTGGCGCTCCTGGGCGGCGCGACCCTGATCGCCGCGGCCGTGCTCGCCTTGGCGCTCGTCGTGCCCGGCTGGCTGTCCGCGCTGCTCGTCGGAGGCGCGCTGCTGCTGGTCGCGGGCCTCGCCGCGCTGGCCGGCGGCAAGGAAGCGAGCCGCGCCGGGCCGGTGGTGCCGGAGGAATCGGTCGAACGGGTCCGCGAGGACGTCGAGACGATGAAGCAGGTGCGGTCATGACGGAACGCGAGGTCGAGCGGGCCCGGGCGGACCGGGACGTCACCCGCGAGGAACTGGCCGAAACGCTGGACGCGCTGAGCCACAAGCTGGACGTCCGCACGCGGGCAGGCGAGAAGGTCGACGCGACGATCGACCAAGCCGCCGAACAGGTCGAGAAGACCGTCTCGGCGCCAGCCGCGGAGAAGGTCCGCGCTGGTGCGCAGGCGGTCCGGAGCAACCCGCTCCCGCTGTTCGCGGCGGTCTTCGGCGGGGTGGTCGTGCTCCGCTTTGTGATCCGCCGCCGGCACGCGCACCGGAAGCAGGGTGACGCGGGCTGACCGACCGGGAACAGCGTGCGCTGAACGAAATCGAACGCGATTTGTCCGCCGCGGATCCGTGGCTCAGCGCCAAGCTGGCCCGCGGATCCGGGCGGTGCCGTCCCGCGCTGGAGGTGCTGGCGATCGTCACCGGCGCAGTGCTGATCGCCACCGGGCGTTCGACTCGCGGCCGGGCATGATCGTGGCCGGGGTGGTCGCGCTCGCCGTGCTCTTGGGCGGGCCGTTCGCGGTGCGGCACGGGAAAGGCGGCACCCGGTAACCCTCGTTGGCCGGATCACTGTCAGGAAACCGTCAACGACCGCCTCGTGAGCGCCGCCCGGGGGCCAGCCTGAGCGGGTGACCGCAACTTTGTCCCGCCCGGAAACGCCGCGGGCCGCCGATCGGCACCGGCTTTCCGTCCTCGGCGGCCTCGCCGCACTGTCCCTCGACGCGATGGCGTCGGTCGCCTACGGACCCGAGACGATCGTGCTCGTCCTGGCCGTCGCCGGCGGGACGGGGCTCGGCTTCACCCTCCCGGTGACGCTGGCGATCGCCGTCTTGCTCGCCGTCCTGACCCTGTCGTATCGGCAGGTCATCGCCGCGTTTCCGGACGGCGGCGGGGCCTACGGCGTCAGCCGCGCTCATCTCGGCCGCCGCGCGTCGCTCGTTGCCGCGGCGTCGCTGATCGTCGACTACGTGCTGAACGTCGCGGTGTCGTCCGCCGCCGGGGTCGCCGCGCTGACCTCGGCGGTTCCCTCGTTGCTGCCGTACAAGCTGTGGCTTTGCCTCGGCGTGCTCGCGCTGATCACCGGCATCAACCTCCGCGGCATCGCCGAGAGCGCGCGTGCCTTCATCGTGCCGACCGCGGTGTTCGTCGGGTCGATTCTCCTCGTCGTCGTGGTCGGTCTCTTTCGCAGCACTCCGGCCGCGACTGTCGCGAGCGGACATCTCCAGACGCTCCAGTCGGTCGGCGTCCTGTTGCTGCTCAAAGCTTTCGCGAACGGCTGCGCGGCACTGACCGGCGTCGAAGCGATCGCCAACGCCGTCCCGTCCTTCCGCGAACCGCGGGTACGCCGAGCCCAGCGAGCGGAGGTCGCGCTCGGCGGGCTGCTCGCGGTGATGCTGCTCGGGATCGCCGTGCTGATCGGGAAGTTCTCGATCCGCCCCGTTGACGGCGTGACAGTGCTGTCGCAGGTGACCGCCGCGTCGCTCGGGAACGGTTTCGGGTACTGCTTAGTGCAATTCTCCACTGTCGTCCTGCTGGCGCTCGCGGCGAACACGTCCTTCGGCGGGCTGCCGGTGCTGGCGCACTTGCTCGCGAAACACAACAATCTGCCGCACGTTTTCGCTCTGCGCGCCGAACGCCAGGTGTACCGCTACGGCGTCGGTTTCCTCGCGATCGCTTCGGCTTTGCTGCTGCTCCTCGCGAATGGCGACATGAACACTCTGGTGCCGTTGTTCGCGATCGGAGTGTTCGTCGGTTTCACCTTGTCGCAAACCGGAATGGTGCGACATTGGTTCCGTTCGCGCCCGCGCGGCTGGCGCGGAAAAGCCGCGCTCAACGGCTTCGGCGCGCTGCTCACCGGACTCGCCGCGATCGTGGTCACGGCGACGAAGTCCGGCGAAGGCGACTGGCTGATCGTGATCACGCTGCCGGTGCTCGTGCTGCTGATGGAATGGGTCCACCGCGGCTACCGCCGCATCGGACTCGGGCCTGTCCCGCCCCCCGCCGGTCGCTGGTGGTCGTCCCGGCTGACCCGCGACGCGCTCGCCGCCGCGCTTTCGCTCGGCGACCGCGTCGAGGCTGTCCACGTGACACATCCCGGGGAAGAAGCGTCCGCGCGCGAGTTCGTCGAAGCGTGGGAACGGTGGCATCCGGACGTCACGCTGGTCCAGCTGCACGACGAACGCCGCCGCCTCGGCGAGCCGATCGCGGAACACCTCCGGCGGCACGAGGGCCGCCGCGTTTTCGTCCTGGTCGCCGAGGTCGAACCGGAACACGTCGGGCAGCGCGTCCTGCGCAACCGCCGCGGCGCGGTGCTGGACCGGGCGCTGCGCCGCCGGTCCGACGCCGTCGTCTGCCGGACGCGATTCCGGATCAGCGCTTAGCCAAGCCCATTTCGTCCCGTTTTCCCGGACACCCGGTCCACCGGATCCGCTGCCGTGTTTGCCCGATAGTACTTTCGGCCGATGCCCGCAGGGCGAAAACCCGCCGAAAGGCGTGGGCCATTCCGGGGTTCTTTCCCGCGCCCCGGTTTCCGCGCCCAAGATCGTCTTAGGGTTGGGCGCACTTCGTGATCTTGAAACCGGAATGAGGGGCCCATGCGAAAACGGACCAGGATTCTCGGCAGAACGCTCGCCGCGGCGGGCACCCTCGCGGCGCTGACGATGGCCACGGCCGTCCCGGCGACCGCGGCGCCGCAGGCGAAAGCGGCTGAGCCGACGTCGGTCGAACAGGACGTCGCGCAGCTGTACCAGGACGTCGAGGATCTCTACAACGGGCTGCCCGCGAACGCGCTGCGCGGCGTCGACCCGCTGTTCGACTCGCCGGTCAAGCGGCCGGGCCAGCAGGCGCACGCCGCGCAGGGCCCGATCCCGGGCTGCACCGAGGGGTCGCTGCTGACGTACGCGAACAAGCTCGCTTCCTCGCTGACCCCGACCGAGGACCAGGCGCTCAGCGCGCTGAGCGCGATCGGCCAGCTCTACACCCAAGCGGTCGCCAACGACAAGACGCCGCAGGTCTTCGGCACAGACGGCCAGTACACGCCGCGCGCCGGCGCGACGATCGACAAGCTGCGCGGGTTCTGGGACATCGAGAGCTGGAACATCCAGCTGGTGGCCTGGAAGGGCACCGACCTGGGCAGCCAGGAACGCACCACGCAGACGTTCAAGCTCGGCCTCGACCCGAAGCGGGCGGCGGAGGCGGGCGCGCTCGCGACCAAGGTGCTCTACGAGGTCCCGGCGCTGCAGGGCGGCCGCCACCCGCTGCTGACCCTGAACGCGTTCTCCGCCCCGGCCGACAGCCTCGGCGGCAAGCGCATCATGCTCGGGGACGGCCTGCTCGACGTGGTCAACCACCTCGGCTTCGACGACGTGTCGGTGGAAGCGGTCGTCGGCCACGAGTACGGCCACCAGGTCGACTTCGCGCACGACAACTACCCGCGCGACGAATCCGGCGAGATGGGCCCGGACGCCTACGGCGGCTACTTCGGAGCGCACGCCAAGGGCGAGGCCTGGAACGCCCGCGCCCAGCAGGAGGTCACCTACCTCGACGCCTCCATCGGCGACTGCTACCACAGCCACGGCACCCCCGACCAGCGCAAGGCCGCCGGCGCGTGGGGCGAGAAGCAGGCCGTGAGCCAGAACAACCCGAACCGGATCATCCCGTCCGCGAAGATGATCGAGAAGTTCCAGAAGGAATACCCGAAGCTGATGCCGCCCGCCACGGCGGCACTGGCCGCGGCGCACTGAGCACCGCACTCGGGCCCCGTCTTTTCGGAGACGGGGCCCGTTCGCGTGCTCAGGTGGCGATGGTGGCCAGCGGGTCCAGGCCGTACGTGCGGGCGTAGCCGTTCTCGGTGCCCACCAGCAGGTCGACGATCTCGAAATACCGGTCCCAGAACGGGGTTTCGCGCAGGGCGTCGATCAGGAGCTGGTAGGCGTGGTGGTCGTCGGCCTCCCAGACCCAGACGTCGGTGACGCGCGCGGAGTAGAACTCGGTGTCGTAGAACCGGGACCGGACGCCGGCGGTTTTCGCCTCGATCGCCGGGACGACCTGGGCGGCGAACGCGTCCGCCCGTTCCTCCGGGGTCAGCGCCAGCCATTCCGGAGTGGTCTTGACCAGCAGGAACGCGGTGACCGGCGGGTTATCGATGGGCATTGCGGATCCTCACGGGTCAGGCGCCGAAGGCGGGCTTGAGGGTTTCGGCGCACCACTGTTCGAACGTGGTCGGAGACGCGGTTTCGGCGGTGCGCGCGACCCCGGCGTCGAGACCGTTGTCCTTGGCGTGCTTCATGTCCGCGACGGCGTGGGCGAAGGTTTCGTTGAGCCCGTAGCCGATGAGCGTGGTGCGCAGGTCGTCCAGAGACTCGCGCTCGTAGCGGACCGGACGGCCCAGCTGCTCGGTCATGACGCGGGCCAAGTCGTTGGGCGACAAGTCTTCCGGCCCCAGAACCGGAACGTCGGCGAAGCCGGTCCAAGACCGGTCCCGCACCAGCCCAGCGGCGACCGCGGCGATGTCCGCGACGGCGACGAGCGGGGCCGTGCGATCCGGGTCCAGGACGTCGGCATAGACCCCCTTCTCCCGGATCGAATCGACCTCTTCCAGCAGATTCTCGAAGAAGGACGGGTTGGCCAGCGCCCGGTACGCGACACCGGTGCCCGCGATGAGCTCGTCCATCGCGAGCGACGCGGTCACGAGCCCCGCCTGGTCGGCGACCGCGGTTCCGCGCCCGAGCGCCGAGACGCCGACGACATGCCCGACCCCGTGTGCGACAAGCGCTTTCGCCGCCGGGCCGGTGAAACCGCTCCACCCGTCCGCCGGAGTCCGCGACGAATCCGGTGGCACGACCCAGAAAACGGCGTCCGCGCCCGCGAAAGCCCGGTCGACCGCTTCAGGGTCGCCGTGCGAACCGACGACGACCTCGACGCGCTCCCGCACCGAGTCCGGCAGCCGGGCGGGGTCGCGGACGATCACCCGCAGATCCTCGCCCGCGTCGACCAGCCGGCCCAGCACCCGGCTGCCGATGTTTCCGGTAGGGGCAGTGATGACGATCATGCAAAACCTCCGTTGAGTACGCCCTCGATCCTGCTGAGCGCCGCCGTGCTGCCACAATGGGAACTTCGGCACGCAATCCTTGCCAGAACTGGAATTACCCTGGTGAACAGCTTGAACCCGGCGATCGACGCCACCCTCGCCGTCGCTTTGGACGCCCTGCTGACCGAGCAGAGCGTCACCCGCGCCGCCGCGCGCCTGCACACCTCGCCTGCCGCGATGAGCCGCACGCTCGCCCGGTTGCGCCGCATCCTGCAAGACCCGCTGCTGGTCCGGGCCGGGCAAGCCATGGTGCCCACGCCGCGTGCCCGGTCCCTGCGCGACGAGGCCGCCGCCGTGGTGCAAAGCCTGAACGCGCTGCTCAGCCCCGGTGCCGTCGTCGATCCCGCGGCGCTGCGCTCGACCTTCACGATCCAAACCGCCGACCTGGTCGGCGCCGCACTGGCCGCCGGCCTCCTGCACCTCGCGCGCGAGGAAGCCCCCGGCATCTCCCTCCGCGTCCGAGCCGAGGAGCTGGAAGCCGGTTCAGCCCTCCGCGACGGCCGCCTCGACCTCGAGGTCGGCTCCATCGACCACGTCGATCCCGAGACGCAGGTCGAAAAACTGCTCACCCTGCGCCTGGTCGCCGCCGTCCGTCCCGGCCACCCCCTGGCTTCGGCCCCCTTGACCCCGGCCCGGCTCGCCGCGGCCGACCACGTCGCCGTCAGCCGCCGCGGCCGATTCACCGGCCCCCTCGACGCGGCACTGGCCGAGCACGACCTCCGCCGCCGGGTCGCGGTCGTCCTGCCGAGCCACCTGGCCGCGATGGCGCTCGCCGCCCGCAGCGACGCGGTCTGCCTGATCCCGGCATCGCTCCCCGGCGAACCGCCGTCGCCGCTCACCGCCGACGCGACCGCACTCGGCTTGCGGCTTCTCGACATCCCGGTTCCGTTGCCGCCGCTGACGATCGGCATGGCTTGGCATCCGCGGCAGTCCGCCGATGGGGCGCATCGCTGGCTCCGCGACGCGGTGCGGCGGACCCTCCTCGCGCCGGGAACCTGAGCCGAAGCCCGTGCGGGGGACCCCGGGGGAAGCTGATTCCGTCAGGGTTCCCCGCACGGCTGTTTCCCGGCCGGGCAGGTTGCCCGCGTGGAGTTCGCGGTCGCCGGGGACGAGGTGCGGTTCTCCGTTTTCGACGTCCTTCCGCAGACGGAAGAGGCGTCGGGCGACGCATTCGTGCGCGAGGTCAAGATCCCCAACTGCACCTCACCGGGGACCCGGGCCACCGCGGCGTCCGCGTCCGGCACCGGCGCGAACCGGACGTCGTCGATGTCTTCCGCGAACTCGTGACCGTGCTGAATCGAGATCCACGAAAACCCGTCATCGCGATGGAGTACCGCGCGGAAGGCTGCCGCGGCAGCCGTGCGCGCGCACTCGACCGGCCTTCGCCCTGACGGATGTCTTGCTCCGAACCTGAAGGCCCCCGTGCCGGACGTGCGCGCCGCGTTAGAGGTTCTCACTTTTCCTCTTGACGTTCACCCGATCCGGGCTATAGGGTTTCACCATAGTTAATGGCATTAACACTCGTGAACAGGGAGTATCGCTCATGCCCGCCATCCGCTCGAAGATCTCGCGCAAGCCCAGCCGCCGGACCGGCCTCCGAGTTGCCTTGCTCGCGGTCCCGCTGACGGTCGCCGGCGCGCTGGCGGCGGCCCCGGCCGACGCTTCCCCTGGCCCGGCATCGCTGACCTGCCAGGGAAAAGGCGTCGACCAGACCGCGAAAGCCCGGCACCGGGCCGAAATCCTCATCCACGCGCCGCTGCCCGCGATCTGGGGCCTTCACACCGACGTCGAAGCCTGGACGTCCTGGCAGAAACCCGCCGCGCCGATGACCGTCCGGCGGCTGGATCCTGGACCGCTGCGCAAGCATTCCCGGTTCCAGGCGACCGTCCGCGTGCCCTCCGCTCCCCCGGCCACCGTCGTCATCAGCTCCACCGTCCAGCAGCTCCAGCGCGGCAAGTGCCTCCGCTGGACCGGCCCCGCCGACAGCGCCGGGTACCACATCGACGGCGTCCACGTCTGGACGTTCAGCCCCGTCCGCGGCGGTGTCCTCGTCCGCACCGAGGAAAGCCACCGCGGCCCCCAAGCCGATCCCACCTCCGACATGGGTCTCGAAACCTGGCTCGCCGACCTCAAGACCGCCGCCGAAAGCGGTCGCCGCGGCCGGCACCTCGCCGCGAACGCGGGGGCCGGGCGGGATCGCCGTGCAGGCGAGCCGGAAGGGCGAGCGCTCGGCCGCAGCGCGGGCTGGTCCGGCGCGGGCTGGTCCGGCGCGGGCTGGTCCGGCGCGGGCGGTAGCTGATCGAGTACCCGGCCCCGGCCAGATTCGCCTCGGCGGGCCCGGTCACGTCGAGCGTCTTCACGCCGTCGAACACGACGAAGACCACGCTCGCGACCTCCGGGGCCCGGCATGGCCAGACCGTCAGGCGGACGCGAACCGGAGCACCGCCGCGTCGTACTGGGCGCGGGCGAACCGGAACGGCCCGAACCCGCGGTAGTCCCGCTTCGGACGGTGCGGTTGCCCGAACGAATCCCAGACGACCTCGTCCTCGGTCACCGTGCTGCGCGCCAGCAGCCCGAGAACGCGCAGGCGAGCAGCGGGGTTCTGCCTTCCTCCGCGTCGAGACCGTGGAAGTGCTCGGTCATGGTGCGACTGAACTCGCGCGGGAGAAGTCCGCCGCAAGCGCCACCGCCCCGGGGACATGCCGGCGTCGAGTTCGAACCGGTCGATCAGGTCGGTGAGCGCGATGACGTCGACGGACGGCATCACCGCCGGACCGCCCGCCTCGCCGGGCGGATGGAATGCGAAACGAAGCGCGCGGCGCAGGTTCTCCGCGACCAAGCGGACGGCGTGCAGGTCCAGACCATCCGCCCGGGGATGGGCCCGGCGGAGAGAAAGGACTCCACGGCATGGGTCAGGCAGTCGATTCCGGCGGCCGCGGTCGCGCGCGGCGGCAGGCTCCGGGTCGAGAAGTGCGTACCGGGCAAGGCAAGCCGGGCCGCCGAGGTAACACTTGCGCTGCTGCCGAGGGTCGGTGACGACGCCGAGGTCGTCGCACTCCGAACCGGTGCCGGAGGTGGTCGGGATCGCCAGGATCGGCAACGCGGGCGCCAAGCCCGCCGAAGCTTCGGTGCTCCAGGTCAGTTCGGCGGCCGGACGGTCGTTGACGACGGCCAGCGCGATCGCCTTCGCCGCGTCCAAAGCGGACTCGCCGCCCAGCGAGACCACCGCTCGCGCCTGCGCGGCGCGCACGAAAGCACCGCCCGCGTCGACGTCGCCGGCGGTGGGATTCGGGTGCACTTCGGAGAAAACCTCGACCGCCGACCCGCCTTGCCGCGCCAACTGGACTGCCCGCTCCGGCAACGGGGGCGCGACGAGCCCGCGATCGCTGAGCAGCACAACAGTCCGCGCGCCGATCATCTGGACCAATCGCGGCAACTGCTCGACGGCGCAGCCGGATAGGTCCGATTTCGGCAGCTGGGACCTCCGGCATGCCTACCTCCCGAACCGGTCTTCGTCGACCGCGGCGCCCAGCCCCGGCGCGGACGGCACGTGCAGCAGGCCGTCCCCGTCGATGTCCAGCGGGGCGGAAAGCAGGAAATCGCGCCGCTGCGGCGTCCACACCGGCGGGTCGTAAGGGAATTCGAGGTACGGTCCCCCGCCGACTCCCGCGGTCACGTGCAGGTTCGCGAGCAGGCCGAGGCCGTTGGACCAGGTGTGCGGCGTGAAGAGCCGGTTGCGCGCCAGCGCCAGCTCGGCGAGCGTGCGGGCCCGCAGCATCCCGGCGGCGAGCGCGACGTCCGGCTGGTAGACGTCGAGGGCGTCGGATGCGACCAGGTCCAGCAGCTCGCTGAAGGTCCGAACCATTTCGCCCCCGGCGACGCGGACCCCGGCGTCCCGCACCGCGCGCAGGCCGGGCCGGTCGTCCAGCGGCAACGGTTCCTCAAGCCAGAAGACGTCCGCTTCGCGCAGCGCCGCCGCGAAGCGCCGGACTTCCGCCGGGTCGAGCGAAGGCCGCACGTCGCCGGGCATCCGCCAGGCCTGGTTCAGGTCGGCCATCAGCGTCATCTCCGGCCCGACCGCCTCCCGGACCGCCCGCATGGTGCGGATCCCGCCCGCGAAATCGTCCGCGGCCAGCCGGATCTTCGCCGCCTGGAACCCGCGGTCGCGGACCCCGGTCATCATCTCGGCCCGCTGTTCGGCGGGCAGGATCCGGCCGGTCGAGGCGTACGCCGGGATCGCCGTCGCCGCGCCGCCGAACAGCGTCGCGACCGGGACGCCGAGCACCTTCCCGATGACGTCCCACAGCGCGATCTCCAGCGGCCAGTAGCGCCCGGCGTGGAACGCGATCGTCTCCAGCGTCCGCACGTGCCGGCTGATCGCCATCGGATCCTGGCCGAGGAACAGCTCCGCGTACGGCTCGAACCCCGCCATCGTGTCGCCGGAGCCGTAGCCGGCCACGCCCTCGTCGGTCACCACTTTGACCACCGTCGCGTCGAACCGCGTGCGCGGAACCGGGTCCCACGCGGCGTCGAACGGCGGATCGAGCGGCAGCGTCCCGGGCAGCAGCTGGATGTCGGCGATCTTCACTCCCCGGACGGTAACCGCGGATTGACGCTCGCCCAATCGTTGTTGCACAGTCCTCAACATGGCGAACCAGCGCACCTACGGTTCGGGCCTGGTCCGCGACGTCGACCTGCTCGAAGTCCTGGCACTGCCGGAAGCGCGCGACGGACTCGGCGTGTCCCGCGTCGCCGAACTGTCCGGCCGGGACAAGGCACAGGTCTCGCGTGCCCTCGCGACGCTCGCCGACGCCGGACTGGTGTCGCGCGACGAGCACACCCGCGCGTACCGGCCGGGCTGGCGGCTGTTCGCCTTGGCCACGCACGCCACCGAAACGCACCTCGCGCACCTCGCCGCGCCGTTTCTGCGCACGATCGTGGCGCGGCTGAACGAAACGACGCATTTGTGCGTCCTGCGCGCCGGTCAGGTGTTCACCCTCCGAAGCGAACTCGCCTCCCATGCTTTTCGCGGACTCGGCTGGGAAGGCATCGGCGTCGACCCGTTCACGACCTCACCCGGACGGGTGTTATTGAGCGAATGGGACGAGGAAACCGTCGGACACTGGTGGCGGACCTTCGCCGGCATCGCCGCGCATCCGCTCCCCGATCTCCCCGGCGCCGCCGGCGAACCGCCGCCGATCACGCTCGACCAGCTCGCCGGGAAGCTCGCGGGAATCCGGAAACGCGGCTACGAAACCGTGGACGAGGAGTTCGAACCGGGATTGGTCGGCGTGTCCGCGCCGGTGTACGGCTTCCGGGGCGACATCGTCGCGGCAGTCAACGTTTCCGCCCCGAAATCGCGCCTCGGCGCACGCCTGCCCGCGGCGGGCCGGTTCGCCCGCACTGTCGCCGACCGGATCTCCGCCGCGCTCGGCGCACCGGGATGACGTTCATTTATGCTTCGCTCAAGCGTCTCTCCCGGCAGGTGGTCGCCATGTACGAAATCCCGCCCACGGCGGCCATGCAACGCTGGTCGGTCTCGGTCGACGGCCCCCACGCGATCTTCGTCTGCGCGCCGTGGCTCGAAGACCACACCGCGGACCGGGTGCTGCCGCGCCTCTGGCCGGGCCGCGGCCTGGGCGTCAGCGACGCCGACGCCGCCGGTTTCGCCGCCGCGATCGCCGAGACGATGAAAGCGCCGAACTACTGGACCGCCAGCCACGCCGCGGCGCGTGCCTGGCAGGACCAGCCGTGGTCCCCCGCCAGCCGCGACCACGACGACGGGTTCGTGTACTTCGCCGGACCGTGCGGGGAGCCGGGGAGCGCGGTGGGGTACCGCCCGGCTTACCACCTGCCGCTGGCGCTGCCGGACCTGCGCGGACTGCGGATCCGGGTGGCGGCGTACCTGCGGGGCCGCGTGAGTGTTCCTGCCGGTTAGAGCCGATACTCAATTGGTTACCTACTTGTGACCTGGCAGTCCTTAGCTCAGAACCGGCGTTCACGGGTTAGGCGGACTGGCGGCCATCACGGCGACTGGCCGCAGCGACAGGCATCGGCGTGTCAGTGTCCGGCTAGCTGCTGACGATCTGCGGATGGCAGACCTTGGAGCGGATAGGTGCGACTGTAGACGCCGTCGTCCGGTCCTAGCTCGCCGAGATCAACCAGGAGTTCCACGACCTGGCTAACCTCGTGTTCCGAAAAGTCGGCCCTGATGTGGCGGAAGTCCAAGAAGTAGATGCGATCCCTGCCTGCCTCGCGGTAGGCCCGGATGCGGGCGCGAATCCGGGCGATCAAGTCAGGGGGGTACGCGGCGAGCGCACGACGAACACTGTCCTGCGGCTCGTGATGCAGCGAGCCTGGAACAGTCACCACGACCGTGTCGTTCGTGGTCGCCACAGTCTCGGGCAAGGTCGGTGCGGGGGTCATCGTTTGCCTCCTGCTGATCAAGGAACCTGCTTCTTCTGTCGGTCCGCGAGCAGTCCTGGCGCAGTCCCCGATAGTGGATCGCTGTTCTCGCGCTAGACCGCGAGTGCGCAGCTCGCGCTCCCGCATGACGGAGCCTGCCCGCCGTCTCCTCAGGAGGCGTCGGCTCCGTTGCCAGAAAAGCCGGAGGGGCCGTTGACGTAGATGTTCGGCGAGTCCTTCGCGGCCTGGGAAAAAGCCTTGGATTCGGCAAGAGAAGAAATATCGGACAGTGATGTGGGCGAACAGCCAGCAAACTGGATCGCGATAGCCGCACGCAGCGAATCCTGCACGGCGAGATTTTGAACCTGGTCAATTACGCCAAGCGCACTGATGAATTGTCTGTCAGCTTCACGATCGGTCCGCAGGCGGTCGATCATGGCAATCATCAGATCTCTTGCTTTGTCAGCGCGTTGGAAGAACAGAAACCCGATTGCCTCGTTGACCGCTCCGGCAACCGTGGCGACGATGGCACCGCCCGCCTGGTCCGGGTTGCGCAGGTAACTGACCGCGGCGAGACCGAAGACCACAAACCCGATGACAGCGAAGGAGATGCTGAGCATAAAGCTAATAGCGGTTTGTCGACGAGCATGCACGTAGTACTTGACTATGAGTCGAGCGTTGCCGTCGGAGTGCTCGCGTAGCGTCTCGGCAAGTTGCTCGGTCGACATAGCTCGACCGGACGATATGTTGATCTCGACTGATTGGTGAGCCGTCGGACTTGCCGGGGAAGCAGCGACATCATCTTGGGCTTGCTCTTCGACCCCCTCCGTCGCAGGCGCGGCATCCCCTGGAGGCATTGCAGGCTCAGCCTCGTCCGGCGATGGTTCGACGTTGAGGGCCCGCAGTGTCCTGCCCTCTCTGTTGTGGATTCTGCAGCGTTGCCAGGGTAGACGAACCGAATTCCGGCACATGGTGCCAGAGCGGACGGTAGCGCCACATCGCCACGTCGGCCGCAGTCGCCGTAATCGCATAAGGGAAGCTTGCCTTATTGGCCGCCGACATCCAACCGGAGCCAAGTCTGGAGCGGCCTTTGCCGCCTGACGGCGACTGCTCCAGGTTCGACACGGCCAGTAAGCCGCCAAACGAGGCGGGAACAGGCCAGTGTCTTGCGAAAGCTGAACCGAAAGTCAAACACTCTTCCTGTTGCGGCCTCATGTATATTCTGTTTGACGATTCCGCTTGACGAACTTCCGAAACGGCCTCGGCATGATATAGTTCTATCGTTGCGCAATACGCGCGGACTCAACAGACTAGCCAACGTTGAATGCAATTCGCTTGCTCGCACACTGCGTTACGGATCATTGGCAACCATGGGCACATCGCGAGTTTTCAGTTTAATGGAACGAAGTGGAACGGGATTGCGCATGCCGATGCCTGAAAGGAAGAAGTGCGGGCTGCTGCAGCTCAGGCGGTGTGGTTATCGTGACCAGTCGGGTTCGTTGGACGCGCAGGGCAAGGCGGGCTGACCTGCACTCTTGCCGATGCAAGGGTGGTCAGTGAGGGGGCATCCTTAAGATGACGAGTCTCCGATCCCTAGGATGACGGCCTGGATGACCCCTGACCGACCCCTGGGTTTGCGGTCATAGCAGAAGTTTCCGTTCGATTGAACAACTTCCGGATGTGCAACACGGTCAGTCGTGGAATGCGGATTTCGCTAAATCGGCAAAGGCGATTCATTCAGCAGTGCAGCGGTTCCAGGCGCTGGTTCCAGATCGATGTCACGAAGATTTGTGCACAATCGCTGGTAGGTGCTGTGCGCAGCCGGGAATCGGCCGAGGTCTCGCTGCAGTTTCATAGTACGCCGGTAGAGGGCTTCGATGTAAGGATCCCAGGTGATGGCGATGGCGAGCGCGTCGAGGGCTTCGTCCGGGTTGTGGTCGCGAACGTCGTCGGTGAGAGCGACGAGTGCGTCGATGACGTGGCTGCGCCAGTGCTCGGCCACTGGTTCGGCCCAGGAGTAGCTGACGCCGTCCAAGGGTGCTCCGGCGCGGCACAGTTGCGCGAGGTGCCGCAAGGATGCCAGGCGGGTGGCCGGATCGCCGGCGGTGCGGGCGCGGGTGAGGGTGTCGTCGAGGTCCCACACGTCGGCGGTGATGCTGGCCGGGTCGAGTCGGTAGCGGCCGGATTCGGCGAGGACGAACTGCTCGTCGTCGCGGCCGGTGGCGGTGCGCAGCGCGCCGCGGGCGAAGGAGACGGCCTCGTGCAGGCGGGCGGCGGGCTGGTCGGGCTGGATCGCCTCGCGCAGCGTGTCCGCGGTCGTGCCGTGCTGGTGGGCGGCGAGGTAGGCCAGGACTTCCCGGGCCCGGGACCGCAATCCTCGGACGTGATTCCCTCCGGCTTCCACGCGCACGCCGCCGAGCAGGCGCACCAGGGCGACCGACTCCCGTGTCGACGCCGGCCGTTGGTCGTCACGCGAGGCGTTGGCCGGTGTGGCGTGTCCGGCGGGCTCGTCGCGGTTGTCCGAGTCGGTGTGGTCGGTCGTCTCGGTGTCCGGGGCTCGGCGTGGGGCGGGTGCGCGAGCTGCGGCGAGCAGGTGCCATACCTCGTCCGCTTCGGCAGGGTTCAGGATCTCCGCACGGGCTCCGGCCTCGACATCGCTGTCGCCGAACACGGCCTGAACCGTGCCGTCGGTCTCGACGGACAGGCCCGTGAAGCCGCCGACATCGTGGAGGCGCTTCTCGCCGAGGAGCAAGATGTGGATGCCGACCCCGCTTCCCTGGGCGAGGACCGTGGCCCACTCCCGCCAATGCCGCGGAGACGGGCGCGCCAGCACCAGCAGCAGCGGTACCGGATCGGTGACCTCGGCGGGACTCGGACCGCGATCACGCGGAACGGCGCCGGACTGGAGATCGGCGTCGAGCTGGTCTTCGTCCCGCAGCCGGGCGCGCCGGGCGAGTTCGGTGTGCAACTGCGCCAGCGCGGTCGTTTCGTCGGTGCCGATCTCGATGCCGGGGGCTTCGTGCAGCGGTGTCGGACCTGGTCGTCCGGCGATGAGTTCGGCGGTTCCAGGGTCGACCAGCAACGCTTGGGCCGGGTAGTGCGCATCAACGGCCAGCACGGCGGCCAGGACGGCGCGGGCAGCGGACGCCGCGCCGGGGCCGGCCAGTGCCAGCCCGCCGGATGAGACCAGGTCGACGGTCTGCGCAGCGGTGCCGGTGTACGCGGTCAAGACGGGGGCGGGCGGCGGCCACACGCGCCGGTGTTCGGCCATGACGACGTCGATCGCCTTGCCGCGGTCAGCGGAGTCCGTGCCGGTGCCGGCGTCCTCGGCTTCGTTGTCTTCGAGTTCTGTGTGGCGGGTGTGGACGGCCGTGGTGAGGGTTCCGACAGTGGGACCGGGCCGCAGCGGCTCGGTTTCCTCAGCGTCGGGTGGTGTGAGGTCGCCGGTTGGTGTGCGGCGGGCGCGGCGTCGGCGGCGGGCGAGGAAGAGCAGGACGGTCACGCTCAGCGCGAGTCCGAACCCGACCAGCCCGCCCTCGGGCAGCGACACCGGGTCGGTGCTGGGCTGGGTGTCGTGTTCCGGTGCGGCGCGCGGTGTAGGTGCCGCGGATGAGCCAGCACTCGGCGGCCGAGTTGGCCCTCGTGACGGAGCAGCGGGCGGAGGCATCGGTGCCGACCGCTGCGCAGCGTCGGCGGGCGGTGCCGGCGTGGCGGGCAGGTGCAGCTGCCAGCCGGGGAGGAGCTGGTCGGGATGGCGCAGCACGCGTCCGTCGGGCTGGACGCGGCCTGCGTTGAGATCGAAGAGCGTGTGCCAGGCATCCGGGTTACCGAGTTCTCGCTCAGCGATGCCGGAAAGCGTGTCCCCGGCCGCCACGTTCACGGTGCGGCTGGTGGCCTCGGTGTCGGCGGGCCGGGAAACGCCCTTCGCATCGCCTGGAAGCAGCAGAGTCCATCCGGGTTCCAGCTCGTCGGGGGCCTTCAGCAGGGCGGGATTGAGCCGCATGATCTCGTGGTAGCGGGTGCCCTTGCCTAAATGCCGTTGGGCTAAGTCCCAGAGTGTGTCCCCGTGCACCACGGTGTACGGCACGGCGTTCGCATGGTGCGGTCGATCGGAGGCCACGGCCGGAGCGTCGAGGGTGTGAGTGTCCGAGGCTGGAGTCGCGGGTTGCCGGGTGGCGGGCCACGGTGGCGCTGTCGCCGCGGCCGGTGTGGCAGGAAGGCCGGAGGCGGTAGCGGTGCCTGCCGAGGCGGCCATGAGCGCGGCGGCGACGAGACCGGCGATCCATTGGCCGCGCGGAGCGCGGTTCAGCAGTCCGCGCGCGGTGCGGATCCCGTGTCCTGTCTGGCGAATCACCTCGACAACGACGGAGAGGGTCAGCAGCAGCCAGCCTGCCCATGCCACGGCGACGATCAGCCAGTGCACGAGGTCTCCGGTCAGCCATGCCCACCGCAGCGTGCTCCAGATCCGTTCGGGCCACTGGCTGATCGGTACCGGGTCGGGCCAGCGGTCCGGGATCAAGCGGGCGGGATCGGCGCCGAGTGCAAGGAGTCCGCAAGGTGTCCCGGCGACGAAGGCGAGCAGCGCGAGCGCGGCCAGTGCGCCGCGGATCCGTTGTGCCGGTGCGGTGGTCATGGCAGGTTGCCGTCGCGCGTGCCGACGCCCAGTACGGCCACCGCGGTGCTGGTGGCTTCGATGCTGCGGCCGAGCAATCCGATCGGAGCGGGTTCGGTGACCGTGACCGTCACCCCCACGGTGCGGGGTCCGGTGACGCTGACCGTCCCTGTCTGCCCGGCGCGGGCCAGGTAGTCGGAGGCCGCGCGCGCTGCGGTCGCGGTGTCGATCCCGATGCTGCTGCTGCGTGTGTCCACGGCGGTGTTGGCCGCGCGGGCGCCTTCAGCGGCGAGCGTGTCGGCGCGGGCGATCGCGCGCAGCCTCGCGGACCCGTCGACCACCAAAGCGAAAACAAGCAGCAGAGCGGGTACCAGGACCGCGACCATGACGCTGACCGACCCGGTGTCCTGCGGTGCTTTTCGGTAGATCATGGGATGCCTCGGTACGGGTCGGCGAAGCTGGTGAAGCTGCTGGTGATCGTGCGTGTTCCTTCTGGGACGGGGAGGCCGAGATCGCTGAGGGCGACGCGGCACTCGACGATGGCCCGGACCTGTCCGGGCCGGCCGAGGGCGATCTGGCTGGCATCCACCGACACACTGAACTCGTCACAAGACATGCCTTCGCGGCCGAGCCGTTCGCGGGCGACGAGGGTTCCGGCGTGCTGGGCGGCCGCGGGACTGCGGGCGATCGACGCGGCTCTCGCTGCGGCGCTGGCGGCGTTGTCGACCGCTTGCTGGGCCGAGCTGACCCGGGCGCCGGCGACGATCAGCAACCCCACGAACAGCACAACAGGCACGAGGACAGCGGCCTCGACGCTGATGGAGCCCGTGTCGCTCCAGAGCGGACCGCGGCCGGCTCGGGTCGGAGGACTCATGAGCCGCCTCCGTCTGCCCGATCGGGCACGGAGAAATGCTCTTTCGCGGCGCGTGCGGACGCTGTCACGCGAATATCCAGGCCGGGAATCGGCACCAGACGGACAGCGGTCCCGGACACCTCGACCTGGACGGTGTCGGCGGTGACCGTGGTCTGGACCTCGGGCCCTGCGAGCACTCCGTGCCCGGCGCGGGTGGCGAACGACCGAGCGGCCGCGGCTGCCGTGGTGTTCGTGCCTGCGACCGGGCGTCCGGCGTCAACACCAGCCTGAGCGGCTTGGGCAGCGACAGCGCGTGCATGCCACCACAGGCCTCCTTGCACTGCCGAGAGGATCAGCACGAGCACGACCGGGAACAGCACCGCCAGCCCCACCGACTCCGATCCGCGGTCCGCACCTGTTCTCGCGCCGCGGAAGGTCCACCGCCGAGCCAGCACGGCAAGGTCAGCGGCCCGCCACGGCCGTGTGAGCAGCATCAGGAAACTCCCGCCGGCGTCTTTGCGGCGACTTCCCGCGCGCGAGGAGATTCCTCTGGCATGCCAGAGGAATCTCCTCNCGGTGCTCGGTGCGCGAGGCACGGCCGGTTTCTGCTGCGGGGCAGTGCTCGGGCCGGACGCGCGGGTTGGCTTCTTTCGCTTGGCGCGCCGGGTTTTCTGGCTCTTCAGCTGGTTCTCCCGCCATCGGGTGAGGTCGGCGGCGGGGACGTCGGTGAACCGTGCGAGTTCGCCGATCTCGATGACGGCGCTGGAGTCGAGGAGCACTTCACCCAGTTCTCGTTCGACGTCGTCCAGTTCTCCGACGATCGCGGCGCGGCGTTCGGCTAGCTCGCCGATTCGCTTCGCCGCGGCGGATCGTTTGGCGCTGCGGGCTGAGTCTTCCGATTCGACACGGAGTTCGATTTCCTCGCTGGTAGCCATCTTGCGTTCTGCCTCCTTGTGTCATTTCTTGATCTGGCCTTGAAATTCCTGCACTACGGCCCGGATCGCGAAGGCGAGGCCGATGGCCACCGCGAGTCCGATGGCGACGAGGACGGCCTTGTCCACGCTCTCTGACCCCTGATCACCGGAAGCACGAACCCGCTCCCAGCGGGCCGCGACCGCGGCGAACAGAAGCAGCACGACACTGCCGACAGTCAGCGTGAGCCGTGCTGCACAATGCCGCGCGTCGGCGAGACGGCGGTCCAGAATCTGGATCATGGGTGGTCAACTCCTTGCTGCGACGAGGTAATAGGTTGCGCTGCAAACGGTTTCCGACCGTTTGGGCTAGCCGCTTCCGGTCAGCAGGCGAATCAGCGCCGGATACATGGCCATCAGGAGAAACGCGACCAGCAGGACGGCGACGGGAAGCGCGAGCCTTTGCGAGCGGGAGTTGGCGTCGGCCTTGTCTGCGGCGAGCGCGGCCGAGCGCAACGCACCCGCTTTCGCGAGCAGCGTGCTGTAGATCGCGGCACCGTCGGCGGCCGTGGCCAGAATGTCGGCCAGGTCGGCGAGTTCGACCACTCCCATCCGTTTGCCCAGCCGGGACAAGGCTTCCCACGGTGTGTGCCCGGCGCGCATCGCTCGGCCGAGCGTTCGGCTGATCCGCACGAACGCCCAGGAATCACCGACGGCAGCGGCTTCTCCCAGCGCCTGGCTCGGAGCACGTCCGGTCGCCCGTTCCTGGGCCACCAGATCCAGATAGGCGGCGGTGGCACGGCGGAATTCGCCGCGCGCCCGATCTGCGTCCTCCCGCACGGCCAGAACCGGCACGACCGATCCGCCGACGGCGGCAGCGAGCACGGCCAGCACAACCACCGTGATGGACAAGCCAATGCCGCCGAACCACGCCATTCCTGCCACCGCCAGGACTACGGCGGCGGCGCCACTGGCCCACGCCAGGCGGCGCGCGAGGTAGCGCTCGGCGGTCTGGCCGAGCACATCGAGGTCGTCTGCCGGGATGCCCCACCAGCGGTTTGACGACCGCGCCGAGTACCCGGCCAGGCGGCGCAATCGAGCAGACCAGCGGCCGCTCGGGAGCGCAGGGTCTTGGCGGCGCGCGGCGCGGTCGTCCAGTTCCGCGACCGCGGCGGCGAGGTTGACCGGGGCCGGACGCACCAGCGCGAGAATCACGCACACCAGCGACAATCCCGCTACCGCACCGACAACAGCGGCGGCAGTCCCGGGGCTCATCGCGGTACCTCCGCATCAGGCTGGGCTGCCGTGCGCTTCGGGCCTGGCGCACCGACGGGGCCGCGCGACGCAGCGCCGAGCAGGCGTGCGGGGCGGCGAGTCCGGGTCAGGGTGTGCATCCACCACCCGGCCGCGCTAAGCAGGCCTCCGATCCCGGCCATCACCGTCTGGCCCAACGCCCCGTCGAAGGGCGAGAGGAATTCCCGCGCGAACAGGACCAGCCCGACCAGCAGGACCACGGTGATGCCCAGGATCGTGCGCACGTCGGTGCGCGGCTTCGCACGGTCCGCTTCGATGTCCCGGCGAGCGACGACCTCCCGTTCCAGGGCGGTGGCTTTCGCGTCGAGAACGTCAACCAGGCCGCGCCCTCCCGCACGAGCGCGCAGGATCAGGGCGAGGACGACCTCATCGGCGGCCTCGTCGCCCACGTCCTCGGCGAACGCGCGCAGCGCGGCTTCCAGGCCGCGGGTGTGCAGCCGCACCGCGAGCGTTTCGACCTCGGCAGCCAGGGCGTCGGGGGCGGTGCGGGCCGAGCTGGCGATCGCCTGTTCCAATCCGCCCGCGCCGGACGCCAGCACGTCGGCCAGGCGCCGCACCCAGCTGGCCAACGCGTCCAAGCGGGTGATCAGCCGCTGCGCGTCGTGCCCGCGCGCCAGGACCGGAACGGTCACCGCCCCGGCGACGGCCACCGCCGCCGCGACCGGCCACCCGGTCGCCCACCACACCGCCACGCCCGCGGCTACCGCTACAGCGACCCGCCGCACCGGCAGCCGCTCCGCGACAGACCGCCACCTCCGCAGCCGCCGCCGAGCCGAGCCTCGGGCCCTGGGTGCCGGTACCGGAGCGGGCGGGACAAACGCCGCGACTGCGCAGGCGAGCGCCAGCACCGCGACCACCGCGAGCAGACCCGGCCACACGCTCGTCATCGTCGACCTCCAGCCGGAAAACCGGTGACATTTCCGGTGCCTGCCTGCGCACCGGCGGCGTCGAGGTGGACGCGGTCGAAGCCGTGCCGTTCCAAACGCTCCAGCAGATCAAGACTGGGCGCGTACTCAGGCACCGCGCGGCCGTCGGCCGGGCGTGGCGCGAAGATCCTCGTGGTGTCCGGGCGGCCGGAGTCGCCGACCGGGCCGACTTCGATGATCTCGGAGACGTACCGCTGCCGGCGGTGTGTGCCGAGGTGGGCCTGATCGGTGCGGGCGATGTGCACGACCAGGTCGATCGCCGAGGCGGTCCATTGGTGGGCGGCTTCGATCGCCAGCGGCGGATCGGCCAGTTGCCCGAGCGCCCCGATCCGGTCGAACACCGCGGACGCGCTGGTCGCGTGCAAGGTGCACATCCCACCCGTCGCGCCGTTGCCCAGCGCACGCAACATCGCCGTGACCTCTCCGGCACGGACTTCCCCGACGATCACCCGGCTCGGCGAGTGGCGCAAGGTCTGCTTCAGCAGATCGTCAAGAGTGATTTCGCCGATCCCTTCCGAGTTCGCCGGCCGAGCTTCCAACGGAGTCACCAGAAGCCGAGAGCCGATGTGGAGGCCGAGTTCGTACTCCTCCTCGACGGTCACGACGTGTTCGTCATCCGGGATCTCGGCGCACAACGCGCGCAGCAGGGTGGTCTTCCCGGCGGCCGGCCCACCGGAAACGATCACGTTGCAGCCGGCGCGCACCGCCGCCCGCAGGAACGAGGCGACCGGGATGTCGAGGGTGCCGTTGGCGACGAGGCCGTCGAGCGCGACGTCGACCAGGCGGTGGCGCCGGATCGCCACCCGCGGCCGGTCGCTGACCTCGATCACGGCCGCGACCCGAGCGCCCAGCGGCCCGCCGGCGCCGATGCGGAGGTTTCCCAACGGGCGGCCGGCGTTGAACTCGCGACCGGTCTGGCCCTGGCGGGCGAACATCGCGGCCAGCATTTCCGCGAGGTCGGCGTCGGTGTCGGCCACCGGGTACGGCCATTGCTCGATCGATCCGTCGGCCAGCTCCAGCAGAACGCGGTCGCAGCCGTGGACATGGATGTTCTCGACGTCCTCGCGCTCCAGAAGCTCCTCCAGCGCGCCCAGCCCTGACAGCGCGGCCACTACCGCCCGGGTCAACCGGCGTTCGTCCTCAACGGACAGCGGCACTTGCCCGTCTGCGGCGCGGCGCACAACCCAGGCAGCAACTTCATGGGCCGCGTACGCGCGGAGCCGGGCTTGTTGCTCTTCCGTCGACAAAGGCACGTCCAGGTGCGTCTCCCCGGCCGCGACGCGCTCCAGCCGGGCCGCGACCGATTCCCGGATCGCCCGGACGGCATGGGAGTCCAGCCGCCCCGCCAGCGTGGGGTTCGTCGGCAGTCCGCGTGCCGGCTGCACCGGGACCGGGTAATCGGCGGGGTCGTTGGGCAGGCGATATCCGTTGTGGGGCAATGTCATCGCGTTCCTCCGGTCAATACGCCAGCAGAAACGAGCGGTGCCGTGACACGCAATTCGGCGGGCGTGTAGTTGTGGTACGTGCCGTGCAGCCGGCGCGCTGCCCGGCGCGCGGCGCGCAGCAATGGCGACCGGCCCGGAACGGCGCCTGCGTCATTCCCGTCGGAGAGCACTGCGGCAGTCCGGTCGTCGATCGGGATTTCCACGCCGATATCCCGACCCAGTGCGGCGCGGACCTCATGGGTGCCCGCGGGCGATGTCGCGCACGCCGCCAGGCCGAGCCGCTCCGGCACGATCCGCTCGGCGAGTTCGGCCAGCACCGGGCGAGCGGCCAGCACATGCCGCTGGGTGGGGCGGACCGCCACCAGCACCACGTCGGCGGCCAACAGCAAGGGCCACGGCGTGGCCGCGCCGAAGCGGCCGACATCGACCAACGCGTCAGCGGGACGCCCGGTCGCGGTTCGGAACGCGGCCAACGACGCGGTCAACCGCGTCCACCCCGCAGCGCTGATCGCGGAGTGCTGGCCCGGCGACGTCAATCCCGCGAGCAGACCGACGTGCCGTGCGGGCGGCACCGTCTGCACGTGTTCAAGCAGCGCAGCCGGGTCTCCCGCTGTCGCGTGCCGCGTCGCGGTCGCGTGCGACAGCACCCCGCGATCGGCGCGGATCGCACCTGCCACAAGCCATTGGCCCAGCCAACCGGGCGCGAGGTCGCCCCCGGCGGGGTCGCAGTCGGCCAGCAGCACCGGCGCGGGCCACACTGCCGCCAGCGCGGCCAACGTCGTGGTCCCGCCGGGCGATCCCTTGCCCGAGACGATCGTGATCATCGCCAACACCCTCACCGCCCTTCCAGACGAAGTCGCTTCCTACGCACTCGGCCCGAGCTGGACCACGACGACCTGACCCGCGGCAGCGCTGGTCGCGGCCTGCGCGGCATCCATCCCGACGACGACATCGACGGTGACCGCGCCGGTCGAGTCCGGCGGACCGGTGCCCACCACACGTGCTTGAAACGGTCCGGAAGCACTCGCCGACGGCTGCCCGAGGTCGGACCCGGTTCCTCCCGCGACCGGACTGACCTGGACCAGATCGCCGCGCGACAGGCCTCGGGCGGGCAGGTGCCCCGGTTTCACCGCGAGCCCGACAAGCCGCTCGCCAGGGCCGGGAACCGGCTGCGCGGACAGCTGGCGAGGCGCAAGCACACTGCCGGCGGGCAACGCAGAGCGCGCGACCTGACCGACCACCTCCGCCCGGTCAGCAGCCGGAATCGCAGACACTCCCTGGCCAGGGACCGCCTTCGCCACCCCGAGGTCTCCGTCGCCGATTCGCTGGCCCCAGCCCACATCTCGCGTCAGCACCACGACATCGACCCGTTCGTCCTGGCCCGCGATCAGGACGTAGTTGCCGAAGGCGGCCCCAGTTGCCAGCACGACCGCGACGCCAAGAAGCCACCACCGCCGACGACGTGGCACCCGAGGCTCGTCACCGTCCCGGTGCCGCTCGTGGAGCGGAGAGTCGTCAGGACGCGCTTGGCGCGCCCGTGAAAAAGACAGAGCAGTACCCACCGGGAAACTCCTTACTCATTTCCGGAAGTGCGGTTTTCCTATATGCAGCTATATGTCTGTCGAATTCCCTGCGCTAATTCGCGCGCAAAGCCTGTACCTCGGCGACCGCGAAGCTGGCCCCGGCCCTTGACTGCATCTGTGGGAAGTCCCCGCCCACATCAACGCTTCCGTCCGACCCGACCCAGCTGACCGACCACTGGATCGCCCACTCCGCACGGGCTTGCTCACCCGGCTGTCCGACGGAACTGCGGGTGTAGACGAACCCGCAATCCGGGCTGGCAGCATGCAGGCCGAAGGAACGGTCGTAAGGCGTGCCCGGCCCCGAGCACGACGCCGATCCGCCCGTGCCCGAGTTGAACGTCATGCCCACAGGAGTCGCGGTCACCTCCGCCCACACCGGCCCGACCTGAACTCGCCGCACCGCCGGATGCCATACCTCACGATCGGTCCACACCCAGGTGTTCTCGCCGACGATCGTCGCGCCCCGCCCGTCCGGCAGCCGCACATCCGGCGAATGCCGCGGTACCGGCAAGGGAAGCCGCAATTGCTCGAACGCCTGCGCCGCCAACTGCGCCGAAGTCGGCAACGGCGGGGGCGCGGGCACGCCGCCGGGCGGTACCGCTGCGTTGTCCGCAGGGAGTGGCGGGAGACACCGCACTCCGAACGCACTGCCACCTGGACGGCCAGCGCCCGGAACACCACCTGCACCGAAGCCGCCCACAAAGCAACCTGGCGGAAGCCCGCTCGGCGCATTCGCAGAATTACCCGAGCCCGTCGCGGCCTGCCGATCTTGGCCGCTGACACCGGCCGACTTCTTCCCCGGACCGCCAGGCCGCACAGGTGCTTGGCCCCGTTGATCCAACGCCCGCATGTCGATGTGCGGCGGCGCGACCAGGCCGGACACGTCTCCCGGAACGACGATGACCTGGCCATCGTCGTTGCTCGACGGCGGCGGCTCGGCCAGGGCCGGTGACGGCAGGCCGGTTACCGATACCCCGCACAGGCAAAGGACGCAGGTCGAGACAAGCGCAATGCGTCGGCGGACCATCAGCATGTCCCGCCGGGGAACGTGACTTGAGCAACCTTCCACCGACCGTCAGCCGAATCACGCTTGAGATCCGCATTGACCGGATTCCGCGGTACGCCAACGGTTTTCCGCTTGCCAGTCTTGGCATCCGCCTGGCCTGCCTTCGAAGTGTCTTGGCAGTCGACTACTTTCGCGGAAGCACCGTTGATCTGAACGGAGACTATTCGGGCCGTGACATCGCCGTACACCGTGATACCGGCTTGCTTCTGCGTCTGCATCGCACCCAAGGCCGTCGTGAGTTGGGGGTCGACTGCGACTGCGGCGACCGCGTCATGCCAGGTGCTTTCAGGCTTGTCACTGGTGTGAAACGTGCTGTGCCAGAACTGGCGGTAGGCAGTTTCGACCGCTTGACGCTGTTCCGGCCCCGATGAACTGCCAGCCGAAGATGGTTGAGTCGGAGCCGACAGCTGAGACGGCGAGGTCGGTGCCGGCGCGTCCCCACCGCTGCACCCCGCAAGCAGCATGGCAGCCGCACCGGCCAGGACGACATGAAGTTGCCGACGACCAGCACCGAAGTTGTTCACAAGATCCTCCCCGTCTCCTGCAGTTTCGATTCCCATGGCAGTCTGCTCTTGCGAAGGCTGCCATGTGCCTAGGTCAATAGGATGCTGACCAATGAGCCGACAAGCAGTGGCGGGCCAGCGGGAAATCGCGAATTCATGCTCTTGGACGACAGCCCGACGGCAAGTGCTACCAGGGCAGTGAGCCCGCTGGCTATCAGCAGGCCGAGCAGCAGTCCGTTCCATCCGAACCAGCTGAGGTAGAGCCCGAGCGCGGCATACAGGGCCGTGTCGCCCCCTCCGGTGTGTTCCGGCGCGCACATCTGAACCAGCAGCGCAAGACCCAGCAATGCCATCATCGACGCACAGGCGAAGCCGAATCGAATCCAGGTTCCGTGGACGATCGCGTCGAGGAGCAGGAGCGCTGCACCTCCTCCTGCCAACGCTGCGACCATCGGAAACGGCAACCTTCGGCAACGGAGGTCGGTGAGCGTCAAGCCGCATCCCAACGCGCACGCCCAGCACCACGCCACCCAGATCGGCGTCGCACCGAGCTTGGGCAGCCCGATCCAGCCGAGACCTGCAGCCGCCATCGACATTCCCGCGGTCAATGCCGTGCGCGCGGACCGGCCCGCCGCCATGGTGGTGCCGGTCGTTCGTTCCGCTGCTGCCAGCAAGCATGGTCCCGCAACGACGCTGGCGGCTCCGAGCACCGGAATCAACATCATCGACTGCTCCCCGGTCACAGAAAACGTTCTGAGGGTCGGCTGGGGTTGGGGAATGTTCGCCGATTCCACCAGGTTCAGCAGCCGGCTGAGCGGTATCGATCGGTGCGATTTGCGAGCCTGCGGACGGGTCCGCGGCCAATTCCGACGGACAGTCGGCCAGCGGCCCTGCTTTCTGCATCACGACGAGCCCTCCTCTCCAGTGGAACCGGGCGAGCGCTGTTCCCACGGGAACGCTCCGGCACCGAGGACGTCTCGTGCGGCGGTGACGTAGGCGAACACGTTCTGCGGCAACGCCTCCGCAAACTCCGCCAGGCGGCGAACATCGGCGTCGACCGGCAGCGCCGCAAGCGTGTGGGCCGTGAGGTCAGCCAGTTCAGCGTGCCGGAGTTTTCCCTCCCACTCCCGAACCAGCACGAGGCAAGCATTCACATGCCGGACGACCTCGCTGAGCGCGCCATCGATCACACCAACCGACTCGCGGGCCGCGACCGCCAGGTCACCGACCGCGGAACCGGGATCTGCGGCCAGTTCGACGGCGAGGCTGCGGGCTGCCCGCGTTCGGTCCAGGCAGCACAACGCTTGCCACACGAGCTGGTGCGCCTTGCCCGGAATCATCGGGTCGATCCAGGTTCGTGCTGGGCTGCGGTGAAGTTCTCCCACGCTGTCGATCAAGATTCGCGCCGCATGGTGCGCCTCGCCGAGCTCGCTGAAGTCACGGCTGCGGAAGAAGAACTCGCCCCGGACCCGGTCCAGCCGACACGGACTCCCGGCATCATGGCGATGATCGGTCAGAAAGTTGGCGACGTTGTCCAGGCCAGCGACGACGCTCATCCCAACGAGCAGAACGCCCGCGCAGACCACGACCACACCGATTCCGGCCATCAGCCCAACGAGCGTAATGGCAATGCCGGCCAGGCACGGGAGAATGATAGCCGGGCTGAGTGCCGTGCGAACACGTTCTCTGCGCAATTCAGCGTCTGATATCGCGGGATTCAGAAGCAGGGAATCCGGCCCGTCCGGGAACGCCGCGGTGCGCACCGGTCCCGCCTGACCAGTTGCCTTTCTGCGTGCCATGGTGTCTCCAAAGGTCTGGGAGCGAGCTGTCCGCCACGCGTCTGGTGATCGCCTGCGAGCGGTGTGCTGTTGCCGGCGCGGCGATCGTTTTGGGTCTGGGTTCTCTCGTGCCGGACGCGAGGGCCCGGCTTGACGCTCGGCTGCCGGGCACCTCGCTGCTTCCGTCCCCGGGGCCCTTGTCCCCGGTGAGTCCCAGGTTTAGCCCGCTGACCTCGTGCGACCGCAACGTAAGAACCCGTGGAACTTTGAAGTAGCACGACGAGTTATCACCCATTCAGCCCAATGTTCTCGGCCTGTGTCGCCCGGGTTCGCGCCGCAATGGCACAGCGTGCCGTGATCGTGTAGACACCGAGTAGTGAACGACTGGAACGTGTCGTACCGCCGGAGCCTTCATGAACTGCTGACGCTCCTGACCGGACAGTGGACAGTCGCGGTCATCGCCACCCTCGCGGTCGGCGAGCTGAGCTACACCGAACTTCTCGACGAGGTGAACAAAGCCGAAGAACAGCAGGGCTGGACCAGTCACACCAAGCCGCTCAGCTCGAAAGTGCTGACCGACCATCTGCGAAGGCTCGAAGCCAACGCCCTGATCGAGCGGCGCGGCGAGGGCATCAAGTTCAACAAGGTCTGGTACCGGCTCAGCGCGGACGGCCAAGAGCTGCTGAGTATGCTGAGGCCGTTGGCCCGCTGGTCCGCCCAGCGGCACGTTATCGCCGCGCTGGAGGACGAGACTACGTCCCCTAGCTGACAACCACCCGGTTGCGTCCACGGTCCTTTGCCGCGAAGAGGGCGTTGTCGGCAGCGCGAAGCAAGTCGTCCAGATCGGTTCCGGCGGTGGTATACGCCGCTGCGCCGATCGAGACGGTGATTCGGGGCGAGTGTCCGGACGCAGGTGCGACCTCGACGGTAGCGATGCTGTCGCGGATGCGGTGAGCGATGGCGAGGACTTCGTCCGCGTTGTTTCCTGGCAGCATCACCACGAATTCGTCACCGCCGAGCCGTCCGCACAAGTCCGTGTTCCGGACGACCGAACTCAACGCCGCTCCTGTCGCTTTCAGGACGCGATCGCCGACGTCCTCACCGTGAACGACATTCACCAGAGCGAAGTGGTCGACGTCGATCAGCAGGATGCTGAGGGCTCCGTTGGTCTTCTCGGCCCGCCTCAGCTCGCTGTCCGCCAGCGCGCGCCAGCTGGCGATGTTCAGGAGGCCGGTCTTCGAGTCGCGAGTGGCCGCGTGTTCGAACTGCCGGACCAATGCCGAACGGTGCAGCGCATACAAAGGGAAGACTAGGAAGGCGACCAGCCAGGGGGCCAACGTGAGCAGCACCGCGGTGACCAGGCCCATGCACACCGTCGCCAGTTCGAGCAGGTTCTCGTTGGCCGGGCCGGTCAGCCGCCTCCGTGAGGATGTGCCCAGTGACAGCCCGATGACGGTGCCGACCAGCGCCGAGTTGACCGTGAAGAACACCCCGATCACCGCGGCCGCTCCGAGCAAGCTCATGACACCGAGGTCGTGTTCGAGCGGAACGACGGACACGCCGCGAGCGCACCATGCCGCCATCTGGCAGGACAAGATCACGTTGCAGGCGCTGAACAGCGTGCGGTGCAGGTGTACGCCTGGAATGCCGCGCCAGCTCCGCAGCCACAAGTGCAGATAGAGCGCGACGACGACGGCAACCGTCAGCGCGCCCGGAAGCACGAGGGATGCCGCGAACGTCCAGACCGAGGAGAAGTTCACGTGCGGGGTATCGGCGAACCTGCGGCGGCGGCGCTCGACCTGGCGAGCCATTTCGGCTGCGCCGATCCCGAGCCCGACGAGAACGAGGCAACTTCGGATGTCCTCGAACGTCACGCGAGCCGACACCGCGGCGGCGACCGTGACTACCGTCGCCGCCAGCACCACGGTCATCACAAACGCACGGACACGCACGGGGTGTGACCAGAACTCCCAGTGCTTCACCCGGCTCAGTCCACGAGACTGCCCCGGATCGGTTACATGCTGCATACTGAACTCGCTTCCGTTCCCACGGGGAGGGCTGCGGCTATACGACTTGTCCCAGGCTCGGCCCTTCCTGCGGCTGGATGTCCCGGGAGGGGGTTTCATGCGCAGCAAGGACTGGTGACGGCGTTCGCGCTCCTGACGCGGGCTCGTCCTCGGNCCTGGCGTGGACGAGCCCCTCTCCAAACGATC
Organism: Amycolatopsis sp. M39; assembly: GCF_001651785.1. Classification (NCBI taxonomy): domain Bacteria; kingdom Bacillati; phylum Actinomycetota; class Actinomycetes; order Pseudonocardiales; family Pseudonocardiaceae; genus Amycolatopsis; species Amycolatopsis sp. M39. Next base: position 156,678 of record NZ_LWSF01000010.1, read on the forward strand.
GCGGCACCGAGGGCAAGCACAGACGCCATCAGGCCGGACGCTGCCACTGTGGTCACGGGCCCCACCTGGTCAGCCGCAAGGCCGGCGGCGACAATCGCCACCCCTTGCGAGGTTTGCAGGCAGGTGCTCATCCTGCCCATGACAGTTCCGCGCCTGCTGTCCGGCACGATCTCGGCGACGATTCCTTGCAGCCGGATCAGATAAACCGTGGACAGCGCGCCCGAGATCGCCCACAGCACCGCCGACCCGGCCAGCCACGGCATCGCGGCCGAGGCCAGCAGAGGAAGACCTGCCGCAACCGCCGGAACCAGCACTCCCCGCGGCGAGTTCACCGGCTCCCCGCGGCTGGCCCACCATCCGCCAAGGACGCTGCCGATCGGATCCGCCGCCATCAGCACGCCGACAGTTAATGATGTCGCGCCAACCGCGCTTGCATAGGGCGCGGCAACTCCTTCGGGAACGACCAACAGACCGACAAGCGAAATCAAGATCACCGGCGCGACAAGCTGCCGACCGATGAGGTAATCGCGACTCGCCGCAGACGGGCCTACTGCCGCCGAGGCGTCCCGAGACGCCGGACGGGCTGCCACGCCGAGCAAGACACCCAGCGCGCTCAGCAGGAACGTCGCACCGTTGAGTAGCAGGGTTCCTTCGGCCTGGATGGCGACGACAAGCAGGCCGCCCAATCCGAAACCGGCCACTTGCGCGATCTGAGTGGTGATCTGCCGCAAGCCAAGTCCTGTTTGGTACAGCTGGTTCGGAAGCACGTCGCGCAGAAGGGACAGCTGTGCGGCCTTGAACGGAGCGCCAGCCAACGTCAACACCCCGACGATGCACCACAACGCAGGCAATGGGAGGCCCGGAGTCGCCATCGAGATCGCCAAACAGCCCCGGACCACGTCGCTCACGACGATCACCGTGCGACGCGGATACCGGTCCGCGAGGCCGGACAGGAGGAAACCGCCCAGCACCGCCGGCGCGAAGGTCAACGCATAGCTCAACGCAGTGAGGGACGCCGAGTTCGTGCGACCGTAGACCAGCAACGCCAGGGCAACCCGGGCAAGCTGGTCTCCAGCAACCGACAACGTCTCGGTCACCAACATCGTGCGAAACTCGCGGAACCGCAGAGCCGCCGCGAAGTTCCCGCGCACGCCAGATTGCATGTGCTCGCTCCCTCCCCGGAGCTAGCCAAACCGACCGACGGCTCTCCCGGACCGGCGATCTTGACTTACTAAGGTATGCCGGAGAGTGGCCAGGGAGACACAAACAGCGACAGGTTCACTCGTATGAGGTAGTCCGGGCAAGTGCAGCCGACTGTCATCGGCGGACGCCGACGATCGCGTCAGGTAAGTCAGATTGACCGAGGTCGAGCACTGTCCGCAGGGCAAGTCATCCGGCATTCACAGCAAGTGTGGCTCACCGAGCGGCGGTGCTCATGGGGCCTGTAGCGCGCCATCCTGGCATCCGCCAGGATGGGCGGCATGGCTCGTTTGCTGGTGCTTGGCGGCTCCTGGTTCCTCGGCCGCACGGTAGTGGAAGATGCTCTCGCCGACGGGTGGGAGGTCACCACCTTCCGCCGCGGGCAAGGCGGGACCGACGTCCCCGGTGTCACCCTCATTCGAGGGGATCGCACAAAGTCGGAAGACCTCAATCGACTCGCTGCGGCCGGACCGTGGGATGCCGTCGTGGATACCAGCAGCTTCGTCCCCCGCGAGACTCTCGCCATCGCCACGGCCCTCGCCCCAGTCGTGGGTCGCTACGTGCTGATCTCCACCGTGTCGGTGTACGAGGGCTGGCCGGTCGAACCGCTCACGGAGAACTCGGCTGTGCTGGAGTGCCCCAGCGATGCCGGACCCGACTTCGGCTACGACGGCGATCCCGGCCCCTCAACCTACGGCTTCGGCAAGGCCGGCTGCGAACGCGCCGTCGCCGAGGTCTTTGGCCCCGACCGCACCGTGCTGCTGCGGCCCGGCGTGATCCTCGGGCCGTACGAGTACGTCGGGCGGCTTCCCTGGTGGCTGCACCGCGTTGCGCGCGGCGGCAGGGTGCTCGCACCGGGCCAGCCCAGCAGGAGCGTCCAACCTGTCGATGTCCGCGACGTGTCCGCCTTCGCGCTGCACACCGCGAAGGCGGACGGGCCGGTCGGCACCTTCAACGTAACCGCCAACGGACGGGAAACGATGTCGGACTTCCTGACCGCCTGCCAGCGCGTGACCGAATCGGACGCGACCTTCACCTGGATCACCGACGAGGAATGGCTCGCTGCCCAGGGAGTCGCGCAGTGGACCGAACTGCCGCTCTGGCGCACATACCGCGGTGCTTGGGCCGTCGACTCCGCGAAGGCTCGTGAGTCGGGCTTGACTACCCGACCGCTGTTCGACACCGCGACCGCGACCTGGGCATGGCTGCGCAGCGGCACAGGCACCGTTGACCACGAGCGTGCCAGCGAACAAGGCATCGATCCGGACAAAGAGCGCACGATCCTCGATGCGTGGGACGCACGCGAACGCAGCCGTAACGACGCCAGGTAGGCCCCAGTTCGGTGTCCGCTAGTTCCCGGAAGGCAAGGCCGGACGGGCAGTCATGCGGGCAAGGCTCGCGGCGGTGAAGTCCTCGATGTCCTCGCCGATATGCGCGGCCTCGATCGCGCCGCGATAACGAGTCTGACCGAGCATGCGACCAAGGGCGGACAGCCGTTGTGTGATGGCTTCGGTCCGCCGAGCTGGCTCAAGCGCGAACACCGGCACCAGTGCGTCCTGGGCACCCGCGAGATTGCCATGCAACGTCCGAGCTGTAGCAAGGTCTACCTGCGCACCCAGCGCACCCGCACCCCACCGCCGTTCCTTGGGCATCTGACCGAACAACGCGATCGCGCGGCTGGCTTCGGTTTCAGCACGCCGACCGTCGCCAAGCGCGACGTAGACAGCGCCACCGCACAATGCCGCGCGCGAACGGTCGAAGGCCAGCTCGCCGCCGACCTCGTCCAGGAAGCGGTCATCGCCCGCGCGATCAAGCTCGATCGTCGCCGCGTCAAGCGCGGACTGTGCCTCGTCGCGAGCGCCGCTTAGGGCAAGAGCGCGTGCGTGAACGCTATGCAGCCGGGCACTGGCCGTCCCTGCCGGAGCGTCCTCCAATGCTCCCTCCGCAATGCCCACAGCGCGACGCGGGCGGCACCACAAGGCCACGGTGACCTGCAACGCACGTGCCCACGCGCGCAACGACGGGTGATCGATGATGCTGCCGTAGGTGTAGGCCGCGCGCGCCTGTTCTTCGGCGACGTCGGCGTTTCCGAGATCCCACGACACTGAGGACAGCAGTCCGCATACTTGCCCTGCGAGCAGGTACAGCTCCGCTTGCTGACGGGGCTTGTGCGTCCGGTCGAGCTGCTTGTAGATCATGTCCCTTTGCTGCAATAAGTCGGTCAGCATTGTCAGGGGCGGCGTCACGTAGTAGTCACGGGCTGCTTGTCCGGCTGCTGCGTGCAGCTGTTCCAGCGCGGATGGGTCAATTGCCGAGGACGACTCGATAGCGTGCTCGGACGATTCGCGAGCGGCGTTCACCATCAGTTCCTGTTCGCTCCGTGGGGACATGCGGTGCGAGGCGACCTCTGCCTTCGGCGGACCGAGCAGCTCTTCCGTTGGCTCGTCGAACCAGTACTCCAGTACTCGGCGGGACTCCGCGCGCGGGCTGCCGGGATCACCTCGCAACCACCGCTTCGCCGAACGCTCCGAGGTGTGCGCACGAATCCCAGCATCGTTCGCGCGCTCGGAGAACTGGTCTACGAAATCGATCAGCGACAGATTCCGCGCAAACAGCAATTGCTCCAGCCGCGTACGCGGCGATCGATCGGCCATCCCGTGTGCCTCCTCTCCATCCACCGTAGCTAGCAACCATCGCTCGCGCGCGCGTTAAGCGCCAGTGGCCCCGAATCGGCCGCAAGTGGCCTCCGTTTGGCCCGGAGCGGCCGGAGGGCCCGACTTGGCCTCAAACCAGCCGCAAATGGCCCCCGTTTGGCCTCCACATGCGCCCCAGCTTCATCCGATGGTCATTACCAGCACGAACGCGACTCGGACGTCCGGAAGGAGGCTGGCATGCAGGCATTGGCTCACGTACTCAACGACTCCGCCGACAGCCTTCGCTCAGGCGACGCTGCGCAGCGTTGGGATTGCCGGGGCGCTCGTACTCTTTCGGCACGTCCCATCTGGGTGACCTGCCAGGACGACGGGCTGGACCATCTGGTCAACGACGACGATATGGGCAGGGCGATTTCTTCGGACCAGGCACTCGGCTTCCGCGCGCTTTGCGGTCGATCTGTGGTTCCCGCACCGATGATCTGCCCTCCATTTCCACAGTGCCGCGGGTGCCTGACCCGACGAGATTGCGAGCAGCGCAGCTGGCGGCGGTTGCAGATGACCTCTGCCGCGCACGGGGCCGCGCGGCACCGCGCGCCCGGCATCATGCGCAGGATTTCGGAGAGCATTCACTGCCACCTGGCCAGTTCCTCGCTTGTGGGGCGGCACGCCGCAGACTCCGAACGAAACAGTCAGGTCTTGCGCGCGGGGTCGGAGTGCGGTTTCCTCCGGCCTCGCCGCGTACCAGCATCGGCTTCGCCGAAAATCGAGTGTCTGATTGAAAAACAGTCGGAGTTCGACGGACACGCAACTTCTGTCATCAGAAACGGGTCCGTCGCCGACCCGCGTGAATTCCGCGGCAACGGTCATGACCATCGCTGGCAGCGCACCGCGTGGTGTGCAGGTGTGGTGCCAGTGGCGCGTGGTGAAAGCAGGGTTGATCGCCTGCCGGGCAAGAGCGCTCCTTGCCATCGCGCGTTTCTTCGGGCGCAGACGAGCGCACGGCATGAATTCTCCCAATTTGCCGTCAGTTCGCGTCCGCAGGGGGCCGCGCGGTCCGCAGTATCTCCCACCGTGCGGCCCCCGCACAGCATGGAAGAGGTTTGACCATGGCTTGCGCCGAGAAGTTCGCCGCCGGTAACCGGTTTCTCCGGTACGTCGATGTCCGTCGTGCCCGGGAATCCGCACATGGAACTAAGCCGCGCAGTGACCCCCATTTTGACCTCGGTCCGACTCTGATCGTTGGAGCTAGTCCGTCATGACGAACGATGTCGATTACCATGCGCTCGCCGTGTCGGCGGCGATCTTGTTGCTGCCCATCATCTCGACCGTGGTATCCATCGGCGGGGCGGCGTGGATCATGCGCCGCACAGTCCAGCGGATTCACGCATTGCGTGACGATTCCCAGCACTGGCGTGACGAGACGTATGCCTTGTGGCAAGAGGTGATCGCGGACACCGCAGTCCAATCCAAACGATCAGATAAACCGGAAAGACCTCTTGCGGTGCACAACCGGACGATCGACGAACCCTCGGAACGGCCCGGTCGGGATGCTGTGCGCCTCCGCGCTACCGGGCCGGTGGCTCCGCAATGGCCGGGCCGTGACCTGGACGCCCAGGACCGCTTGGCATACAAGGGAAAACGCGCGTGATTTCGGACGGGAGTCACGCTGGAACCGGGCTGGACGCGTCCACCGGAAGTCCGGCACCCACGGAATTGGCCAGCCTCGGTGCGAATAGGAACGGATGATGATCATGGCCGATGTGGACGCAGTGACAACCCTCGCTCGTGATCAATTCGGGCCCGGAGTGGCTGCGATGGACGAAGCCGCGAATTTCGACGAGGACGCAGCAGACCTTGCAGTGATGCGCACCCGACGTAAGCGAGGGGAGCCCGTCCCTGAGGCAGCGTTGGAGGCGGCCGCCCGTTACGTGGACCGTCACTACCCGAAGGGACACATTCCGGAGCAGCTCATCAAGCACTTTCCGTCGCAGGTCAACTGCCCGCAATGCCGGATGGAGACCGAATCGAGCAACACGCAGTGTCCTCACTGCAAGGCTCCGATCTATCTCCACTGGACTGCTGCTGGCCGTGGCGGCCGCACCAGGACCATTGGTGGGGCGCGATGACCGGGCGCGGCATCGACCCCACCCGCCCTCTGCGCGACGCACCCGACCCGGCGATCCCGCATCGCAGCCGTATCGCCCCGGCTGCATCGCCGGATGCGAACGCAGACGAGCGCCGACTCGGCGGCGCTCCACACCCTGCCGCCGCGTCGGGTGGCGGCAGGGTCCCCTGGCCCCAGCGAACGACCGGTCGGCTCCGTCCGCCGCACCAGGGACCCGTGAGCACGGGCGGCTACGCGGATCGCGCGGCCCGGGACGCCGAGGAACGCGAGCGATACGAGCTAATGGTGGCGGCTGCGAACGGTCTGCGCGCCCCGGCCGCTCGGGCGCAACTGATCCTGCTCGTGGGCATAGCCGGCCGCACCGACATCTCCGACGCAGTCCGCGGCCGAGAGACCGCTGCGGCGTACGCGAAATTGCTTGCGCTGCTCAAAGACAGCCCAGTCGCCGCGGCGAGACCCCGACCTCAGTCGTGGCGGCTGGGTGCCAACCGGAGAGGAAGCCCCAATGGCCGCCGTTGAGGTCAAATGGTCTCGCAACGCGCTGATGCTGGCCCAATGGAATGTCGGCGTGCCGTTCACCGATCCGACTCCTGATCAAGAACGACGTGAAAATCCGCCCGCACGGCGGCCAGAACGCCGCCGAGATCTCGTCCCTGCTGACTCCCCGGCCCCGCGAGAAACAGTGACCTTCGATGTCGACCACGATCACAGGAACACCCGTCACCGAGACCACCGACGGCACCGCCTGCACGACCTGGTCCGCCTCGTACGGCGGCGTCACCGTGCGGCACAGCGCCGACCACCGGCTGATGGGCCACGCTCTTCCTCTGTACGCACTCGCCTACGCCACGCCGACCTCCACCCGGGTCGACCTTCGCGACAGCCACGACCGGACGGTGGCATCCGCGATGATCGGGCGGCCAGATCCGCAGGATGCCATGACACGAGAGACGGCCGACGCGAACCACAGCTGATTCACGGCGTCCTGGCTGCGGGGCGTGCGTCGTGGCTGGGGTTCGACGTCATCTGGACTTCTCTCGGCTGTACCCCAACAGGCGCAAGGCTCTTAGCTACTTCAAATTCAATCTAGCTGCAAAATTTAGCATTCAGCCAGCACCGGAGTCGGCCGAAAGTCATCGAAGATTCCAATGAACGACTGATCAAAGAGAAATTTCTGAACCTCAGAGGCAAGGCATGGACGAGACCAAGTACGAAAATGAGCCCAACGGCGAAGGTGGTGCAGCACAGCCCTTCACGACCGTGCTCGGCGCGGTCCTGCGCACCACCCGCGTCAAAACCGGGTCCGGCTTGCGCGAGGTGGGTCGCGCGATCGACAAGCACCCGGCGATTGTGTCGAATTGGGAGCGCGGCTCCCGGACCCCGCTCTCCGAAGACGTGGCCGGCGTCCTCGGTGCCCTCAACGTCGTGGGCGAAGACAAGACGCGAATCCGTAATCTCGCGGCCGTCACCACTCCGGGCGTCGTCGTCACCGGTCGCCAGGATGTTCCTCACCACTTGGCGACTCTTATCGACTGCGAAGCCCAAGCCGCACAGGTAACGGTTTGGGAGCCCCTTCTCGTTCCCGAGCTTCTGTGGGAGGGGGACTACGCCCGGGAAACCCTCCTCGCCGTCGGGCACGCCCCGGAGCGCGCAGCCCGGCTCGCCGATCTGCAGACCGACAGGCGCCATCTCCGGGCACAACCATTGCCGATCACCGCTTACCTCGGCGAAACCGCCCTCACCAGAAGGGCCGCCTCGGACCAGGCCATGTGCTCGCAGCTGCGCCGCCTCGCGCAGCTCAACACGAGCGCAGACGAGCAAGTCACCGTTCGGGTCGTGCCCTTCAGCAAGATCACCCTGCACCCCGGGCTGGCCAGCCCCTGGGCGATCTACAGCATGGAAAAGCGTGCCATCGTCTACCTTGGCCATGTCGAATCCGGAACATTCGTGGACGACCAAGGCAGCCACTACAGCCGCGCTGCGGACCAGCTCGCCGACAAAGCCCTCAGCAAGGAGGAATCTACGAAGGCACTGCTGAGCTTCGCTGCGAAGCACGCCATCAACCAACTCGGAGACCGGGACGAACCGCCACTCGCCTCCTCTCTCGCCGAATGGACTCGGCGGTGATGCGGCTGTTGCGTCCGGCTCACACGGGCGCGAATGGGGCGGCTTCTCCGTCGCGGACGAGCACCGGCTGCTCGTCGGCCACGCGCGAGGGCGACGAGTGAAGTCGATCCGCCCTCTCATCCGGACTGTTCTGCTCGGCCTCGAACTGCGGGCGGCTCGCGGCAACAAGTGGAGAGGCAGAGAACTGGCCCGCAGAATCGGCGTGAATCCAGCGTTGCTGCACAACTGGGAACGCGGAGAGCGCACCCCGCCGCTGGTCGATGTCGCCTGCATCGTGGGCGCGCTCGGCATCGTCGGCGAGCGCAAGGACAGGATCCTGGAACTGGCGCGGCTCGCCGACACGGACTCGATTCTTCTCGGCCGCCGCAGCCAGCCGTACCACGTCGCGACCGCAGCCGTGTGCGCGCGGGCGGCTGCCGAGATCGTGGACTGGCACCCGACGCTCATGCCGGACATTCTGCAAATACCGAGCTACTCCTGTGCCGTCGCCAAGCACGTCCTCCCGGAACGAGCGACGGACTCCGATCTGCATGCACGTTTCGATGAAACCACCGAATACCTGAAAAATATCCGCGTCAGCGCCTATATCGGCGAATACGCGCTCGCGTGCCCCGTTGACGACCCGGACGTCGACGTTGTCATGAGGCAACTCCACCACTTGATTAAACTCCAACGACAATCCCGCGACTTCACCGTTCGGATCGTGCCTGCGGACGCCAATGCCCACTTAGGACACACGGGTGCGTTCACGACCTTCAGGGTCCGCAACGCCGAGCATCTGATTGTCCATCGATCCCACGGATACAGCGGCTCGTTCGCACTCGACGAAGACGGCTTCTATGCCGATGCNCCGATGCCGACAGCCAGATCGGCAAGGTGGCCCGCACCGCCGAGGACTCTGCAGGCCTCATCATCCGCCGTATCAACCAGCTTCACTTGGCGAGGTCTAACGGGCGCCGCGCCAGACCCGGCAACTACCGGGCATGACCTCTTGAGTGCAGATGCCGGAATGCATCCCCACCAGTTTGTGTGACGGGGTGCGCCCGGCGACTGGTATGTAAGCGGCGGCGTCAATCATGTTGGCGGTACGACGATCCTGGTCTGAGGACGCCGCTTCCGCACGGTGGTCAGATTCGGGTGTCAGAGATCATCAGGTTGGCTGACGGGCGGATGCCTGTTGTCGGAGCCGAGATCTTGGTCGACGGCGAACATGACCAGTCGTATCTGAGCTTCCAGCGAGGTCTCGACGGACGTGGCTCGATCCAGGCAGGCGAGCATCCGGCTTCCCTCGGGCGACAGGATGCCTGGGGCATCCTCGTATTCCGCCGATGCGGCTTCCAGTTCGCCGAGCGCCGAGCGGTGCCGGTTGTCGAGGAGGGCACTGCGCAGGACAGCTTTCTCCGCAGGTGTCGGCCAGCGGCGCTCGCTTCGCATCCGTTCGAGGATGGCCTTGACGTTGTGCTGCAACAAAGGCATCGACCGATGGCCGGCGTGCGCAGCAACCATGCGCGGTGTAGTCATTTCTTCTGCCGGGCGGAGACCCATGTCCGGCAGCGGGGCCTGACCGGTCACCGCGAGGCTGTCAAGGGCGGCCGCGTGGCGTTCTTCGCGCTCGCGCATCCTGTCAAGCGGACTCTTTCGCCGACTGGCGGCAAGTACCGCGATCTCGTCCCGTGCTTGCCGACCACGAACGCCCGGAGAACGAGGACGACGGTAAGCACCGTTGTTCGCAGCCCGCTGCCGGTTGTTGGCATACCACTGTTCGAACTGCAGGCCAGGCTGCGGGGGCTTTCGTGCAGCGGAGAACTCGTCCGCTTCCGATTCGTTGTACCATTTCTTCATTCTGGAGCGCAGGTACTCGGGCAGCGACTCGCCCTTTTTGCGCGGAGGCTGAGAGGTGTTGTCCGGCGTCACGCTGAGGCAAGTCAGAATCGCTCGAACGCAGTAGCCGGACTCGTACCAGAACTCCAGCAGCCGGTCGATCTCAGGTTGCTGGCCGGGTGCCAACTTCTCTCCGGCCCGTCCCATCCGTTGCAGCAAGAGAGCGGTCGCCTGGCCTCGTTGGTAGTCGTCGCCGGGGATGACGGTGACCGGCCATCCGCTGTCGTTGATCTTGACCACGAGGTACCTCCCTGTGCGCTCGCAGCAACGGTATGGCAACGCGGTCTGACCGTGACGTCCGACACGCTCAGGATTCCTTGATCGTTGAATTGGCCGAGGATGGTGTGGAGAATGCCCAGGTGAATCAGCGCGACACGACGGCGACGCCCGGGCCCCATCACCAGATCCGGATGCTCGTGGACGACCGGATCAGGGCGGGCGACACCCGTCCGGTCAAGTGGATTCGAGCGCAGGCTCGTCGTCAGGTGCTGAACGCTCGTGCGGACCTGCTGGCACAAGTCTACGGCGGCAAACCTCGGGCATCGCTGTTCGCTTGGGTGTCCAGGCAGTTCGAGGAGTTGCCCGACGGCTCGCCATGGCCGGAACTGCCTGCTGTCGCGCCTGACGTGCAAGCACGCCACCCGCGCCGGGCACAAGCACTCGAACATGACTGTCCGTCCTGCGGTGCTTCGGTATCTCAGCCGTGCCGCGGCAGCCGAGGGCCTCGAATCTCGGTTCATAAGACGCGCCTCGACGTGTCGTCCGCTTGACCCGACCTGGGGCAACGACAGCCAGTTGCCCGGTTAACGTGAACGGCGTATGCGGAAGAGCTTGTCGCAGCCACTGCGGCGTTGACGATCAGTGACTTCATGAGGCGCTCGCTCGCCATGGTCTCCGCGTTTGATACGTCGGGACCCGCCGTGTCCGTTGACGTCACCCGGCTAGCGGCGACGCTACGGGCCGCACAGCGGGGGTGCGTGCTGTTGCCGGTAGAAGGCGACCGGGTCGGTGGGCTGGCCGCCGGGCTCGATTTGGAAGTGCAGGTGCGGGCCGGTGGATTCGCCGCGGTTGCCGATTTCGGCGATGGGTTGTCCGGCGTGGACGGTCTGGCCGGCGGTGACGAGGTTGCGGTTGTTGTGCCCGTAGGTGGTGATGACGCCGTCGGCGTGCTCGATCCGGACCCACAGGCCGTAGCCGCTGGCCGGGCCGGAGGCGATGACCCGGCCAGCGGCGGCAGCGACGATCGGAGTGCCGACGGGTGCCGCGATGTCCTGTCCTCGGTGGAATTCTCCGCCGCGCGGGCCGAATCCTGAGCTGCACTGCCCTTGTGCCGGGACGACCCAGCCAGCGGTCGCGGGAGACGGCGTAGCCGGGGTGCAGGAAACTCCGGTGAGCGCGCCGGCGATCTGCCGGGCTTCTTGTTCGTGCTGGGCGTATCGCTCGGGGAACCCGGAGCGTTGCACGGCTTGGGCTGCCGGGGCGAGCCCGATTTGCTGCCAGTTCGGCAACGCGACGAGGTGCCGGTAGAACTGTGCGGCGGCGTAGGCGGGGTCGAGTATCTGGGCGCGGGTGCCCCATCCCATCGAGGGCCGTTGCTGGAACAGGCCGAGGGAGTCGCGGTCTCCGTAGTCGAGGTTGCGGAGCCGGGATTCGGTGATTGCGGTCGCGATCGCGATGACCCAGCCGTATTCGGGTACGGCGCGTTGTTTGCCGACGGCGATGATCGTGGCGGCGTTGGCGATCTGGTCGGTGTCGTATCCGGCGACGTTCCCGGTCGGGGCACCGGTGGCGGTGCAGGCGAGCGAGTCGCTTGCACCGGGCTGGCCGTTGGCGCCGTCGGTGCCGAGGACCGCGCCGAGGCTGGCGGAGAGGAACAGGACCGGCGCGAGTGTCACGCATCCCGCCGTGACTGCGAGTTTGACGGTCGCCTTCACGAGAGCCTCTCTTCCTCAGTACGGCGAGTGGCGACGGTGCTAGCGCACGGGATCTCGGGTGCGGGCGAGTTCGGCGATGCGTTGCCGTTGGCAGCCGTGGAGGGGCAGCCACACGGGTCCGGCCGGGTCGCGCAGTGCGTCGGCGTGGGCGGTGGCGATGTGCCAGCCGACGTCCCCGACGCCCAAACTGCGACCGGCAGGGTCGGCGGCGGCGAGGCGGTCGCGGAGGTTGGCTTCGCGCGCGGGCGAGGGCAGGCCGAACAGCACCCAAAAGCCGTGGCGTTGCTGGGTTTTACGAGCCGGTCGCGGTCCGCCTGCGCGGGCGAGTTCGGCGTATCCGTCGAGTTTCTGCATCACGCGGGTGAGGGGTTCGGTGCCGGTGTCGTGCTCGTAGCAGGCCACGAGCTGGTTGCCGTGTTCGCGGTAGACGATGAGCGCGTCGGGACGCGCGAGTCCGCCGCAGTCGGCGGCGGCGGAGCGTTCGCCGTGCCACAGCCGGACTTCGGCGTCTGGGGCGCGGCGGGTGTGCGCGGTGAGGGCAGCGAGGACGTCGTTGATGCCGAGCAGGTGGTCCAGGCGCGGGTCGGTGGCCAGGCGCAGCACTTGTTCGCGGACGGTGGTCGGGCGGGGCGGGTTCTGGCCGCGCATGGCGGCGAGCACGCCGTGTCCGGCGACGCCGAGGGTGTAGCGCCATCCGGTCAGGGCTCCGTCTCCGCGCGGGTGGCGGAACCGGTCGAGGACGTGCCAGTGCCACAGGCTGAGCAGGCGTCGTTGCGCCCGGTTGAGGCTCGGGTACGGCAGCAGGTCGGCGACCTGATCGCTGGTGAGGACGCGGTGCTCGCGGAGCAGGTGGAGCAGGTCGCGGTCGCGGGCGGTCAGCCGCGAGGCCAGCTCGACCGGGTCGGCTGCCGTCCCTCGGGGGCGGTGACGCCGGACCCGTCCGGTGTTCGCGGCGGTGAGGTCGGTGCCGTTCTTGTTGTCGGGCATGGGAAACGTGTCTCCGATCGTGAATTGCTGGCGGAAAGGGAAGTGCGCGGCGGGTTGGCGCGGGTCAGTCGAGTTCGTCGTGGCCGGGGTCGAGGTCGGTGGCGGGTGCGCGGGTGGCGAACATGCGGCGGCTGCGGTCGCGGTCGCGGATCGCGCGGTCGATGCCGTGGGCGCGGGCCGCGGCGCGCAGTTCGTCGGCGCGGCCGGCGATGACCGGTGGCGGCGGCAGGGTCCGCATGGTGAATCCGGTGGTGTCGCGGTTGCCGATCGACAGCCGCACCGCGGCCTGATAGGGGGCGAGGCGGGCGAGGTCGGTCGCGTCGAGGTGCGGGCCGACGTGCGCGGCGAGGTGCCGGGCGTCGTCGGGGCTCACCCCGAAGAAGGACTTGTTGCGGGCGTTGGCGTCCAGCGCTGTGGCGAGTTCGGGGGTGAGCTGGCCGAGGTGCTGGTGGGCGAGCACCCATCCGAGGTGGTAGCCGCGGGATTCGGCGAGCGCGTCGCCGAGCGGGGTGGGCAGGTGGAGGAAGTTCTGCGCTTCGTCGATCATGACGGTCGCGTCGGCGCGATCGTGCTCGGGCTGGTGCGACCGCCCGATCGCGGCTTGCCAGAGCGAGGCCACCAGCAGCGATCCGACCAGTCGTGCGAGGTCTTCGCCGAGTTCGCCTTTCGGCAGCCGGGCGAGCAGGATCCCGCCGTCGAGGATGTCGGCGGGAACGAAGCTGGAGGTGGCGGTGCCGAACAGGTCCGCGACGAACCGGCGGCCGGTGACCGCCCTGAGTTTGGACAGCACGGGTCCGGCTTGCGCGGCCGCGGCGGCGGGGGTGAGCCGGTCGTAGGAGGTCCAGAATCCGCCGATGCCGACCGGGTCCTCTCGTTTGATCCGGCCGGTGACCTCGTGCCGGTACCGGGCGTTGGTCAGCAGCAGCGGGATGTCGGCCAAGGTCGAGCCGGGACGCTGGGCGAGGGTGAACGCCGCGGCGCGGAGAGTGTCTTCCACCCGGGGTCCCCACGAGGCGGAGTAGATGCGGTGCAGGGTGGACACCAGGTGTTCGGCGACGATTTCGCCGCCGAGCCCGGCCGGGTCGAGCACGTTGAGCGCCGGCGGGGCCTGGGTTTCGTCGGGGTCGATGAGCACGAGCCGCTCGCCGGCGTCGCGCGGCATCCGGTCGAGCAGGTCGCGGATGAGGTCGCCGCGTGGCTCGATGACCGCGACGCCGCGGCCGGCCTCGATGTCGGCGAGCGCCAAGTGCAGCAGCAGGGTCGACTTGCCCTTGCCGGTCGCTCCGGCGAGGTGGAGGTGGGTGCGGGCGTCCGCGACGGGCAGCACGACGCGCCGCGCCGGTCCGGCGTCGGTGACCCCGAGCTGTTTCGGCGTCTTCCGGCGCGGGTCGTCTGCCGGGCGGAGCGTGAGCCGGGTCGGGCCGACCGGGGTCGCGGAGTCGGGTTCGCGCTGAGCAACTGCAGAGTTCTTGGTGGCTGGCAACGGAATCCCTTTCTCCCGGTGCCGGTGTCAGAGGTGTCGGGTGGCGTCGATCGGCGCGGGAACGCTGCGGGCTTGCCCGTTGGAGAGCGCGTCGGTCCGGGGCGGCAGGTGCGCCAGGGCCGCCAGTTCCGCGGCCGAGAGCAGCGCGCCGCGCCGCATCCGCCGCGCCTCGATCACGGCGCGCGGCTTCGGCAGGCGGTGGCGCGCGAGAGCGTTGCGTCCGGCCAGGAGGGCGAAGGCGCCGAACAGCGAGTCGGCCAGGCCGCGAACCCGGGCAACGGCTTCCGGCCCGGTGGCGGTGGTGGCGGCGTAGTAGCGGAGTCCGACTTCCCATTGCGGCTGGAGCTTTTTCGCCCGGATCTCGCGCAGTTCCTCGGTCTGCTGCGGGTCCAGCCGCCGAACCGGAGGGTCCCCGGCGCCGTGGGTGGCGGCGGTGGATTTGCTGCCGGTGACGATCTCCATCAGCTCCCGGACGAGCACCGACACGAACCCGGCCAGTGCCGAGCGGCGACCCGAGCGTCCGGAATGCAGCCGGTCCACGGTGCGGCGGTAGCGGCGCAACCGCCGTCCGACCGCAGGCCGCGCCAGGATCTGCACGACCGCGGACTCGCCGTCGGCCAACTGACCGGCCACGGCCTCCAACGCCCGCAACGGATCCGCGGCGTTGTCGCGGGGATCGGGAATCCGCAACGGCAGGTGCTCGGGGCGTTCGGGGCGCACGGTGCCGCCGGTGACCACCAGCCGTGTCCGTTGCGCGGGCTCCGGCTCTGCGGGGTGTCCGCTGGTGTCGCGGTCGGTCCGGTCCAGGACGAGGGTGCCGGGCCAGGCCGCGCGCAGGGCGGCGTCGATCCGGCTGGTCGGTATCGGTGCGGGCAGCCACATGCGGACGGCGAGGTCCTCGCCCGCGCTCAGGTGGTATTCGACGGTCAGGTGCGGCAGCCCGGCGACGAGACGTTTCCAGCGCGGCGGGGCCAGACTCGGCAGATCCCGCCACAACCGCTGAGCCCCGGCGAGGGCTGCGACTGGATCGAGCCCGGCCGGAGGCAAGACGGCCACCAGCCGGGCACCGCGGTACCAGCGCTGCCGCGCCGATCGCCGTGACCGCATGACGGCAGTGACGGCGAGCGCCGCGAGAACGGCGACCACAATCGCCAGCACACGATGCTGGGTAATCCAGGTCGAGACACAGTCCCAGGCCGCGGCCAGCTTGACGAGCAGCGTCTGAGCAGGATCCGGGAGACCAGGGAGGATCGTCAGTGTTGCGTTCATGGTTCGAGGCCGTCCTCGTCGTCGGCCGGGATTCCCGCCAGGAACTCCGGGTTGGTCGTGATGAGTTCGTCTTCCTCGTCGGAGGCGAGCGCGTGGAACGCCACCCGGTACAGGCCCGCGATCAGCAGCGCTTCGCCGATCCCGGCGGCCAGCAGGTAGGCGCGTTCCCCGTCGGAGAGGCGGAACGCGTCGGCGATGGCGTCAATCGCCTGTGCCGCCTGCCGCATGAGGACTTGGGTCGCCGCGTTGGACACGATCGCGGTGCCCAGATCGCTGGAGAGCACGTCCCCGGCGTCCTGGGACACGAACGCGAGCCCGGCCCAGTACTTGCGGGCGGTTTTGGCGAGCCGGTAGAGGAATCTCGCCGCTTCCGGTTGCCGCATCAGCAGCCAGGCTTCGTCCACGATCACCAGCCGCCGGCACCGGTGGTGCGGGTCGAGCACGCGCCGCCACACGGCGTCCAGCGCGATCAGGGTGCCCACCGATTTCAGTTCGTCGGGCAGGTCCCGCAGCGAGATCGCGACCAGATGCCCGTCCGGCGCGGTCGTGGTCGGCCCGTCGAACAACCCGGAGAACGACCCCGACACATACGGGGTCAGGCGCGCGGCCAGCTCCGCCCCGGCCGGATCCCCGCCGTCGGCACTGTCGGCGACGAGCGCGGCTTCGAGATCGGCCAGCACCGGGGCGGGCCTGGACCAGGTGCGCCGGTCGGCGGTGATGCCGACCGAGGCGTACGCGGCGGTGACGGCCCGGTCGAGCACCGCGGCCTCCTGCGGCGTCAACGACTCGCCGAACATCACCGCGAGCAAGGTGTGGACGAACAGCGACCGCCGCGTCAGCGCGTCCGGGATCTTCTGCGCTCCCGGGGGCAGGTCGAACGGGTTCAGCCGCACGCCCGGTGCGCCGAGATGCAGATAAGCGCCGCCGACGGCCTCGGCGAGACGCTGGTACTCGTCTTCGGGGTCGATGACGAACACCTGCACCGGAACCTCGCCCTCGGGTGCCGGCCGGTGCGGGTCCGGGTAGAGCGAACGCAATGCTTCGAGTTTGGTGAGATAGGACTTGCCCGCGCCGCTGGTCGCGAGGACGACGGAGTTGTAGTTGTCCTGGCTCCACCGGTCGAACAGCACCAGCCCGTTGGAGCTGGCGTTGCCCCCGTACAGCCGGCCGGTCAACGGCGCGTGCGGAGACGGGTCCGCGGTCGGCAGATCCGGTGAGGTGAAGGGAAAACTGGCCGCCAGCGCCGGGGTGTCGAGAGTGCGGCGCATCCCGAGCAGATCGACGCCGAGCGGCAGTGTGGAGGTCCAGCCCTGCACCGACCGCCACGACGCGGGCTGGGCGTCCAGCAGCAGGCTGGAGGCCAGCGACCGGACCTCGGACACCTCGGCGTCGAGATCCTCCTCGGTCACCGCGTGCACGGTGAGGTAGAGCCCGACGCGGAAGAGCTTCGACTCGCCGCGGGCCAGCGCGAAGGCCATGTCAGCGGCGTCGGCCGCAGCGGCCTCGGTCTCCGGGTCGTCCAGCTTGCCCTTCTCCGCCGACGAATTGCGCGTGGACTCCAGACGGCCTTGCTGCTTGCGGAGCCGTTTCGCGGCGACGGCGGGACTGATCGGATCGATGTGCAGTGCGACGTCCAGGCGGCCGGGATAGGACAGCAGCGGTTCCAGCCAGCCCGCTCCGACCTCGGCCGGATACCCGGTGACCGCGAGCGTGGCGGCATAGCCGTCCCCGACACGCAGCCACCGCGACCCGACCTCGACCGCATCCGGCCCGGCCACAGCGACCCCGCTTCCGGGCGAGGAATGTGCGGAACGGCTGCCGACGAGACGGCGGGCACCGCGCCGGAGGAGTTCGATCGTGGTCACCGCTCAGACCTCCAGATCCTCGTCAGCGCCCGGCCGGTGCACGGCAGGCTGTGCGGTGACGACGCCGGACGCGATGCCGGCGCGGGTCGCGGCCGGGTCGCCATTGGGGTCGGCGGCGGCGCTGAGCACCGCGTGGGCCGCCGCGCCGTCGAGCGGGGCGACGACGACCTCGCAGCCGCGCAGCGCACGCGCCGCTTCGTGCGCCCGGCGGGCCACGGCCAGTGCCGCGCTCGCATCCCGGCCCCGCGGTCCGCCGGCCGGTTGGCGGAACACGACGGTGACGTGGCGGCGCAGCAGGTCCCGGCTCGCCGCCAGCTCGCGCAGGAACTCCACGTGTCCGCGGCACGCCTGCTCCAGCGCGGGGTGCGGGAGCCCGCCTGCTCCGTCGGCGAGCGCATCGAGGTAGGGCTCCAGATCGAGGCGCTGGGCGCGCACCACGACCTGCACCGGGCCTGAGAGCGAGTGCAGCCACCGGGAAAACCCGGCGATGAGGCTGTTCTGCTCGCCGGCGCTGCGCAGCCCGAAGTTGACCGTGGAACACGCCGCGGCATAGGCGGTGCCGTGCTGGCCGAGGTCGATCGCGCCCTCGGCCGAGATCGCTTCCGCCGGGAGCCGCAGCGGCGCCGGGAGCGGCCCGGCGTCCGCCGCGACCCACGCGGGCGCGCCGGGCACCGCGTCGCCGCGCACGCTGTCGGCGGGCACCAGCCGCGTGGGGCTCCGGTGCTGCCTGAGCGCGGCGAGCAGCCAGGCGTCGAGCGTGAGGCCGTCACGGCGCATGGTCACCAGCGCGAACGCGGCACCGCCGACCGGGATCGCGACCGCGGCGAACACCACCGGAGGCACGACGGCGTGGGTGAGCTGGTAGCCGCCCCACAGCAGCAGCGCGGTGACGCCGAGGATCGCGGCCTGCCGGGCAGTCAGCCCGAACAGGATCTTGTCGGGCTTCTCCACATCAGCGGGTACACGCGCCGACATCGGGACCTCCTCGTCACCGCGCATCAGCGGCCACCTCCCTTCTTCGGATTCCGTTGCTTCGGCGTCGCCGCCCCGAAACGAGGCGCGGCCGGTTGCTGCCGCTTCAATGCGCCTCCGGCAGTCCGGCGTGCCTGGTCACTGCGGCCCGCGGTGCGCTGCGGAGACGGACTGGCACCCGGCGCCTGCGGCGGCGGAGTGGTTGCCGTCGTACGGCGCGCGGCCGCACCGGTGGCACGGGACGGCGCGCGCGGCACTGCGCGGTCCCGTGCCTGGCTCGCGGTCGCCGGGCGAGCCGTCTTTGCAGCGGTCGGCGTCCGGGCGTCGGCCGCGGTCGGAGGCGGACCGGAACGACGCCGCGGGTCGGGCGATCCCCAGCGGGTGGCTTCGATCGGCGGCGCCGCGGTCGCTGCGGTCGGCGTGCTCGACATCCGTGCGGGCACGAACGCGCCGGAGGCGGGAGTGAACCCGCCGTCGCTCCACGGCTGCCTGCGCTCCCGCGCGGCGGTGCGCGCGTCGCGGGCCATGCGCGCGGGCGCGGCCCACGCACGGCTCGCCCGTTCCCGTGCCGCGCGCGCAGCACCCCGGGCCACCCGCTGTGCTCCGGGCCCGACCCCGGTTCCGCGACCGCGGGATGCAGCGCGCGCGGGGCGCGGACTGCTCGACGGACGGCTGCCGCCCGGCCGGGCAGCCGCACGGCTGTTCCTGCGCCGCCGGCCTCTGCCGCGCGCGGCGGTGCCTGCGTGCTTGCCGATGCCGAGCATCCCCAGGCCCTTGGCGATGGCCGCGTACTTCACGATCGACCCGATCGCCGACCGTCCGCCGAGGCCCACGTGCTGCATCACCCAGGACGGGATCTTGATCAGGATGAACAGCAGCACGACCGAGATGACGAGGTTCATCAACCCGCCCGACACACCGAGCAGCTGACTGGCGCCGGGACCCGTTGTGCCCTGGACGAAGAACACCTTGACGAACACGACCAGCGTGACCGCCTGCAGCACCTGGATCCCCAGCACTCCGAACAGGAAGCGCCACCAGAGCTTGGCGATGCCCTCGGTGTAGGGCGAGGCGTGGCACACGAGCGCGAGCGGCCCGGCCACGACGACGATGACGGTGATCGTCAGCCGCACCACGTACAGCACGAGCAGGACGACCGCCAGGATCAGCACGACGAGCGCGACCAGGACCATGAAGATCCCGCCCTTGTCCAGCTGGCGGTGGATCTCGTCCTTCACCCCGGTCGTGATGCCGCCGGACCCGTCGCCGGCCAGGATCCCCGTCGCGATCCCGTTGACCGTGGTGATCGCCAGCCCGATCAGAGACAGCGACGCGTTGACCGCGATGAACCCGACCACGATCCGCGGCAGCGTCTCCTTGAGCGTAACCCGGGTCTGCAGCGTCTCGTGCGACGCGACCACGATCCCGCCGACGACGACGAACAACACGAACAGCGAGTTCGCGACCCAGCGCGTGATGTCCCACAACTGGCTGATCTGCGCGTTGCCCGCCAGATCCGGGGTCGTCATCGAGGTCCGCCCGACCAGGTCGAGGACCGGGTCCAGCGCCGAGGTGACCAGGCCGGTGAACCACTTGTCGATCGCCTGCCCGGCCTTGCACACCACGTCGAGCCAGCCGCAATCGGTGGAATCCGCCTGCGGCTGCGGCCCCTGCTGCGGCGCCAGCGGCGCGGGTGCCACCGGGTGGCCGGGGTCGACCTGGATCGGCGGCGGCTGCACCGGACTCGACGGCGCGGGAGTCTGCGGGTTCCAGGGCTGCGGCGGCTGCCCCGGCTTCGGCAACGGCGGCAACTCGCTCGGCCAGCCAGGATCCGGATTCGTCGGCAACGGCATCGGCGGCTGCGCCCCCTCTGGCACCGGTGCTAGAGGGGGTCCGGGCGTGGCCTTCGGCGTACTCGGGAACCGGATCTCCGGCCCGGGAGCGGATCCCGTGGGCAACGGCAGCGGGGGCGGCTGCGCCTGCGCGTGCCCCGCCGAGGCACCCAGCAGCGCGACGACGAACGAACACACGAGGCCCGCCCAGACGGCGACGCGCAGCCAGTCAGCGAAATGCGGCGTCCGAGGCGCGAACGGGCTGGCGGGCCGCGGCGAGATGCTCGTCATCGCTCAACCCACCAGGCTCTTGAGGACGCTGACGATGACCGGCGCGAGCATGGCCAGGCCGTATCCGATGGCGGCGTTGCGCAGGCTCTTCTTCGCCCGCTCGACCTCGCCCGCATCGCCGTCCGCAGCGAGGTAGCGCACTCCGCCGATGGTCAGGAACAGCGTGGCCAGGCCGACCAGCAGACCGATCAAGAAGTTGCGCAGGTTGTCGACGACCTGATCCAGCGACCCGGGCGCAGCGACGACGATCGCACCGGCCGCCGCGGGTTCCGCGGCGGCGAACAACAGGACTCCGACAGCGCTGAGGACGGCACCGGCGCGCCGCCGTACAGACGTGCCGCGCCGGAGGCGCGGTGGTCGCAGAGACATCCAGGATCCCTCCCGAGGGCACCCGCGGCGGGTGGGCGAGGTGGAGGTGAGGGCGACCAGGGATCCGGCCACGGACTCCGCGGACCGCCGCGCCGGACGCGGGCGGGCGGCAGGCGATCGCGGAGACTCGTGTGTGTCCGGTGCTCGACCTGGTTCCCCCTCACACCGCTCTAAAGCGAGGGGCGGGCCGACTTTTTGCAGACGGGTTTCGATTTCTTTTCCGGACGCGGCGCGCCGAGCCAGGAAATGAGCGCGGACTCGGCCTTTTCCCGCGCGCGAAACACCCGGAAATACGACTCGCCTAATGCTTCCGCGGCCTCGTGAACGCGCATTCCCTCCAGCCGTGTCGAGGCGATCAGCGACGCTTCGGCCGCGGTCAGCACGCCCTCGCGCACCGCCTCGGCGAGCACCAGATCCTCGTGACCGCGCACAGGAGGGCGCGGCTCGCACGACTCCCACAAGGGCGCGGTGCGGGCCGCGTAGTCCCACTCCGCCGCACGCAGTTTCGCCCCCGCACGCTGCGCCGCCCACACCAGCCGCGCAGCCAGCGCACCGGCATCCGGATCGATCTGCTTCAGCCGGGCCGCGAACCCCGTCAGCAGCTCGGCGTCGATGTCCTCGACATCGCCGAGGTACCCGGCGGCCAGCTCCCCGGCGGCCTTGCGCAACCCGGGCAACGCGACCCCGACGGCACCGACGACCCACGCGGGATCACCGGCCTGCGCAGCCGTCACCAGCTCCCGCCACGCCGCCTCCCGCGCGGCCCCGGACGTCGCCCGATCCAGCAGAACATCACGCAGCTCGACCAACGGCACGCGCCGCCGAGGCAACCCGAACCCGAGCCGCGCACAGTCCAGCGCGAGCGGCTCCGGGCCGGTGCACAACAGCCGGAACGCCTCCTCCGCGGTGTTCAGCACCGAGCCGGTGCCGGCAGAATCAGTGCCGGTGCGCGATCGGTTGCGGCGGCGAAACGGTTCCCCGCGGTCGACGCGCGGACTCATAGGTGGCATCGCAGGACTCCCGAGTGCGAGCGACCCGCGCCAGACTCCGGCGCGGATCGGACAGGTCGATTGACGCCGTCCATCCCGCCGAAGACCGCTTGCCGAAACCTTCCCCGCCGATCGTGAAAACCGGGCCGCAGAGAAACCGCCAGGAACCACTCCGCCCGCCCGGAGCGAACCGCCGGACGGCCTCGCGCATCCCGTGACCTGCAATGCAAGGAATCTGCAAGGGGAATTGCGCGGTCGCGGGGCCGAGCGGAAACTCCGCGAAAAATGGCGGGCCGAGCCAGCGATGCCGCGCTTGCCGACCGCTTGCTCCAGGCTGAACGCGGAAGATCCAAGCCGGTGCCGCCGCGGATCACGCACTGCCGGAATTCGCGGACGTTCCCACCCGCCAAGCGCTGCGGGGCGAGGGAGCCTCGACGGTGCCCACGACAGAGCCGGCGGAGCCGGGCGTTCCCATCGACGAGAGACAGAAGAGCCGGGCGCACGCGACAGCGCGCTCCGCGAGACAACTGCCGGTCGCAGCAGCGAGGCCCTCCCGCGACGGAGCCGAACACACGTCGGACCAAACCGTTTTCCCGAGCCGAGTTCCGCTCGGACAGACGTCACTACAAAATGGAGTCTCGACCCGACGCCTATGCGCGCACGTGCAGCCGAACGGCAGCGCAGACGACGGCGCGGGAGACCGGTCGCGCGCCGCGTCGATACAGTGCTCCGGCGCGACGCACGCGCGAACCATCTGCCATCGCGGGACGCCACCGGGCAACCCCGGAGCACAGGGCCCGAACGCAGCTACCGCACACGATGCGGAGGCGGGGCGCAGCGTTTCCCCCACGACATCAGGGACGAACGCGGGCGACGCCAGGACCCACGTCCCCGACACCCTCGGGCACCTTGGGGCAGGGGCAACCACGGTCCCCGAGACGCGTCTCGGTCAGCGCCCCCGCTCAGGCCGCAAGCTCGGCCTTGACGAAGGGAAACCGGATCCTTGCCCGCAGGCGCAGCGCAGGGTGACAGGACCCTCGAAAGTTCGAACTCGCCTGCAAAATCCGGCGCAGAACCGCGCTTTAGAGCAGTGTTAGAACCCGTCGCAGCGAATTGCGAGGACACTCACCATGGATATTGTTCCTGCCGCGCCGGAACCCTCGTCAGGAATCGAAGCACAATCCGAAACGCAGGCGAGGAAAACCGCGTCCGCACCGCTGGGAATCTGGTTGTGTCCGCCCGCTCCCGCCGACGAACACGGCCTGCCGCCGTTGATCGAGGGCCTCACCCGCAGCCTCGTGACCCGGGCCGTGACCGCCCTCGCCGCACCCGGCGACACCATCGCCGTGACCGGCCCGGACGCCGCCCGGATCACCGCAGTCGCCGACAGCGCGGGCGCCCGCCGAGTCCTCTGCGTCGACCCCGAAACCGTCACCGCCGAAGGCTGCCGTCGTCGGACCGGCGGCGGCGCGCGCACACCCGAGGACAGCTCGGTGGCCCTTCTGCTCGCCGCCGAACTGCCTGCCCCCTGGATCGACGCCGACGGCCAGCCGTACCGGTCCTGGGCACGGTGGCTGGCACCGGACGGAGCGCTCGCGGTCGCCCTCCACGACGAGGCCGGACGAGGACGGTTCGCCGACTATGCCGGTGCAGTAACCACCGCGGCGACCAACGCCGGAATGCGCTACGCCCGGCACGTCATCGTCACACTCGCCCCCGTCGATCGCGACCGACTTCTCCGGTCCTGTCCGCCGGCTTCGGTCACCGTGCCCGCCGAGGCAGTGGACGCCAGCAAGCGCACCGACCTGCTGATCTTCCGGAACGACTCCGGAACCGCCTTGACGCACGCGGCCCGTTCCATTGCTCAGCGCGCACCGGAGCCGATTCCGCAGATGCGCCGCGAGTCCTCTCCGGCGATCGAGGCGCGATGACTGGCCGCCCCGCCCGACGCTTCGCACCCTCCGCCGACCGGCGGCACACCAGGCGAGGAAGCAGCGAAGACACTCCCAACGATCACGACACCACCACCGCCGACGAGTCGAAGTCCGACACGATCGACCCCGAATCGGCCGCGCGGGAGACCTACGCCGAGCAACAAGCACGACTGGACGCCGAAGCGATCGACCGGTGGGCCGCGATCGTGGTGGACTGGCCGCCGATGACCGAAGAACAGATCCGCGCCATCGCGGTGATCCTCAACCGGATCGAGGCCCGCCAGGAGCGGGAACGGGTTCAACGGCAGCAGAGCAGCTAACCGCGACACAGACGAACGGTGGCTCATCGTCCATGGGACAGTGAGCCACCGTTCGTCTGTTGCGGGGTCTGCCGGTCACGATTCCCCGCCCGCGCACCGCCGACCGATATCCCGCCCGGCTGGTCCGCGTCGCGCGCTGACCCGTCCGCAACCCGGCGCGGCTGCGAGCCGCGGAAGCCGTACATCACGGCGGGCCGCCGTCAGATCTGCCGCGTCCTCAATGGGATGCCCGAGGACGGTTCACGCACGCCGGTCGGAGCCGTTGTCCTCGTTCCAGGTGGTGAGCGACCAGGGGCCGTCGATCCACAACTGGACTTCAGCGACGGGAACGCTCGGCGCGGACCAGAGCTTCCAGTGCCCGTAGCCGAGCCATCGGTCGCCGGGGCGCACCTGGGCGAAGGCACCGGGGTTTCTCGACCGCACGACGACGCGCAGACGCCGTCGTGCGCCCGAGTGGTCGAGGTAGTCCTCGTGCTCGTCGCGCAACTGGTGGGTGTTGCCGGAGTGGGCGGTGCCGATGTCCCGGACGATGCCGTGCAGCGCGAGCGGATGCCGTGCCGCAGGTCCGTGTTCGAGATAGCCGGCGATCGCGACGGCCTCGTTCGCGCCGCGGCAGAAATCGTTCCAGCGCAGTGTCCTGCCTGCGTATCGGGCGCGGAACCGGCTGCTCGCGTCCGGGTCGTCGTCGAACTCGTGCAAGAGCCGCACGATGCCGGCGGCAGTGCTCAGCGCCGGGACGAGCCTGTACGGAGAGGCGGTCACGGCGAGCCGGGCCGTGGGTTTGCCAGGCTTGCCGGGCGGCAGCGGGTCAGGCGGTTCGATCGTGTCGGGGTCCGGGAGCCGCAGCTCGTAGTCCTCGCCGTCTTTGACGAGGGTGCCGCGGCTGTCGCGGATGAGGTTCTCGGCGCGGTTCTTGAAGTCGTAGGGGCAGCCCGGGTCGTGCTCTCCGTTCGGGGGCAGGCGGTACAACGCCGTCACCTGGGTCGTTCCGCCCCGGGGCCTACGGCGAGGATGGGTCGACACCGCGATCACAGCCACAGTGCAACCTCCGCAGTGCAGCGGCTTGAACGCCTCGAACGGAGGCGGCGGCGCGTCGATCGCCGCCCGCCCGTCGACAGTGGATTCGGTCGAGTCCGGTCGGCGAGCCGGTGCTCGGCCAGGCCTCGTCGGACTGTGACATCTGGACGAGGACCGCGATGCTGTGTGGAGCGCTTGGTGTTCGCTCTGAAACGGCCGTGTTCGCCTCGCGGCAGGTTCCTGTCTTCGACCGAGGGGACCGGTCGGGCTTGTCGCACACGAGGCGAAGCGGCGGTGCACCGACAGGCAAAGGGGTGTCTGCCCGGACTGTTTCCGCCCGGGCAGACACCCCTCGATTGTCAGGAACCGGTGTTGTTCAGGATCCACTGGCGGTAGGTGGCGAGGTTGACGTGGCCGGAGGTGCCGGCGTTGGTGTCGCCGTAGGAGTGCACGCCGATCTGTTTGCCGTTCTGGAAGACCGGGCCGCCGGAGTCGCCGGGGCCGGTGAAGCCGTTGATGCTCGTGGCGTCGATGAACGTGCTGGACACCTTGGTGACCTTCATGTTCGCGGTCTTGAGGTAGCGGGAGTCGCGGGCGGACTCGGTGCGGCCGTAGCCGTAGACCTGCTCGGTGCTGCCGACGCTCGGCGCGCTGCTGGTCAGTTCGGCGGAGGTGGTGCTCACCGGGGAGTTCAGCTCGTAGAGCATGATGTCGGCCGAGGGATGGGTGATGGAGCGCACCGGTTTGCGGGATTGCCCCTTGGTGCGGTCGACGTCGCCGACCAGGAAGGTATAGCCCGACGTGGCGCAGTGTTTCGCGGTCAGCACGTACCGGGAGTTGATGATCGACCCGGAACAGTTCTGCTGCCCGTTGAGCATGAGGGCCACCGCCCATGGGCCCGACTGGGCGTAGGTGCCGTCGATGATGTTCGGCTGGGCATGTCCGGGGCCGAGGTCGGCGGAGGCGACAGCGGTACCGCCGAGGGTCACGGCGACGGCACCGCACAGGGCCATCAGATTACGCTTGATACGCACAGGAATCTCCCAATGTCAGGTACAGATGGAGGGTGACCTGGAGAGCGTTTTTTCCGCGCTCACCGCCTGTTCGACGCAGGTCCGCAGGCGGCGAGGCGAACTGTAAGAGCGACGGGCGGACATTTCAAGACTGTGAATTCCCGGTTATGACAGGCCAACGCCGAGATCAGCCCAGATGCACGGCAACCTGTCAACAGTAAATGTTTCTGGTGCCGGTTCACGCTTGTCATTTCGTGCGAAAGAGTTCGGGGTTGTTGATCAGAGACGAAGGCGGGCTGGTCAAAACCCGTCTTTCGTAGGGCCGAACTGCGGCCCGACGCGAGGCCTGCGGTGGTCGTCTCGCTCCGCGCCCGGTCGTCGTCTCGGAGTGCACGGCGGGTGGTGCGCTTGAGATTGAACGTCGCAGGGCGGTGTCGGAGTTCGCCTATGGCGGCACTTGTCCTCTGTGGGCGTACCTGCGCGTGTCGTGGGTTGTGGTGCGCGGTGCGGGCATGTGGCGTGTTCAGCAACTGCGGGTTACCGGCCTGTCCAGCCCGCAATTATTAATTCTTGACAGATTTAGCGAGAAATCGCAGGTGATGGCCCTGCATGGGCTCGGGTGGCCAGATTTTGTCCTTGAGTCGGCTGTGAGTCGCTCTTACAGTCCGACTCGCCGCGTGAACCGGGTGAAGACTCAGCGGTGGGCGCGCAGCCCCGGTCAAGGCCTCGTGCGGTTTCCCTGACGACTTCATCGGACCGAGCGACCTCGATGGTCGCGGGCAGTCGAGAACGGCGAACTGATCGACGTGTACCTCTCCGGCGACACCTCGTCGACAACCTCGGGTCGCGCGGATGGCCGTGTCCGCCGCCAGCGGGCCCTGGACGGCCGCGCAGCCGAAGCCAGCCTGCGACTCGCCCTCGCCGGTGATTGCGCACCCACGCCACCAGTCAGATGGCCGACTCATTCACCATTCCCAGTGCAGCGCATAGCGGCCGGGCTTGGCGTTGGAGACCGCGAGCTGCACGCAATGCGTCCGATCGATGGGAAGCTCGCCACCGCGCTCGATCACCTCGTCACCGTTGAACATCCACCAGCAACGCGCGGGCACAGCCTGGGGGTGGAAGCTGACCTCGGAGAAGTACTCCCGCACGGGAAAGCGGAGCTTGCGCTCGTGTCGTACCGTCCGCGTCGACGTGGGCGCCGGACGCACTTCGTATTCCACCAAGATCACCTCCCCACGGGCCATCTCCCGGTCGAACTGCAACGAGGCGACCAGGTAACCGTGCTCCGGCAGGTACTCCACCGTGCGGACCGCGCAATGCCGCAGTGGACGGATCAGCGGGGCCGTCGCCTGCGGTTGATCCGTCGCGTACGCGATCGGGATCCGGGACACGCCAGACTTCGTCGCTCTGAGCACCAGGCGCACCCGCACGGACTGCTCAGTGCCATCGGACTCCATCGTCAGCAGATCGTGATGGCTCAACCGCGCCAGGAACTCGTCCTCGCCGTCCACATCGCGCAGCAACGACGGCACCCCTGGATCGGCAGGCCACATTGTCTCCACGGGCACGCGGCGTTGTCCATTCGGCCCCGGCCCCCGCGGCCGGGGCGGTCCCAGGGCGGAGAACAGCGTTCCGCTCGGCACGGCGAGGATCTGTTCCAGGACGGTCAGGGCGGCCAGCGATTCACGGCGTTCCGGCTGGCGCTGTCCGGTCTGCCACAGGCTCAGGGTAGCCACGCTCAGCTGGTGTCCCTGCTGCGCCAGCCGAAACCGGATGCGCTCCAAGTTCAGCCCGCTGCGTCGCACAGCCTCACGCAGAACATGGTGAAATGCCCGTTCCCCCTTGGGATTCTCGTTCGACATGCGGCACTTCCGTCCACTGGGTGGGCCTGGCAGTCTAACCGGCTGCTTCCCAAAGCGACGACCGACGCCACGCGGTCGCCGAACCGTTCTCGTGCGCCCGGTCCTGCGCGCTCGCAGGACGTTGAAGCGGCGACCCGAGCAGGTCCCGAATGGCCGCCGGCCATCGTGAGCGGGGAGAAGACGTCCGCTCTCGTCCACGCTGTCGGCCGTGAGCGGCGCGGTGTCATACGGGTCGCCACGCGAGATGGCATCCACGGTGACGAGACCAAGGAGCTGCTATGACGGTCGAGGAACGATCCGACATCCAGGGGCAACGGTTATTGCCAGTGTTGCTCAAGATCGCTGAGGAGGTCGGATCCGGAGCGGGAAGCAAGGGGCAAGTCGCCGACTATATTCCGGCGCTGTCCCAAGTCGACCCGACATCATTTGGGTTCGCCGTGGCCGGTATCGACGGCGAGGTGATCGGGGTCGGAGACTGGCAGACACCATTTTCGATCCAGAGCGTGTCAAAGGCCTTCTCCCTGGCGCTCACGCTCGCTGGCAGCGGCGAATCGCTATGGACGAGGGTCGGACGCGAGCCTTCCGGAGACCCATTCAACTCGCTGATGCAGCTGGAACACGAGGAGGGCATCCCACGCAACCCGTTCATCAACGCCGGAGCACTCGTGGTGACAGACCGGTTGCTGACCCTGACCGGCGACGCCAGCGCGACGGTGCTGCGACTGCTGCGCACCG
The DNA here is from genome assembly GCF_001651785.1 of Amycolatopsis sp. M39. Classification (NCBI taxonomy): domain Bacteria; kingdom Bacillati; phylum Actinomycetota; class Actinomycetes; order Pseudonocardiales; family Pseudonocardiaceae; genus Amycolatopsis; species Amycolatopsis sp. M39. The sequence continues at coordinate 185,540 of NZ_LWSF01000010.1, forward strand.
AAAGCGGAAACCCGCACGTCGACTTCGACCCCGTCGTGGCGGCATCAGAGGCGGCAGAAGGCGACCGCAACGCCGCGCTCGCACACTTCATGGCCGGCTACGGCAACCTGGAGAACCCGGTCACCCACGTCCTCAAGCACTACTTCTCGCAGTGCTCGATCGCCATGAGCTGCCGAGATCTGGCCACCGCAGGGTTGTTCCTGGCACGACACGGCCTGCGCGGCGATGGCTCCCGCCTGCTGGACCGCCGGGCGACGAAGCAGATCAATTCGCTCATGCTGACGTGCGGCGCCTACGACGCCGCCGGGGAATTCGCCTTTCGGGTCGGACTGCCTGGCAAAAGCGGCGTCGGCGGCGGAATCCTCGCAGTCGTACCAGGCCTGTGCACACTCTGCGTATGGAGCCCGGCTCTGGACCGGTGCGGCAACTCCGTCGCGGGCGTCGACGCGCTCGACCGATTCACCACTCTCACCGGCCTGTCGGTATTCTGACTTTCCTGCTGGCCAGGCACCACATTGGCAAAGCGTGACTACGCGATCATTGAGCCAGCTCTATCGTCTGAGGAGACCCGCACCCGGTGGCAGATTGTCACCGGCCGACTGCGGGGTGTTCTATACTAACCTACGGAGGTAATCCCGAAGCCCCGCGCCGGTCGCGGCGGCGGGCTCGCTAACCGTTCGATCAAATCCGCCAGCCAGTTCAGCCGTCGTCCGATCGTCATTGCGCAGCGCGGCATTCGAGTAGTTTGGCGAGCAGCAGCGCGGCCCGCTCGACCAACGAGCTGCTGACGAAGTCCGGAAAAGCCCGCTGATAGTGTTGCAGAGTCATCTTCGCCACCCGCAGGCGGTCCGGACGTTCGACCGGGCGTTGGAAAGGCCGTTCTCACACGGATCTCGCATTGGCCGAGACCTCGAGCCGAGACGGTCTCGCGCAGGTGCCGGCGACTCTAGGGCACGAGGTGCACGACCGTTTCCTGCACCCGTTGATCGAGCGCGCCGCCGTGGAGGGGTGTGACGGCGGATGCCTGCGCCGGGGCCGAAGCACCCGCGGCTGCATCGACCGAGGTGGTTCCGCGCTCGGCGCTTCTCGCGAAGCACTGGCCAGCGAACAGCTGTTCCGTCCTCGCCGCCATGGAGGACGAAAGCCTTGCGCGAGCTGTTGGCTCCCTGTCACAACGCGGTCCAGGTGGCAACCACGTCAAGACGCTGATCGTCGCTGTTCTGGGCGGCACCGCGACTGGCACTGCGATCGGTGCGTCGGCCGCGGCCAGCCCGCTGACAGGCGGGAAGGCCGTTTCCCGACAGAATGCCTTGCGTCAGACAGGCGTCGCCTTTCGCGGGGCCTGGCACCCTTGGCGATCTGCTTCAACGGGGCCTCGCGCGGCGGGGGCACCGCGGCGACGAGCGCTCTTCACCGCAGTGCCGCGCCGGCATTCCGGGCAGCACTGCCCCCGACGCGGCAGCCGGACGAGCCTGTTCGACGTAGCACTCTCTACCAGAGCACGAGTGGGATCAAACGGACGCTTCTTCCTGCTTCATCGAGCTCCCAGCCCATGCGTTTGAGCGTGCGCAGGTCGAAGGTGCTGTTGACGATGTGGATGGCAGGGAACTTCTCCGCTAGTCCGGCCTCGATCTGCGGGAGCAGTTCGATCGTGGGGAGGAAGAGCTGGAGCAGGAGGTTGGAGCGTCCGGTTGTCGATGCGATGACACCAATGCTGGGCCGGCTTCTGAGTTCGCGGGCGATCTGGTCGTGATGGGCAGAGGGGGCGCGGGTCCAGAGGGTGGCCACGATCGGCCAGCCGAACAGCCGGGTGGCGATATCGCACCGCAGTCGCAGGAGGCCGCTGCCGGTGAGGTGGCTCAGTCTGCGCCGGACCGTGGTGGTGCTCATGCCGAGGGCGGCCCCGAGTTCGGTGTAGCTCATCCGGCCATCCTGCGAGAGCACGTTGACGAGGTGTTTGTCCGTGTCGTCGGGCCGAGGAACTGGGTTTGGCGGTCCGGCTCTGTTGCCCCCGAGTTTGGTGGACTGGTTCCGATCCAGTGCCTGTACGCGCCACTGGCTGGCTTCGGTGTGCAAGTCGGTGGTCAGCGACACGCACACCGCTCGGACTCCAGTCTGTTGCTGCAAGTGCCGCAACACGTCGGTGTGCAGCGTAGCGATGTCGGGCGCGAAACTGATCAACACTAAGTCGGGATCGCCGCCGGTGACCTGGATGGTGGCGATTCTGGGGTTGCTGAGCAGAGCCTGCGCTATCGCGTCGGTGCGCGCGGGCTCGCAATCTGCGGTGATGAACGCGTTCACGCCGGTGCGGCCGAAGGTCGGCCCCGGGGTGACGGTCACTCGGGCGAGTCCTGCCTGACGGAGCTGTTCCCATCGTCGTGCAAGAGTGACCGGAGCGGCGTCAAGCACCTTCGCGAGGTCGACCCACGACGCGCGCGGTTGGCGCTGCAGCGCCTCGACCAACGCCAAGTCGCTCTCGCGCACGACGTTCGTTTCTGTCTCAAAAGGACCCTCAAGAGTCGACATCTTGAACTTTCGGACCGCTCGGAGGACACAGAAGCACACTTCTCATCGCTGGATGCTACGTCTCCGGGGCACCTGCTCGGGAAGTGGACACGCCACACAGACGGGGCCGGGGGCAGCACAAGGCGAACGACTAAGGAGGTCGTCAAGTGAAGGCTGATTCCGGCCGAGCTGACATGTCGCAGGACGAGACCGGTGCCGCGCCCGGCGGCCGAGGGCCTGCTCCGGACGGCAGTGCGGCAGGCAAGGCGACGACCGCCTCCCGCGTGCGTCCCGAGCGGGCATCGCGACCTCGGAGGGGAGGGCTCGCGATCAGCTCGAACTATGGCCTGCCGATCACCTGGCTGTTCATGGTGCTGCTGTTCGGTGTGCTGATGCCGAACAGCTTTCTCTCCCCGGCGAACGGTTCCTACATCCTGAGTTCGCAGGCGACGCTCCTGATCGTCGCCATCGGTGTCACGGTGGCGCTCGCCGCTGGCGAATTCGACTTGTCGTCGAGCGGCACGCTGACGATGTGTTTGGTGGTGGTCGGCTATCTGAACGTGCAGAACAAGTGGCCGGTCCTGCCGACTGTCCTGGTGGCCCTCGCGATCGGCCTTCTCGTCGGCGGTGTCAACGCAGTGCTGGCGGTCGCCGGTGGGATCAATTCGCTCATCGTCACGCTGGCCATGGGGTCCGTTCTGTTGGGCGCTTCCTTGGGCATCAACAATCTTACGGTCAGCGGAATCTCCCCGACGCTCGTCAACGTCGCGCGCAGCACGGCAGGCGGCATTCAGCTCGTGTTCTTCTATGCGATCGCTCTGGCGGTCGTTGCCTGGTACGTCCTGCAGCACACCGCGCTCGGCCGAAAGCTTTTCTTCACCGGCGCCGGGCGCGAGGTCGCCAGACTGTCCGGGATTCGTGTCGACGCGATCCGTGCGGGGGCGCTGATCGTCTCCAGCGTCTGCGCGGCGTTGGCGGGTGTCCTGCTCGCCGGCGTACTGGGGTCCGCTGATCCCAATGCGGGCGTGAGCTACATGCTGGCGCCGTTCGCGGCCACGATGCTCGGAGCCACCAGTTTCACGCCCGGCCGCTACAACATCCCGGGTACGACGGTGGCGACCTATTTCCTGGCCACTGGCATCGCCGGACTTCAACTCCTCGGTCTGTCCGGGTGGATCTCGCAGGTCTTCTACGGCGTCGCGCTGATCCTCGGCGTAGGCCTGTCCGCCTATGCCAGCCGGATGATCAGCAAAACACGTGGCGGCCGGTCGAAGATCGGCCGTGCGCGAAACGAACTGGAAAAGGACATGGCATGAATACGTATCGCGTGATCGGGACGGGTGCCCTGGCGGCTTGCCTCGCGCTCGCCACGGGGTGCAGCGCGGCCGTGGAGAGTCCGTCGACGACAGGGGGAGCGGCGCGGGCCTGCCCCAACTCGGCCGCGGCCGATGCCTTGCGGTCGGCCACTGCGCCGTACGCCGCCGATTCGCTCGACCTTCCGGCGCTCACCCACCCGAACCCCCTTCGCCACGCAACCGTCTCCTACATCGCGAGCGGGCTCAGCTTTCCGTTCAGCCAAGAAGTGCTCGCCGGGGTCAAAAGCGGAACCTCAGCCGCAGGCGCGACGGTTTCGGTGTCCGACAGCGGCGGCGACCCGGCCAAGGCCGGTTCCCTCATCGACCAGGCCGTGTCCGGCAACGCTCGGGTGATCCTCCTGCAGGGCACGGACCCGGTCGCGGTGTCCGCGAGCATCCGCAACGCCAAGAACCACGACATCCCGCTGGTCTCGGTCGCCGCCCTGAATCCGGGCGCAGTGCCGGCCGAACTGCAAGCCATCGGCGTCTCGGCGATCGCGGCCGCTCCCAGCGACGTGGGCACACGGCAAGCCGACTTCGTGGCAGCCAACAGCGGATGCGCGGCTCACGTTCTCTTCGTGGGTTCCTCCACCTTCCCGACCAGCAACGCCGACGAAGTGCAGTTCACCTCACGGCTGGCGCGCATGTGCCCGGACTGCAAGACCAGCACCTTGGACTCGCCGATCGCGCAATGGCCCACCCAGCTCGGCCCCCAGGTCAACGCCGTCCTCCTGCGGAACCCGGACATCAGCTACGTCGTCACCGTCGTCGACGACATGTTCACCAGCGTGAAGCCCGCTCTGCAATCGCTCGCCGGGCGGCAGGTGAAGCTCGTCGGCAACAACGCCGTCGCGGCCACGATGCAAGTGCTGAAAGGCGGCTTGTCCGATCCGGTCGCGGCCACCGTCGGAACTCCGCTGCGGTGGATGGGCTGGGCGGCAGTCGATCAAGCACAGCGTGTCGTCGCCGGAGAACCCGCAGTAGCCCACGAGCCAGTGGCCAACCGCACGTTTGTGCACAGCAACGTCAAGAGTCTGGACCTGGCGAACCCCGAGACCTGGTACGGGACATTCGACTACCAGCGGGCCTACCGCACGTTGTGGGGGATCTCGTGAACACCCGCGCACAGCACGGACCGGGAGTCGCGGGACCGGACGCTGCAGCGCCCGAGACGGCATTCGTCGCCCGGCACCTGTCGAAGACCTACGGGCAGCGGCTCGTGCTCGATGACGTCACGTTCGCGGTGCGGACAGGAGAAATTCATGCGCTGCTCGGCCAGAACGGCTCGGGCAAGTCCACTCTCATCAAGATTCTCGCCGGCCAGGTCGCCCCCGACGCCCGCGGCCGGTTTCCGAGCGGACCGTCGCTTTCCGCCGGAGACCGCCAGCACGAACTGCCCGTCTCCCCCAGCGTATCTGCTGCTCTGGGATTCGTGTTCGTGCACCAAGACCTCGGGCTCGTCCCGACCGCGACAGTCACCGAGACCCTGGGACTCGGACACTTCCTGACCAACCGTCTGGGCCGGCTCCGGTGGAAGGAACAGACATCTCTCACCAAGAAGGTCCTCGAGCAGTACCAGATCGACGCCGCGCCCTGGGCGCTGACGCGCGACCTGAGCGAGGTGGACCGAGCGATTCTGGCCATCGTGCGCGGCGTGTCCTTCCTGCGACGCGACCACAGCGCCGCCAAGGTTCTGGTCTTGGACGAACCGACGGCGTTCCTGCCCGCCGACGTCGTCCACCGCGTGTTCCGCATCCTGCGGGACCTGGCCGGCGAAGGCCACGCAATCGTGTTCGTGTCGCACCGCCTGGACGAGGTGTTCGAGGTCTGCGATCGGGCATCCATCTTGCGGGACGGGGTTCTGGTCGGCACTCGTGATCTGGCCGACACTGCCAAACACGAGCTCGTGCACGCAATCCTCGGTCGCCATCTTCAACCGACCCGGCGCTCGAGCGACGCCCACGCCAACCGCGTCGCTATCGAGGTGTCGCACCTGAGCGGTAAACGGGCGAAGAACGTTACCTTGTCCGCCCGCGAAGGAGAAGTCGTCGGGCTCACCGGATTGCTGGGCAGCGGGTTCGAAGAGATCGCGTACCTGGGATTCGGAGCCTCCAGAGGAACCGGAACAGTCACCATCGGCGACCGCGAGTTCGCCCAGCACAAGCTGTCCCCGCACCGCTGCATCGAACTCGGGATGGGCTTGTTGCCGGCGGATCGTCGCGCAGCCAGCGGAGTGCCTGCCGCGTCGGCAGCCGAGAACCTCACGCTGGTCGAAGTCGGGCAGGCGAAGAATCGGAGCCGCGTGCGGCGCACCGAACGCGAGGACGCCGCCGCCGTCATGCGTGACGCCGGTGTGCGGCCTCCGCTCGCTGGAATGCCGTTCTCCGCCTTCAGCGGAGGCAACCAGCAGAAGATCTTATTCATGAAATGGATGTCCATGGGGCCGACAGTCCTGTGGCTGCACGAACCCACGAACGGGGTCGACGTCGGCGCAAAGGAAAGCATTCACCACCTCATCGTTCGCGCCGCGGAATCGGGGTGCTGTGTGCTGATCGCGAGCACCGAATACGAGGATCTCGCCGACCTCTGCGATCGCGTGCTCGTGTTTCACGACGGGCGAGTCACCACAGAACTCGCCGGAGAGAACCTGAACCACCGGCAACTGCTGCACGTTTGCATGTCCGCCGAATGACCTCAAGGAGGATCGGATGAACTTCACGATCGACACCATCACAGTCCCGCCGGCGTCGGTGCGCCACTTTCGGCTGCCCGCGGTGGCCCTGCCCTCAGGTGCTGGCGTGGAGATCCCCGTGACCGTCGTCCACGGTGCGGAACCAGGTCCCGTGCTGCTCGTCACCGGGGCGACGCACGGCATCGAACTCGTCGGGACGCGCGCGCTTCTGAGCCTCGTGTCTGCGCTCGACCCGCGGACCCTGGCCGGCACGGTGATTTCGGTGCCGGTCACGAACCCGCTTGCGTTCGACCAGTCAAGTTACGGCTCNAGACGGCATGCACATGGGGTTGCCTTGCTACTGGCCGGCCTCGCCCGAAGGCTCGGCCACCCGGCGGCTCGGTGCCGCGCTGCGGCCGCTGTTCGACGCCGCCACCCACTACATCGACTTGCACAACAACGTAGAGCCTGCGGTACCGATGTCCATGCGATTCGAGGACTCGTGCTCCTCCGAGTCGGTCCGGCAACAGCAGCGGCTCATGGCCGACAGCTTCGGGTTCACCTCCGTCCGGATGACCGAGCCCGATGACGACACCGCGCAGATGGTGGGCCGGATGGACGGTCACCCGGCCGCGGCGGCGTCCGCCCACGGAAAACCCGGGCTCATGGTCGAACTGGTCGACACCCGCGGGTACCTCGGCCACGACCTCGGCGTCGCCGGGGTCCGAAATGTCATGTCGGCACTGGGCATGCTGACCGATCCGGTTACGCCGCAGGACGCACACCGTCTCGACGGCGATTTCACTTTTCACGGCCTCCTCGCCGCCTCCGCGAGCGGAATCGCAATGCCTGTTCGCGAGCCCGGAGCGCTGCTGGAAAAGGGCGAGGAAGTCGTTCACATCGTCGACATGACCGGCGCGATCGTCGACACCGTCCGCATGCCGATCACCGGTTTCGCCTGGGCGTACCTCGCAAGCCCGCACCAGCGAAACGGAACGATGGCGGTTAACGGAGGACACGCACTGGCGTTTGTCGCGAAGCTGGAGGCGTGACGCGTGGCCGCCGACATCACCACGACCGCAGCTGGCAGCTCGGGCGAGGCGACCGCTGGCACCAAGACCATCACGGAGAGGTACGTCCGAGCCTCCCGTGATCTCTGGCTGCGGCTCAGCCACGCCATCCATGCTCAACCCGAACTGGCGTTCCAAGAGGTCGAATCCTCTGCGCTCGTGGCCGAAACACTGGTTGCGCAGGGGTTCGACGTCCGGAAACCCGCGTACGAGCTCGAAACCGCGCTGTCGGCCCGAGCCGGGTCAGGGACGCTCCACGTCGCGCTGTGCGCTGAGTACGACGCGCTCCCGGAAATCGGGCACGCCTGCGGCCACAACATCATCGCCGCGGCTTCCGTCGCCGCAGCCTGCGCACTTCGCGAAGTCGCGAACGACCTCGACCTCACCGTCGAGGTTCTCGGCACCCCAGCGGAGGAAGACGGAGCCGGGAAAGTCATCCTTCTGGAGCGAGGCGCTTTCGACGAACCGCATCTCGTTCTGATGGCTCACCCGTCGCCATTCGACGATCCGGCTCCGCCGCTGATCGCAGCAACTCATTTCACTTTCGAATTCATCGGAAAAGGTTCGCATGCCGCCGCTGCCGCGGACCTGGCGCTCAACGCCGCCGATGCCGCCAACCTCGCGCAAGTCGGTATCGCTCTCCTCCGTCAGCAACTGCCCGAAGGCGTGCGCATCCACGGCATCGTCACCGAGGCCGGGAGCGCACCGAACATTATCCCGGCGCTCTCGCGAGGAAAGTATGCCGTCCGCGCGCCTGCAAAAGCAGTCCTGGACCAAGTGCTGGACCGAGTCGAAGCATGCTTCCGCGGTGCCGCGGTGTCCACCGGCTGCGAGGTCGTCCTCCGCAGGAATCCGCGACCGCTTCCGGAAGTTCGGCACGACACCGAAATCGCCAGTATCTACCAGCGGAACGCTGAACACNCTGAACACCTCGGCCGGCGATTCTGCAACCTCGAACACGCTTCTCGTTTCACAGCATCCACTGATTTCGGCGCCATCAGCCAGCTCGTCCCCAGCATCCATCCGCACATCAGCATCTGCTCGCCGGACGTCGCCAACCACCAGCCCGCCTTCACCGCCGCGAGCCGTTCCCGCAGGGGTGACGATGCGGTGGTCGACGCCGCCATCGGCCTGGCCTGGACAGTGATCGACGTAGCGCAGAACACGGACATCCGGTCCCGCCTCGAGGAGCGAAAACACTCGGCTCCGAACTCAGCTCCTGGCGACGGACGACATCGACATGCGCCGGAAATGCCGTAACCACTGCACTCTGTAGCGACGGATACGTGCGGCTGAGTGCCCGGTTTCGCCGCGCAGCCGGGAGCAGTCCACGACGGAGATGCTGTGTGCGGGCGGGCCGGACGTTTGGTGCCGCTCTGGCGCCTCAAGTGTGTGCCGGATGCGAGACCTAGCTGCGGGCAACTTCCCGGATTGAGGAGGTCGGGGACCGTTGAGCACCCGTGCTCACGGCGCAAATAAACGCCATCTGAACCGGCACCGGCGGGCTCGCCACGGCCTGGACGGTTGGGAGCTGAGCCTCCACATCCTCGATCAGCGTCCGCAGGCGACCTTCAAGGTCCGGCCGGTCGCATACCAGGTCCTCCAGCTCCTCCTGCCACCGCGTGATCTGCCGGTCCCGGACCGCGTCGACGTCGGTCGTCCTCTCCAGCCGGTCGGCGCTTCGACCCAGCTGCGCTTCGATGTCGCCCCGGTGCTCGTGGCCATGGCCGCGACGATGGTCGTCGCGGCCTTCATCGCCAGGTCTGCCACCGGATCGGACATGTGAACTCCTTCGCTGCGGCCGGACGGGACGGACCAGCGCCGAGCGTACCTAACCGGTCACCCGAGGACTGCGGAATTCGCCGAAATCGGTTCGGCTGCGCCCCCGTTACCTGACTCAACGGGGAAACCTGCCACGTCCGCTGAATGCCATGCCTGCCGAGTTCGACGCCGCCGTCTTCGGGTGCCGCACGTGCCGCTGACCGTCGAGCGAGTTTCGGTCCCCGACACGCCGTCCCCTGGCGAGGTACTGGTGCGGCTCAAGCAAGCGTGGTGTGCCACAGCGACCTGCACATGCTCGCAGGGGAATGGGACGCGCCCGCGTTGACGATCCGCGGTCACGAAGGCACCGGAATAGTCGGGAGTGCGGGAGAAGGCGCCACGACCCTGGTGCAGGGCGGGGACGTCGTCCAGTCCTCGACCCTGTCGTGCCGCCGATGCTGCTACTGCGTCAGCGGCAGGCCCGTCCTCTGCGAGGTTCTCGGCCAGCACTTGGCCGACCACCTGTCATTCGCAGGCCGAACCCGCGTCACCACGACCGACGAACGGGACGTCCACAGATTCGCCGGGAACGGAACGTTCGGCCAGGTCACACTCGTTGCCCGAACCGGCCGCGATCGCGATCCGCAGCGACGTCCCGTTCGGACAAGAGGCCCTGATCGGATGCGCGGTCACGATCGGAGCGGGGAAGCGGTCAACACCGCGAAAGTCCGGCCGAGCGGCACCGTGTTCGTCCTCAGCTTCGACGAGGTGATCGCCGGGTTCCGGATCGCACGCGGCGGCGCGGCCGAGAAACACGGCGTGCTCCCGGACTTGTCCGTCTGCGGAAAGGCGATGACCGGATGATCACCCAGAGCACTGTCGTCGGCCGAGCGGACCTGATCGACCAGGTAACGAACGCCGTCACCCACGCAGGAACCTGCAACCCCAACCCGATCGCGTTCGCAGCCATCGAAGCGACAAATGCGCGTCCTGGCCGCCCCGGCTGTCTACGAGACGCTCAAGACGATCTCGTCCGGGTCCGAAGCCCACGCCGGCGGTGCTCTCGATTCGGTTCCTGACTGCGCCCGCTCCAACCGGGGTCGGCTCGCTCCTTCAGTACGTCCCCGCGGGCAGAGCCACTGCACCCCACGGCACCGGAGGGCTCTGGACGGCGATCCTGGAAGGGATGGCTGCAGCAGGGCTTCCAGTTCATGCCCTCCGGCAAGATCTTCCGCAGCACCGCACACCACCACTGATATCGAGGCAACAGCCGGGGCCGTTGAGAAGCTGCTGCGCCAGTCGTGGCCGACCGTGCGGCGGCCCGCGAACGGGGCCGACGCGGTCGCGCCCCTGGCTGATCGGCAGCGCAGGAAAGTGGGCCGCGAGCGCCGAGTACGTGCCTGAGGCGGTGGTCGCCGACTGCCGGCCAGTGATCCACGCCTGCGAAGCCGGCCGGTCCCGCCTGATCGTGCAAGGCCTGCCCCGTCGTCGTGAACACCGGGCCCCCGCGTGATGGCTGTTCGCGTTGGCCTGCACACTGACGGCATGTCCGATGACCAGACCGGTGCGCGCCGTCGGAAACGCTCTCGTCAGCGACGAGCGGCCAGCCCTGTGCCCGCCATGCGACCGGGCCCCGGCCCTGTCGGCGACGGCCCGGTGCCCGGACGAGCCGGGCCGTTCCGGCCGCCGGCGATCCTGCGGGTCGTCGGCTGGACCATCGCGGCCGTATCGTTGTTCTTGCTGGTGTGCGGAATCCTGATCGCCGCAGGAGTGCTCCACGGCGGCCAGACGGATCGCGGCCAAGCGGTCATGGTGGCGGTCAGCGGCGGAGCGCTCTTGGCGGTAGGACTGCTGATCGCGGTGAAAAGCTCGGTGGAACTCTACCTCGAACGGTCCTCGCTGCACTACCGCAAAAACCTGTTCGTCCGAGGTTCGATGAACTACCACGAGCTCGTCTCGATCAAGCTCCAGCCCGGGCCCGCCCAGAGCACCACCATCCGCGACCTGCACGGCCGCACCGTCGCGATCAACGCCTACCGCGTCGACTGGGAACCCATCACGACCTGGGCCGCCGACCACGACCGCACCGACATCTTCGTCGGCTGGGAGTGAACCGGCCCGCCCCGCAAGGCGCAGAGGAGCGACTGGCCAGAGCCCAGTACCCGTTGGCCGGCCAGCCGGGGCGGCGTCTCTGCACGCCCGGCCGTCGCGTGGGCGCGAGCAGCCGTGCGGCACCGGATCAGCCGCGGAGGCGAGCCGCGCGACGGAAAGGGAGATGGAAGATCGCTTGTGCCGGCAGCGGCTCATCGACGTGTCCTACCTTTCTTGAGCTTTTTGTTTAACCTGGTCACGTCGGGGCGTGACCCCCGTTGATCACGGGCGAAGCCCTTGGTTGATCATTCCTCTTGCGACAGAAGGAAGATCCAACCAAGGGCTTCAGTTGATCAGTGTGCACGACGCCGGCCACGCCGGTGCACTCGGGGAGTTGTCCACGTTCCGCGAACGGTTCTACCAGTGCCTGACCGGCCGGACTGCCGCTGCCTCGTGCCGCGAACGGGCGGATCGCGCTGGCCGTGGACGTCTCGCACTGGCTGCGCCCGGACGCGGTATGCAGGCCCCGACCGGCTGTTCTGCCACATCTGCGCCCGCGGCAAGGGCCAGGCCCAGATGATCCCCGGCTGGCCCTACTCGTTCGTCGCGGCGCTGGAGACCGGGCGCACCTCGTGGACAGCGGTCCTGGACGCGATCCGGCTGGGACCGGCCCACGACGCAACCTCGGTCACCGCCGCCCAACTACGCGAGGTCGTGGGCCGGATCGTCGACGCCGACCATTGGCAGCCCGGCGATCCGAGCGTCCTGATCGTGGCCGACGCCGGCTACGACCTGGCCCGGCTGGCGTGACCCAGTAGTTCATCACGCCTACGGCCTGTGCTTGGTGATAGTCGTCGAGTTTCGCTCCGCCATAGTCCTTTGCGGCGAAGCGCAAGGTTTCCAATCCCAGGTCTTCGGCTTCTTTTTCCACTCGCTCGGCAAGCTGGCGGGTGCCGGTCAGGTAGGCGACTGACCATCCGCGAGAAAGGGCGTGATCGGCGATCAGCAGGGCCAGCAGCGTTTTGCCCTCGCCGGTGGGCATTTCGATGGCCAGATCAGCGGTGTCAAGATGCTGGTCCGCGTACGCGGCAAGTACCTGAGCCTGTCCCGGTCGAAGCTCGGTGAACGTCGCTGATCCAAAGTCCACCAGGTTCTGCTCGAAGTCCGGCTTCGCCACGTCGCTGCTCCAAGGTCGGCCTATGCCTACGTCGTCAAGACACCGCGTCGAAGACACGGCTATGGAGATGTAGCGCTCCAAGGTCGCAGCGTGTTACTGTAAGCATCGATGCATCCTGTTACCGTACCGATATGTACTGGTCGACGCGCGCGGAATTGCTCGGCCGCGGCGCGAACGAGTCCCAGTCGATCGCCTTACCTTGACCGCAGGGTTCGCGGGTCGTAATAGGGTCAGCTTTTCGTATCCGCAGCATAAAGGAAGGTCCTGCCGTCACATGGTGTCATCTGAATCGGCTGGAAAATCGCCATGCCTGAGCACTGAAGCAATCGCAGGCAGTTGGGCAATAAGTTGTCGACGCTCGTCGGAGGTTAGCCGATTCAGGAGATCGGCTATGGTGTGCGCGAGACGGTCATGCGGATCCGAAATCGGCTGCGGCGGCGTTCCGGCTTCGCGAATCACCGTCAAGATCGCGTCGAACTGCTTCGCATCTGCCGCGAGCGCCGCCTCGGGGTGGTTTTCGAGCAGCCACGCGCGGGCGAGGCCCGGGTGGCTGAGTATTTCACGAAGTGAATCCACCCGGCGGCGCAGTCGATCATTGCGAAGCTGCTCAGCACGTTGAGCTTCGGCGAAGTCGCGCGCTTGAGAAAGGACATGGTCGTCGACGGTGACAGCTGCATTGTTAATCGACACAACGACACCTTTCAGGCGATCCACCTCCTGAGAATTCCCCAGCATTACAAGCAGAACGTCCCTCAGGTGGTCAGCATCAGTGACACTGTGCGCCCTGCTCAGATTTGCCAATGCGATTCTCAGGTGATGCCGAGCGAACAATTCCGCCTTAGCTCTGGTTACCCCTGGAGCGTGGTCTTCCCTCGCGTAATACGAGGCTTCGACCGACACGTGAAACACCAGACCAACGTGTTTACTGGGAAGTGATTAATTGAGAACCAGAGCGCCGGAGAGTTTACTGGAGGGTCTTTCTCGCGGCGGCACATGATGTCCGATCTGGTCTTCTTTTCTCCGAAATATCCTTGTCACGTGACAGACTCGCCACCAAAGGTGGAATGGGTCGAAGTGCAATCTGAAACAGTTCGTCAACTACTAATGAGTTCGTAAGTAAGTCGAGACGCGCGGTGTGATTTCCCGGGGTTTCGGCGGTTGTGCGGGATGCTTCTTGCATGCGCGACAACGACGGTCGGAAGCTGGATCACAAGACTCTCGAGGTGCTGCGGATGCGGGCGATCGAGCAGGTCGCGGCCGGTGCGCACCCGGAACAGGTGGCGGTCGCGCTGGGGTTCCACAAGAACACGGTCTACGGGTGGCTGGCCAAGGCGCGCGAGGGCGGCAGGGACGCGTTGAAGGCCAAGGCGGTCCCGGGTCGCCCGCCGCGGCTGTCGGCGACGCAGATCTCCCGGTTGTACGGGCTTGTCGCGGGGGTCGATCCGCGGCAGCTGTCGTTCGAGTTCGCGTTGTGGACACGGGAAATGGTGCGCGAGGTGATCTTCCGCGAGTTCGGGGCGAGGCTGAGCGCGGTCAGCGTCGGCCGGCTGCTGCGCACGATGGGCATGTCCCCGCAGCGGCCGCTGCACCGCGCCTGCCAGCAGAACCCGGAAGCGGTCCAGGCGTGGAAAACGGAGCGGTTCCCGGCCATCCGCGCCGAGGCCAAAAAGGCCGGCGCGACAGTGTATTTCGCCGACGAGGCGGGAATCCGCCCGGACTGTCATGCCGGGACCACGTGGGCGCCGGTCGGCAGGACGCCGGTCGTGGCGAACACCGGCGCCCGCTTCTCGATCAACATGCTCTCCGCGGTGAGCGCTCAGGGCGCGCTGCGGTTCATGCTCCACGAGGGCGCCGTGAACGCCGAGGTGTTCGTCGAGTTCTGCAAGCGCCTGCTCGCGGACGCACCCGGCCCGGTGTTCCTGATCGTGGACGGCCATCCCAGCCACCGCGCCAAGGCCGTCGCCGCGTTCGTCGCCGGCACCCAAGGGCGACTGCGCCTGTTCTTCCTGCCCGGCTGCTCACCGCAGCTCAACCCCGACGAATGGGTCTGGAAGAACGTCAAACACGACCGCATCGGCAAAACCGGCGTCACCAGCAAAGCCGACCTGAAAAGCAAAGCCGCCGGCGCCCTGCGCCGCCTGCAGAAACTCCCCGCCCTCGTCCGCGGATTCTTCCGCGACCCCAACCTGACCTACATCACCGCCTGACTCGACCTACTGCTGAACTCCTTAGTAAGCGATCGCGAGCGGATCGTTCTTGCCTTTCCCCGTCGCTTACTTGTGTCTTCAAGAGCATTTTAACGACGACGTTCTCTTGGAGTACTTCGACGGCGGCATCCTTAAGTATTTCATGGACGAGTCCAGGAGGAAGCTCATTCTTGTCCGCACTTGCCAGCCATGAGCTAATCGCGTGAACACCTGCTCCTTGGTCGTGACGACGGGACATTACTCGCTTCCATCCGCTCACGATCGAGGCGCGGGCAGATCCTTCAGGGTTGCTAGCATCCTCAAGATACGAGTGCAATAGATCAAGGGGCAAAGGTGTTGCCGTCATGAGCTGAGTGAACCCGGAATATTCGGCCTGAGGCCACTTTTTACTCCATTCAAGTACTGTCTGGAGTACATGGCGTCGGAGTTCGGAGCTGTGCGCAGCCAATGATCGGAGACCGGCCCCTGCAATGTTCCTGCTGCGCTCGTTATCCTGCTGGACAAGCCATTTGAGGCGCACCAAGGCTCGTTCCGGATGCATCTGCCCGAATAGCCCTGAGCAAACGTCGGCTACGACGCGTTGTTGTGCTGCGACAGGCCCGCGAGACCAGGTCCACAGTTTAGTTCTCTTGCCGGAGTCCTGAGCCTTTCATCCAAAGCTGCTGCTGTCAGCAATGAAACCGTGAGGGAATGATTTTTCGAATCTGTGCCAAGCATGCGCTCGGCTTTTTCCAACACTTCGGCAGCGTCGGCCTCGATCGCCAGGGCCTGCAGCCTCCGGCTGACCAGATCGGCGTATGCGGGACCGACGCCGGGCACCGAAGGCAGACTGGCCAGCCAGTCCAGCAAGACCTCGCGGAGATCGGGAAACTCGCGGTAGACGTGATTCAGGACAGCCTGGCCCGCACCTGGCCTGCGCGTGGTGATGCTGACACGGTCCTCGGTATTCTCCGCATCGATCGTCTTCAAAGCCCGACTGAGGTCCACCGCGACAAATGCCTGAGCTGGCGATGTTGCAATCTTGAGATATTTCAACAATGCCTGAGCGGCGGCAATAATAACAACTTTTGACGCGCCGTCGAGTGCGGCAGTCGCCCAAAGGAGAGCACGCTCCCAATGTGTCGCATTATCGTGCCCGAAGCACGTGATGATGTAGTCAGGCCATTGCAGCAGCTCTTGAAAACGCTGCTTTTGCACGGAATCGTCTTGCTTCCGCAAGAATCTCGGCGACCTCAACCGCGCGCCGCGGCGACGCGCCAGCAGGCAACAGGCCTGCACGCTCGTCGAGCTTCCGCAATCACCGGTTTCCACAGCTCATCCGGAGTCACGACAACCAATACAGACCCTCGCGAGAGAAGTGTGCGTCCGAGGCTGACGAGATTCTCGGCGAATTTCGCCGAAGGCGGCCCGTCTTCCTCTCCGAGGTCTAGGATATAGCCACAGCTTTCTCCGGTTGGCAAACGGCCAGTGGAGGGTTCCCGCCAGTCCGATTCCAGAACTATTAGCGATAGATCTGCTTCATATTTTTCCGCGTGACGACGCAGTAATGCCAGCCCGCTTGCGGACTTGCCAATTCCAGGTTTTCCGTACAACACCGCAACGCCGCGGCCATGCAGTTTGTCTGCCGCCTCAGTGAACCGATCTGGTGTCACAAAGTAATTGTCAACGACATCTAGATCATCTGAGCCGGGGGCCTGCCCGGAAAGCGTCTCCTGGTAGTGAATATTGTAGACTGGCCCTTGATGCTGACGGAGATGCGCATCGCCGAATCCTATCCCTAGCATCGAGGGATAGCCTGAAGGATGATCAGTTGGAGGAGCGGGCGCAGTTGGATAAACCTGTCCGATAAACGGCCATTCTTCTGGATAGTCAGCGGGCATTGCCGAACGTGTTGTTCTGAGTTCCGACGTTCTGCACAATCTGACTGTTGTCGAACCCGTAAGCCACCTGTTGGTGATTTTTCAGCGTCGGCGCAGTGCTGGGATTTGCTGCAATCCACTCATTGAGGAATTCTCGAAGTTGTTCCGTCAAGTCGGGATGCGCGGTCAGCAACCCTGTAAGGTCTTGTGTCCACCGCTTCTGAACAGCCCGCTCCAGGACGGGACGATCCTCCTCGTCGGCCTCGAGGAGCTGCTCGACATTCGTGTCCAAGGTCGCTAGCGCCTTGCCCGCGGTCTCATCGTTCGATCGGGAGGACCAACGTCCGAGCCAAGCACGGAAATCTGACCACGCCGCAGTGGTCAGTGTCGAGAACGTGGTTTGCGTGGCGAGAGCGGCCAGAGCGCCGATCTCGGACGGGATATCCACTTCAGCGTCCCTCCCCAGGACTTGTCATCAGTGAGCTACTACCCGACTGCACTCTGTCATCTATTTGCGAGAGTTCGCCACGATACGAACTGAACGTCACTGGAATGGACCAGCTTCGAGAGCCCGCCGCGTTCACGGTCATGCGGCCCGCTCGGTCAGAGCGTGGCGCAAGAGGTGAAGACTCTGCAAAGAGTTCTTCGCCGGCTCGCGCCCGCTGGCCACATGAGGTGATTGTCCTCGGCAGGTGACATTGGCGCGCAAGTCGCCGCCGGACGCTCAGGTCTCAGGCGCGGCTCGGCACCTCGCGTCGCGTCGTTGAGGCGAGATCCATACGTCGACCCGGTGCTCAACGGTGAACTGACTCCCGTCCGGGCACGCTCACTCGTGCGCGCCCAGTTGGCGGGATTCGGGACCGTCCGGCCTGTATGGTCGGACGCGGAGGCGTTTCGGGGGTGGATCCGACCTCTCCGGTCATGACGCCATGTGCCGGGACCGGGCGCGCGGGCTGTCGTGTCGCTACGCGTCCGGTGCCGAGCCGCCCCGGGACCGTTCGCGCAACCACTCGTCGTGGTCCGGGTGCTCGGGGTGGTTCAGGTCGTCGGGGTTTCGATCGAAATACGCCGCCGCGATGCCCACCGCGAAGTCCCACACCCACGACTCTCCGTCCACGTACAGCCGTGGTTCCGGGAACATGAGCGAGTCGCCGCCCTCGGCGTAGTCGCGCGGGACCCCGAACATGGCCGCCTGGCACATGTGGTGCTTCCCGTTCGGGCGCCGGAATTCCAGATCCCACACGTACCGGCCGTCGTCGCGGTCGTCCTCGGGGCGGCGCCGGGACGCGACCAGGGTGTAGTCCCACCGCGCGCACACGTCCGCGACGAACGCGTCCAGGTTGGCAGCGGCGGTGTCTTCATCCGCGGTAGGCAACGGTCCGCTGCCCGGGCTGAATATCACCATGGAAGGGCCCTTCTCGTCGCTGGTACTCACATTGTCTCGGCCATCGCCGGTAGCGCGGTCAGCCGCCGGGACCGAGGCAATACCTGCCCGGTCGCGCTTGGGGTTGTACGGCTTGATGCGGACGCGTTTCGGGTCGAACGTGCGGAACCCCTTGCAGGCGGACGGGTAGACGCAGAGCGTATCCCGGCCCAGCGCGTCGCCGAGCATGGCGCGACGCTCGCCGACATCGGCCGCGTCCCACTTCGCGGCGACTTCCTCCGGGCTCATCGCCTCGGTTGGGCCCTCCGGGTTGCCGCCGGTCAACTCCTCCCGCTCCGCGTACAGGCGCGCGAGATCCTTGAGCAGGGGCTCGTTCGCCTTGTCGTACGCTTTTTCGGTCATCTTCTTCGCGCCCCATTTAGCGGCGATCGCCTCTTGCCGTTCCTCGCACTCCCTGATCTCCGACTCGACGGCGGCCAGCCGATCGGAGACCAGCGCCCGCGCGGCCTTGATCGCCGCCGCGTGGTTCTTGTCCGACAATCGCGCGATCACCAGGGCACGGATTTCCCGGTCCACCGCCCGCATGTCCGCCGCGACCTTGCCGCAGCCCCCGCGCGCTTTCGTGCAGTTGTACTGGCGCCGCCGCGTCCCGTCCGGGTATTCGCCGACGTGCGGGCGGGCGGACAGCTTCTTGCCGCACTTCGGGCACGTCGCGATCCCGGACCCGACGTAGGTATTGCCGGGCTGCCGTCCCCGGGTGCGTCCGGCGAACAACGTCCGCAGCCGCGTGAAATCGTCCGGGTCCACGATCGGCTCGCCCCGCATCCGCCCCACGATTTCCCCGTCGTGCTCGATCAGTCCCGCGTTGCGCGGCCGCAGCAGCACGTCCCGGACCTGCGCCGGGCTGAACAACCCGCCCGTGACCGTGCGCAGCCCGCCCGCGTTCCACTCCTCGGCCACCGTTTCCTGAGTCACCTTGGCCAGAATCGCTTCCGTTCCCGACCGCAACGCGGCACGTTCCCGCTCCACCAGTTCCGCCGGAACCTGCTCGCGGGTGTCGTTGCCGTCTTCGTCCAGCGCCTCTTCCTTCGGCACCGTCCGGTCCAGCCCGGGGAACCCGAACGACCGGCCCTGCAAATGCGGGATGCCTTTACGGCGAAGGGTGTCGAACCGGCGGGTGATCCGCTGCGACGCCTCGTCGGAGTTGCGCTGGTTGTGCGCGACCTCCTGCCGCAACTGATACCGGTCGTTGTAATCCGACAGGTCATACCGGCCGTGCGAGGACGCGACAGTGAACGAGTCGAACTCCTCGACCAGCTTGAACAACGCCTCAAGATCCGGACTTTGCCGCCAGCCCCGGTCGGTGTTCCACACCACCACCCCGTCACACGCCCGCGCGGCAACCCGCTTCATCACCCGTTCCCACCCCGGACGCCGGACCTTCGGATTCCACGCCGACAGCTTCGGGTCGGAAATCTCCTCACCCAGCACGGCACCCAGCCGCTCGATCACCTCGCGGTTGTCCGCGTGCTGGACCTCGCACTTCTCCAGCTTCCCCTTTTGGTTGCGAGACAGCCGCGCATACGAGTCCAAGATCGGCTGCCGACCGCCCCAACCAGCACTAACCTCATGACCATGACCCATGACACCCACGGTAGGTCGCCAAGTCAGGGTCCGCTAGAACCGGCAGGAACACTCACGACAACCCGAACTCCTGCCTCCCGATCAACCCCCGCATCACCTCGGTGGTCCCGCCGCCGATCGTCTCCAGGATCGACTGCCGCCACAAGAACTCCGTATCCGTCCCCGCCACGGCGGCCTCCGCCCCGCCGAACTCCACCCCCGCGCGGGCGATGTCCTGGGCCAGCACCGTGCCCGCCAGTTTGTGGTACGCCGCCGGGACCGCGGCCGGTTCTCCCCGGATCACCTCGCCCAGCAGGGCCAGCGCGAGCGCGTCGACCTCGGCCAGCCGGACCGACAACTCCCCCATTCTCCGCCGCACCACCGGGTCGTCGGCGACTCCGGCCGCGTCCAGCGCGGCCAGCACCTCGTGCAGGTCCCGGCGCAATCGCTTGGGCGGGAACTGCACGTGCCGCTCCACCGCGAGCGCCGAAGCGACGACCTGCCACCCCTCGTTCTCCGCCCCGACCCGATCCGCGACCGGGACCCGCACGCCGTCGAACCGGACCTCGTTCAGGCGTCCGCCGTCGAGGGTCGGGATCGGCGACACGGTGATCCCGGGGCTGTCCAGCGGGACGATCAGCACGCTCAGCCCGCGCGACCGGCTGCCGGCCGCCCCGGTCCGGCACAGCAGCCACATGCGGTCCGACCAGTGCGCGTTCGACGTCCAGCATTTCGCCCCGTCGACCACGTAGTGGTCACCCTCGCGACGAGCTTGGGTGCGCACCGCGGCGAGGTCCGAGCCAGCGTCGGGCTCGGAATAGCCGAGGCAGAAGTTGAGCCGGCCGCGTCGCAGGTCGGCGAGGTATCGCTCGCGCTGCGCGTCGGTGCCGTGCGCCATCAGCGCTTTGGCCACCAAACCCGGGCCCATCGGCGGGCGCGCCACCCGCGCGTAGGCCATCTCGTCCCAGAGGATGAACTCATACGCGGGCGAACGGCCGCCGCCGCCGAACTCGACCGGCCAGGACAGCGACAGCCAGCCCCGCTCGCCCAGCGCACGGTAGACCCGGCGGACGCCGCCGGCGGTGTCCTTGCCGCGGTGGAAGTAGCCGTCGGTGTCGCGGTATTCCCAGAGGAACTCAAGGACCTCCGCGCGGAATGCCTCTTCCTCCGGGGTGAAGCCGAAATCCATCTCACTGCTCCCCGTCGGCGCCAGTCGTCCATCGCGGCTCGCGGCCCTCGGCGAACGCGCGCGGGCCTTCCTTCGCGTCCGGGTGCGCCCAGTGCATGCGCAGCAGCGACCAGCCGTACTCGCACGCCTGCCCGTACCCCGTCTCCAGCGAATTCCAGACCGCCTGCTTCGACAACTGCACCGCCGCCGGCGAGTTCCGCGCGATCTGCTGCGCCATCTCCTCCGCGCCGGCCATCAGCTCGTCGGAAGTGGACAGCTCGTCGACGAGCCCGAGCTGGTAGGCACGCTGGGCGGGCATCCGGTAGCTCTTGCCCATCAGCGTCATCCGCAGCGCCGACCCGAGGGGAAGCCGTTTCGCCAGCCCGATGTTCTCCATCGCGCCCACGAGGCCGACGTTCACGTGCGTGTCCATGAAGGCCGCGTGGTCGGCCGCGAGCACGATGTCCGCGTCGACCACGAAGTGCAGCCCGGCCCCGGCGACCAGCCCGTTGACCGCGCTGATCACCGGTTTCCACACCCGGTTCTGCCGCGGCGACCAGAACACCTCGTCGGTCAGCGGCCCGTTCCCGGTGCTCATCCCGCCGCGCCCGGCGACCGCGTGCACGTCGGCCCCGGTGCAGAAATGCCGCTCCCCGGCCCCGATCACGATCGCCGCGCGGATCCACGGATCGTCGCGGACCTCGGCCCACATCTCGCGGATCACCGGCATCATCGACCCGGTCAGCGAGTTGCCCCGGTGCGGGCGGTTGAGCGTGAGACAGGCGACGTGGTCGCGCTTTTCGAACAGCACCTCGGGCGCGTCGCTCATCGTTCCTGGCCTTTCCGGCGATACTTCGCCGCTATCTTGTCCGCGCACCCCGGCCGCGATGCCTGGTGCCTGATCCGCTGCGAGAGCGGCCCGATCGGTCCTTCGACGGAGTAGCCGATCGCGCCGAACGTCTGGTGCGCGACTTCCGCCGCCTCGACCGCCGCCCGTCCGCCCGAGCACCGAGCCGCGGCTGCCAGCGCGGTTCCGTCGGGGTGCCCGTCGTCGAACGCGAGCGCGGCCATCGTGGTGAGTTTTTCCGCCGCGGCAAGCGAAAGCCCAGCGTTCACGAGGGGATGCGCGACCGCCTGGAACGTCCCGATCGGACGTCCGAACTGGACTCGGTTCCGGGCATGCTCGACAGCGAGATCGAGCAACCGCCGTCCCGCACCGCTCAGGTAAGAGGCCGCCGCGAGGTCGGAGAGCGCGGTCGCCGCCTCGACTCGTTCCAACGGCTGAACCCGCGTCAGCTCGACCCGCCCCCACTGCTCGCCGCCCAGCACCGCAACCGGTTCAACCGAACCGGCCTCGGCAAGCCACGCGCGAGAGCCGTCCGTTTCCACGAAAACTCCCGCCATCGGAGCCCACGGCAGCAAGGGCGGCGCACCAACCGAGGCCACGCAACTCCCGTCCGCGACCTGGGCGGCCAGCTCCGGCGGCAACACCTGCGTCGCGAACACCGTCGCCGCCAACGGCCCAGGCGCGGCAGCCCGGCCCAGCTCCGCACCGGCAGCCGCGACGTCGCCCGCTCCCCCGCCTTCGCCCGGCACCGCCAGCGAGAGCACTCCGAGCGAGGCCAGCCCCCGCCAGAACTCCGCCGGGAACGCACCGGAGCGCCAGACCTCGTCCGGACAGTGCGCCCGGCAGAAACTCCGGACCGCCTCGGCCAGCGCCCGCTGCTCCTGGGTGGGCATCAACGCGACGCTCATACCGCCGCCCAGCGCGCCTCGGCGACGGCCCGGCTCGGCGTCCGCCAGCTGCCCAGTTCCGCGCGCACCGCCTGCAACCGCAGCGTCCACAGGTGCAGGTCGTGTTCCGCGGTCAGCCCGATCGCGCCCATGATCTGGTGGGTTTCCCTGGTCACGCGGCCGAGAGCGGACATCGTGTGCGTCGCGGCGACCGCGGCGGCTTCGGCGGGCGCACCGGCGAACGCGGCCTCGTAGACCAGCCAGCGCGCGCCCTCCACGGCCACGTCCACCTCGGCCAACCGGTGCTGCAGCGCCTGGAAAGAACCCAGCGAGCGGCGGAAGACCGTGCGGTCCTTGGCGTAGGCGACCGCGATGTCGACGGCCCGGCGCATCATGCCGACCGCCTCGGCAGACGCGCCGACCCGCCACCAGTTCACCATCGCCGCCGCGCTTCCGGGAGCCAGTTCCTCCTGGTTCGCAGCGACCACGCGGGCGAGCGGATAACCATAAGCCGACGGAACCCGTTCAGCCGCATCGGAATCGAGGTCAGCGGCAAAGCACCGGTCGCCGTCGGCGCGGAGCATCCGCGTCGCCTCGCCGCCGTAGCGCACCGGACCCGGGTCGCCCGCCGCGAGCACCACCGGCCCGGCAGGCCGGTCGAGCCCGAGCGCGGGCAACACCAGCAGATGCGGCACCGCGCTGACGGCGCCGAGGTCGGCGGCGATCGCCTCGACCGCGAGGGCCGCGTCGAGCGGACCGGCGTCCTCCGCGGCGAACAGGTCGAGGAAACCGTCGCGGCGCAAAGCTTCTTCGAGGTTCCAGTCGTATGCGCCGCGAGCGGCCAGCTCCCGGCTGCGTTCCGGCCCGGCGTGCCGGGCCAGGAGCGTGCCCAGCGCGTCGAGCACCGCGCGCTGGGTCGAGGTCGGTTCGAAATCCACGGCTAGTCCTTCGGCAGTTCGAGGATGAGACGGCTGATCAGGTTGAGCTGCACCTCGTAGCTGCCCGCGGCGATGCCCGCGCCGAGCGAGTTGCGGAACTGCGCGTCGCCCAGCGCTCCTTCGACAAGCGCTTCGCTGCCCAGCACGTCCAGCGCGAGGTCGCCCACCGCGCGTTCGGCCTGCACCATCGCGGCGCGGGCCTGATACGCCCTCGGCGAGGGTTCTTTCGCCTTCGCCCGTTCGTCGATCACCCGGTACACCAGCACGCGCGCCGCCTCGCACGCTGCCCGCGCGCGGCCGAACTGCTCCTGGATCCCCGGGTCGGCAAGCCGCCCTGACGCGCCCACCTCGGCGGCCAGCCGGTCCAGCACCAGCGCGGCCCGCGCGTACCGGGGCGCGCCGACGCGTTCGTAGGCGAGCGTGCGCCGGACGATCTCCCATCCCTTGTTCTCCTCCCCCAGCAGGCAGTCCGCCGGAATCCGGGCGTCGGTCAGGAAGAGCTCGTTGAAGGAATGATCGCCCACGAACCCCGGGATGCGCCGGACCTGCGCCCCCGGGGTGTTCAGCGGCAGCAGGAAGACCGAGATGCCGTCGCGGCCGTCGGCGGCCGATCCGGTGCGCGCGAGCAGGAAGCAGTAGTCGGCGACGTTGGCGTAGGACGTCCAGATCTTCTGTCCGTTGAGGACGTAGCTGTCGCCGTCGCGGACCGCCTTCGTCCGCAGCGCGGCCAGGTCCGTGCCCGCCTCGGGCTCGGAGAAGCCCTGGCACCAGAAGACCTCGCCGCGCGCGATCGGCGGCAGCAGCTTCCGCCGCTGGTCCTCGGTGCCGTACTTGATGATCGCCGGCCCGACCCAGTTGACGTTCATGTACTGCGGCCCGCGCGGCTCCCCGCGCCGCCACATCTCCTCGCCGAGCACGAAATGCTGCCACGCGCCCTGCCCGCCGCCGCCGTACTCGCGCGGCCAGTGCGGCGTGAGCCAGCCCCGGTCGGCGAGCCTGCCGACGAACCCGCGCGAAAAATCGCTGTAGACCGCGCTGCCGAGGCCGGTCTCGGACCGGTCCCATCCGGCCAGCTCCCGGTCGAGGAAGTCCCCCAGCTCGCGCCGGAACGCGACGTCGGCCTGATCCCACGCGAAGTCCATCAGCGTCCCTCCGGCCCGCGCCGGCGCTCGTCCAGTCGGTGCACGTCGCCGACTCCTCTCGTTCGATAAATAAAGGATACTCAATTAGCTCCGCTACGCAACCATTCACCTAGCCGATCCCACGCGAAGCGCCGCAAAACTGCCGGTAACAGCGCTGGTAACGGAATCGCATCCGGATCGCGCACCTCTTGCACTCCGGCCGCTGATCAGTATCCTCAACTCGGTCGCCCACCGCCCCCATTCCCGGAGGTCCCGATGGTCTCGCCAGAACCCCAGCCGCCCGCCCCGGGCGGCGGCGCCGCGTCCCCCGAACTGCGCAAGGTGACGATGTCCAGCCTGCTGGGCACCGTGATCGAGTACTACGACTTCCTCATCTACAGCTCGATCGCCGCGCTCGTGTTCGGGCCGCTGTTCTTCCCGTCGCTGGACTCCTCGACCTCCACCATCGCCGCGTTCGGCACGCTCGCCGCCGGGTACGTCGCGCGGCCGCTCGGCGGGCTCGTCTTCGGCCACTTCGGCGACCGGCTGGGCCGCAAGTCGATGCTGATGGTGACCATGACGCTGATGGGCGCGGCCAGTTTCCTCATCGGCGTGCTGCCGACGTACGGCTCCATCGGCATCGCCGCGCCGCTGCTGCTCGTCTTCCTCCGCGTGGTGCAGGGAATCGCGGTCGGCGGCGAATGGGGCGGCGCGGCGCTGATGGTCGTCGAGCACGCGAGCGCGCGCCGGCGCGGCCTGTGGGCGGGCATCATGCAGCTCGGGTCGCCGCTCGGATCGTTCCTGGCCACGCTCGTGTTCGCGCTGGTGAGCCTGCTGCCGAAGGACGCGCTGTTCTCGTGGGGCTGGCGGCTGCCGTTCCTGCTCAGCGCGCTGCTGCTGATCATCGGCTTGTACGTGCGGCTGCGGGTGTCGGAAAGCCCGGTCTTCCGCGAGCAGGCGGCCAAGCCCGCCGACCGCAAGCCCGCTGTTCCGGTCCTTCAGGTGCTGCGCCGCCCGCGTGCGCTGGTCCTCGCCTGCGCGGCCGGGATCGGGCCGTTCGCGCTCACCGCGCTGGTCAGCTCGCACAGCATCGCCTACGCCAAAACCCTCGGCTACGACGTGTCCGACGTGGCTCGTGCGCTCCTGTTCGTCGCGGGCGTCGGGATCATCTGCATCCCGGCCTTCTCCGCGTGGTCGGACCGCGTCGGGCGGCGGGTGGTCAGCCTGATCGGCGCGGTCGGCACGCTTCTCTACGCACTTCCGTTGTACGCCTTGGTCAACAGCGGTTCGGTGCTGCTGCTGACGCTCGGGCTGATGGGCGCGCAGGTGCTGCAGAACCTGATGTACGCGCCGCTCGCGCCGATGCTGTCGGAGATGTTCGGCACCGGCGTGCGCTACACCGGGGTTTCGCTGGGCTACCAGCTGGCGAGCCTGCTCGGCGCCGGGTTCACGCCGCTGCTCGCGAGCAGCCTGGTCGCCGGGTTCGGCGGGTCGAGCCTGCCGCTGAGCGCCATCGCGGGCGTCGGGGCGGTGATCACCATCGTGGCGATCTGGCGGATCTCCGAGACCCGCGGCAGCGACCTCACCGATTCTCCCGACGCCGTCTCCCCCGAACCGGCCGCTCGATGGTCCTGAGCATCAGCGAAGCCGCGGTGGCCCTCCGTACCGGGAGGACCACCGCGGTGGCGTTGGCCGAGTCCGCGTTCGCCGCCGCCGACGAGCACGACGCCGCGCTGGGCGTCTACCTCTCGCGGTTCGACGGACCCGCGCTGGCCGCGGCGGAACGGGCGGACGCCGAGCTGGCGGCTGGCGTCGATCGCGGGCCGCTGCACGGGATTCCGTTGGCAGTCAAGGACCTCCTCGCCACCGGCGAGGGCGAGACGACCGCGCAAAGCCAGGTGCTCGATCGCGCCTGGGGTCTCCGCGGCGACGGTCCGGCGGTCGCCCGGCTGCGTGCGGCGGGCGCGGTGCTCACAGGGAAGACGACCACGATGGAATTCGGGATCGGCGCACCGGACCGGACGAAGCCGTTCCCGCTCCCGCGCAACCCGTGGCGTCCCACGCACTACGCCGGCGGCTCCAGCTCCGGCAGCGCGAGCGCGGTCGCCGCGGGCCTGGTCCTCGGCAGCCTCGGCACCGACACCGCGGGCAGCATCCGGTACCCCGCCGCGTTGTGCGGGGTCAGCGGGCTCAAGCCGACGTACGGACGGGTGCCGAAGAACGGCTGCGTCCCGCTCGCGCCCGGTTTCGACCACATCGGCCCGCTCGCCCGCAGCGCCGAGGACTGCGCGCTCCTGCTGACCGTGCTCGCCGGGCCCGATCCCGGCGATCCTTCCTCGGCAGGCCACCCGGTCGAGGACTACCGCGGCGGGTTGACCGAGTCGCTGTCCGGATTGCGGATCGGAGTGGTGCCGCACGCCGAGGACCGTGCTTTCGAGCGGGCAGTAGCTGTTCTGCGCGACGCGGGGGCGCGCACGACACCGGTCGAGCTGCCTTACTGCCAGGAGCTGAAGACGGTGACCAAGTTCGGTCTCGCCGCGGAAGCTTTCGCCTGGCACCGGACGAATCTCCAGCACCGGTGGTCCGACTACGGTGCTTCCACCCGGATGGCGCTCGCGAGAGGCGCGCTGGTCTCCGCCGGTGACTACGTGCAGATGCAGCGCGTCCGGCGGGCCGGGCAACGGAAGCTCGCCCAGCTGTTCGCCGAGGTCGATCTCGTGGTGACGCCGACCGCCACCCGCGGCGCACCCGAGATCGAGGGGCTCAGCACGTCCGGGATGGCCGACACGGCGCTCACCTCCTACTGGAACGCGGCGGGCAATCCCGCGCTGTCGGTCCCGATGGGGTTCACCGGCGACGGGCTGCCGCTCGGCCTGCAGATCGCCGGGCGGCCGTTCGCCGAGGCCACCGTGCTCGCCGCCGGGCACGCGTACCAGCAACGGACGAGCTGGCACCTCCAGACCCCGTGGGAGATCGTCCGATGACTGTCGTCGAGGCCCTGCTCGCCGCGGCCGGGCTGGCCCCGGCACCGGAGGAGATCGCGCGGCTGGAGGCCAGCTATCCGGGATGGGCGGCGGAACTGCGCGCACTGGACGAGGCACGATACGAGGAGCCCGCCCCGGTTTTCCGGGCGGAGCCGTGAAGGAGGAACGACCGTGGGCAACGATTTGACGCTGCCGAGCTGGCTGCGGACGATCGGCGGACAACCGCACGGCGCGCACCGGCGAGCGCTGGCCGACGAGCACGGCGAGCTGACCTTCGCCGAACTGGTCGCCGCCATGGACGCGACCGCCGCCGCGCTGCGCGAGTCCGGGGCCGAGCCGGGCGACCGGATCGTCACCGCGATGGAGCCGTCGGTCCCGCACACCGTCGCGATCCTCGGCACGCTGGCGGCCGGGATGGTGGCCGCGCCGCTGAACATCCGGCTGACCGCGCCGGAAGCCCGCGCGTACCTCAGCGCGCTCAAGCCCACGGCGCTGCTCGCCGACCCCACGTACGCGCCGCTCGCCCGGGAAACCGGCTACCGCCTCGTCGAACTTCCCGCGGCGAACCAGCCCGCGCCGATCGCCGAACGCCTGGCCCCGCTGTATCACCCGGGCGGCGACCGGATCGCCCCGGACGAGGACGAGTTCGCGATCGTCTTCGGCACCGGCGGCACCACCGGCAGCCCGAAGGCCGCGGTGCACACCCACCGCAGCCTGTGGCTGTGGCTGAACACCTGCGCACACGGAAATCCGCGGGTCCCGTCGGACGTCGAACTGTTCTTCTCGCCGTTCTTCCACATCACCCTCGGCACGAACCTCCTGACGCCGCTGTTCGCCGGCGGCGAGGTCTGGATCCACCGGCGTTTCGATCCCGCGGCCGCGCTCGCCGCGATCGACCAGGGCGCGAGCAGGCTCATGGGCGCGCCGACGATGTTCGCCGCCCTGCGCGCCCGCCCCGAGTACGCGACGACGCGACGCGAGAACGTCACCGCGATCCGCTTCGGCTCCGCGCCGTCCACCGGCGATTTCGTGCGGGACCTGCTGCGCGACTTCCCGAATGCCCGCATCCGGGCCGGTTTCGGCGCGACCGAGTTCGGGTCGGTGCTGGGATTCGACCACGACGACCTGCTGGCAGGCCGGTTCGCCGGGGTCGGCAGGCCGCTGCCGGGCGCGACCGTGCGCATTCTCGGCGCCGACGGCCGCGAAGCCGCCCCGGGCGTCGTCGGCGACCTGGTCGTGTCGTGTCCCTGGCAGACCCACGGCTACTACGGCCTCCCCGACGAGACGGCCGCGACCTTCCAGGCGGACGGTGTCCACATTGGAGACCTCGCGTCGCGGAGCGCGGAGGGCTGGGTGACGATCGCGGGCCGCCGCAAGGAAATGATCATCAGCGGCGGGGAGAATGTTTATCCGCGCGAGGTGGAGGAAGTCGTGCTCCGGCATCCGGACGTCGCCGACGCGATCGTGTACGGGATGCCGGACGAGCACTGGGGAGAACGGGTGGCGGCGAGCGTCGTCGCGGTGGCGGGCCGGACTGTCGAACCGGCCGCGCTGCGGGAGTACTGCCGCGCCGAACTGGCGGGCTACAAGATCCCGAAGACGGTCCGGCTCATCACCGCGGTGCCGCTCACCGCGAACAACAAACCGGACCGCCGGCAGGCCCGTGCGGACGCCCTCTCCGCCTCCCAGGACTGAAGCTCGGCATTCCGCCACCCGTCCCGGCCTCAGCTCGGAGTCCGTGCGGGGAACCCTCAGGGTCTCCGATTCCCCGAGGGTTCCCCGCACGGATCCGTCATTGCGCCAGCTTGCGCAGCTCCGCCTTGCGGATCTTGCCGGTCGAGGTCTTCGGCAACTCCGCGAACCGGATGTCTCGCGGCACCTTGAAATGCGCCAGCCGCTCCCGCAACCAGCCGGTCAAGTCCACATCGGACACCTCGGCCCCGTCGCGGAGCCGGACGAACGCGACCGGCACCTCGCCCCACCGCGGATCGGCCTTCGCGACCACCGCCGCCTCCGCCACCGCCTCGTGACCCAGCAGCGCGTTCTCGACCTCGATCGACGCGATGTTCTCCCCGCCGCTGATGATCACGTCCTTGAGCCGGTCCCGGACCTCGACATACCCGTCGGGATGCCGCACCGCCACATCCCCGGTATGCAGCCAGCCGCCGGCGAACGCTGCCTCGGTCGCCGCCGGGTCGCCGAGGTATCCGGCCATGACCGTGTTCGAGCGGATCACCAGCTCACCCAGGGTTTCCCCGTCCGCGGGAACGTCGGCCAACTCCGGAGTCACCACCCGCGCCGACTCGACGTTGACCGTCCGGACCCCTTGCCGCGCCAGCATTTTCGCCCGCTTTCCCGGTTCGAGGTCCTGCCATTCCGGCCGCGGGAGGCACATCAGCGAAGGCCCGTACGTCTCCGTCATCCCGTACAGGTGCGTCACCTCGATCCCGATTCCGGCCAGCGCCGCGATCGCGGCGGGCGAGGGCGGTGCTCCCCCGACCGCGAACCGCACCCGCTGCCCGAACCGCGCACCGCCGCTCGCCTGCACCAGCATGTCGAGCACGACCGGAGCACCGCTGAGATGCGTCACCCCTTCCTGCTCGATGAGTTCGCACGCCCGCGCCGCGTCCACTTTTCGCAGCGTGACGTGCCGCGCCCCCGCCGCGGTGACCGCCCAGGTGTAGCACCAGCCGTTGCAGTGGAACATCGGCAGCGTCCACAGATAGCGCGAACTTGCTTGCAGACCAGTGGAAACGACCTGGCCGAGCGCGTTGAGGTATGCGCCGCGATGCGTGTAAACCACGCCCTTCGGGCCAGCCGTGGTGCCGGAGGTGAAGTTGACCGCCAGCGGCTGCCGTTCGTCGCCGGGCAGTCGCAACGGCACCGGATCCGCGGTTCGCAGCCACTCCTCGTAGCCGTCGCCGATCACCAGGACCGCCCGCAGCTCCGGCGTCCGCTCGACGACCTGCGCGGCCAGCGATTCGTCGACGATGAGCACCTTCGCACCGGAAAGCCGCAGCAGCTGCGCGTATTCGTCCGGCGAAAGCCGCGTATTCAGTGCCGCCAAAGCGCATCCGGCGCCGGGCACGCCGTAATGCGCCTCCAGCAACGGCACGCCATTGGGCGCCAGCACCGCGACCCGGTCGCCCTCGCCGAGCCCCAGTTCGCGGAGGCGTCCGGCCAGCCGCTCCGCCCGGTCCGCCAGCCGCGCCCACGACATCCGTTCCCCGGCGTCGGTGACCACGCCGATCCCGTCGCCGTCGAGGTCGACCGTGCGCCGCAGGAAACTCAGCGGGCTGAGCGGCACGTCGTTCGCGAATTCCATCCCGGTTCCCTTCACACGACAGCGATCGGGCGCAGCGGCGAACCGGTCCCGCCCCGCAGCGTCAGCGGCAGCGCGACGAAGAGGAACGTGACGACGCCGTCGGCCGCCAGGTCCTCGCAGTTCACCCATTCCATGATGTGCACCCCGTGCCGCTGCAGCAAAAGCACGTGCACCGGCAAGGGATTTCCCGGCACCGGCGACGGCCGGACCTCGAACGACATGGTGTCCGCGCCGACGTACCGCACGCCCTTCGACACCAGCCATTCCGCCCCGTCCACGCCGACGCCGCTGCCTCCGCCGCGCTCGGCGATCTGCGCGGCGTCCGGCCAGAATTTCATCTGCCCGGTCCGCACGAGCACGATGTCCGACCCGGTGATCGTGACGCCGCCAGCCCCGGCCGCCTCCCGGAGATGGTCTTCCCCGACGGCGAAATGCGGTGGCAGGACGTCGAGGCCGAGCACCTTCGGGATGTCCAGCAGCACGCCGCGGCCGATGATCGGCCCCAGCTCGGAGGCGTCGCCGCGCAGCGCGCCGTAGTCGCCGAGCGCGCTGTTCGCCGAGGTTCCGCCGTGCCATTCGTCCTCGCTGCCGCACGTGACGTGGCACAACGCGTCGATGTGCGTTCCGGTGTGCAGGCTGCCGGAGACGAGTTCGGACACATAGCCGAACTCGACGTCGTTCGTGCCGGGCGAGTCGAAGGGGAACCGGCCTTCGGCGCGCTGGCCCTGCGGGGAGTTGTACGTGACGACTTCCAGCTGCGGGTTGCCCGCGAACGTCGGCATGTGCCGCCACCAGCCGGTCGACAGGTCGTACACCGAACCGGTCGCGGGCAGGCCGAGGCTGCGCACGAGGCCGGCGTCGGGCGGGGTGCTGCGGGAGCTCATGAACACTTCCTGGGGTCAGCGGGACTCGGGTCGGCGGAACTGGGGTCAGCGGGACTCGGGTCAGCGGGACTCGGGTCAGCGGGACTCGGGTCAGCGGGACTCGGGTCAGCGGGACTCGGGTCAGACCGTGACGGACAGCCCGGCGTCCACCGGGACGACCGCGCCGGTGATCCCCCCGGCCAGCGGGGAAGCCAGGAACAACACCGCCGCGGCGACCTCGGCGGGCTGCACGGCCCGCCCGCGCGGCGTGCGGCCCACCATGCGCCTGCCCGTCTCCGAGGGCAGGAACTCCTTCATCCGCGGCGTTTCCACCAGGCCGGGCGCGACCGCGTTGACCCGCACGCCGAACGGCGCTTCCGCGGCGAGGTACCGGGTGTAGCCGAGCACGCCCGCTTTCGCCGCGGAATACCAGCTCACGCCGCCGCCGATCACCGTGCCCGCGATGGACGCGACGTTCACGACGGCTTCCGCCCGCTCCCGCACCCGGTCGAGCCAGGACGTCGTGACCAGCTCGACGAGCCCGAGCACGCCGGCCACTCCGTCCGCGAACGGCCGCGGCCGCTGGCTCGACGGACCGGCGTTGTTCACCAGCATGCCCGGGGTGCGCCAGGCCAGCGTGCGGTCGAGCGCCGTCTTCACCGAGGCCGGGTCCGCGGCGTCGGCCTCGACGGGCAGCACTGCTCCGCTCGACTCTTCGGCGAGACCGGCCACTGCCGCCGGGTCGAGATCCCAGGCGGCCACTGCCACCCCTGATTCGGCTGCCCCGAGCGCGATCGCGCGGCCGATCCCGCTGCCCGCGCCGGTGACCAGGACACAGCTTCCGGCTTTAAAACCCATCGTGGTCAGCATCAATACAGTATACTCTTTTGCGGTGCCCGACACCAGGCTCGCTCCTGGCGACCCGCCGTTGTGCGTGTGGGGAACCCTGAGGGAATCTGATTCCGTCAGGGTTCCCCACACGGACAACCTCAGCGCCCCGAAGGAGAAAGGGTGTACTCTGACGGCGGAGATCAGGCTTCGGGGCGCAGCAACGCGGCGATGGCCTGCAAGTGCCTGCGCATCCGGTGCTGGCCCAGCGGGGCGTCCCCGGCGACGAGGGCCGCCACGATCGCTTCGTGCGCCTCGTGCGATTCGCGGGCGGCGTCGCGGTGCTCGCCGCCGGCGGATTCCGCGTCCCATTCCCGCTGCACGATGTCCTGATCGAGTTGCGCGAGGACTTCCACGAACAATGTGATCGCCGGGTTTCCGGCGAGTTCGGCGATAACGCGGTGCAGATTGCGCGCGTGCCCGCGGGTGAATCCTTGTTCAATGAGTTCGCGTTCGGATTCGAGCGCTTCTTTCAGCCGCACGATTCCCGATTCCGTGAGGTTTTCCGCGGCCAGCGCGATGCCCGCGACCTCCAGCGCGGTCCGCGCCTGCATCAGCTGCTGCCGGTTCACCTCGGCGTGGCGCAGGTACACCCGCGCCGCGTTGCGCACGACGCCCGGATCCGGTTCTGTCACCACGAGTCCGCCGCCGGGACCGCGGCGCATCGCCGCCATCTGCTGGTGCTCGACCAGCCGCACCGCCTCGCGGAAAACCGCCCGGCTGACCCCGTACCGCTCGATCAGCTCCGTTTCCGAGCCCAGCACCGATCCGACCCGCCAGCCGCCGTCGATGATGTCTTTTTCGATCTGCTCGGACACCTTTTCCGCCAGCCGCCGAGTGCCGCCCTTTTCCCCGGGCGTGGCGTTCTGCTTGCTGGTCATCGGTCGACCCCTGTCGGTGCGCGGGCGGCGGATCGGTAAGCACGTGGGCCGCGCCAGTCTATACCACTCCGGATTTCCCGCGAGGACGCCGCGAACGGCAATTCGCATTCGCGTCGGTCCGCGCGGATACGGTGCCAGCAGCGCCCCGGTCAGCCGGCGCGCGGTCGCCGCCGCGCGCGCGGAATCGCCTTCGACCAGGCCCGAGCAGCGGGGCCAGCGCCAGATGCGGCGACAGCGAAGGCACTCCGCGCCACCTGCTGTCCCCGCGGAAACAACTCGCCGATTGCGCCGCCGCGATCGCCTGCGCGCGCACTCCCCCCAGGTCGGCGGCGACCGGGTCATCGCCTGGGGCATCTCCTTCGGCGGCGGCCCTGTGCTCAGCGCCGCCGCGAACCGCCCGGCCGGACTCGTCGCCGCGATCGCGCAATGCCCCGTTCACCGACGGCATCGCGTCCGCCAGTTCGGCCAAGGCGACCGCCGCCGCGGCCCGGGATGTGATCCGGGCACTGGCTCGGACGGCCGCCGCAGCTCATCGCCACCGCCGGCCCGGAACGGGGCACCGCGCCGGACACCGAGCCGGGGTATTTTGCGCTGGTGCCGCCGGGCAGCGATTTCCGCGACGAGGTCGCGGCCCGGGTGGTGTTCGACATCCTGCGGTACCGGCCGGGCCGGCCGGATCGAGGCGCCTAGGTTGTCCGCGGTGCGCGAGAAGGATTCCGTCGCTCCTGCCGGACCGACGCTGCGGTACGCCACCCGCGCGCCACGCGGCGAGGTACGGACCTGTCCGGACGGACATTTCGCGGTCTGCCAAGGTGATCAGTTCGAACGGGTTGTCGCGGATCAGGCTGATTTCCTCCGCCGGCACGTCCCGGTGGCGGCATGACCGGGCAGATCGTGGTGTTCGGGGCGACCGGCTATACCGGCGGCCTCGTCCTGGAGTCGCTGACGCGACGCGGGGTGCGGCCGGTTCTGGCCGCACGGAACCGGGCCGCGCTGGAGGTGCTCGCCGCCGGCCACGGCGATCTGGAGACCGCGGTCGCGGACGTCAGCGATCCCGCGAGCCTCCGCTCGCTGGCCGGGCCCGGGGACGTGCTGATCGCTACCGTCGGGCCGTTCGACCGGATCGGACACGCGGCCGCACAAGCCGCCGACGCCGGAGCGCACTATCTGGACTCGACTGGCGAAGTCGGCTTCGTCCGCGACGTGCGTGCCCGGCACCATGAGCGGGCAGTCGAAACCGGCGCGGCGATGGTCCCGGCCTTCGGTTACGACTACGTCCCCGGCATCCTCGCCGGTGCCCTTGCCGCGCGAGAGGCGGGCGACGGCGTGCGCTCGCTGGAAATCGGATACTTCGCGACCGGGCCGCTTTATCGCGGGTTGAGCCAAGGCACCCGGACGACCATGCGGGACGGGCTGGCCCTGCCTTCGCTGCGCTGGCGAGGACGGCGGCTGGTCGAGGAACGGACCGGCAGCCGGGTGCGCGCGTTCCCGGTCCGAGGGCGGACCAAGCCGGCTTTTCTGGTTTCCGGGACCGAAGTGCTCTTCCTGCCGGGGACCTTCCCGTCGCTCGACGAGGTCACTGTCTACAATGGCTGGTTCCCCGCCTTGAGCCGGGCGATGCCTGCGGTTTCCGCGCTGGCCGCGGTCGCCGGGCCGCTGATGCGGGCGGCGAGCGGGCCGATGGCGGGTCCGCCCGGAGGGCCGGACGCGGCCGCGCGGGCGAAAACCGGCGCACAGGTCGTCGCAGTCGCCGATTCCCGGGCCGGGGTTCGGCTTGCGGGACCGAATGCGTACACGCTCACCGGGGATCTGCTGGCTTGGGCCGCGATCCGGTTGAGCGTCGACGGCCCGGCAACACCAGGCGTAGTGCGCCCAGTGGACGCCTTCGGCATGGAGCCGCTCCGAGCTGGATGCGCTGAACTGGGCCTGGTGCGGCAAGAGTCGTGAGGGGAACCCTGAGGGAATCAGATTCCCTCAGGGTTCCCCTCACGTACATCGCCAGATGCCCCCGGTCTACTCCGAGCGGAGCGTGTCCAGCCTCGTCACCTGGCGCAGCAGTGGCAGCGTCAACGCCGTCACCAGCAGTACCGCGGCGACCGCGGCTCCGGCCAGTCCGGCGAGGACCCCGCCGTCCACCATCATCGGCATTTTCGCCAGCCGCAGGATCGGCGCGGTCAGGCCGAGCCCCGCTCCGACGGCCAGCACCACCCCGACGACCACCGGGACCGCGGTCTGCCACAGGGATCCCCTGGCCAGCACGCCGATCGGCACGCCGGCCGCGGACAGCGCGGCGAGCGGGCGGCGGCGTTCGCTGATCTGCTCGATCGACAGCATCAGCAGGCTCATCGCCGCCACCGCCAGCACGAACAGCGACGCGGTCAGCAGCACCGCGCGGAAGCTCGCCAGCATCCGGTCGTCGCGGCCGGCGTAGTCGGACATCAAGTCCGTCTTGCCGACTTCGGCCTTCCACGCCAGCGGGCGCACCGCCGCCGCGACCCGGTCGATCAGCGCGTCGGCGCCCCCGGCGCCCGCCACGAGCAGTTGCGTGCGCTCCCCCGGCAGCTTGACGTCGCCGAACGCGCTCGGCGTGATCAGCAGGCTGCTGACCGACGCCTTCGCGGTGTTGCCCGACGGCACCACCCGGACGTTCCCCGGGACTGTCCACTGAGGACCCTCGACCTCGTGGCCGTTGCGGTAGGTCATCAGCCGGTAGTCGCCCTTCGGAGCGGCCTGAGCCGACGAGCCCGCCACGTAGAAGACGTCGCCGTCGGCGCAGTCGCCGATGTTCGCCTCCGTCTTCAACGCCACGCAGTCCCCGACGGTGCCGTAGACCTGGCGCTCGCCGGAGCCGAGCTGCAGGGATTGGGAGCGGTGCACCCCGGTCACCCCGGCCACCCCGGACAGCCGTTCGCGGACCTCCGCCTCGTGCGCGCTCGTCGTGTCCACCCGCACCGGCGCGGCCGCGACCCCGGCCGGCGTCTCGTACGACCGCGAGCTGCGGTTGCTCATCGACGTGAGCACCCCCTGGATCAGGATCGTCCCGGCCAGCACGACGACCAGCCCGGACACCACCCGGCTGGCGGTGCCGCTGTCGAGCTGCAGCCTGCGCACCGCGAGCTGCCACGACGGCGGACCGCCCTGCAGCCGTTCCACGATCCGCTCCACCAGCCACGGCAGCAGCGCCGCGACACCGATGAGCAGGAACACGCTGCCCACCGCGAGCGCGAGCGCCGCGGCCTGGTCCCCCGACCCCGGCGAGACGACGAGCGTGCCGAGCAGGAACACCGCGCCGATCCCGGTGACCGTCCAGCGCCACCACATCCGCCGCCGCACCGGTTTGCCCTGCCGGACCACGCCGAGCGGTTCGACGATCGTGCGGCGCAGGCCGAACAGCGCCGAGCCGACCGCGAGACCGGGCACGAGCAGCACGATCACCAGCAACGCCACCCACGACGGCGTGAAATCGTCCGCGAACACCCGGAGGCCGAACGGAAGCCAGTCCCCGATGAACGGCCGCAGCGCGTAGAACAGCGCCCCGCC
This sequence comes from Amycolatopsis sp. M39, assembly GCF_001651785.1. Lineage (NCBI taxonomy): Bacteria > Bacillati > Actinomycetota > Actinomycetes > Pseudonocardiales > Pseudonocardiaceae > Amycolatopsis > Amycolatopsis sp. M39. The sequence goes on from NZ_LWSF01000010.1 coordinate 222,685, forward strand.
CGCCACGAGCCCGATCACCGCGCCGACCAGCGATTCCGCCGCCGCGACCCGTTTGATCTGCCGGGCGTCCACGCCGACCAGCCGCAGCGCGGCGAGCCGCCGTTCGCGTTGCGCCGCGCCCATCCGCGACGCGGTGGTCACGAAGATCAGCAGCGGCAGCAGCAGCACCGCGGCGATCGGCGCGACGACCATCCACATGATCGCCGACAGCGCGAACCCTTCGGCGGGCTTGCCGTAGGCGTAAACGCTGCTGGCGTTCTCCCCTTCGGCCTTGATCTCCGCGGCGGTCGACCCGTAGTACGCGGTCAGGTCGGCCGCGTCGCCGACGCCCGGCTCCGCGATCTGGCCGACCACGTTCCCCGGCAGCCGCGCCTTGATCGACGCGCCCTCGGCCGAGTTCAGCTTCTCCGCCAGCGCGGGCGACACGATCACCTCGCCCGGCGCGGGCAGCCGCGACAGCCCCGGCGGCACCGGCGAGTTCTCCCCGGTCGCCGCGACCGCGGTCAGCAGGAGGTAGTCCTCGCCGACGGACGGATACCAGCGGTAGGTCGCCAGCGGCGCGATCCCCTCGCGCGGAGCGGTGTCCTGCTTGATCGCCGCCGCCCGGTCCGCCCGCGCGTTCACCAGGTGGCTCACCGAGGCGGCGGGCAGGAGCACGGCGACCGCGAGCGCGATCCCGAACGCGGTCATCGCGAGCCGCAGGAGCGCCGAACCGGACATCCGGCCGCCCCCGACGGCCAGCCGGAGTCCCAGCAGCAGATCCCGCATCATGCGACCAGCTCCCGGTCGACCGTGCGCCCGTCCCGGACCACGATCTCGCGGTCGGAGTACGCCGCCACCCGCGGTTCGTGGGTCACCAGCACCACCGCGGCGTGCGTTTCCCGCGCCGCCTGGGTGAGCATCTGCATGACCTTCTCGCCGTTGAGCGAGTCGAGCGCGCCGGTCGGCTCGTCGGCGAACACGACCTTCGGCCCGGTCACCAGCGCCCGCGCGACCGCGATCCGCTGCGCCTGACCGCCGGACACGTCGCCCGGACGGCGCTTCGCCAGGTTGTCGACCTCCAGCCGGGCCAGCCATTCCTTCGCCTTGGCCTCGGCCGGCCCCCGCTTCGCCCCGGTCAGCCGCAGCGGAAGCGCGACGTTCTCCAGGCAGGTCAGCTCGGGAACGAGCTGGCCGAACTGGAACACGAAGCCGAATTCGGTGCGCCGCAGCGCGCTCCGGCCCTTGTCGTCCATCGCGACGAGGTCCCGGCCGCCGTAGTGGATGGCCCCCGAGTCCGGCCGGACGATCCCGGCGAGACAGTGCAGCAGCGTCGATTTCCCCGAACCGGACGCGCCCATGATCGCGAGCACTTCCCCCGCCGAGACGGCCAGCGCCGCCCCGTCGAGCGCCCGCGTCTGGCCGAACGATTTATGCAGCCCGTTGCCCGCGAGCAACGCAGTTCCCGGCCTGGTCATCAGCGCACCGCCTTCTCGAGTTCGCCGAGCCGGGCCGCGGTGAGCTCGAGCCACCGCAGGTCCGCCTCAAGATGGAAGAGCGCGTGGTCGCAGATCAGCTGATCGGCGAGGTCGCCCTCGTACTTCCGCTTCGTGAGCGAGCGCATCACCTTGAGGTGCTCGCTGCGCTGGACGTCGAGCACGTCGGTGGCGTCGCGGCCGGACAGCAGCGCCAGGACCACCTTCGTGTACAGCGTGTTCTGCAGGTACGGCTCCGGGCTTTCCGGAGTGCTCAGCCACTGCTCGACGTCGGTGATCCCGGCGTCGGTGATCGTGTAGCGCTTCCGCTCCGGCCCGTCGCCGCTCTCGACCCCCGCGACCTCGACCATGCCGTTGCGCAGCAGGCGCGACAGCGTCGAGTAGACCTGGCCGTACGCGAGCGGGCGGTCCTGCCCGAACTGCTCGTCGTACGCCCGTTTCAGGTCGTACCCGTGTCTCGGACCCGACTCGAGCAACCCGAGCAAGGTATGTGAAACCGACATTCCCCTGTTCCTCCCTTGACCCCGGAATCCCGGGGGTGAAGATCACTATACAACACGGGTATACGCGCCGTGTATACCACCGCAGGATAGTGTGTTTTGGCAGGTGAGGGGGTGTCGTGAGTGGCGATCCTGGTTAGAACCGGGATCGCCACTCACGAGGGCCCGGGCACGACGCACACTCGCGCGGGACAGCGGCGGGCGGCGGCAGCGGCAGCGGGCGCGGGCGGCGGCAGCGGGCGCGGGCAGCGGCAGCGGGCGCGGGTGCGGGCAGCGGCAGCGGGCAGCGGCAGCGGG
>NZ_LWSF01000011.1:0-169442 GCF_001651785.1 Amycolatopsis sp. M39
AACGGACACCAAAGGTTAAAACTTAAGCTCAGGGTTCCCCTCACGACCCGCCGCCGTGCGTGAGGGGCACCGTCACGTACTTGGGTTCCCCCAAGGGGCGCTTCATGGACCACCCGCCCGGCCTGGGCCGCGGCCGCCGGGGATGCCGCCTCAATGTGGCATTGGGTGCGTGGGACGCACCGAACGTCACATCAGGGCACCAGCCCCCGCCCGGGAACCGCAGCCGGTGCGCCCGACCGTCGAGGCGCCCAGCCCTGGCCCTGCGCCCCGATACGAAGCCTCTCTGCGGTTCGGGGGTGCTTGTCAAGGCATCTTTCCCGCCTTGACAAGCANGCCCCGATACGAAGCCTCTCTGCGGTTCGGGGGTGCTTGTCAAGGCATCTTTCCCGCCTGGGCAAGCACCCCCGAACCGTCAGCACACTCAAGCTTCGGGGTGCTCCACGCAACCAGCGACCACGAACAAAACCGCAGCCGATGGCCGAAGCACCAACTCAGGCCTGACTGTCAAAGTCCCGAGCAGCCAACGCCCGGACAATCCCCGCCCGCCCCTCAGAGACCAGCCGCCGCAACGCGGCCGGGTGATCCCCTTCGAGCCATTCATCCGAAGCATTCACCGTCGCAGGCTCAACCGCCCACGACGGATACAACCCGATCGCCGTAGGCTGCGCCCGCTCGCTGGACCGCCGGGCCCAAACATCGTCGATAACCTCGAAGTACCGCTCGATGTACTCCCCGAGCAAATGCTTCTGCCCCGGATGCGAGAACCCAGAAATCAACGCATCACTGACGGCATTCGGGATCTCGTCATCGTAAATAGCCCGCTGCCAGGTATCAGCCTTGGCCTCAGCAGTCGGCTGCAGTGCGCGCGAACGCTCCGCGTGACGCCGCCCGGCAGCAGTGTCGTCGCGCTGCTGTTCGGCATTGATCTCAGACTCGCCGGCCTTGCCGTGTGCCACCAACGCCTGCAGCAATCGCCAGCGCAGATCGGTGTCGACGGTCAGCCCCGGCAACGGCGCGGACCCGTCCAGCCACCCAGCGATCTCCGCCAGAATCTCCTCGCTCAGCACGCCACCGGCCAGCGAGTTCACAAACGCCAGCTGGTGGTCCGACCCGGCCTCCGCGGTCCGGGCCAGCTCCAGCAACCGCCCGCTCAACGCAGGCCACCCCTCCGCAGCGGCCCACTTCTGGTCCGCATAAGAGTTGAGCGCAGTCTGCGCCTGCAGCAGCAACCGCTGTACCACGCCGACCTCGCTCTCGGCGTGAATCCCGCGCGCCACCAGCGTCACGAAGTCGCGAGCCTTCAGTTCGGCCTCGCGCGTCATCTCCCAGGCCGCCGACCAGCACAGCGTGCGCGGCAGCGATTCGGTGATGTCGCCGATCCGGTCGATCAGCGTGGTCAGCGACGCCGGGTCCAGCCGCATCCGGCAGTAGGTCAGGTCGTCGTCGTTGACCAGCACGAGCTTGCCCGCGGCCTGGCCGGCCAGGTCCGGGACCTCGGTGCGCTCGCCGGTGACGTCCAGTTCGACGCGGCGGGTGCGGACGATCTTGCCGTCGCCGTCCTCGTCGTACACGCCGACCGCGACGCGGTGCGTGCGCAGTTCGCCGGCACCCGGCTTCGCGCCGGTCTGCACGACGGCGAACGACGCGAAGGTGCCGTCGGCGGCGATCTCGTAGCGCGGGCTGAGCGAGTTGAGGCCGGTGGTCTCCAGCCATTCCGCGCTCCACCACGACAGGTCGCGGCCGGAGGCCTCTTCCAGCGCCGCCAGCAGGTCGGCCAGCGTGGCGTTGCCCCACGCGTGCTTGCCGAAGTACACCTTCAGGCCGTCGAGGAAGTGCTCGATGCCCACGTAGGACACCAGCTGCTTCAGCACGCTCGCGCCCTTGGCGTAGGTGATGCCGTCGAAGTTGACCTCGACCGCGTGCAGGTCGACGATGTCGGCCGCGATCGGGTGCGTCGAGGGCAGCTGGTCCTGCCGGTAGGCCCAGGACTTCTCGATGTTCGCGAAGCTGGTCCAGGCGTTCTTGTACTCGGTCGCCTCGGCCTGGGCGAACACGCTCGCGAAGGTCGCGAACGACTCGTTCAGCCACAGGTCGTCCCACCAGCGCATGGTGACCAGGTCGCCGAACCACATGTGCGCCATCTCGTGCAGCAGCGTCTCGGCGCGCCGCTCGTAGGCGTAGCGGGTGACGCGGCTGCGGAAGACGTAGTCCTCAAGGAAGGTGACCGCGCCGGCGTTCTCCATCGCGCCCGCGTTGAACTCCGGCACGAACAGCTGGTCGTACTTGGAGAACGGGTACGGGGTGCCGAACTTCTCGTGGTAGAAGGCGAAACCCTGCTTGGTTTCGACGAACAGCCGCTCCGCGTCCATGTGCTCGGCGAGCGACGCGCGGCAGTAGATGCCGAGCGGGATGGTGCGGTGCTCGTCGCGGAACTCGTCGGTCCATTCCGCGTACGGGCCCGCGACGAGCGCCACCAGGTAGGTGGAGATGCGCTCGGATTCGGCGAACTGCGTGCGGCGCGCGCCGTCCTCGGTGTCCTCGGCGCTTTCGACGAGCGCGTTGGAAACGACCTTCCAATCGCGCGGGGCGTGCACCGCGAGCCGGTAGACGGACTTGAGGTCCGGCTGGTCGAAGCAGGCGAACATGCGTTTTGCGTCAGCGGTTTCGAACTGCGTGTAGAGGTACACGCCGTCGTCGACCGGGTCGACGAACCGGTGCAGGCCCTCGCCGGTGTTCATGTAGCGGCAGTCCGCGGTGACGACGAGTTCGTTCTCCGCGGCAAGGCCGGGCAGCGCGATGCCCTTTTCCTCGACGTAGCCGCTGACGTCGAGCTCAGTGCCGTTCAGCACGGCGGAGCGGACGCCTTCGGCGACGAGGTCGATCCACGACGCTTCGCCGGGACGGCTGCTGGAGAACCGCACCGTGGCGGTGGAGCGGAACGTCTTCTCCCCGGGACGGCCGCTGCCGTCGGTCAGGTCCAGCTCGATGTCGTAGGACGACACGTCCAGCAGGCCGGAGCGCTGCTTGGCTTCGTCACGCGTCAGGTTGGGGGCGGGCACGGGCACCTCTGGTCTTCGGATCCGGTGGGCACGACGTTCAGCATCCAATCATGACGCGCCCGGAAGGGGCGACCAGGGAACAATGCGGAGGGGCCGCCGCGTTGCCTCGCAGTGCGGGGGTTCGCCCCGCCCTCGGCGCGCGCCGGGGAGCAGCCTCGGCGAGGAGCCCGTGAAAAATGACTGACTCGTCCCAGCCCACCACGGTGGACTTCTACTTCGACCCGATCTGCCCGTTCGCGTGGATCTCGTCGCGGTGGATCCTGGAAGTCGAGAAGCACCGCGAGCTGGACCTGACCTTCCGGGTGATGAGCCTTTCGGTGCTGAACGAAGGCCGCGAAGACCTGCCCGAGCGGTACCAGGAGCTGCTGAGCGAGGGCTGGGCTCCGGTCCGCGTCGCGACCGCGCTGGCGCAGACCCGGGGCCAGGAAGCCGTGCGCGACTTCTACACCGAGTTCGGCACTCGCTACCACAACCAGCACAACGAGGACCGCAAGCTCGTCATCAAGGAGGCGCTGGCCGCGATCGGCGCCCCGGCCGAACTCGCCGAGGCGGGCGAATCGACCGAGTACGACGAGGCGCTGCGCAAGAGCCACCACGAGGGCATGGACCCGGTCGGCATGGACGTCGGCACGCCGACCATCCACGTCAACGGGAGCGCGTTCTTCGGCCCGGTGCTGTCGTCGATCCCGCGGGGCGAGGACGCGCTGAAGGTGTTCGACGGCGCGGTCGCGCTGGCCAGCTACCCGGACTTCTTCGAGCTGAAGCGCACCCGGACCGGCGAGCTGAACTTCGACTGACCCGTCGTGGGTGTTTATGCCGGTTCTAACCGGCATAAACACTCACGAGAACCCCAGCGCCGCCCTGGTGACTTCTTCCGGATACGGCGAGCTTCGCAACGCCTCCTCACGCGACGCCCCGCGCGCCTTCAGCTCATGCAGGCGCAGCAGCCCACCCCGATGTGTCCGCACGAACGCCGCATCCACCGGGTCGCCGTGCCCGGGCACCACGACGCGCGGTTCGAGCGCGAGCAGCGCGTCCATCGCCGCGGCCCACGCGTCGAGCTGGTCGTCCGGGCCGAATGAGTACGCGGTGAAGCCGTGCGGGCCGTGCTCCACGACGTCGCCCGCGAAGACGACTTCGGCGTCCGGCACGTGCGCCAGAAGGTCGTGGTCGGTGTGCGCGGGGCCCGGGTGCACGAGGGTGACGGTGCGGCCGCCGAGGTCGAGTTCGGCGCGGTCCTCGACCAGCCGGTCCGGCGGCATGAGCCCGGTGCGCTCGATGGCGCCGGCGATTTCGGGCTTGCCCTCTTCGCGGTAATGGGCGGCCCAGGTTTGTTTGTCCGCTTCGCCGTTCTTCAGCATCGCGCGCAGGCAGCCGGGGTGGGCCCAGACGTCGCACGGCAGGAACGGCGTGGTGCCGAAGGCGTGGTCGAAATGCGCGTGCGTGTAGACGACCGACCACGGCAGCTCGGTCAGCTCGCGGACCGCGGCGGCGAATTCGGCGCCCTGGTCGACGTCGCCGCGAGTGTCGATCACCAGGCATTGCTCCTGGCCGAGCACCAAGCCGGTGGTGAGGTCCAGCTCGTCGTACCGGCGGGCGAAAACCCGGTCGGCCACCTCGGTCCAGCTCATGGCCCCTCCAGAATTCCGCGTGACAGCCTCGCCACGCTATCGCTGACGTCGTGCTGCGCGGCGAGAATTACGTCGGTTCCGTGGCCGGTCGCGGCGAGTTCCCGGCCGGAGGTGCAGCCGCGCAGCGCGGCCGGTACGTCGGTGGCCGCGCAGGCAGCCGCCGAGAGCGCGGCTTCGGCGGACCGCGAGCCGGTCAGCGCACTGACGATCGCGCCCGCGCCGAGCTGGTCCTCGACGCACGGCCGCAGCGGACCGGATTCCGCGCCTTCTCCGAACATGTCCACACCCCAGCGTTCCCCGGCGGGAATGACGCCGATCGGCTGCCCGGCGGCGATTTCTTCGGCTTTCGCGGCGGTCGCTGACGCATTCCGCAGGCAACCGGCCAATACGTGCGCGCCGGTTTTCGCCGCGGCCGCGCAGAGCGTCGCACCATTGGGGGAGGGGAGAGCGAGCAGAGTGCCGGACGGGATCTCCGTCACAGAAGACGGCCGGAGCGTCCATTCCCCTTCGCCCGCGACCACTGCGCCCGCTCCGCGCGCCTCGGCGATCCCGCGTTCGTCGCGCCACCGCACCGGCAGCACGCGGCCGCCGCGGCTGACGACGAGATCCGTTGTGGTGCTGAAGGAAAGCACGTCCACGATGATCAGCACGGCGCATTCCCGGCCGAGGATTCCGACGCCTTCGGCGCCCCATTCGAGTCGCACGTCCGCGCCGTGCTGCGCTGCGATGTCCACCCCCGGAGCATGCCGGGTCGGCGGCGAGATGGCACACTCCCGCTGTGCGCGTCTACTTGGGATCCGACCATGCCGGTTTCGAGCTGAAGAACCACCTTGTCCGCCACCTCGGCGAACAGGGGCACGAGGTGACCGACATCGGCCCGTTCGTCTACGACGCGGCCGACGACTACCCGGCGTTCTGCGTCGAAACCGCGCGTCGCGTGGCCGCCGACGAGGGCAGCCTCGGGATCGTCATCGGCGGGTCCGGCAACGGCGAGCAGATCGCCGCCAACAAGGTGCCGGGCATCCGCGCCGGGCTCGGCTGGAGCGTCGAAACCGCGCAGCTGACCCGGCAGCACAACCACGCCCAGGTGCTGGGCGTCGGTGCCCGCATGCACTCGGAGGAGCAGGCGACCGAGATCGTCGACGCGTTCCTGGCCACGCCGGTCGACCCGGACGAACGCCACGCGCGGCGCGTGCGCCAGCTGCTCGACTACGAGCGCACCGGCACCCCGCCCGCCCTGCCGGAGGCCTGATGCCCGAGGGGCACACGCTCCATCGGCTGGCCCGTCTCCACCAACGCCGGTACGCCGGCGGACCGGTCGGGCTCAGCAGCCCGCAGGGCCGGTTCGCCGCGGAGGCGGAGAAACTCGACGGGCAGGTGCTCGTTTCCGCTGAGGCGTACGGGAAGCACCTGTTCCACAACTACGGTCCGGCGGGGACAGTCCATGTCCACTTAGGTCTGTACGGCACGTTCGGCGAGGCGGAGCTGCCGGAGACCGAGCCGGTCGGCCAGGTGCGGATGCGGCTCGTCGGCCGCACCCACTGGACTGATCTGCGCGGCCCGACCCGGTGCGAACTGCTGGATCCGGCGCAGGTCGACGCGATCAAGGCCCGCCTCGGTCCGGACCCGCTGCGCCGCGACGCGAAGCCGGACCGGGCGTGGGAGCGGATTTCGCGCTCTCGCACGACGATCGCCGCGTTGCTGATGGATCAGGCTGTGCTGGCCGGAGTCGGGAACGTCTATCGCGCGGAAGTGCTGTTCCGGCACGGGATTTCGCCGATGATTCCGGGGCGTTCGCTCGATCGGGCGCTGTGGGCGGACCTGTGGGCGGACCTGGTGACGCTGATGCGCGCCGGGGTCCGGGCCGGGCGGATCGACACGGTCGCGCCCGAGCATCTGCCCGCGGCGATGGGGCGGGCTCCCCGGGAGGATCGGCACGGGGGCGAGGTTTACGTCTACCGGCGGGCCGGGATGCCGTGTTTGGTGTGCGGGACGCCGGTGGCGCAGAAGGAATTGGCCGCGCGGAATCTTTATTGGTGCCCTACCTGCCAGCCTGCTTGAGCACGGCGGAGCTGGCCTCGCGCGCTTGAGCCGGGTTCGCCGAGGGCGGGTCGCCGCGCCCCAACGTGGCATCAGGTGCATCGCACGCACCGAATGCCACATCGGTTGCGCTGCACGCAGCCAATGCCACATCGGGGTTTTCTCAGCAGTGGGCGAAGTGGCGAGCGTGCGCGACGTTGTCCCTGGTCGATGGGCCCGGTCCACCCAGTGCGGACGTTCGTGAGGGACACCCTCATGGACTCTGATTCCCTCAGGGTTCCCCTCACGGACCTCAGCGGGGGAGCGGAGAGAGTCCTGCGGCCGCGCACGAAACCTCATTGGGTCGCTCAGCAGCTTTCGTCCGGGGCACCGCGGCGATGCGCAGCACTGGCTGGGCCCGCGATGAGCCCCGCAGAAGTCCGTGAAGGGCTCTTTGAAGGAACCTAATTCCCTCAAGAGCCCTAGCCGGACTTCCACAGCGCCGGACCGGGCCCGGCGGCGGGAAGGGCCCCGCACGCCGTCGGCACTGCGGCCCTCACGGGCGAAGGTCCGGTCGAGAGCACATTCGTCCGGTCTAGTACGCGGCAGCCGAGGCTCGTCCGCGAGAGGGCAGGACGAAGGCCCCGCGGCAAGCCTGCCACGGGGCCTTCACCGGGGGGTCGCCGGTCAGAAGTCGAAGCCGCCGCCGTCGAACCCTCCGCCATCGAAGCCTCCGCCGTCGAAACCGCCGCCGAAGTCCTGGCTTCCGTCGAACCCGCCGCCGTCAAAGCCTCCGCCGTCGAAGCCGCCGTCCGCTCCGTCCATGCCGCCGGTGTCCAAGGCGTCCGCCTGGCCCGCGTCGTAGCCGGATTCCCAGGCCGAGGCGCTGGCGATGCCGCCCATGCCGGAGAACATGGCGCTGAACAGGAACATCGAGCCGAGGCCCCACGCGCCCGCCACGAGCGCGGGCTTCCACCACGGCTCGCTGTACCAGCCTTGCGGCACCGGGCGTCCCGCGACGCGGCCGCCGGGGTAGTAGTACGGCGTGTCCTGGCCGGGGTCGGGCGAGGCGGCGTAGCGCTGGCCTTCGACGTCCACCTCGCGGTGTTCGGTGACCTTGCCCGCGCGTTCGCGTTCGGCCTCGTCCGGCAGTGCCGGGCCGGGGTCCATGCCCATCGCCACGCGCGCGGCGCGCACGTAGTACAGGCCCTCGACGGCGGTTTCCTTCACCAGCCGGGCCTGTTCGACCGTCTTGGCCTGCTCCAGCTGCGAACCGGCGGCGTTGTAGCGCTCGCTCGCGTCGGCCATCGCCTGCTGGGAGGCGGTGTCCGTGCCGGTGATGCTGAGGACCTGGCCGCCGAGGCGTTCGACGAGGCGGCGCGCGTCGGCCTTCGCGTCGTCGAGCTGGCTCTGCCTGGTCGCGGCCTGCTTCCTGGACAGGTACAACCCGCCTCCGACGATGACGACGACCAGCACGATCAGGAGGATCGCGGTGCCCATGGGTCACTCCGTGTCTCGATCTGCGCGACGGCCGGGCAGCCGTCTCTGAAACGGACAACGCGGACTGTGCGCGGAGAGTTCCCGGCGGCGCCTCCGATCGAGCGGTGGCCGATAAAACTAGAACACGTTATAGTCCGCGGCATGAAATTCTCCTTGTCGATCGCGATGAGCCCGCTCGACCAGCTGACCGGGCTNACCGGGCTGGCCCGCGCCGCCGAGGAGGCCGGGTTCTCCTCGATCGTGCTGCCCGATTCGCTCTTCTATTCCGAGAAAGTGTCCGCCGACTATCCCTACACCCCCGACGGCAGCCGGTTCTGGGACGAGAACACGCCCTGGGCCGATCCGCTGGTCGCGACCGCCTCGATGGGCGCGGTGACCGAGCGGATCCAGTTCTACACGTCGGTGCTGAAACTCGGCTCGCGCAATCCGGTGCTGCTCGCCCGGCAGGTCAACTCGGTCGCCGCGCTGACCGGCGGGCGGTTCGGCCTCGGGCTGGGGATCGGCTGGTCGCCGGAGGAATTCGAATGGTGCGGCGCGCCGTATCAGCGGCGCGGCAAACGGTTCGACGAGGCCATCGAGGTGCTGCGGCTGATCCTCAGCGGCGAAATGGTCGAATTCCACGGCGAGTTCTTCGACTTCGAGAAGCTCAAGATGAGCCCGGCGCCGCCGTCGCGCGTGCCGTTCTACATCGGCGGGCACACCGACGTCGCGCTGCGCCGGGCCGCGCGCGTGGCGGACGGCTGGTCGTCCGCGATGATGACGCTCGACCAGCTGCGCGAGACCATCGGCAAGCTCAAGGACCTGCTCGCCGAGCGCGGGCGCGCCGACGACCCGTTCGAGTTCCAGGCGGTGTGCGTCGACCGGTTCGGCCTCGACGGGTTCCGCGAACAGGCCGAGGCGGGCGTCACCGACGCGATCACCATGCCGTGGGTGTTCGAGGGGCACGGATTCGACGCGGAACTCGGCCCGAAGGTCGATGCGATCCGCAGGTTCGGCGACGAGATCATCGCGAAAATCGAGGAGTGACATGGGAGTCGAGGTCTGCTGGGACCCCGCGGCGAAGCAGCCGCCCGCGCGGGAAGCGGCGTTCAAGTCGATGACGGCGGCGACCGCGGGGGACAAGGACGGCTGGCTCGCGCTGTTCGCCCCGGACGCGGTCGTCGAGGACCCGGTCGGCCCGTCGATGTTCGACGAGGAGGGCAAGGGCCACCACGGCCGTGCCGGTCTTTCCGCGTTCTGGGACAAGACGATCGGCAACGTCGAGAAGTTCGAGTTCGTGATCCGCGATTCGCACGCGGCGGGTTCGGAGGTCGCGAACGTCGGCACCATCACGACGTACCTGCCCGGCGGCTACCGGGTCGACACCGACGGGGTGTTCGTGTACCGGGTCAACGAGGACGGGCTGGTCGTTTCGATGCGGGCGTTCTGGGAAACGGAGCGGGCGATGGCGACGGCGCGGCAGGTCTGACGTCAGGCCGGGTCTGCTTCGACGAAATCGAGAACGAGTGTGGTGATGAGGTCGGGCTGCTGAAGCGTTAGCGCGTGCGAGGTTTTCGGCACGATTTCCGTGCTGATACGGGGATTCAGCTTCGCGACCCGCGCGGCGACTTCGCGTGCGCGGTGGATGTGGCTGCGTTCGCCGAGGACCAGGCAAACGGGGACTTCGATCGCGCGGAGGTCGTCGTCGGTGAAGACGTGCTGCGGCGGCAGGCGCGCCTGGTATTTCATGCTGGCGAACAGCAGGGGCCGCAAGGTGCGCCGCACAGCCGGGTCGCCGGCGACGATCCGGCGCTGGATCGCGGAGGGCAGCAGCCACAGGCAGATCTCCCGGAGGCTCCAGAGGAGGAACTTCGGGACGTTGATCTCCGCGAATCCGGCCGGTTCCAGGCCGATGACGCCCGCGATCCGGTCGGCGGAGCGGGTCGCGAGGTTCAGCGCCAGGTACCCGCCGCGCGAAACCCCGGCCAGGTAGGCCTTCTCCTGGCCGAGAGCGGCGAGGACTTCGGAGAGCCATTCGGCGAGGTCGTCGTCGGTGCTCGCGGAGGCGGTCTCGACCGAGTGGCCCGGTTCGCCGATCGAGTCGACGGCGTAGACCGGGTGGTGCGCGGCCAGTTCGGCGAGGTGCGGGTACCAGGACAACGACGAGCCCATGACGCCGTGCAGCAGCACGATCGGGCTGCCGTGTTCAGGGCCGCTGCGCCGGACGCGCGTGGGGCCGAACTTCGTGGGGATGTCCAGTTCCTCGGCCGGGACCGGCCACTTTCGCAGGACCTCCGCGTAGACGGCGAAGTAGCGTTCTTGTGCTTTGCGGTCGGTGAAAGCTCCCAGCATCGTCCCTCCCCGAGACAGGTGCGTTTCCACCGTAGCAGCGCGGCAAGTGGCCTGGTCAGGAATTGTCCAGGCGCAGCAGAGTATTCAGCAGGCTTCCGCCCGGCAGGCCCTCGTCGCCGAAGATCCGGTGCTGCACCTCGATCAGGAGCGGCAGCGCGGCGCGCAGGGCGGCTCCGCCGGAATCGGTGACCTCGACGCGTTTGGCGCGGACGTCCTCGGCACTGCGCGCGCGGGCGACGAATCCCTTGCGTTCCAGTGTTTTCAGGATCTGCGACACCTGCATCGGGTGGATGTCGCCGGACGCCGCGAGACCGGATTGGGTCACCGGCCCGCCGGTGCGGTTGAGCCAGCCGGCGAGCGCGAGTGTCTGGAACTGCAGATGTGTCAGATCGAGCGGGGCGAGGGCTTGGTCGACCTCGCGGACGTAGCGGTGCACGACGCGCCACATGACGAACCCCACCGCGTTCTCGGGGGCGCCGAGCGAGACGGTGGCGAAGAGTTCGGCGAGCGCGTCCTTGTCCATCGGGAGGCATCGTAGCGGTTGCCCGCAGATAGTAAACGCGTTTAGTATTGTCCGGGACGGAGAGGGGAACGGGATGCCTGACCTGCGGCTGGACTTCGGCCTGTACCGCTACGACAACACCCGCCCGCTGTTCGACGGCCGCGTCCGCTTCGAGGGCGTCGACGCGACCCTGCATACCGCCGGCATCGTCTCGGACCTGTTCGAGCGGATGGTGCGGGGCAGGGAGTTCGCTGTCGCCGAACTGGGGCTTACGTTCTACCTGCGCACCCTGGATCTGCCGGATCCGCCGTTCGTCGCGCTGCCGGTGTTCCCGAACCGGCAGTTCCGGCATTCGGCGATCTACGTCAACGCCCGCAGCGGCATCCGGGCGCCGCGCGACCTGATCGGCAAGACGATCGGCGAGTTCGCGACCTACGGGCACGACGCGGGCGTGGTCGCGAAAGGCATGCTGTCCGACGAATACGGCGTGCGACCGGAACAAAGCCGGTGGGTGATCGGCGGATTCGACTGGCCGATGGAGTGGTTCGATTTCGTTCCGCGCCTGCATCCCGTGCAGGTGCGGGTGCGGCAGGCTCCGGCGGGGAAAGCGCTCGGGCCGATGCTGGAGAGCGGGGAGATCGACGCCTTTGTCTCCGCGGATCCGCCGCGCGGCATTCGAGAGGATTCGCCGGAGGTGGCGCAGCTGTTCCCGGATTATCCGAATGTGGAGCGCGAGTATTACCGGCGCACCGGGATCCGGCCGATCATGCACACGGTGGTCGTCCGGCGGGATCTGCTGGCGGAGCAGCCAGGGTTGGCGGAGCGGTTGTATCGGGGGTTTGTCGAAGCGAAGGAAGTCGCGATGGCGGATTACCGGCGTGGCCGCGTTTTCAATCATATGGGCGAGGCTGGGATGCTGCCGTGGTTCAGTGCGTTGTACGACGAGAACCGCCGGCTGTTCGGGGAGGATTGGTGGCCGTACGGGATTGAGAAGAACCGGCTGTCGCTGGAGGCGTTCTTGCGGTGGCACTTCGAGCAGGGATTGTCGAAGAGGCTGATGAAGGCGGAGGATATTTTCGTGCCCGAATTACTGCATGCTTAGCCGTCCCGCTGGGATGTTTTTGACTGCGACGGACGAATGGCGCACCTGCCCGCTCGGCAGCCGATCGGATCCGCCTGACGAGGACCTTCCGCTGGCCGATCCCGTCGCGCACTGCGACCGGCGATCCGGAAGAACTGGCGACCCAGGCGGCGAACGGGTTCGGGGCCATCCCGCGTCGCCCGATTGTGCGCTGCGAACGGACGCTCACGCGGCAGATCTGCCTGTTCGCGGACAGCGGGAGACCGGCGGGGACGGCCGCGGGTTTTCTCCGCCTGGCCAGCTTGACCGGCTGGCCGCCGCCGGTCGCCTCGACGGCGGGCGCTGGGTCGACGCCCGGGGTTGCGGCAGCCGGATGCCGCGACTCGCGTCAGCTGACCTGGGCGCGCTGAGGGGCCCTCGCTCGCCGGGCCGGGCAGGCGCTTCCGCGGTCAGCAAATTGGGCACGCGGGGGAGTTTTCGCAGCCCCGCTGCCAGCCGGGACCTCGGTCAGGCAAGCCCCAGTTCCTCGCGCAGGCCTTCCAGTGCGATGACGTCGTCCTCATTCCCGGTGTGCGGCGCGGAAAACCAGTCCGCGTACTCGCGCAGTTCGGAAAGCCGCCAGTCGAGGGCGAACAGTTCGGTCATTTCCGGGTCCAGACCCGGAGCGCCGGGCAGGTCGGCGTAGTCGCGTTCGCGCGGGGCGACGGCGAGGGTTTCCCAGTCGACCAGGCGCAGGCCGTCGGGCGTGACGACCTGGTTGTCGTTGTGGGGTTCGCCGTGGGTGGGGACCCAGGAGCCGCGCCGGGAGGCGGCTGAAGCGGCCAGTTCGAGGTAGCGGTCGTTCCAGCGGTCGATCGCGTCGCCGCGGGAAGCGAGGGCGGTGCGGGCTTCTTCGGCCAGCGGGCCGGACGGCCAGGGTTCGGCGGTGCGGGCCCGCAGTTCGGCGGCGAAGCCCGGGCCGACCTGCGGTGCCCACGCGCGCAGTCCGGCGGGCGGCGGGGTGCGGTGCAGGGCGTCGAGCGCGGCGAGGATTGCCGGTTTGTCGACCTCGTCTTCCGCGGGGCTGCGGCCGTCCAGCATCGGGGTGACGCTGAGCGCGCCGGCTCCGGTGCCGACGGTGAAGCGGCCGGACCGCGTCGGCATCGGGGCGCAGACGAACGCCAGCCCGGCGGCGGCCAGTTCTGCGGCGCTCGCGTAGGTGCTTTCCAGCGACGCCGCGGTGTGCCGGGGTTCGAGCTGGTCCAGCGTGACGAACAGGGAGTCGGCGCGCCAGTGGTGCGCGCCGAAACCCCAAGGAAGGTAGGCGATCTCGGTGACGGGCTGCCAATGCTCGGCGAGTGCGCGGGTGATGGTGTGGTCGGTGGGGAAGGCCGGTCGGGATCGCACGAAACGGATACTAGGCAGGGCTTCGCGGCGGGAGCAACGGAGTTTCTAGAACAGTTCGGTCCGGTAGTTTTCGTCGACCACGTCGTACAGGCCGCCGTTGACGAGGTCGCCGAGGCTGTTGTTGATCTTCTGCGCCTGTTCGGCGATGGAGAGCGTGTAGAAGTCGCCGCCGAGGGTCGCCGCTTCGGCGAGTCCGCGCGTGTCGCCCTCCCACAGTTTCGCCCGGATGACGGCTTTTCCGCACTGCCCGAACACTTCGCGCACGCGGACGACCGTCGCGAGCACCGCGGGTTTGCTGTCCGCGCTGAGCATGCTCAGCAGTTCCGGGTCGTCGGTGACGAAGGCGTCGCCGTTGACCCGGATCACCTCGCGCAGGCCGGGCACGAAGAAGACGAGCCCGATCGACGAGGTGGCGGTGACGTTCTCGAAGGTGTCGGCGAGTTTGTTGCCGGGACGGTCGGGGATGGCGAGCGTCCACGGGTCGAGGATCCGCACCGAACCGGGCGGGTCGCCTTTCGGGCTGACGTCCATCAGGCCGTCCGCGCCGGAGGTGGCGGCGCAGAAGAACGGGCTGTGCGCGATGAACCGCATGGCGAATTCGCCGAGCTGCGGCTCTTTTTTCTCGGCGATGAACTGGTCCGGGAAACCGATGATCTCCCGGATGCGCGCCATGGTGATCGGGGTGTAGGCGTCGGCCGCGGTGGGCATGCTCTCTCCCGTCACAGGTCGAGGACGAGGCGTGGGGTGCGGGCACGGGACACGCAGACGAACATCCTGTCGCCTGCCGCTTGTTCGCTCGGGGAAAGGATGCCGTCGCGGTGGTCGGGGACGCCGTCGAGCACCTTGGTCTCGCACGAACCGCAGATTCCGGACCGGCACGAGGTCGCCGGGCGGATGCCGGCCTTTTCGAGTGCGCTGACGATGCTTTCGCCGGCGCCGACGGACACGGTTTTCTTCGAGGCCGCGCATTCGACCTCGATCGGCTGGTTTTCCGCGGGAGGAGCCTGCGGGGCTTTGAAGCGTTCCAGGCGCAGTGCTTCCGCGGGCCAGCTCGCCGCCGCGGTGTCCAAATCGGCCAGCAGGGAAGCCGGTCCGCAGGCGTAGACCTTCGCGCCCGCTTCGACGGGCTTATCCAGCGCGGACAACGAAATCCGGCCGATGGTGTCCGACGGGTGGCAGTGCACGCGGCCGCCGTAGCCGCGGAGTTCGTCGAGGAACGGCATCGACGTGCTGGTGCGGCCGCCGAAGTACAGCTGCCAGTCGGCGCACTGGGCGGCCGCGGTGCGGACCATCGGCAGGATCGGGGTGATGCCGATGCCGCCCGCCACGAAGACGTACGACGCGGCGGGGTGGAAGCCGAAATTGTTCCGCGGGCCTTTGATCGCGACGCGCTGGCCGGGCCGGAGAAATGCGTGCACGTATTCCGAGCCGCCGCGGCTCGTGCGTTCCCGGCGGACGCCGATCCGGTAGTACGCGCGTTCGCCGGGCGGACCGCAGAGCGAGTACTGCCGCTCGACGCCGTTCGGCAGCACGAGGTCGATGTGCGCGCCGGGCTCCCAGCTCGGCAGCGGTTTCCCGGTGGCAGCCGCCAGGTCAAGCGAGACGACGCCGTCGGCTTCCCAGCGCAGCTGCCGGACGAAGACGTCCAGCTGCCCGGCGGTTCCGGCATTCGGGGGCATCGGTCCCTCCTTTTGTTAACGATGTTACTTGCCGCCTCGCCGAGGATATTGGTAACATCGTTAACATGTCAACCGACACGAAACGGGCGGGAATCGCCGCGACGCGCGCCGAGCGGGCGGTGGCCGAGGCGCTGGACCTGGTCGACGCGGGCGGGCTGGAAGCGCTCACCATGCGCCAGCTGGCCGACCGGATGGGGCTGCACCTGCCCGCGATCTACCGCCTGTTCGACGGCAAGGACGCGCTGATCGACGAGATGGCCGAGGCGATCCTCGCCGGGGCTGTCTCGGAGTTGCCCGCGCCGGGCGGCGACTGGAAAACTCGCGTGCGGAGCATGGCCGCGGGATTGCGCACGGCCCTGCTCGCGCACCGGGACGGGGCGCGGATCGTCGGCGGGAACTACGCGGCGAAGCGCAGCAATCTGACCTTTGTGGACAGTCTGCTCGGCGGCCTGCTGGGGTCGGGGTTGCCGCGGAAGCGGGCGATCTGGGCGACGAGTGCGGTTTTTTGCTACGTGCTCGGCGAAGCGCTTGAGGAACAGGGCGCGACCGGGGACGAGGTCGAGGCGCTGAAGAGCGTGCTGGGGACGCGGAAGTACGTGCACCTGGAGGCGGGGCCGGTGGAGTCCATGCTCGATTTCGAGGAGCGGTTCCAGTTCGGGCTGGAGTTGCTGCTTGCCGGGGTGGACGCGGCGGCGGGGCGGCGCTAGGTTTTCCGCGGGCAGTTACCGGCGGATGCCGTCCAGCAGGTAAGCGGTGCGACGGTCGTAGGCGTCCCGGGCAGGACGTTCGCCGTGTTTGAGGGCGAGGGCGTTGTCGGCGACGAGCGCGTGGAGGTCGCCTGCGGTGAACTCCGGCCGCACCACGCCTGCGGCCCGCGCGGCCGCGACGAGTTCGTCGTTCGCCGCGCTCCCGACGCGGCAGATCTCCATCAGCTGCGGCGAGTGCGGATAGATCCGCAGCAGGACGTCGTTGACGGCGGGCTGGCGGTATTGGAGGTCGCGCAGCGCGGTGAGGTAGTAAGTGATCTGCTCGCCGGGGTCGTCGATGGTCCGCATACGGTCGATGACGGCGAACAGTTCCGTCGCGACGACCTCTTCGATGACAGCCTCGATGAGACCGATCCGGCCGCCGAACCGGTTGAAGATCGTGGCCTTGCTGACTCCCGCCGCTCGCGCGACCTCCTCCAGGGGGACCGTCAGGCCGCGGCCTTGGAAGGCTCCGATCGCGGCGGAGCGGATCTGCTCGGAATTGCGCCTGGCGTCGGCGCGCAGCCGGGATTTCGAAGGCACTTCGTTCCTCCTCTCGCTGTCGCCCCGCGACGTAAGTTGACTCACTTGGTCAGCTTACCTAAAGTCGGGGGAGGAGAAGTTGACCGGTGGGGTCAACTTAGACCCGGGAGAAGAAATGATCGTTGTCACCGGCGCTGCCGGCGGGCTGGGCGGCACCACCGTCGAGCACCTCCTCAAGCGCGTGCCCGCCGACCGGATCGGCGTCAGCGTCCGGGACCCCGCGAAGGCGCGGCACTTCGCCGACCGCGGCGTGCGCGTGCGGCAGGGTTCCTACGAGGACCCGGCCGCGCTGCGCGACTCGTTCGCCGGTGCCGAGCAGGTCCTTCTGGTGTCCGGCAACGACCCGGCTGCCGACCTGGCCAGCCTGCACCGAGCCGCTGTCGGCGCGGCCGTGGCGGCGGGGGTCCAGCGGATCGTCTACACGAGCCAGCACGGAGCCGTACCCGGCAACCCGTACCGGCCGTCGGACATCCACATCGCCACCGAGGCGATCCTCGCCGGCTCCGGAGTTGCCTGGACCGCACTGCGCAACGGCGCCTACGGCCCGCTCGGCCATGTGCTCGGCCCGTGGCAGCGGACCGGCGAGATCGCTCAGCCGGAAGACGGGCCCGTCCCGTACACCGATCGTGCCGACATCGCCGAGGCCACCGCGCTCGTCCTCGCTGGCACCGGTGCCTTCGACGGCCCCGTCACGCTCGCCGCTCCGGCCGCTGTCACCTTCGACGATTTCGCCGAGATCGCTTCGAGGCTCACCGGCCGGAGCGTCAAACGTGTTGTCGTGGACGACGAACAGTGGGTTGCCGACCAGGTCGCGCTCGGCGTCCCGGAGCAACTGACCCGCCTGATGCTGACCTGGTATCAGGCCTCCCGTGCTGGTTATTTCGCCGAGTCCGGCACCGCGCTGGCGGAGCTTCTCCGGCGCGAGCCGCGCACTGTCGCGGACCGGCTGGCCGTCAGCCTCGACCCGGCCGCGGGCTGATTCCCGCCACCGCGATCCGGAACAGCCGGCTGGCCTCGGCGGCCGGTTCCGGATGGCGTTCGGTCGTCAGAGTGATGCCGACGATCAACGCGATCAGGTCGCCGACCGTCACATCCGGCGAGACGGCCCCGTCGCGGGCGGCGCGGGCCACTAGCGGCGCTGCGGATTCCTCCAGGGTCGTCGAGCAGGAGTTTCCGTGCACCGGATCCGGCGTGTCGTACGCCAGGGCGGCCGCGAGGCCGCGTGCGGTCACGCAGTAGCTGACCACGTCGTCCAGCCATTCCAGGAGGGCTCGGCGGCTGTCGGCTTCTCCGGCCAGTTCTTGAGCGCGCGCGGCCAGCAGCGCGATCCGGTCCTGCGAAACGGCTTCCAGCAGCGCGTGCCGTGTGGGGAAGTGCCGTCGCACGGTCGCGGAGCCGACTCCGGCGGTGCGCGCGATCTGTTCCAGCGACGCGTTCGCCCCGTGCGCGGCGACCTCCGCCCCGGCCACCTCGAGAATTCGCGCGTAGTTGCGCCGCGCGTCCGCGCGCTGCTGGCCGGACATGGCGTGACCTCCGGGTTTGCTAAGTGGCGGGCCCCGCCGTATCGTAGCGGACACGAAACGGCGGGCCCCACCACTTAGTGTTCCGAGGGAGAATCATGGGCGAGGAAGCACCGGTACTGGTCGTCGGCGCGACGGGACGGCAGGGTGGCGCGACGGCGCGCGAGTTGCTGGCGGCAGGCGTTCCCGTCCGGGCGTTGGTCCGGGATCCGGCGGCGGAACGGGCGAAGACGGTCGAGGCGGCGGGCGCCGAGCTCGTCGTCGGGGATCTGCGCGATCGGGACGGATTGGCGCGGGCGGTGAAGGGCGCGCGGGCGGTGTTCAGCGTGCAGATGCCGGACATGAGCGGGGCCGAACCGGATTTCGCCGGGGAGGTGACCCAGGCGGTGAACCTCGTCGAGGCGGCGAAAGACGCGGGCGTGCCGCAGTTCGTGCACACCTCGGTGAGCGGGGCTGGGTCGCCGGAACTGGCCGAGGAACGCTGGGCGTTCCTGGCTCCGGCGATGGAGGCGAAGGCGGCGATCCAGGATCGGCTCCGGGCAGCGGAATTCCGGCGGTGGACGCTGCTCAAGCCGGGGTTCTTCATGGAGAACTTCCTGCCGGCCACGCAGTACGTTTTCCCGCGCGGCATCGAGGGCGGGCTGGTGACGATCTTGCGTCCGGAAACCCGGTTGTCGCTGGTCGCGACGCGGGACATCGGCCGGGCGGCCGCCGCGGCGATCGCGGAGCCGGAGCGGTTCCACCGGGTCGAACTGGAGCTGGCGAGCGACTGCCGGCCGATGGCGGAGATCGCGCCGATTCTGTCCCGCGTGCTGGGCGTGCCGTTGCCGGTGCCGGACATGACCGTCGAGGAGGCGCTCGCCGCCGGGATGCCGCCGATGGGCTTTTCGCACGCGATGCTGAACGAACTCGGACAACCGGCGCGGCCCGAGTTCGCGCGGGAACTCGGGATCCCGCTGACCAGCTTCGAGGAATGGGCGGAGACGGCTATGCGGGCCTGAATGCTTGGTGCGGCAAGGCTTCCAGGCCCAGGCGGTGCACTGGGCGAGGGTTGGCCAGCACCTCGTCGACGACCGCCGCCAGCTCGGTTTCCCTGACCCCCGATGCGAGGTTGGTCGCCGCGCCGGTGTTCGCGGCGAGTTCGGTCAGGGCCGCGGGCGGCGGGCAGGGTGAAGGCGGCGACGTGCGGGAGCAGGATCGCGTGGGTTTCGGCGTGCGCGACTGCTGCCGGCAGTTGCACGTCCGCGTCGAACGGCGCGCGCTGGAACGGCAGCCGGTATCGCGGCAGCAGACGAGGGTGACCGGGCCCAGTTCGACCATCGCCACGTCGGTCTGCAGCCCGTCGTCCGGGCCCGCGGGCGAGAGCCGGTGCGGGGTGAGATACCGCGCCGCGGCGGCCCGGAACTGCTCCAGGTCGGCGGTGTGCAGCACGGAGAACCGCCATTCGCGCACCGCCTTTCCGCCGCTCCGGTCCCTGGTAAGCCGGGCCGCGTTGCTCCGTTCGGTTCAGCCCGGTCGACACCGCGGCGCTCGCCAAAGGCGCGTTCTGCCGCATTTCGAGACCAATGCGGACGTGCTGCACCAGATCCACGGCCAGTTCACGGATTTCCGGCCGCGGCGGATCCGCGAGGCGCTCGCCGGGAACGGCGCGTCCAAACCGGTCGCGACCGCGCGGGTGTTTGTGTTCGCGGACCGGGTCGCCGGCGGAGATCCGGTCCTGGACCGCTCGTCGTCGTTCTGGCACGGCGGGCTGCTTTCCCGGTAAAAAGGAAAGATCACCGGGGAGGGAGCAACCAGTGAAGGTCCTTCTGCGCAAATTTGTCCCTGTCGCGGCAGCCGCCGTCTTGGCGGTCACCTTGGCACAGCCCGCGGCGGCGAGTCCGGCCGCCGGTCCGGCAGCCTCGCCCGAGTGGCGCGTCGCCGACGGCCAGCTGCTGTGGACCGCGCCGAAACCGCTGTTCGGCGACGGTGCGGTGGAGTTCTGGTCGGGCGGCAAGCTGCTCGGTCGCGCCCAGCCGCGGGCTGACCTGCGGACGTTCTCGCTGCCGGCCGGCGGGATCAGCGATCTGCGCGGGCTGGAGGTGCGCGTCGGCGGCCGTTCGCTGACCGAGCCGCCTCGCGCGACGGCGAAGCAACCAGCCCCGGCACCGCTGCCCGAGTTGCCCGCTAATGCGGTGGATCCCGGTAAACCCGGGCAGTTCTCGACGGTCAAGGGCGAGTACTCGCTCGACCCGGTGCGGCTGCCGGGACTGGACGGGCCGATCGAGATGCGGGGCGTGGTCGTCGCGCCGAAGCACGCGCCGGGCAACCGGCCGCTGGTGGTGTTCTTGCACGGCCGTCACCAGCCCTGCTACGACCCGGCTGATCCGGACCACTATTCGACGGCTTGGCCGTGTGCCGCCGGGATGCTGCCGATCCCGAGCTATCGCGGCTATCTGCAGACCCAGGAATTGCTGGCGTCGCAGGGATTCGTGACAGTGTCCATTTCGGCCAACGCGATCAACGCGCTCGACAACGCCGCGGAGGACGGCGGGGCGCAGGCCAGGTCGTCGCTGGTCCGGCTGCACCTGGCGCACTGGGCGGACTGGTCCGGCAGCGCCCGGGCGAGCGCTCCGCGGGTCGTCCGGGATTCCCCGGCAGCAGACCTGTCGAATGTCTTGCTGGTCGGGCATTCCCGCGGCGGCGAGGGCGTGAACCGCGCGGCGATGGACAGCCTCTACCCGCCGCCGGGCGACACCGGGTTCTCCGGGCCGGTCCGCTGGAAGATCCGCGGCGACGTGCTCATCGCGCCGACGGTGTTCGGGCTCAACCCGGTGCCGGATGTCCCGTCGGTCACCTTCCTGCCCTCCTGCGACGGCGACGTCTCGGATCTCCAAGGACAGCAATACATCGACGGGGCGCGCGGCGTCAGCCGGGACACGGCATTGCACAGCGCGCTTTATGTCTCGGGCGCGAATCACAACTACTTCAATGCCGAATGGACTCCGGGTGTCGCGGTGGCTCCGGCCAATGATGATTTCTATTCTCGCGATCCGGACCCGAATTGCTCGCCCGGCGTCCCCGCGCGGTTGACCGACGCGCAGCAGCGGGCGGTCGGCGCGACCTATGTCGCCGCGGCGGCGCAGCTGTTCCAGAAGCACGATCCGCGGGTGCAGCCGTTGCTGGACGGCTCCGGCGTGCGTGCGCCGTCGGCCGATCCGGCGCACGTGCTGACGCACGCGCTCGGCGGTGCGCGGACGCCGGTGCTGATCCCGGATTCGTCGACCGAGGTCACCGGCGGCGGAGACGTCTGCCGGCAGGTCGGTCCGGATCAGCGGTGCCTCACGAATACCGGCGCGTCCAAGTCGCCGCATTTCGTCGGGCTGGAAGACGCTCCCGACCCGACCCGCACTGCCGTGCATGTGCGCTCGGCGGGGGCTCCGGCGCAGATCCGGTTGCCTCGCCCGGTTTCCGCGGACGGCGCGCGGGCGCTGGCGATGCGGGTCATCGCGCCGGAGAACGCCCCGGCCGCTTCGTTCGACGTCGCGGTCGCCGATTCCCGGGGCAAGCGCACGAAGCTGGGCTCGTTCACGGTGACCGGCTTGGCCGGGACCGAACGGACGAAGTCGTTCTGGGGACAGGAAGTCCGTGTTCCGCTGCCGCCGCACCTGGAGGTGGCGAGCCTGGAACTGACGCCGCGGACCGCGGGCAGCGAAGCGTGGCTGCTGGACGCGTACGCGTGGCGGCCCGGCCTGCCCGATCCGGCGCCTGCTCCGCTGACGCGGGTCGATCTCGGCGCCCTGACGGTCAAGGAAGGCGATTCCGGGTCGAAGACGTACCAGATCCCGGTCACGGTGACCGGGGACGGCGGCGGTTCGCTGCGCGTCTTCCGGACTGACCCGGACTCGCCGACGTCGGCGAAGTGGACGTATCAGGCGGTCACGCTCGCGCCGGGACAGCACACGCTCGACCTGCCCGCGACGGTCGTCGGGAACACCCGGTGGAGCTGGCCGTACCGGCTGCTGGCGGACGTGAAAGCCACCCGCGGCACGGTCGTCGGGGCGGCGGAGGGCGCGGTGAACGTCGAGAACGACGACCCGGAGCCGGAGGTGAGCGTCGGCAAGACGGACGTGTCGGCGGTCGAGGGCGGCGCGCTGGCCTGGCCGGTCAACCTGTCCGCTGTGGCCGATTCGGACCTCTACGTGACGGCGGAGGTGAAAGCGCCGAAGACCGGGCCGGAACTGATGACCTCGGACGTCGACCCGCAGTGGCTGATCGAGCACGGCGTGGACCCGAAGAAGTCGCAGCCGCTGTCGGCGACCGGGGTGACGGTGGCGGCACCGGTTTTGGCGGGGAAGCTGAGCGCCGAGCTGACGATTCCGACGGTGCGGCACGACGGGACTGATCCGGTGAAGCATGTCTTGCTGCACATGACGGAATCCGGCCCGGACATCGACCTCACCGGGACGGTGACGGACGCGGGCTGACCGCAGCGGCCGGTGTGGTCAATCCTCCTGGCCCGGGTCACGGGCCAGGAGGATTTCCCTTCGCGGCGGCCGGTTTCGCGGAACCCGTGCCGCAGGGAGAACGCGCGTGGTGACCGCCAGGACTTCGAGTACGAGCGGCTGTCCCCGCTCCGCCGCGACGCCGACCAGCCAGCGGAGCAGCCGCCCGCCGATCCCTTGGCCCTGGAGCGCGGGTCGAGTTCGGCCGGTACTCGATCACGAGCAGACCGGCGTCCGCTCCGTCGAGCGTGAGCACCTGCCACTGGCCGGGGGCGAAGGCGCGGTCGTGGTAGTCGCGCTGGATTTCGTCGTCCCAGCCCCAGATCGCGGCTCAGGGTATCGCGGTTACCGATCCTGCTTCCGCGCCCTCGGCGGAATCCGCAGCATGGCCGTTCCCCGCTGCCAGCAAAAGGACGTTCACGCCAGTCCGCCGGTCGCTCACGCAGCCGAGGCCGTGCCGTTTTCTGGTACATGGGGTCTCTCTCCGCCTGGGTGTTCACCAGTTCTTGCGGGTGCGCAGGAGCGCGTCCGCCTTGAGGTGGCAGGCTTGCCGGAAATAGCCGGGCACCAGCTCGTACATCGACGTGGCTGCCCGCCCCACTACCGCCGCGGGCCGGGGAGAGTCCATATTGGACACAGTTCTCCACCGCGCCGCGCTTCCATCCCGGGCGTTGCGTCCACAGTGCACTCCAGCTGGTCATCACCTCGGTTTCCAGCGTGCAGGCGCTGGGCGAGAGCACGCGGTGGCGCAGCAGAGCGAAAGCGAGTTCGGCGAGGCGGAGACTTCGCGGAGGGTGCGGACGCGGAACATCCCCGCGGTTCCGTTCAGCCAGGCATTTTCCGTGGAGTCGGCGTCCGGACGCGGCAGTATCCCGGCAGACAATTGGCTCCGGTCTCCGCGCAACGCGGCGACGGTGTCCGATCTGGGCTTCTTCGTCGTGTGCGGGAATGACGGGCGACGACGCGCACGCTGCCGTCCGGCTCGGGGTTCGGCGAGCGTGGGTGCGGGCATGGACGGGGCCTCTGCGCGCGTCGTGCTTGACCCTTGCTCTGTCCGCGGTCACGGAACGCTACGGGCAGGCCGCCCGCGCGGAGGAGTAAGGCTGTGCGTGCATCCTACCGGGATCGACGGTGTGCCCGCGAAGTCATCAGCCGGGTGATGAGCGGCGTCGAGCCGAGTCCGTGCAGGGCTACGCTGCAGAGGACGCAGACGACCGTCAGAGTCAGGACGAGGTCGCTCTCCTCGCCGGTCAGGCCGTTGATCGCCAGCAGTCCGAACACGACCGACGTCGTGCCGCGCGGGCCGAGCGCACCGACGAGGAACCGGTCCCGGTGCGGCATCCGGGTCCGGGTCAGCGACAGCATCACCGGGACGATCCGCAGGACGGTCAGCGCGAGGAGGCAGAACACGATCGGCTGCCACGCGATGCCGAAGGACACCACGACGACCGCGGCGGCGCCGACGACGAACCACATCGTCATGGTCAGGATTCCGGTGACCTCTTCGAGCAGGCGCAGGTCCTCCGACGGCCGGACGAAGTGCTCTCGGGCGTCGCTGTCCGAGGTGCGAAGGTGCCGTGCGGCGAAGGCGCGGTAGACATAGCGGAAGGCGATCCCGCTGACGAAACAGGCGACGAATCCGTTGCCGTCGATGGCGACTGTCACCGCGTAGGTCAGCAGGGGCGTCGTGAGGAGGGTGATGCGTCGTCCCTGTCCGGAAGTCCAGCCGGCACGGACGGCGAGGAACAGCAGGATGCCGATCACCGTGCCGACGACGGCTCCGGCGACAATGGCTTTGATCGCGAACGGCAAAGCGGTCGCGAGTGCTTTCGCGGCGGTATTCGCGGTGTTGTCGCTGCGCGCGAGAATGAGCGCGAACAGGAACAGCGGCGAGACCAATCCGTCGTTGTAGCCGCTTTCGACGTTCAGCACACTGCGCACTTGCGGCGTCAAGGTTTTGTCCCGCACGACGCGTTCGGCGGCGGCGAAATCGCTCGGGACGACGATGCACGCGACGATCAGCAGCAACGGCCACGACAGTTCCGGGAAGAACGCCCAACCCGCCAGCATCGCCAGCCCGAGGCTCAGCGGCAGCGCGAGGAACAGCACTCGCGCGACCAGGCTGGGCGCGTGTCCCCACAACCGTCCGCCGCGGACCTCGGTGGCGTCGACGAAAAGCAGCATCGCGAGAATCAGTTCGGCGACGTGCTGGGCGATTTCGGTGTCGAAGACGTCGAGCAGTTTTTCCGGATTCGCGAACAACGCGGTCGCGACCCCGCACAGCACCATCAGCACGGGTGCGGCGATGTTCCACCGGTCGAGCTGTTTGGCCGCGAGCGCGCGCAGCAGAACCGCGGTCGAGAGGACCAGCAATGCGGGAATCATCGTTCGTCCGGCTCCACGGCTCTGATCGTGCCCAGCCGTCTTCGGCCGCTGACGCTCCACAGTGTACCGGCGGGGGCCCGTCAGTCCCGGCATTCCGGGTGCAGGTCACGTCCACCCAGAATCGGTCGATGGCCGGACGATTCGGCGGGTTCGGCTCCCTGGCGTCGGCGAGCGCGGCGCGGGCTCGTCGCAGCGCGCTGTTGACCGCCGGCACGGTCGTCTCCAGCTGCGTGGCGACCTCGGCCGCGCTGAACTGGAGCACCGACCGGAGCACGACGACCGCTCGTTGCCGCGCCGGGAGGACCTGGGTCGCGGCGACCCACGCAAGCCGCAGTCCGGCACGGGTGCCGGCGTCGGGGAGGGGCTGCAACCACGGGATGTCCATCGCCGGTCGCAGCGGTGCGCCCGGATCGTCGCCGGCGGCGCCGAGACCGGACGGCAACGGACGCCGGGCCCGGCCTTCCAAAGCGGTCAGGCAGACGTTCGTCGCGATCCGGTACAGCCAGGTCCGGACCGAAGCGCGCGCCGGGTCGTACCGGTCGCGGGCTTTCCACGCGCGCAGCAGCGTCTCCTGCCCGAGATCCTCGGCCTCGTGGAACGGGCCGGCCATCCGGTAGCAGTAGGCGGTCAGTTCGCTGCGGTGCGGTTCGAAGTCCACCGCGTCATCATCCGGCACGCGCGACGCTGAGGAAACGGTCGACGACCGGGTTGTTCTCGTGGTCGGTGCGGGAGATCGCCGAGACGGTCGAGAACGCGCCCGCATCGGCGAGAGCCAGATAGCGCAGTCCGGGCAACTGCAAGGCGCGCAACGCGTTCGGCACGATCGCGATGCCGGTGTCGGCGGCGACGAGGCCGAGCATGGTCGGGAACTGGACGGCCTCCTGGACCACGCGAATCCGGAATCCGGCCCGCAGGCAGAGCGTCTCGATGTGGTCGTGCAGCCGCGAGACGCGCGTGCGCGGGAACGCGAGGAAGGGCTCGTCGGCCAGCTCGGCCATCTCGACGGTTTCCTTGTCCGCCAGCGGATGCGTCTCGGACACGGCCACGATCAGCCGTTCGCGGCCCAGCGGGTGCACGGTCAGTCCGGCGGCGTCGCCGACCTCGCGCGCGATGCCGACGTCGAGCTGGCCGTCGCCGAGCGCGGCGATCTGCGCGTCAGTGGTCGATTCGGTCAGTTCGAATCGGACATTGGGCCATTGCCGCCGCATCTCCAGCACGGTGGCGGGCACGATTTCCAGCGCGGCCGAGCTGACGAACCCGATTCGCAGCAGCCCGAGTTCGCCGCGTGCGGCGTGGGCGACCGCGGTGAGGGCGTGCTGACTGTCCGCGAGCACACGGCGACCTTCGGTCAGCAGCACGCGGCCCGGTTCGGTCAGTTCGACGCTGCGGGTCGTCCGCAGGAGCAGCCGCACGGACAGTTCCTTCTCCAGCTTCGCGATCTGCTGGCTGAGCGCGGGCTGGGCGAGGTGCAGCCGTTCGGCGGCGCGGCGGAAGCTGCGTTCCTCGGCGACCGCGACGAAGTAGCGAAGCTGGCGGAGTTCCACGTCGGTGATAATGGTTCCTTATCAGTGAGTAGGCAATAGATACTTCACTCTGTGTTCCGCGCGACTTAGCGTGATGGAAGACAAGCACCGTCGCGAACGTCGAGGAGCACCCGTGGATCACGCATTGTCGTTGCAGCACTTCGTAGCGGGACGGTGGGTTCCCGGCGACGGACCGGTCACGCAGAGTGTCGACCCGGCGGATCCCGCGCAGATCGTGGCCGAATACCGCACAGCCGGTCCGGAGCTGCTGGACCAGGCAGTGCGCGCGGCGGTGGCGGCGCAGCCGGAGTGGGATCGCCAGGGCACCATCGCCCGAGGTCTCGTGCTGCGGCGGGCCGCGGAACTGCTCGCCCAGCGCGCCGAATCGGTGGCCGCGCTGATGACCCGCGAGCAGGGCAAGACGCTGGCGGAGTCGCGCGGCGAGGTGGCCGCCTCGGTCGAGACGCTGCACTATCACGCGGGCCGGGCGCGCAGTGCCGACGGCGTGCTCTACCCCTCCGGCAACCCGGACGAGGTCGTGCGGACCGTGCGCCGTCCGCTGGGCGTCGTCGGCGTGATCACGCCGTGGAACTTCCCGGTGCAGATCCCGGCGTGGAAGCTCGCCCCCGCGCTGCTGTGGGGCAACTCCGTGGTGTGGAAGCCGGCCAGCGACACGGTCGCGCTGGCGGTGGCGTTCGCCGAGATCCTCGTCGAGGCCGGGGTGCCGGACGGCGTGCTCAACCTGCTGCTCGCGCCCGGTTCGCTGGGCGCGGAGCTGGTGGAGCGGCCGGAGCTGTCCGGTGTCACGTTCACCGGATCGGTGCCGGTCGGCCGCGCGATCCAGGCCGCGGTCGTGCCGCGCGGCGCGAAAGTGCAGCTCGAACTCGGCGGGCACAGCGCGGCGATCGTCCTGCCCGACGCCGACCCGGCCCAAGCCGCCGCGGCGCTGGTCACCGCGTCGATGAGCGGAACCGGGCAGAAGTGCACGGCCGCTCGCCGGATCATCGCGGTCGGGGATGCCTACGACCGGCTGGTCGCCGAGCTGTCCGCCCGGGTCAAGGGCCTCGTCGTCGGGCCGGGGACGACGCCGGGAACCGAGATCGGGCCGTTGGTGTCCGCCCGGGCGGCGGAAGAGGTCGAGGGCGCGATCCAGCAGGCGGTCGGCGAGGGCGCGACGGTGCTGGCCCGCGCGGACTGCCCGCGGGGCGGGGCGTTCGTCGCGCCGACGCTGCTGGCCGGGACGCCCGAACTGACGATCAGCCAGGAGGAAGTGTTCGGCCCGGTCGCCACCGTGCTGCGCGCCGTCGACCTGGACGAGGCGATCCGGCTCGCGAACGGCACCCGGTTCGGGCTCACCGCGGCGGTGTTCACCGACGACGAGCGCGCGGTCCGGCAGTGCCTGCGCGACCTGGACGCGGGCATCGTGAAGGTCAACGCGCCGAACACCGGGTCCGAGGTGCATGCCCCGTTCGGCGGCCTCAAAGACTCGTCGTTCCCCGCACCCCGCGAGCAGAACGGCGAATCCGCCGCGGAGTTTTTCACCTGGACCAAAACCGCGTACCTGCGGACGTCCGCGCCTCGGGAACAATCGTGACCCGGCCCGCGGACACCGCGCTCGCTCCGGCGGAACTGGGCGCTGCCCGCTACACCCGGCACAGCTTCGCGCGGTCGTTCCTCCGTCAGGCGGCGCGGGAACGCTGGGCAGTGTCCCGCACCCGGTGGGAGTTCGACGACAGCGGCCACGGCGAGGCGGTCTACCGGATCGACGCGGACGGCACTCTGCTGCACTTCGCGGTGTTTTCCACGGTACTGCGGGAAAACGAGCGTACTGACCGCGTGATCGCGAAGCGCTGGGATGTCACTGCCGCTCTGGTGGAAGGGCCGGTTCCCGACGACCGGCTGGCCGAACTGCGCCGGGAAGTGCCCCGGCAGGAAGCTGGCCGCGCCGACGCCGCGACACTGGTGTGGACCCGGGCCAACCGGAGCGAGCGATTCTTCGACTACGTGGTGGCGCAACTGGCTGCCGGTGCACAGCCGGACTGCGCCACGATGGGCGACGCCTGCTACATCCTGCGCAGTACGGCCTTCTACAGCAACGGAAAGTTCGGTCTCGCCGACTTCGACCGGCTTGCCGAAATCCCGCCGTTGCAGGTGCCCTACCGCGCGCAGATGCTGGCCGCGTGGCTGCTGCGCGAGTTCAGCTATGACCTGGTCGAACAGTGCGCCGCCTGCCGAAACCCGGCCGCGGCGAAGCTTTCCGGCGAGTGGCGACGGTATCTCGGCCTCGGCAACGCGACCGGACTCGGCATGGTCCCGTTCGTGGTGAACCATCCGCACATCCTCGACGCCTGGTGCTCGGCACGGGAACTCCCGCTGGCCCATGCCCTCGACGCCGAGGCGGACGCCGGTTCGGTCCGGCGGGCGAGTGAACTGCTCGACCGGGCCCGCCGGTACTTCGCCGAACGCGACACCCTGACGACCGCGCCGTACCTGAGCGGTCCCGAACTGGCTGACCGACTCGGCGGAATCGCCTCGCTGCTCAGCGAATTCCCCGCGGGCGGCTTCCGGTGGCGGGACCTCGACGACCGAGCCGCGGAGTTCGGCGCCGAGGCCCGGGCCGTGCTGCACACCGTCCTGGTCGAACTGGACGACTCGCTCGACGCGGAGATCGAGCACCTGCTGACCTGTGACCAGCGCCGGCGAGTCGACCTCGCGCAGACCTGCGGTGAGCTGCGCGACCTGCTCGCCGACCGGTACGACTGGACCCGCGAGTTCGACTTCACCGATCCGAACGAACAGGCGAGGTTCTGGTTCTCCGCAGAGGACAACGAAGAACCCCGGCGCGGCAACCGCGGCCAGGACCCGGGCGAATCGATGGAGCACCCGATCGACGTCGCCCGCGCCGTGCACGCCCTCCGGCACGACCTGGCCGCCGCGGACGCGGGCCGATCGGTGGCGGAGTTCCTGCTCGAATTCCCGTGGCATCGCGGAATTGTCGCGCGCGTGCAGTCTGTCGCCGGGCTCCGTTACGGCGAGGTCCGCGCGAACCTGCTCGCCGGCGATTTCCTTCCGCTGCACCTGCAGCGATTCCAGCTCGCCCTTTACGGCATGGAGAACTACAGCCCGCAGTCGACCGACTGGTTGCGCGTCACGCTGTTCTCCGGCGCGCCCCGGGCGCGCGACGTCGAGTCCGGAGCGGACGACGACTGGCTGTTCACCCGCAAGCCCGGAAAGGAGTCCTGAGTGGACCCCCTGGAGCACGGCGACCTCACTGTCGTCGACGGACTGCAGATCAACAACTGGGACCGCAAAGTCCTGGAGGAACTGAAAGCGGGCGGCGTCACCGGCGTGAACGCGACCTGCGCGGTCTGGGAAGGCCCGCAGGAAACGCTGCGCGCGGTCGCGGATTGGTACGAACTCGCGCGGGACAACGCCGATCTGGCCGTCCTCGCCGAGAACGCCGATGACATCCGGCAGGCGAAACGCGACGGCAGGCTGGCGGTGCTGCTCGGCTTCCAGAACTCCTCGCCCTTCGGCGACGACTACCGGATGGTCGAGGTCTTCCACCGCCTCGGCGTGCGCATCGCGCAGCTGACCTACAACATCCAGAACCTCGTCGGCGGTGCCTGCTACGACGACCACGATTCCGGGCTCACCGCGTACGGTCGCTTCATCGTCGCGGAAATGAACCGCGTCGGGATGCTGGTCGACCTGTCGCATGTCGGGAACCGCACGAGCCGCGACGCGATCGACGCCTCGGCCGGACCGGTCGCGATCACGCACGCGAACCCGCTGTCCTTCGCCGATTCGCCGCGCAACAAGCCGGACGACGTCATCGACGCCCTCGCCGCGCGTGGCGGGGTGCTCGGCTGTTGCTTGTACCCCAACGTGATCGGCGGCGAGAAGACGACGCGGCGGCAGTTCTGCGAGATGGTCGCGGGACTGGTCGAGCGGATCGGGCCGGACCACGTAGCGCTGGGCAGCGACTGCACGCGCAACTGGTCGCAGGACTACGTCGCGTGGCTCCGCAACGGCCGGTGGCGGCCCGCGTCCGCGGTTCCGGTGGAGCCGCAGTGGCCGGTGTGGCCGACCTGGTTCGGCGGTCCGGCCGACTTCCCG
The DNA here is from genome assembly GCF_001651785.1 of Amycolatopsis sp. M39. NCBI lineage: Bacteria > Bacillati > Actinomycetota > Actinomycetes > Pseudonocardiales > Pseudonocardiaceae > Amycolatopsis > Amycolatopsis sp. M39. The sequence continues at coordinate 30,509 of NZ_LWSF01000011.1, forward strand.
GTCCTCACCGAGGGATTGCTGGAAGTGGGCCTGGACGAAACCGTCGTGGCGCAGGTGCTGGGCGGCAACTGGCTCCGGCTGTTCGACACGGTGTTCCCCGGAGCCGGACAATGACCGCGGCGAGGGCCGAGCGTGTCGCGGCGGCCGAAACCGTGCGCACCCGGGTGTCCGTGCGGGAGATCCACGAGGTTTCGCTCCGTGCCTTGCGGGCGTCGGGGCTGAGCAGCGGCGAGGCGGAGTACCTGGCCGAGGTCATCGCGTCCGCCGAGGTGCACGAGGGCGCCGGGCTCGACGCCTTGGCCACCGAAACAGCCCGGATCCCGGCCGGACGGGTCGGTCTCAGGCTGGAACATTGCGACGGGTACGCGGTGGCGCACGACCCGGCTTCGCGCGGTCCGCTGCAGGCGTTCGTGCCCGCCTGCGAAACGGCCGCCGTGGTGGGCACGGTGGTCGTGCCGGGAATGACTGGCAGTCCGGTGCTGGATTGGGCTGCGTTGGACATCGCCGAACGATCCGGCCGGGTCCTGTCCCTTTCGGATGGCGGGGAACGCACGGTCGTCACTCCGAGCGGGGACCTGCTGAGGCTGCCCGCCGCCGCGGAACCGCGTCCACCGGTCGTGGGATTGGTGGTCCGCCCGCTGCGCGAGGTTCCGGACGGACCGGTGATTTCCACTGCGGCGGAACGGAAACAGCGGCATCGCGAAGCGGTCGCCCATGGTGTGTCCGTGAAAACTCCACTGTGGACTCTCGCGTACTCGATCGCGTGCGGGTTCCTGATTCCGGACCACCGGGAGGGCCGATGACTTCGCGTGAGCTGGTAGCGCATCCGCACGGACCGCGTCCCTACGCCGGTGCCGCCGTTTTCGGCGGGGTGATCTGGGCGTGCGGGCAGGTCCCGGCCCGGCGGGACGGCAGCGTCCCGGAAGAAATCGACGAGCAGGTGCGGGTCGCCCTCGACAACCTCGAGGACACCCTGCGGGCCGCGGGAGGGAGCCTGCGCACGCTGCTCAAACTGACGGTGTTCCTCGCCGACCTCGGCGAGTTCGACGCCTACCACCAGGCCTACCTCGACCGATTCGCCGGCATCGACCTGCCGCCGCGGACCACGGTCCAGGTCGCCGGGTTCCGGGGGACGAAACGCATCGAGATCGACGCCGTGGCGGCGGTCGGCAGCGAGGAGACCAACCGACATGAAGACTGACCGCGCACCGGACACCGCGGGCTCTGTTGTCCGCGCAACCCTGGATTCGGCCCGGCTCAACGGGTTTCACCGCAAGCTCGCGCTGTACTCTTCCGGCGGGCCGTTCCTGGACGGCTACATCCTCAGCATCATCGGCATCGCGCTGGTGCAGATCGGCCCGCAGTGGCGGATGGACTCGCTGTGGTCCGGCCTGATCGGCGCGTCCGCGCTGGTCGGCGTGTTCATCGGGGGAGCGGTGTTCGGCCCGCTCACCGACCGGATCGGCCGGAAACTGATGTACACGATCGACCTGATCGCGATCATCGTGTGCTCGGTGCTGCAGTTCTTCGTCGCCGACGCCGCGCAATTGTTCGTGCTGCGGCTGCTGATCGGCGTCGCGGTGGGCGCGGACTATCCCATCGCGACCGCGCTGGTCACCGAATTCGCGCCGAAAGCGTGGCGGGCGCGGCTGGTCGGCGGGCTGAACGCGATGTGGTTCGTCGGCGCGACGGTCGCCGCGTTCGTCGGGTTCTTCCTGCTGAACGTGGACCAGGGCTGGAAGTGGATGCTGCTGTCCTCGGCGGTGCCCGCGCTGCTGATCGTGATCGCCCGCACCAGCATTCCGGAATCGCCGCGCTGGCTGCACAGCAAGGGCCGCGACGCCGAAGCGCTGGAGGTTTTGCGCACGACGATCGGCGAGCACGCGACGCTGGACGACCTGCCGGAAGCCGAAACCAAAACCCCGATGTCCGCGTTGTGGCGCCGCGGATATCTCAAGCGGGTCGTGTTCATCTCGATTTTCTGGACGTGCACGGTCGTCCCGCTGTTCGCGATCTACGCCTTCGGGCCGCAGATCCTCGAACTGTTCAACCTCGGCGGCGGCAATCTGTCGCACCTCGGCTACGGCCTGATCAATTTCTTCTTCTTCGTCGGCAATATCGCCGCGCTGCTGCTGGTGGACCGGCTCGGCCGCCGTCCCGTCCTGATCTGGGGCTTCGCGATTTCCGCGGCCGGACTGTTCTACCTCGGCCTGCAACCGGGTGCCGCGCTGTGGCTGATCGCGCTCGCCTTCGCGGTGTACGCGGTGTTCAACGGCGGACCGTCCATTCTGGAATGGATCTATCCGAACGAGCTGTTCCCGACCGAGGTCCGCGCGTCGGCGGTGGGACTGTGCACCGGGATCAGCCGGATCGGCGCGGCTGTCGGCACCTTCGCGACGCCGTGGTCGCTCACCAATCTCGGATTGTCGGCCACGATGTACATCGCCGCCGGGATCGCCGCGCTGGGCGCGATCGTGAGCGCCTTGATGGCCCCGGAGACCAAGAACGTCGATCTGCACGTGGCTTCTTCGCTCAGCTGAGCGGGAAACCGGGCCCGGCGCTGGGGAGGCGCGCCGGGCCCGGTGGCTTCAGTTCTTGTTGGTGCCGGGGGTGAGCACCTTGTCGATGACGAAGACGGTGGCGTTCTCGGTCGGGATGTTGCCGCAGAGGATCTTCGCGCCGTTGACCGTCATGGTGTCGCCGGAACCCTCGATCTTCAGCGGGCCGCCCGCGCTGTTCAGCGAGGTGACGGCACCGGCCTGTGCGAGGCCCTTGGCGTCGTAGCGCTTGCCGGCGACGTGGTACTGCCGGATCGGCGCGAGCTGGTTCGGGTTGGCCGCCAGTTCCTTGAACTTCGCGTCGCCGAGCGCGGTGAACGCCGGGTCGGCCGGGGCGAAGACGGTGATGGCCTGCTGGCTGTCGAGCGTGTCGACCAGATTGGTGGCCTTGACCGCCGCGACCAGCTTCGTGAGCAGCGGGCCCATCGAGTCGAGCGAACCCGGCGCGAGGCGAAGGGTCTTCACGGCAGTTCTCCGTTCACAGTGGATTGTTCGGCAGGGATTCGGCGCCGGGCCGGAGCCGGATTGGCCAGGAAGCGATAAAAGTCGTGGAATGCCATCCGGTCGCCCCGCCGGGCTTCGATCCGGACGCAGCCGGATTTGTCGGCCGTGCGCACGAAAAACTGATGGGCACCGGGCTTCACGGAAATCTGGATCCATCACCTCGCCGGGTATTCCGGTTCACCTCGGCGCGCAAGGTCGTCGGCTGCCGGGCCCCGCAGGCGATCCGCACCGGGCTTCCGCCAGCAGATCGACGCCGATGAAGTTCGAAGTGGACACGCACGTCATCGTCACCGTGCGCTCGACCAGCGGCCGGTCTCGGTACCGGATTTCCCGTTCGGCCATCCCGCGGATCCGCGGGCTCCAGTCCTCGGTGCGCACCTGCGGAACCGACAACGCGGTGTCGACGCGATAGAAGTTCCGGTTGGGCGTGCGGAACGCCGGGATCCCGAGCTTGGCGAAATCCGCGTCAGGGAATGGACGGAGCCGAAACCGCGGGCAGGAGCGGTCCGACCGCCTCCCGGGATGCAGTGGCCTCTCGCGTTACGCTGATCGCCTGTCCGGCACAGCCGAGCACTCCGGCACCGACGCTGCCGACCGGCGCGACGAGTCTGTCGCCTGCTGTTGTGCCGCGATTCGGTGCAGCAGCGGGAAAACCGCGACTCCGGCTACGAGGCTGGCCAGCGGAGCCGGCAACGCGACTGCGGTCAGATCCGGCCGCGCGGCCACCGCGACCCCGCCGATCAGTCCAAACGCGACAATGATAGCGACACCCGGCCACGGCTTCCGTCGAGACAGCAACCCGGACGGCTTTGCCGCAGGCGCCGAAGGCCCGCACCGCGAAGTCTTTCAGCGGCAGCGGCGTCAAGTCGATGGCTCCGTGGACGGGAGGTCACACCGGGCATTCGCAGCCGGACCGAGCGCGGATGGGTGGGCGTCCGTCACTCGTCCGAGTACCCGCGCGGGCCCGCGACACCTTTTTCGCCGCATTTGCGCGAACTCGTGCGCATGCGGCCGTTCTGTCGGCTAAGTTCCGGGACGACTCCGAATGGAGCAGTGATTCGGGAGAATGGGGACACCGATGCGGCGAACGTTGATCACTGCGGCCTGCCTGGGGGTGCTGGCAGCCACGGCCGCGTGCGGAGGCGGGTCCGTGCCGACTCTGCCCACCGGCCGGCCAGCCGCCCGCGTCCTCCGCCGAGCCCGACGCGGTCACCGCTGATCCGCCGTTGGCGTTCGACACCGGCAAGGGCGTTTCGCTGCCCCGCACGGCGCTGCAGGCCACCATGGGCGGCTCGGTGACGTCGAAGTTCATGACGCTGCGCGACCGCACCGGTTACCTCATCGCCCCCGAATCGCTGAGCGCGGTCGACGTCCTCACCGGCCGCGAGAAGTGGAACACCAAGATCGAGGGCCCGGCCGCCGACCCGAACGCGCACCAGGGGCCGTTCGTCGAGCAGAGCGGCCCGCGTCCGCCGCTCGTCACCGACCGGCTCGCCGTCGGAGCCGTCCCGCTGCGGATGCCCGAGCAGGGCACGACACCGGGCTATGTCGCGCTCGCGGTCATCGCGGTGAACCCGGAAACCGGGGCGAAGGCCTGGCAGACGAACGCGAAGGTCGCCGACGACCAGTACGGAATCACCGGCGACCGTTCCGTCACGCAGGTCGTCGCGGCCACCGACAAGGCGGTCGTGGCCAGCTTCGCGCAGTCGGACCACACCCTGACTGTCGCCTTGGATCCGGCGACCGGGAAGCAGCTGTGGGAGCGCAAGGACTACGTCGCGGGCAGCCTGAACGGCGAGGTCGTGGTGGGAGTCGACTCCACTGTGGCCGGGAATTCTTCGATGGTCCAGGCGACCGCGCTCGACGTCGCCACCGGCCAGCAGAAGTGGGTCGCCGCCGCCAAATCGAGCGCGGTCGAGATCCTGCCCGCCGATCCCGCGATGGTGGTCCTGAAGGCCACCGAGTACAGCAGCGGCCACGCCTTCCTGAAGTTCCTCGACGCGTCGACCGGCACGGAGAAGTTCTCGGTGGAGGGGACCCGGAACCTGGGCCCCGACTCGTACGGCGACTGCCTGTACGACGAGCAGTCGGTGCTCGCCTGCACCGACTCCGGCGTGCTGACCGCGTACGACGCGAAGGCCGGGACCACACTGTGGAGCTTGCCCGACCAGGCCGCGAACCGCGTCCCGCCGGGCGGCCTGACCGTCGCCTGGCACGGCGCGCTGTACGGCTACACCAACGGAAAGCAGCCGATCGTCCTCGACGCCAAAACCGGCAAGGACCTGTCCACCGAAGTGGGCTTCGTGCCGGACTGGGTCAGCAAGTACGCCGCGGCAGGCGTTGACAAGGACGGCTCGCCCAAGGCTTATCCGGTCAAGAAGTAGCCGGTGCCCCGTCCTCCGCGAGGATCTGCTCGCGGAGGATGTCCGCGTGCCCGCAGTGCTGCGCGAGTTCCCGCAGAACGTGCAGATAGACGAACCGCAGCGGCAGTGGTCCGCGCCGGTTGCCGGGCAGGATGTCGGTCAGTTCGAGCGACGCGGTGGCCTGCCGCGCGGCTTCGCACGCCTCGCGGTGCGCCTGCTGAATGGACGCGATGGTGTCGTCATCGGTGAGGGCAAACGATTCGTCCGGCGTCTCCGGGATCCCGATCTCGGCGCGCGAACGACCGGTGACGGCTTCGTCGAACCAGACCTTCTCCACGAAGGTCACGTGTTTGACCAGGCCGAGCAGCGTGGTCTTCGACGGCACGAGCGACCGGCGGGCCTGCTCCTCGGTGAGTCCGTCGAGGCAGTGCTGAAGCGCCTCGCGGTGCTCGTCGACGAAGTATTCGAGCTGGTCCTTGGCGTGGTTGCCGATCACTGATTCCATGGGCACGGGTCCAGCTTGCCGCATCGTGGCCCGCTGCGGGAGCGAAGCCCGGAGCCGAGCCGGGCCGGCGCGGTTTCCACTGCGTTGACCTCCGCGAACCGGCCCTGTGCACGGAACAAGTCGAGCGTCAGCTGCCACACCGCGCGTGCCTTGCCGGAGTCGCCCGTCTCGCGGTGGGGGTGGCCGAGGTGTTCGAGGGTGCCGGCTTCCAAATAGGTGTTGCCGGACTCCCGGTACAGCACGAGCGCTTCGCGGTGGTGCTCGATGGCGTCGGTGTGATGGGCGATGTGCGCGAGGCTGTCGAGGACGTCGGCCACCGCCGGATGGTTCGCCGTCCGGTAAAGCTGGAGTGCGCGTTCGCAGTGCGGCCGGGCCTGCGCCCGCGGAGCCCGGCACGACGACGCCCTCGGCCATCTCGCCGGAGCCCTGAATCTGGTCAACCGCGGCGAGAACCTGCGCGTCCGGGCTCGCGCCGAACACGGTCACCGCTCCCGCGGTGTGCTCGCGGCCGGGAGCCCGCGTTTTCGCCAGCGGTGAACGAGACGGCCCGGACAACGATTTCCTTTCCGTATCGCCGTCCTGTTTGCCGCGCGCCCGGCCGCTGACAGTCCTCGGTGGACAGTCGAGCACGGGTGCCGGGCATCCCTCCCGGAACCTCGCCGGGATACTGGTGCGCGGAAACCGGCAAGCAGCGAAAGGGGCTCGACGGTGGCGCGGCGCGGATCGGCGGAGCAAACGAAAACGTGCTGGAAAGCCGGTGCGGCCGCCGAATCCGGACGGATCGGGTGAACCGCCGCCGCACGCCGTGACTGCCGCGCTTGCCGCGGCGTCCGGCCACGACCGCGGACGAGCAGATCAGGTTCACCGGCGCGTTCGCGGCCGCGCTGACTCGCGCGATCGGATCGATGCCCGCGCTGTACGTGGTCCTCGCGCTCGTCGCCGCGGCCTGGGGTCCGCTGCGCGCGGTCGACCGCCGTTCGGTGCAGACCTACGAAAACGCCGAGGCCGTCTTCGAACAGATCGCGGACCTGCAGCGGCATCTCGACCAGCACGACCGGACGCTCAGCCGCGGCGTGAGCCTGCTGGAGTCGAGCCCGCATCCGTGGATCCAGCAGCACCGGCCGCCGCAGGCGCTCGACCCAGGCGGTGAGCGTCAACAGCCGGATCGCGGCCAGGCTGACGCAGCGGCTTGGCGGCATGGGGGCGTTCTACCCGGCGGCCGGGACGCAGGTGGTGTGGACGGGACTGGCCGTGCTCGGTGTGCAGCGGCTGGACCCGTACTCGTTCGCGTTCATGACCTTCCTGTCCACGCTGGTCCAGCTGGGCTTCATGATCGTGACCATGGTCGGCCAGGCCGGCGAGCGGCCCTTCCTCGGGCGGCGACGCGATCCTGCGCGAATGCCGCCGGATGAAGGCGCGGCTGGAGGCGCGGGATCATGCCAGCGCGGTGAGGAAAACATCGGCGATTTGCTCGCCGAGGTCGACCGACGCGACCGCTCCGTCCCCGCCGTTCTCCGCGGGGGAGCGAAGGACGACCTCCGCCCGGTACAGCCCGCGCCGGGTCATCACGTTGAGGGCCCGGGTCGGCTGGTCCAGGGTCGCCCGCACGGTGTCTTCCCCGGCGAACCGGATCTGGTCGCCGCGCTCGAGGTCGGTGACGGTCCCGTTGACGGTCAGCCGGAGCGGCCCGAGAGCGGTGAAAAGCCGGTCGATTCCCGGGAAAGACGAGAACGGCGCGTCTTCGAGCAGGTCCGCGACGCTGATCCGCCACCGGGACGGATCGGCGTCGGCGGCGAGTTCCCGGGTGGTGCCTGCTCCGTTGCGCCAGGGGACCGGGGCGGCTTCGGACGGGATGAGCATCAGAGCATCACACTCGTTCTCCGCGGCAGACGCAAACCCGGCCGAGAGAGAGAAGCCGCCCGGCACGTCTCGTCGGCAGGCGGGGTTCACCGCGGAAACAGCGTGCGGACCGCGTCCGGGAATCCGCTTACTCCGTCCGGTCCGGACAGCGCCAGGTTGAAGAGAAACCCGGGCAGGAGCGCCAAAATCGCCTGCGCGAGAGCCTCGGCCGGTGCGCCGGCCCAGATCCCGCTCTCCTGCCGGCCGCGCACGAGGCCGGCCACCTCGGCACTCATCTCGGCCGACGCGGCGGCGAGGCGCTCGGCGAGTTCCGGGTTGCGCTGGGCTTCCGACCAGACCAGCACCGCCATGCTCGCCAGTTCCCGGTCGCGGTGCAGGCCGGTCACGGCCTCCAGCAGTTCCGCCATCACCTCGCCGACACCGTGCTCGCCGCCGCCGCCGCGGGCAAGGGCAGCGCGCAGCACGCCGGTGACGTCGTCGAGGTTCTGCGCGGCGACCGCGACGATCATGTCCTCCTTCTTCGGGAAGTACCGGTAAACCGCGCCCGCGGACTTGCCTGCCTCGGTGAAGACGTCCTGCATCGACGTGCGGTGGAACCCGTCGCGGAGGAAACAGCGGCGCGCGGCCGCCAGGATTTCGCCCCGCTGGTCGTCCTTGTACTGCTGGCTCACCCTCGGCAACGTCCGCTCCTCGCCTTGACACCCGGCTCGGGGGCAGCCTAGCGTAGAAGAAAAGCGGATGTCCGTCCTCTTTTAATGTCAGGAGAGCCCGCCATGCCGATGACCCCCGTCCCGGACGTCACGCTGACCCCGGTCGCGTCCTTCCCGGAAAAGTACTTCCCGGAAAACCTCGCCGTCCGTTCCGACGGTTCGGTGCTGGTCACCGTCCTCCTGCAGCGGGAGCTGTGGATCGTGCCGGAGCCGCGGCGTCCCGTTCTGGTGCATCGCTTCGACCATCCCGTGACGGGGATCGTCGAGGTCCGGCCGGACGTCTTCGTGCTCAGCCTGACCGAGGGGTACACCACCCACGAATCGCATCTGGTCCGGCTCGACCTCACCGGCTGGACGCCCGGCGAACCGGTCGCCCCGGAGATCGTCTTCACCTTCGACGACCGGGTGCGCGCACTCAACGGCAGCTGCCTGCTCGGCCGCGGGGTACTGGCCGTCGCCGACTGCTTCGCCGGGCTGATCTGGCGCGTCGACCTCGATGCCGGCGCGCGCGGGGCACAGGCCCGGATCTGGCTGGCCCACGACACCATGGCCGACGACCCGGACGCCGAGATCGCCCCGCCGCGACAGCCGGGCGTCAACGGCGTCCGGTACAGCGCGCGGACCGGATACCTTTACTACACGTCCACCGCGCAGAAAGTCTTCATGCGAGTGCCGGTCGACCCCGCGACGCTCGACCCGGCCGGTGGCGCGGAATTCGTCGCCGCGATCGACAACGCCGACGACTTCGTCCTCGACGAGGAGGCCGGGTTCGCTTACGTCACCAGGCATCGCGCCAACACGCTCGACCGAGTGCCGCTCATTCCGCGGCACGGCAGCGAAGTCCGGCACGTCGCGGGCGAGCCGTTCGACGAACGCCTGGTCGGGCCGTCCAGCGCCGCCTGGGTTCCGGGGCAGGAAGGCCGAGCCTTCTACGTGACCACGGACGGCGGCACCACCGCCCCGCCGGACGGGCTCCTTCGCAACGCCATGCTGCTGCGGGCTGAGCTGCGTCCGTGAGGCGCTTGAGGGGATGACGGCCGCAGGCCTTGGCCGGGAGGGTTTCGCGGTGCTTCCGCGCGGATCAAGGCTTGCGCGCGACCCCGGCCAGCATCGCTGCCTCGCTCGGATCCGCGAAGTCGACTACTGGTGTGTTGAGCCCGCTTTCCTCGGGATGCCAGGCGGCAGTCCACGTGACGCCCGGGTCCAGCAACTCGAAATCGCCGAACAGCGCGCGGATTTCCGCGTTCGAGCGCAGCACGTGCTTGCTCACATTGGTGTCGTACAACTGGATCACCGCACGCAACTGCCTGGCGATGTCCTCCGGCAATCCTTCGTGGGTGATCTGCGACAGCACCAGGTACGAGCCCGGAGGCAGCATTTCCCGGTACCGCGCGATGGCCTCCGGCCCGAGGTCGCGCCCGTCCGGGCCGGGCTGCTGGATGTGCAGGACCGCGGTGACCAGCAGGGCCAGCGGCCGGCCGGGATCGAGGACGCCGGTGTCCGCGACGGAGTGCCACAGTTCGTCCGGTTCGCGAAGATCGCCCTGGATCACCGCGTGGCGTTCGGGATCCCCGTGGCGTTCCAGCAGGATCCGGGCATGCGCGACCGCGACGGGTTCGCGGTCGATGTAGACGACACGGGAGTCCGGCGCGACCTCGTCGGCGATCTGGTGCACGTTGCCCATCGTCGGGACGCCGGAACCGATGTCGACGAACTGGCGCACGCCCAGTCCCACGAGATGCCGCACCGCGCGGTGCAGAAACGCGCGGTTGGCTCGGGCGCAGTACATCCCGGCCGGAAACGCGGAAAGGGCCATCTTGCCGAACTCGCGGTCGATGGCCCAGTTGGCCGTACCGCCGAGATACCAGTCGTAAACGCGCGCCACGCTGGGCCGGTCGAGGTCCACGCCCGGGATGGGCTCTTCAGGTCCGTGCGCCACGCCGCCTCCCCCGCAGTCGTGACCAATCGTATCCAATCCAGCCGATCCCGCCGGACGGGCACGGCGGCGGCGACCGCCTGCCGGGTGCGCGGTGGCAAGCACCGTGCTCGGGCAGTGGTCCGGACACCAGGGTTCTCGCTTGCTTGATCCGCCACGTTTCCGTTAATGGGCAACGGAACCGTCGATGCTCAGTGCCGAGGAATCCTTGAGTAGGCTGCTGCCGACGACTTCATTGGGGGGAGCCATGACCGACGAAATCGAACCTGCGCACCGGACCGCCGTCCGTTTTCCGGGAATCAGCCCGAGAGCCTACGAGCATCCGGTGGATCGCGGCGCGCTCGCCACTCTGCGCGCGGTGCCGGGATTCGCCCAGGTGATCAAGGCCGTCTCCGGCTTCTACAACGAACGCGGCGAACGGCTGATGGCGCTGGCGTCGTCAATCCGCGTCGGACCGCGGCAGTACCCCGAACTCGACCGCCTGCGTCACGAATGCGCCGAGACGCTCGATCTTCCCGTCGTGCCGAACCTGTTCGTCTACCAGGACCCGCGGCTGCAAGCGTCCGCGCTCGGCATGGACGAGCCGTTCATCCGGATCAGCACCGCGCTCGTCGGCCAGATGAGCCACGAATCGCTGCGGTTCGCCATCGGCCACGAAATGGGGCACGTGCTGTCCGGGCACGCGGTCTACCGCACGATCATGGTGCGCCTGATCAACCTCCAGATGTCGATGTCCTGGACACCGGTCAGCGCACTCGGCATCCGGGCGATCATCGCGGCGCTGAGCGAGTGGTACCGCAAAGCCGAACTGTCCTGCGACCGCGCCGGCCTGCTCTGCGGCCAGGACCCGACCGCCGCGCTGCGCGCGCAAATCCAGCTCGCCGGCGGCGTCGACCCGTCCCGCATCGACATCCCGTCCTTCCTGCGGCAGGGCGCGGAATACGAGTCGGGCGAAGACATCCGGGACAGCCTGCTGAAGCTGAAGTACGTCGAGACCGAAACCCACCCGTTCGCCGTGGTCCGGGCGACGCAACTGCAGAAATGGGCCGCGTCCGAGGGCTATCGGGCAATCCTGACCGGCGACTACCCGCGCCGGGACGACGACGCGCCGGCCGCGGACTGGAAGGACGACCTGAAGTCCGCGGCGAAGTCGTACAAGGATTCCTGGACGGCCTCGGCTGATCCGCTGACGAAGGTCTTCACCGAGGTCGGCGAGACGGTCGCGGATACCGCGAGCAAGGTGTGGGCCAAGTTCGGCGGGAGTTCGGAGAACGGCAACGCCTGAGGTTGCCCTCGTGCGGAAATGCGAAACCCGGGAAAAGCCGCGGCGAACTAACTGACAATTCTTGTCCGCGCGGATGGCGGCTGAGCGTCGCATCCTAACCGGATGCGCAGAGCTGGCGGAATGTGGTGTATGTCACCGCATGTCGCAGTAATGGCGGCACGGTGCACGCGATGGTATTTGCGGCGCACCAGCAGATCGGGTGCGCTGACAGGCGGGGGAGGGGCATGCGGCAAAAGGGGGAGCGAGTTCTCGTGCTGCGGTGGATTCGTCGGCGTGAATTCGACGGGTGTCGCCGGAGGCATTCGCTGTCCCGATGACTGGGATCGCGGAAATGCGGGCGAGCACGGCGTCAGCCCATTCGGCGGGTATCTCCGGAGCGCATCCACTGAATTCATCGTCGGCCCAGCTGACCCGGCCAGCCTGAAATGCGTTGGCCTGAACCGCTTAGGCGTACTGAACGAAGGGTTTCTTGATGGGAGTCAACCGGAAAGCCGCGCGCTTGGCCGGCTGCGTCGCCGGGGTGACCGCCGCGGGACTGCTGGCCGCCGCGTCGCCGGCGAGCGCGGTGGCCGGGGGCGCGCCGGTCACCGGTGCGGCGGCGTCCGCGCTGGTCCGGCTCGCGATCGGGGGCGACGCGACCAGCGGCGGCCACGCCTGCACGGGAACCCTGGTTTCCTCGCAATGGGTTCTGACGACCGCGTCGTGCCTGACCGGCAAGACCGGCGCGCAGGCCGGCGACGGGCTGGTCGACGGCGCGCCGCCTGCCGTCGCGGTAAATGCCGCGGTGACCGAGACCGGTAAGCCGACCCGGCAGATCGCCGTGGACCGAGTGGCGCCGCGGGCCGACCGCGACGTCGTGCTGCTGCGGCTGGTCGCGCCGGTTCTCGGGGCCAGCCCGGGGACTCTCGCTGCCACGCCGCCGCCGTCGAGCGGGCAGGTGACGGTGGCCGGATTCGGCCGCACGGCGACCGAATGGATCCCGGACGCTCCGCAGTCGGCTCCGCTGACCGTCGCGCCCGGCGCACCGGATCACGGTCTGGCCCTTGAAGCGACCGGCACGAGCGGCGTGTGCCGCGGCGATGCCGGTGCGCCGGTGTTCACTGCCGACGGCCGGATCACCGGCGTGGTCACCGGTTCGTACCAGCACAACTGCCTCGGCGAGACCGCGACCAACCCGGCAGTGAGCGCCGTCCGGGTGGACGACCTCGGCGAGTGGGTCACGGCGCACACCGTCGCCGGCCACCACGGCCTGTACCGAATCGACGCCAACGGCGCGGTTCTGGGCTACTCCGGCACCGGCAGCGCCTGGACGACCCTGGGCACCGGGTTCGACCGGGTCTACGCCGGCGAAAGCGCGCTGGTCGCGACTCGCGCCGACACCCACGACGTCTACCGCTACACCGGGACCCCCGGCCAGTGGGCGAAGATCGGCGGCCCGGGCGACGGGTTCGTGGTCAACGCCGACGGCGTCTACGGCTACAACGGCGGCGGTGTCCTGCGCTGGACCGGCACCGGCTGGGAAACGGTCGGGCCCGCCGGGACCGCGTTCTACGCCGCCGGCCATCTGCTCGCCCGGACCGTGCCCGGCACCGGCGATCTCTCCCTGATGACCGCGCCCGGCACCTGGGTCAAGATCGGCACCTCCGGCACCGGTTTCGCGATCAACGACGACGGCATCTACGGGGCCAACGGCGGCGGTGTGTACCACTGGACCGGCACCGGCAGCACCTGGGCCAGCGTCGGCAAGGCGCAGAGCGCGCTGTACGCGGGCGCGCACACGCTGCTCGGCATCGAACCGGCCACCAAGGACGTCAACCTGCTGACCGGCACCGGCTGGTCCCGGATCGGCGGCTCCGGCGACTCGTTCGCGGCCAATGCCGACGGCGTCTACGGCGTCAACAGCGGCGGCATCTACCGCTGGAGTGCCGCCTCCGGCAGCTGGGCGTCGATCGGCCCGGCTACCCGGGCCCTCGCCACCGACTGATCCTGAGCCTCGGCCGTGAAGGGCCCCTTGCGGGAATCGAACTCCCCCAAGGGGCCCTCCACCTCCAGCGGTCCTCCGCCCGGTCGTCAGTTCTTGCGGCCCCTCGCGCCGGTGGGAGGATCGACGACCATGACCGACGCTAGCCCGCTGGGCACCGCCGAAGCCGCGTTCATCGAGGCAGTCCGCACAGGCGACCCGGCGCGGTTAGCGCTCATCACCGAGCGCTATCGGCGTGAGCTGCAGGTGCACTGCTACCGGATGCTCGCGAACTACGAAGACGCCCAGGACCTGACCCAGGAAACGTTCCTGCGGGCGTGGAACAAGCGGGAGTCGTTCAAGGGCCACGCCGCATTGCGTACCTGGCTCTACCGCATCGCGACCAACGCCTGCCTCGACTTCCTGGACAAGCGCAACGACCGCACCCCCGTGCCGTCCGAGCTTCCGGACGCTGAGTTGCCGTACCTGCAGCCGTACCCCGACCGGATGCTCCCCGAGGACCCGCAGGAATCGGTGGTGGCACGGGAGACGATCGAGCTGGCGTTCATCGTCGCCGTCCAGCACCTGCCGCCGCGGCAACGGGCAGCGCTCATCCTGCGCGACGTCCTCGGCTGGCCAGCACCGACGGCCGCGGAGGCCCTCAAGTCGACCGTCGCGTCGGTGACCAGCGCACTGCAACGGGCGCGCGTGACAATGCGCGAACAGTTGCCCGACCGCCGCCTCGACTGGCGCAGCCCCGCCACCCACGAACTGTCGCGAGACGAGCGCGAGGTGGTGAAGTCGTACATCGACGCCCACGAACGCAATGACCTCGACCGGCTGACAGCCCTTCTCCGCGACGACCTGCGCTTCGCGATGCTGCCCGACCCAGGCGCCGTGATCACGACGGCCAAGGACGCGGTCGACGGCTGGGTCTCCGGCGGTCTCTTCCAGCGCGGCTACGACGACTGGCGCTGCATCGCCACGACGGTCAACCGCATGCCCGCGGCCGCGCTCTACCTCCGCACTCCCGGCGACCCGGCGTACCGGCTGCTGAACCTCGCGGTGCTGCACATCGCCGACGGGCAGATCGCCGAGCTCACCGGATTCGAGGTCGCCGGCAAACCGTGGCTGGGCCTGGCCCCGGCACTGTGATCGCAGCTCCAGCGGGGCGGACACGCTCTCACCCGGCCCACGCTCACCGCCTAGTCTCGTAGCGGGTCAGCACCACGCCGCCGGGAAACGTCCGCGTTTCCACCAGAGTCAGGTCCACCCAGCTCTCCAGCGCACTGAAGAACGGCGTACCGCCGCCCACCAGGACCGGATGGGTGACCACCGCGTACTCGTCGATCAGCCCGGCCCGCATGGCCGCCCCCGCGAGCGTCGCGCCGCCTATGCCCAACGGCCCGCCGTCCGCAGCCTTGAGCCGGGCGATCTCGGCGACCGCGTCGCCCGCGAACACCCGGGTGTTCCAGCCGACCTTGCCGATCGTCGACGAGAACACCACCTTCGGCGTATCCCGCCAGTTCCGCGCGAACTCGACCTCCGCCGACGTGGCACCCGGCTGCTGGCCGCCAGCCGGCCAGTAGGAACTCATCGCCTCCCACAGCTTGCGCCCGTAGAGCGACATGCTGTTGGCCAGTTCCTGGTCGAGCCACCACCGGAACAGTTCCTCGCTCGGCGGCCCGCTCCAGCCGATGTCGGCGCCAGTCGCGGCGATGTAGCCATCGAGCGTCAGGTTCATGCCGAAGATCAGTTTCCGTGTCATGTCAGCCTCCTGTGTGTCTGTCGCACACATACAGACGGGCGAGGCGCGAAAACCTCATCGGTGCTTGGTGTTCGCGCGACAGATCCTGCTCCCCGCTCCGGGCAATCCGCCGGCGGTCCCGATGCGGACCGCAAGCTCCGCAAAACGCTGGCTCGATGCCCGAACTGACCCAGGCCGGGAGACCAGTTGACTGCCTGGCAATCGCGGACAACGCGTTCGGTGCCGGAGCGAGGACCAGCCGACCTCGGCTCAGCGGCCGTCGGCGGGTGCGTGAAGCTGACCTGCCGAGTGGACGATGAGCACAGGCTGGTTCTCTCGGAAAGCCACCGCAAAATGCTTTGCCTGGAGATCGTCGCTGCGACTCTAGTATGGGTATGGCTCAAGGTTCTCAATTTGGATCGTATGAAGTACGAGACACTCCGGCCACTGCTGCTCGCGAAAGAACCCGTCGCATGGCTGAAACGAGAGCGGGCGTGCTTCGGGCTCGCTGCGTGCCGGGTGGCATGGATCCATATTTTGGAACATTCGGATGATGTCGATGAAGCTGAATAGATCGCGGGTCGCAATGAATGCGATGAGATGATCGATCTATTCTGCCAGTGATCCCGGATGGATGATGATGTCGTCGACCGGAGGTTGTCCGGGACGGGTCGCGCGATGGAGAAATCCACCCACGCCAGACTGGAGAGGTTCAGCTGATGTGTGCGGATGTTCTTCTGGGCATAGATCGAGACGATCACAGGGAAATTCACACCCGGGATGATCTGCAATGTGCGCTGGGCGAATTCGCGGCGTGGACCTCTGCGGGCGCATAGTCGTCGTGTTGTATAGCGCTGCTATCGGGAAAATTGTGCTAGAAGCCGGTGGCGCTCGCAGCACGCGTGTCGTCCAGAACGTTGGACCGGTGCGACTGGCTGGCGAGCACCACGGCACGAGCCAGGTCGCCATCGACTCAGCGAGCCGCAGTGTCCCACTAGCGTCAACTCCTGTTCGGCGGGGTTGACCCAGCTCGACGCCCGCGGGTCCTTGTCGTCGACCGGCCAGTCCATGACCCCGGACCCGGTATTCGACACGGCCTTCGCACGGCAGATGAACGGATGCGACTACTCCGGTAACAGTCCGATGACGGAGAGCGACCCCAGCGGACTCGGCGGGTGCAATGATGTTGGCTGCTGCCCCTTCGGTGAAGATGCAGGGCGGAAGATACGGTGCCGACTTCAGCGGCCTTCGCGCGCATGACCAGTTAGAGCGTAAGGGCATTCTCCGGGACTGTTCGCGTCCGGGAAGGCATGCGCATGTCGTGAATGGGTAAACCTGCGCCGCCAGCCACGGTTCCGGGGTCTCGGCTTCCGGCGGCGCGGCCGGGTCGGCGAGCCGGGCGGAAGAAGCGCGCGGCGTCGCAGTAGCTGCGGAGCGTACGGGGACCCTTGATCTCAGTTTCGAGTGACATGGCGCACTCAATGATCAGCGTCTGCCAGGGAGCGGGAACCAGTGCTCGGGTGCACAAGTGAAATCCTCAAGCAGGAGGGTTGCCAAGCGCTGTGCTAGCTCCCGCCCCGCGTCCGGCGGCACGAAAAAGGGGGCTGAACCCGCGCAGGTCCAGCCCCGATCGGTCGGGATGACAGGATTTGAACCTGCGACCCTCCGCTCCCAAAGCGGGAGCGGCTAAGCGCAGTGCTACACCAGTATAGCGCCTGGTCGGCGATGAGCGGAAATCGTCAAATAGGAGGGTCGCAGATTGATCTTGGTTCTGATCTCGTCGCTCTCAATAGACCCAGGCGTTGGGATGGATCGTCGGTAAGGTCGATGCGTACCCAGCATGTGTTGTCCGCGAATCCGAGCCAGGGTCTGGATGCATGTGGTGAGGTGTCAGGTTGACGCTCGTGCGACGGGGGCGGCCTCGCAACGCGTGAGATCCGAGAAGGCTAGATCTATCTATATTCGAAAACGAGCGCCCAGCGGGAGTGGCATCTGGTTTAGTACTTGTGTTGCCACCTTAAATGCAATTTGTCCGAGTGTCGACGCGGTCTCGGATGGAGGTGTATCGCGTATGTCCGCGTCGACTGGTACCTCGGCATTGAAGACGGGGGTGCTGCCTTCTACCAGCACGGTATAGGTGAGCGTTAGGTCACGGCGCAGGATCGATGGTTGGATTTCGAGTAGGTCCTCGTGCCGAATCAGACTCGGCAGCGGGGTACCAGGAACGTCGGTTCCGGATGTCTGCTCCAGCACGGCCACGATATGTGTTCCGAAGAACAGTTTTATGGGTCCGTCGAACGCATCTTTCCGGATGTCGCGCCGACTGCGCACAACTAGGTTTGCCGTGGCGATGTGCGGGTTTGTCAGGACGACGCCATTGGAGCGCACCTCCAGCGAAAGGGTCTGCCCGATCTGGTGCACTAACGGTGTGATGTTCGAAGCGTAGACGTGCAGGCGGCGTCGGGGGTTTGCGGACCGGTAGGTCGCCACGATCGCGCCGACGCCGAGGACTATGGCGACGCCAACGGCGGCTATCGCCCAGAACAAGCCGGAGGCATACCATGGGTCGGGCGGTGCGGGTGCAGGGGCCATGCAGGGTATCGAACCAGAACGAGCAGGGTTTGTGGCGGTGCTCCTGGGCGGGAGTTTCGCAATCGCCTGATGCGACGAACGGCTTCCGGCTTGTGTCGACGTGTGGCTCGGCCCCACGGCCGGGCATCGCGAAGCTCAGAGGTGTGACGTCCGCGGAGGTATAATCGCACTGACCACGAGCTTCTTTGTCGATCGCGGTGCGATCGGGCCGCTCGAAGTCAGGCATCCTGTCGACTCCTGTCTCCAGTAGGCTGGGCGAAGAACTGAATAGCGGTCGTGGCATGTGGTCTGGGTCCGGCGCGCCGTTCGACTCGGCACGCGGTTGCGGTCTCACCGGAATGCTCGGTATCTCGTTCATTGTGTTCTCGCTGGTCGCTCTTGAGAAGGCCGTCAGATGGCTCACCAAGCTGGCGAAGAAGGCATGGAAGGAGATGATGCGGATGGGTTCGTTCCCGCTCTTCGGTTGGCTCGCAGCGTCAGGCGGTTTCCTGACCTGGACCAGATGCCACGACCTATAGCTTCGGCGGCAGCTGCCCGTCGAACGAACCGTGTCGTGCGCGGTCGCCCTTCGCCTGTGGCACTGTTGTCCACCGTTGACAGCCGGTGGCTCGTTCAATTCGGACGGAAGACTCGTAATCGCCTGAGGTACGGCGCGTCCGGGCGTGAGGTGAGCGTTGAGGATCGCTGAGCCTGCGTCGGTTTCGACGATCGCGTGTGTATCGGGCATGCGCTTGTCGGCAAGCCGTGCAACGACAACGATGCTTGGCATAGCGAGCGTTGGTCCCATGGGCTGGCAGGATGCGAACGCGGTCCGGGCCAGCGTTGAGTTCGCGCTCGTCGGGAGTCAGTCCTCCTCGAATTCCCCAAGGGTCGCACTCGGACAGCGCTTCCTCGAGGCATGCCGTTTGGACCGGGCACGAGAGGCAGATTTGTCGACAAGTTGCAACGTCGGCGGGTTCCGTAGAATGCCAGTCGAGATCCGGATAGTTCGCGCATGACGCCCACTCGTGCCATCGCGCTGGGGCGGAAGTCATTCTGAACGCGGGTTGTTCGAGGTCCCGCGACGGCGTGCACGCGAGCTGAGCAGCGCCAGCCGTTGGAAGTGTTCCTTCCTAGCGTGTTCGGCTCGTCTGGCCCGGTCGTCGTGGTTGAGTTCGCCGGTCGGGTCGACGAGCTTTTCGAAGCGGTCAAGCGCTGCTTTTCGCGCGGGTGCGGTTCGCCGAGTTCGATCTGGGGTCCGCGCCCAAGACGCGTTCGCCGCGATGCGGGCGCGGAGGATTCGCTGTGCTGGCGTCAGTCCTTGCTCGGGAGCGTCGTGGTCCGTCATGGGTTCCTCCGGACGAAGCGGGTGTGCGGAGTGGAGGGCGGTCATCGAGGGCAGCGGGACTGACGTGGACAGGCGGCTCAGATCGAGCGGCGAGTTCTGGGGGATGCCGCGGTTGTCCGGGTGCGTCTTCGACTTCGGCGGGATGACAGTTCGGACATCGTCTGACGTTGCCGTCCTCGTCGGTGGTGGATCGGGTGGAAGCCGGGTCGCCTGGACGTGCGTCGCAGCGGCCGCACGGTGGCGGAAGGTAGATCGGCTCGGGCAGCCGCGGCGAGCGCCTGCTCGGGTGGTTTATGGATGGTTTATGGATGGTTCGGGGGCAGGGGTTGCCTCCCGTCTCGTGGTTGTTTGCCGCCCGCGGGGTGGTGTTTTGCCCCTCGTGCTGACCTGCGGAGGGCAGTCTTTGCCCCCGGCCGGCGGGGCCATCGCTCGCCATGACGAGGTCGTATCCGTTCGGACGGCGATCGGCGCGTTGGACGTGCGCGGCGACAATCCGAGGGTCGGCTGACTGGATCAGTCCGAGTTGTTCGAGGTTTCGGAGGGCGTAGCGGACGGAGCGCTCGGTCAGGCGGGTGTAGCTGGCCAGGGTCGCGAGCGAGGGGAAGGCGTTCCGGCCTTCGGGGTCTGCGTGGTTGGCCAGGCCGATGAGGACTACGGCGAGACTCGACGAGTCGCGCCGGTCTTCGGGGATTCGGGCATGTTTGAGTGCCCAGTTGATCGCTTCGATGCTCATAAGTTGCCTGCTAGCGGTCGAGCTTGCGTTCCATAGGGGGTGCCGTGCACACAGATCAGCCGATCAGCGAAGTTGTGTTTCGCCACGGCAACCTAAGCGGAGGAGCCTGTGCTCGGAGGGAGGTCGGGACGCTGTCGATGCGGATGATCGCCGCGGTCCAGGTCATGCCGATGCCGATGCCGACCAGGGCGAGGTGGTCGCCAGGTCGGATGGCGTCGCGGGCTAGCAGGTGGGTGAGGCCGACGATCTGGTCGTTGGGGCCGAGGTGGCCCCACTGGTTGCCCGCGTCTCGGAGGGTGCGTTCGGCATTGATGCCGAGCGGCCGAAGGCAGTGGGTCTTGAGCAGTTGATGTCCGTAGTGCGGCAGGAGAACCCAAGCCAGCTGATCGGCCGCGAGTTCGGCGTCCGCGAGAGCGTGTTTCATGACCGTTCGGATGCCGTGGGTGTTGCGGGTGTTGATCGAATCCGTGCCGACGGCGCTGACGTACTGGCGTTTTCGTTCGCGGATTCGTTCTGGACCGGGTTCGGTGGTGCCTGCGGGCAGGAAGCGGTGGTTCCCGCGGTGGAGCTGTTCGAGGCTCGGGTCGGTGTAGGACGCCGTGGAGAGGATCCGAGCCAGTCCGGGGCGGTGGCCGAGGATGACTGCGGAACCGCCGTCTCCGTAGGCGATGCCGTGGTCGGCGCTGAGGTGGTCGAAGGCTGGTGGTCCGAAGACTTCTCCGCCGGTGAGCATGATGTGGTCGACGTCGGAGCTGCCGGAGAGGACGCGGGCGGCGAGGTCGATGCCGCCGACCAGGGAGTTGGACATGGCGTTGAGTTCGGCGGCGATGCCCGGTCCGGCGGGCAGGCCGAGTCTGGCTCGGACGTAGCTGGCGCGCGACCAGAAGTCGATTCCGCGGCTGCCCCGCCAGATTGCGCTGTGGAGGTGGAGTTCCGGGACGGGCAGTGGCGCAGGGGCGACTTGGGCTAGCACGGAGAGCGCGGCGTTGCCGGCTCGGACGGCGAGATCCATTCCCGTTGCGTGGCGCGCGATGGAGATGGATCGCTGGCCCGTGGGATGTTCGGACGCCACGGGCACGAGTTCGCCGAGGGCTGCGCCGATTCCGCGCAGGTGGAGCGAGGGCCATTTCATGTCAGGACCTTTCTTCGGCGTGCAGGTCCGCTTCGATGGCTGCGACGGAGGTGTAGTAAGCGCGGAGCTGACGGGTAGTGATGCCTGCCTGCGCGGCGATCTCGTCGAGCGTGACCGGTGGTAGTCGTGGGTCGGAGGTGGCGCTGAGCAGTTCGCGGGCGCAGTCGAGGATCTGGGTGCGCACGGGTGTGTCCTCCCTTGCGGGCTGCACGCGGCTGGCGCGTGTGGCAGGGGAGGGCGGGGCAAAGCGTTCCGGTCGTGCGGGGAGGTTAACGGCGTCGTCGGGCGTCGCTTGCTCTCCGTTGGGCAATCCGGTCGACGTGTTCTGCCCGGAGGGTGACGGCGCGGGTCGCGACCGCGTCGGAGTAGTCGGCCGCGGGTGCGGTTCCCGCGTCGAAACGAGGATCGGTCGTGATGGCGAGCAGCAGGACGGCTGCGTTGTGACTGAGGTTGACCACCGAGTACGGGACGCCGGCCGGAATGTAGACGAGATCGCCGGGTGCGGGCAAGACCGGAGCCATGGTTGGGCCGGAGAGTACCCCGGTGTATCCGCTTAACACGACGAGCGCGGTTTCGGCCGAGTTATGTTGTGCGGGCGGGAGAATCCGGCCGCCAGGGATCAGCACGCGGATCGCAGAGAGCCGGTCGACGGGGACTGTCGGTGCATACAGAAGGTGAGTGGCCAGCGCTCCCTCCGGCAGCGGCCGGGTCTCGGCACCTCGAGGTCGGCACAAAACGGCGTACATCGGTTCGGTCATGCGGTCCTCCCGGCCCGGCGGTGGTGGGCGAACCGGCGGTGAGGGGCGTCCGCAAGCGTGTGTGCCAGTTCGGCGTTCGCGGTCGCGTCAGCGGGATTCCTGCGGCCGTGTCCGCATGCCGCGGCGACGGCGGCGATCGTCCGTCCTAGCGCGTTCTCGGCGAGTTCGAGGGCACGGGCCGATTCGGCCGGGTGGTGTTCGTCGACGAGTCCGGCGATGACCTCGATGTCGTCCGGCAGGCGGCGGAGCGCGCGGTAGTAGGCCGCGTTGGTCGAGGGTGCGCTGGTTCCGGTGCACATCGGAATGTGGACTCGGGGCATGGGCAGGCCGAGCCGAGTGAGCTGCCGGTGGACGGCCCTGAGGATTCGCACGGCGTGTGCGAGATCGGGCGGGGTGACGAGAGGTTCGTGGTTGAGGTCTCCGTGGCACAGGTGCAGGATCCAGGTCGCACTGGTGGGGCTCTCGCGGATGACGCGGGTGATCTGCCCGGCGAGCAGCGCGGCCGCGGAAGCTTGCAAGGAATGCGGTACGCGGTCGAGGATCGCGAGCGTGGCCGGGGTTTCGAACTGGAAGACGACCTCGTCGCCCCATCGATGATGTATTTCGTTGACGTCGTGCAGGATTGCTTCGCGCAGGACGTCAACATTCGCCAGCGTGCGGGCGGGGGTGCCGAAGCAGAGGTAGGCCAGATCCAGTGGGCCGGGGATCGACACCTGCATCGGTGGCAGTTGCTGTGGGCCGTCGAGGGCCTGCCGGGTGACAGCGACGGTGGCGGTGTGGCTGGCTCGCCGCAGGGAGACGTCCTCGGGAGCGAGCCGGTGGCCAGGGGCGATGCGGTAGCGCGGGTAGTCGTCGTAGCTGGTGGCCTCGCCGGTCCTGGTGGGTTCGAGGGACGCGACGTTGCCGAGGGCGTAGAGCCAGTCGACGATCCACCGCGGGTCGGCGTCGCAGGGGAGTGTGGCGAGGGTTCGGCCGTGTGCTTGGTCCAGCATCCATTGCATACCGGCTTGGGGTGTCGGTGCGAGCTGGGCTGGCAGAGAGCCGACGAAGTGGACGGCACGTAGTTCGTGGTCGCCGGTAGCTGGCTTGTTTTCGTGCTGTGTTGCGATCATGTTCGTCCTCCCGGACAGTCCTGGACGGGCGGTGACGGGGAGGGTCGTGACGGTGGTGATGCCGGGCTGTGGTCCGCCTGCGGGCGGACCACAGCGGCAGGTCAGCCGGTCACCGGCAGGTGTCCGGGTCGAGGCGTTGGGGCAGGGGCGGGCCGGTGCCCGGGGCGTCCCTGGTCCGAGTCGCGGTGGGCTGGCCAACCGGGCTGTTCGGTCGGTGCGGGCCGGTGTCCGGGCTGACTGGGCCGCGCGGTCGGCGTGGGGTCGTCGGT
This sequence comes from Amycolatopsis sp. M39, assembly GCF_001651785.1. Taxonomy (NCBI): domain Bacteria; kingdom Bacillati; phylum Actinomycetota; class Actinomycetes; order Pseudonocardiales; family Pseudonocardiaceae; genus Amycolatopsis; species Amycolatopsis sp. M39. The sequence goes on from NZ_LWSF01000011.1 coordinate 53,860, forward strand.
CGGGCCGGGCTTGCCGGGATGGGTGGTGGGCGGCGGTTCGGTCGGCGGGGTGCCGGTGCCGCAGGAGACGGTCGCGACGGACACGGTGATCGCTGGCGAGCCTGGCGTTTTCACTGTGATGGTGCCTGCGGTCGCGTGCGGTCCGCCGGATGCTCCGGGGGTGACTGTCAGGTTGCCGCTGGACCGTGATGGGGCTTTGACGGTGGTGGCGCCGTTGCGGCAGGTGGCGGAGAACGGGCCGACGCTGGTGGTGCCGACCCGGACGCTCGTGACGGTTGCTTCGGCGATTCCGGCGCCAGCGCGCAGGTTGATGCCGCTGGCGACGACGGCTCCACTGGGAGAGGACACCGATCCTCCACCGGTTTTGACTGCACCGGAGCTGGAGACCGACGGCGCGGGCCCGACGCGTTCTCCGCCGCTGACGGTGATCCCGGACGCGCTCGACCCGGAGGTCGCGGCGAGTGCGGTGGGCTTGGCTGCCAGCGAGGTCGTGCTGACGGTGATGGCGACGCCGGCGCTGGCCAATGCAAGACCGGCGGCAAGACCGAGATGTCGTGAAGACGTGGTCATTTTTCTCCTTATTACTAGGATTTCAGTGGATGAGGACCGGAGTTCCCAACGGCACCTCGGCCGCCAGCCGGTACAGTGCTTCGGCGGGTACGCGGATGCATCCATCGCTCGACCGGGTGCCGAAGACGCGCGGGTCGGGCCAGGTGTGGATGCCGGTCGTCCCCGGGCCGCCGCCGAAGGTTTCGTGGCTGGTCGAATGGATTCCGAGAGGCAGGATCACGGGGCTGTAGGTTTGGTTCGCGTCGGCCAAAGACGCCATCACGAAGGTCCTGCCGGATGGGGTCGGTGCTGCGTCCTTCCCCACGCCGACCGTCCAGGCTGCAACCGTTGTAGTGTCGCGGATCAGGGTCATTCGGAACGCGGTGCGGTTGACTTCGACTCGGTACGGAGTTCGGGCCGCAGTCAAGGAAGAGTCCTGTGTGGACAGCCAGCCGACGCTTCCGTTCGGCCGGGACGGCAGCAGGACCTGGATCCATCCGTTTTCCTCCGCCGCCACGGGAACCCAAGTGTCAGAGCTGATTTGCTTGACCGGCAGCATCGCGAACGGTGGCGCGCCAGGCGCTTGGTAGACGGGAACGGGTCGATGCGGGTGCACCACCGTCCCGTTCGGACTGTCGGACTCGTTCACATCCGTTGGCGCGTTGGGGATTGTGGCGTAAGTCGTAGACTCGGGCAGCGATTCGGGGTGGTCGACAGGCCGAGGCGCGATGGCTGGTGCTGCTCGGACATCCGACGCTGACGTGACCTCGCCGGGACCCTGCTGCCCGGGCGACGGGGTGCCGCTGAGATACAGCGCCAGCAAGAGGATGCAGGCGAGTTCGACGGCACCGAGCGGGACGAAGAAGCGAAACCAGCCTCGAGGAAGCGAATTCCGGCAGAGGAAGAGCACGAGCATGGCGAATCGTCCTCCGATCGTGCGTGGGAAGGGTGGTGCGGGCCAGCCCCCTGGCCAGGCCCGCACCACCGGCTCACTTCGCGGCGAGCGCCTCGACGAAACCGCGGTCGGGTGTGCCGACTCCGGTAACGTTGTCCCAGCCCGGTCCGCTCTGGAGCGTTTGCGGTCGGGTGTCGAAATCGACGAGGTACTGCCCCTGCTGGCTTGGCACGCCCGTTCCCGGGAGCGTGTGCATCGCCGGGGTAAACACGCCGGCCTTGACCGGGGCGACGTCCTTGATCCCGGCTCGCAGCGCGTACAGCGACGGTGTCAGCAGCCCGCCGCGGGCCCCGCGGACCTGCTGGGCGTCGGCTGCCAGCCCGGCGACAACGGGCGCCGCGAGCGACGTGCCGCCGAAGGAGTACAGGCCGAACTGGCCCTGCCGGGTCTGCCCGACCAGGAAACCGGTGTAGGAGTCGGCCAGCGCAGCGATGTCCGGCACTGCGCGGTGCCCGTGGCTCGCCGAGTCGGGGNCGACGCCCTTCTGCCAGTCGGGAGCGTCGTACAGTGCCGAGGCACCGCCGCCCGCGCCACCAGCGAATGAGCCGTCGGTGTTGCGCTGCGGGACCCATTTCCCGCCGGACAGCGTGTTACCGGCGTTCTCCCACCCGGTGACCACGAGCGGCTTGTTCTGCTGGTCAAGCCCGACGGTGGTGCCGCCGACCGCGGTCACCCACGGGCTGGAGGACGGGAAGCTCGCGGTCGCGGATCCGGTGATCCCGGCGTTCGTGCCGGCGTCCCCGGTCGAGACCGCGATGGACTGCCCTTGAATGGCGGCCTGCAGGGCAATCGAGTTGAACTGGTCGCGGACCGCTGGGGCCATGCTTCGCTCGCCGTCGGCGTTGCCCCAGGAGAACGACAGCACGTCCGCGGTGTTCTCGTTGACTGCCTTGACGACCGCGTCGTACAGCCCGCCGAGGCAGGTCTTCGCGGCGTAGTACCGGATGTTCGCGTTGGGCGCGATGGCGTGGGACGACTGGACGTCGAGCGCCTGCTCGCCAGCCCACCCGTCGGCGTCGCACTTCTGCTGATCGGTGAATCCGCCGTCGGGCAGGACCGCGGTGTACTGGCCCGGTTTCATTTGGGGAATTCCGGTTTGGCTCGCCGCCCGGCTGGCGTCTTGCGCAACAGAGTTCCCGTTGTAGGCACCGACGATTCCAATGGTGGTGCCGGATCCCTGATCGCCGGAGCCGAGGCTGTACATGGCGCGCAGGGAGGTGCCGGTATAGCCGCACAGCGAGTTCGACTGTGCGCCGGACGGGTATTTCTGCGGGACGTCCGTGTTGTTCTGCTCTCCCCACCAGCGCGCGCAGTGCTGTTCGGCAGTCGGGGCGTGTGGTGCGGTGTGCTGCGGCCGGATGGTGTTGCGGCTGTCGTCCAGCCCGATCACGGCACTGACCACGCCGTGCAGCGCACGGGGAATCGTGATCGGGTTTTCGGGGGCGGTGAGAGTTCGGGCTGAGCCGCTGATTTTGGTGCGGTATGAAGCGAGATGCGTGCCGAAGGCGCGTTCGAGATCGCCGGTGGTGCCTTCGACATTGACGAACATCCGGTTCGTGCTCGTGTCCTTGACCGTCAGGCCCGCGTGGGCAAGCCACTCGCGCACCTGGTGTACAGAGTCGTCGGTCGGTCCGAACCTGTCGGTGAATTGTGCGGCAGAAAGGAAATGTCCGCGCTGGCCGCTTCCTGGCCTCGACACCTCGCTGGCAAGTCGTGCTGCGCCGCCGGGGTCGCGCAACGACAAGGCGACTTGTACCTGGCGAACGTCTGAGGTGTCGGCGTCGCTGATCTTCGTTGAAGGCGTGGCCCACGCGGGAATGCTGCCGGACAGGGCGCTTCGGTCGTTGCTCGCGTCATGGGTTCCGTCGGCGATCGCAGGCGCGGCGACAGCCGACGAGAGCGCCAGCGCCGCGGCCAATGCCGCGGTGGGCGGAGAAAAACGCATGAGTGTCCTTAGGTTGGTTTTGTTGCATGACAAGGTCGCGCCGGTTACGGCGCTGACGATGAACTGAGGAGAGAGTGATGCTGCCCCGGCGATTCGCCGACAGGCGCGGCACAGTAAGAGTCCATTAAGGACTGAAAGTTGCTGCTTTTGTGGTTAGCTGGCTTGGGCGAGCGCGAAACCCAGCCCGGTTCGCGGCGGCCCTCGGGGCGGACCGCGTGCGTTCAGGTGCTTCTGTATCTCGGCGACGCAGTCAGGGCGCGGAGGGATGATGGAGAACGTGCGATCCCTCGGTGCGTGAGTATGCGTCGCCGGCACGACGTCAGTCGGCACGACAACTCCCGTGTCGGCGGCCGTCCGGCCGGTGCGCCGCACCCTCCCTGATGCGGCGGCCGTGGCGGCCAACTCGGGGTAAACCTACCCGCTGACCACAATTTGTCAACAGGTGAATTCAAATTTGGCGGGCAAGTCAGTCGTCGTTGGTTGCCTTCTGGTCCCGCGAGATGGCGGACAGGATCTCGATCAACGCTTGCTTGTTGTCGGGGGATGAGCTGTCGAGCGCGGAGCCGATCTCCCGTGCCTGCACGCTCTGCAGGCCGATTTCGTTCATCAGCTCGAGGATGCGCCAGTCCGGAGCGGCGAGTTTGGTCTCCGTGTCGGGAAAACCTGCGACCTGTTCGGCAGGGGTGGCGGGATCGAGCGTGCGGGCGTCGATGCGCCAGTAATCGGCGAAGCCGTTCACCTCCGACGCGCGTGGCATCGGACGGCGACCGGCCCGCAGGTTGTTGATTTGCTGACGGCTGATCGAGATCCCTCGATACTCCAGGAGCCAATCGGCGATCGCCTGGGCGGATGCTCGCTTCGTCCGCAGTTCGGCCTCGTGTGCCGCGATGAAGTCCGGGTCGGTGACCGGCGTGCGGTCGGCGTCGTAGTGAACGAACGACTCGTGGTCCAGCAGGTGCGTCAGGCGTCCGGAGAAGCTGTCGAATCCGAGCAGCGTCCGGTACAGCGCGGCTTGCCGCGCTGCGGTGCGGCGGGGGATCGGCGAATCGCCTGATCCGCGTGTGCCGCGGCCTTGGTCGTTCATCTGGTCCCCTCGGTGCTGCTTGACAAGCACTGCTGTGTCGATACGCTGGCTCGTGTCGTGACAACACAGCGAGTCAAATCTCTCACGACCTGCCCTCCTTGACAACAGCTGAAGTCGTCGTGCCTTCCGAACGGAACGCGACGCAGGTCAGCGACGTCCGGGAGACGCACGATGGACACTCTGTCCGGCGGCACTGCCGCTGATCGGCATGCACCGGGAAACGCAGACGCGCTCCGCGCCCGGTTCGGTTTGGTGGTACCGATCTTGGGGGCGTCCGGCGGCGTCGGGGTGAGCGTGGTCGCCGCCGCGCTCTCGGACGCGCTGCAGTTGGCCGGGTACTCGGTGCTGCTCGCCGACACCGCGGGTCCGATTCGGTCGGGACTCGGGCAGGCCGCCAGGGCGGACGGTCCGGTCGTCCGGGTGCCGGAGCCGACAGCGCGCGTGCGGTTCTCCTGGCGTGCACAAGCGCTCGTGGGCCGCGTCGAGGACCCCGGCAGAAGCCGGTCGGTCGCGCCGTCCTTCTGGTGGCTTCCCGGAGACCGCCGCGTGCAGGCAACAGTTGTCGACGTCGCCGGAGACGCTTGGGAACTCGCGTCGGACGTGCGGCTGGGCACCGGCCGCTGGCTGAGCCTCGCGGCGTGTCCACTGCTCGTTCTGCGGCCTACCGTGCCGGGTCTGGTTCAAGCGGAGCAGGTTCTCGCTCGCCTTGAACCGTGGGTGCTGCGGCGGATGATCCCGCCGATCGGGCGGCTGGTGGTCGTCGGTGCGCGACGGTGGCCTCCGCGGGTTGCGGCGACGGCGGGGTATCGGGTCAGTGCGCTGTTGGAGAGCGCGGTCTTCGTGCCGTATGAGCGCGACATCGCCACCGCCGGTATCACCGGCGACGTCACGCCGGACAAGATCCGCTCCGCTCTTTCTCCGCTGCTGCGCCAATGGCGGGTGACCGGATGGTTGCCAACTCCTCCGCCTGACCGAAAACCTTTGTGACTCACGATTTTCCGTTCTCATTGCTCGAAGCCCTCCCGCTTCCGCACACCGGCCTCGTCCGGGTGCCAAGCAGGGAGTCGCGATGCTCAGCCACGTCGTCGAGGTCTGGATCGTCCACGTCGCGGATCTTCCGAATCCGGAACCGTCGAAACCGCCGGGAGCCGACCAGATCATCGGACTCGTCGCCAATGTGAAGTGGGCAGCCGGAATCGCTTTGCTGGTGGGCTTTTTCATGGGGTTGGTGGTGTGGGCGGGCGGCCGGTGGGTCGATCACCACCGGGCCGGCAAGGTCGGCTTGGTCATGATGCTCTGCGCAGTCGGCGGGGCGCTGCTGTACGGCATCGGCTGGACAGTCATCAACGGCTTCGCGGGTACGGCGAAATGACCGGCAACTTGGACCCGCGCATGCAGGCCAGAATACGTTTACTGGCAATGGTATTCGTTGCTCTCGCCGCCATTGCGGCGTTCGTGGTCATCGCGCACAACCGGACCGCGCCGGTCACGCTTTCAGGTCCGCCTGGTGCCGCGCTTCCCAACCCGGGCCAGTTGCCCGGCGACCCGGAAACAGCCCTCGCGACGCGCCCAATGACCTGGTTGCCTGCTGAGGCGGCTCAGCCCCATCCCCAGAGCCCGAGAACGGCCGGACCGCCGATCGTACTGCCGCCCCCGTCGCAACGCGCCGGACGCTGGATTCCCGACAGTTTCCCTCCGACCGCGGAAGGCGCGCTGGCACAGCTGGCAGCCCTCAATCAAGCCGGGCTGTCCGGAGGGGATCCCGAAACCTACGACCGGGCCTACGCACAGTTGGCTCTGCAGGGAGCGCCGTCGGTCGCCGAAGCGGGGTTGCACGTGCTGTTGCGGGAGTTCCGCAAGGCTGCCGGGGTCGCCGCGGGTGAGATAACCGACGGACTGACCGTGCGCTATGAGGTCACCCACGGGTTGATCAAAGGCACCGCCGACCAGGGCCACTATGTGGTGGCATGCACCCTGGGGCAGTTCTCCGTCGACTACCAGGGCCAGGGCACGAGCGTCGGAGTCGGGGATTGCCAAGCGCTGCGGTGGACCGGAAGCAGTTGGCGGATCAGTCCCGGACCTCGAGCGGCTTACGCCTCGTCGGCATGGCCGGGCACCGACGAATCAGTGGATGCTGGCTACCGGGCACTGGGCGGTGCGCGGTGAACCCGATCGACTGGCTCACCCAGCTCGGGACACTGGGCAAGCTGGCCGGCGACGTCGCGAGCAAGGGACTGGCGGTCGCCGCCGGGAACGTGTTCGACTCCATCATGCAGGGCCTGTGGGGGTCCGGGCTGACCGTGCTGCAGCTTGTCCTCGAAGGCGTCGACGCCTACTCCCGGTTCACCGTGTCCAAAACGGACGGGCCGATCGGCGTCGTATGGCCGGTGATGCTCTGGATCAGCGGCGTTCTCGCGTTGGGACTGTTCTTCTGGCAGATCATTTCGGCAGTGCTGCGCGGAGGGCGAGGGTTCACCCGCCTGCTGATCGGGCCGATGCAGTACTGCGTGGCCCTGGCGGCGTCGGTCGGGATCGTCGCGGCACTGCTGGCCGCAGCGGACGGACTCACGACGTTCCTGCTGGGCTATGGCCTCCACAGCGACCGGTTCGCCGACGCGATGCACGCCCTGAACCTTCTCGACGGCGTCTCCAAGGCCGTGACCGCAGTGATCCTCGGCGTGGCGGCGGTGTTCGGAACCTTCCCCGCCGGGTTCGGCATGGCCTTCGAGATGATCCTGCGGCAGGCGGGAATCGACGTGATCGTCGCGACGATCCCGATTCTGGCTGCCGGACTGCTTGCCAACACGACCTCGCGCTGGTTTTGGAAGGGCGTCCGGGGCGTGCTGGCGCTGATCTTTCTCAAGCCCGCGATCGCGCTGGTCATCGTCATCGGCGTGGCCACGGTCGCCGGCCGCCAAGGTCTGTTCGGGTTGCTGTCCGGGATAGTGACCCTGCTGTTCGCGCTGTTCATGCCGATCGTGCTGTTCAAGCTGTTCTCCTTCATCGACCCGAACGCGGGCAGCGAACTCCGCGGTGAGATGTCGGACCTGGGTCCCGACACATACGGGCCGGACAGCCTGCCGGGGAGGCAGCTCGGCAACATGTTCGACAAGCTCAAGAAGGCCTGGCAGGACTGGAGATCAGGCGACGACGACGGTGACGAGGACGACGCGCAGGAATCCGCGAACGACGAACGTTTCGATGCCGCCGAACCCGATCTCGACTTCGAATCCGAGGACGACGAATTCCGCGACGATGAATCTCGCGACGACGAAGACGAGCGGGACGGGAAAGACGAGCGGGACGAGGAACAGGATCCAGACGACGAATCCGCCGAGGACGATGCGTCGCCCGCCGACGACGTTCTCCCGCCTGTTGTGGATGCGGTCGAGGATCCGGAAGAAGAGGTGGTGCCGGACGACGATCCTCCGGACGACGACGATGACGACGACCGCGGTCCAGCCGAAGAGCCGGTGGTCGAATGAGCACTCGGCTCTACACTGGACTCGGACAGCGAGAACACGACGGTTGGCTGCTGGGCCTCCGCCCGGTACAGGCCGTCGCTTGCGTGCTGCTCGCTCTGCCCGTGATCCTCCCGCTGGCCGGAGGACATCTCACCGAAGCGCTGGCGACTGCCCTGGTTTCGATCCCGGCAATCGCGTTGATCGTGGTGCCCGTCCGCGGCCGCCCGGCGGTCCGGTGGCTCTTTGACTGGGTGCTGTTCCAAGTCGGAATCGCGTTCGGTTGGTCGCGCTGGCAGTCCCGAGCCGCTGCGGGAGCCACAGTCGATCCGGCCCTCCCGGATCTGCCTGGGACCCTTGCGAGACTGCGGTTCCCCGACGGCCCGCCGATGCGCGACCTCGGCCGGATCTGCCTGATCCACGACACTGGCGAAGCACGATGGGGCGCAACCGCGAAGCTGACCCACCGCGGAGTCGGCATGCTGTCCGACGCGCAATGCCAGCGACTCGCCAACCGTCTGGGAAACCTGCTCGCGACGCTGGCGCACCGCGAGGTCATCGACCGGATGTCACTGCTGGTCCGGACCGTGCCCGACACCGGTGCCGAGTACGACGCGTGGCGCTCGGTGCATGAACGCGTGGACGCACCTGCTGCTGCACGCCGCGCGGAGCGCGAGCTGGACCGCACCGTCGGAGCTGTCTCGGTCCGGCACGAGGTGTTCGTGACCTTCACCGGCCCGGAAGCCGCCCTGCGCCGCCCGGCCGCAGCCGCCGGCGGCGGAATCGACGGGCGGGCCGTCGTCCTGTACCGCGCTCTCGACGGCCTCACCGAGTCGTTGCGCGTGCTCGGCGCGCAACGGGTGACCTGGCTGTCCGGTGCCGGCTTGGCCGAAGCGATCCGGACCGGCTTCAACCCCGGCTCCGCCGGCTCGCTGAACGCTCGGCGCTCCGGCGTCACGTGGGCCGCGGCCGGTCCCGGCCAGACGCCGACGCCCAGCGCGCGGGTCTACCGGCACGACGGCTTCGCCACCGTGTCCTACGCCGTGCTGATGCCCGAATCCGGCACCGCCTTCGGTTCTCTGGGCGGCCTGCTGGCGGTGCGCACCGCCGGGGAACGGCGAGCCCTGGCCGTCCACTACGAAGCACTTCCTCCTCGCCGTGCTCGCAGCGCCGTTCGGGCAGGCCGGTTCCGCGCCGGAGCGGTGCGGGACTGGAAGCGCTCCAAGGGTTTCAGCGCCGCGGCGTCCGAATCCCGCGCAGCTGCGGGCGCACGAGCGCAGGAGCAGGCCGTCGCCGCCGGACACGGACTCGTGCGTTTCTCCGCCGCGACCGCGATCACGGTGCCGGGGGAGTGGAGCGTGGAGGACCACGCCGCGCGAATGGAGAACGACATCGCGGGACGCTTCGAGCTGCTGCGCCTGGACCTCGCGCAGGACGCGGGATTCGTCGCCGCGGTCCTCCCCGTCGGCGTCGGCCTGCCTCGTCTGCGCGGAGGTCTGGTCTGATGCCCGCGCGACCGCCCGAACGAACCGCTGCCGATCTCCTGACCGCATTCGGCGCAGCCCCGCACCCAGCGCCTGAGCGACCCGCACCGGCCAAGGCGGAACGCAACCCGGTGAACCGCTCGACGGCACCGCTGCGCGGGCACGCCCGGCCAGGCCACGGATGGTCGCCGGTGCTCGCACCGCTGCCGGTGTACCAAGCCAGCACCCGTGAGATCGGCGGACTGTTCCCGCTGCTGGTGGCCAGCCCGATGCCCGCGGTCGGCGCCCGGATCGGCTACGACGTCCAGTCCGGGGGCGCGTTCTACTGCCACCCCGTCGAATGGGTGCTGCGCAGCGGCCTGGCGACCAATCCCAACATCGCTTTGTTCGGCGAACCCGGCCGCGGCAAGTCATCCACGGTCGTGGCCTTCGCCCTGCGGATGCTCAACTTCGGCGTCCGCACCCTGATCAGCGGAGACGTCAAAGGGGAGTACACGCCGGTCGTGCGCGCACTCGGTGCGACGCCGATCGAGCTGGGCGCGGGCAATCGCGCCCGGGTCAATGCCCTCGACCTCGGACCGTTGACCGCTCGCTGGGAAATCTGGACTGCGCGGCGGCAACGGGACGAGCTTTCCAGCGTTCTGGGCCGGTGGGTGCAGTTGCTGGCTGCGCTGGCCGAATCCCAAGGGCATCCGCCGAGCGTGTCCGACGAAGCCGCGCTGGCGGCGGTCCTGCGTCGACTCGTGGGAGCCAGCGACGGCAACACCCGGCTCCGGCCGATCACGATTCCCGACGTCCACCGGGAACTCGCCGCCCCGGATTCCCGGCTGTGGCGCGATCTGCGCTATGAGGGGCGGCACGACTTCCTGCATCAGCTGCGCCCGATGACCGACGCGCTCGCGAATCTCATCTCCGGCGCACTCGCCGGGATGTTCGACGGTCCCACCACCGTGGCCATCGACTGGGACGCACCGGTGCAGAGCATGGATCTGTCCCGGCTGCGCTCCCGCGGCGACACCGCCGTGGCGGTCGCGCTGACCTGCCTCGGAGCCTGGTCGTCCCTGGCCACCGACCTCCGCGACGACGGCGACATCCGCATCGTCGTGCGCGATGAATGCTGGCGGCAGCTGCGGCTCGGCCCGCGCGCGGTCGCCGCGATCGACGCGGAACTGCGGCTGTCACGGCTGGAGAAGATCATCCAGATCCTGGTGCTGCACAAGCTGTCCGACCTGTATTCGGTCGGCGCAACCGGATCGCAGGCTGTGTCGATCGCCAAGGACCTCATCTCGCTCTGTTCCACGCGCGTCCTTTTCGGACAGTCCACGCGCGTTGCGGACGATCTCGCCGACGCGCTCGCGCTGACCGGACCGGAGCATCAACGGCTGACCGGGCCGGTGAACGAACGGCGGGGCCGTGCGCTGTGGAAGACGGAGAACCATCCGGCGCATCTGGTGCAGACCGTGCTGTCCAGCTTCGAAAAGCGCCTGTTCGACACCAACGCGCAACTGCGGCCGACCGCGGGCCGCGGCGGAGGGGAATGGAGAAGCGGTGGCTAACAGCCGTATCCGCCTGCAACCACTCGGTGGCTTCCTGAACCCGAACCGGGAGGTCTACGTCGGCTGGGACGAGGGACTGCAAACCTACTACGCCCAGGTCTTCGACGGACGAGACGAGCAAGGGGAGGACCGCCTGACCGTCGACGTCGGCAATGGCCTCGGCGACGTCACCTATCCCGGCGGGGTGATCACCGCGCTCCGGCCCTACGCCGAAATCACCGACGACCTCGGCGAACTGCTGAACGTCAGCCGCGTCTCGACGACGCCGACCTATACCGACTTGCGACCGGATTCCCGGCGCTACCAACAGGAGCAGTATGTCCAGGCCGGGCTGAACCGGCTCTACCGCCCGGACGGCTTCGTCACCACGCTCACCCGCGACGACGTCGCACCCGTGCTCCTTGAGCACGGGTGGGCCTCCAGCGGAATCAAAGCCACCGAGACCGGGCACACCGAGACGTACCGCCGCGGCGAGCAGGAGCTGACTCTCGCCTGGACCTGGCCCGACCAGGACTACGACACCGAACGCATGCTGAGCCCGATCCACCTCGACGGCCAGCGTCACGGCGTGGACAACCGCGAAGAGCTGTCGAGTTTGCTGGCCGAAGGCAGCCCGGATCCGCAGATTCTCACGCCGGGCAGCGAAGAGCGGGTCGACGAACTGCTTACCGGCATCTTCACCGACGACGAAGCACAGCACCAGGACCGTCGGCTCGACGCCGGGCCGGACGAACCGTGGTTCGACGACCCGGCCTCCGACGACGAGGGATTCCACTCCGGACTCGGCACCTAGCACAGAAGCGACCCGAAGGAGGTTCTACATGGATGAGGAGACAGCGGAACGGATTAGCCGAGCCGCAACCGAGGCCGCTGATCGCGTGTGGAACAGCTCCGTCATACCGAAAAACGTCAACTCGGGGGGCCTGCAATCGGCTATGTCCGCAGTCGAAAATCAAGCCGACGCGGCGTACCAAAAGACCGTCAAGGAGATGTCCGCCGATCTCGGCTTCGAGGAACGTGACTACTACCTCGCCGATCCGCTCGCGGCAGTGATTCACGAACCAGACTGTATGGCCGAACGGCCCGAGTACTCGCTCGACGATCTCGCGGATGAGCTGAACAGCGAAGCCGACGAAGACCGTCTGCTGGACGACCACTTCCGAGACAACGACGACCTCGGCCAAGGCTTCGGGTACTGAACATGCCAAGGCGTTGCCGATGAACCGGGCAACCAAAGCCGTCACGGGCTTCGTCGCTGCCGTCGTGACGATGCTCTGCGGACTCCTGCTCGGCGTCGCGATCATCGCTGCCGCGCAGCCGTCCACGGCCATCGCCGCGGCGGGTTGCGGGAACTCCTCGTCCGGGACCGGACGCATCGTCCGCGGCGATCAGGACTCGGAGGCGACCAACATCGCCCGGACCATCGTCGGCGTCGTCCAGCAGCGACGGCTTCCGCGCCGGGCAGCCGTCATCGCGATCACGACCGGCCTGGTCGAATCACACCTGCATAACCTCGACCACGGCGACCGCGATTCCCTTGGCGTGTTTCAACAACGGCCGTCCCAAGGCTGGGGGAGCCGCGCGGAGATCCTGAACCCCGCACATGCCACGAACACCTTCCTCGACCGTCTTCTCGCGTTGCCTGGATGGGACACGCTTCCGCCTGGCAAAGCGGAACAAGCCGTCCAGAACAGCGGCTTCCCTGGTCGTTACGCGCCTCGTGAACCAGAAGCAGCCCAGATCGTCGCCTCCATCTGGACCGGCCCGGACAACCCCGTCCCGCACACGACCGCCGAGACTTCAGCGAGCACATGCGGAGACGACGGCAAATCCGACGTCCCGCTGCCGCCCGGCAGCGACCAGAAGACACGGATGCCGGCCGGATTCACGCTGCCCGCGGATCCGCGGCAGAAAGCGGCGGTCGGATACGCCGTGGCGCAACTGGGAAAACGGTACGTCTGGGGCGGCAAAGGCCCGGATGCCTTCGACTGCTCCGGTCTCATGCTCGCCGCGTGGGCCACCGCGGGCATCGGCATCCCCGCGTCCACCGTCGGCCAGGTCAAAGCCGGTCACGCCGTCCCCGACCAATCGCAACTGCAGCCGGGCGACCTGCTGTTCATCCCCGGTGCCCTGGGCACCCCCGCTCAGCCGCGTCACGTCGGCATGTATGTCGGCGCGGGGCTGATCGTCGACGCTTATGACGAGGAGCACGGGGTGGTCGTCGAGCGCCTCGCAGACTGGTCCGCCCGCATCGTCGCCATTCGTCGGATCGCCGATCCGACTTCGCCCTCCCCGCCGCCAGGAGGGAGCCAACCTCGATGAACGACCACTGGTGCCCTCCCCAAACGGGAGGGACGCCACTGTGCCCCGTCACCGCTCCGAACCAGCTGGCACCGACCGCGACGTCGTGTTGGTGGCGCTGCTCATCGCCGCAGTGCTCGTTGTCTGCGCGGCTGTCTTCGCGTTGACCGCGTCCGCGGTGCTGACCACTGGTTTCGCCACTGACACCTGGGCCTGGCCGACGCCACCTCGGACGCTCAAGCTCGCCTTGCAGGTCGTCACGGACCCTGCCCGCCCGGAAGCAGCTCTGACTCATCCCTGGGACAATGGCATATCCGGCCGTGAACTGGCCTTCTACGCATACGCGATCGCCGTGATCATGGTGCTCGGGAGCATGATCGTCGGCGTCTCTATTCCGGTCTGGCGGCGATGCGGCCCCGTCCGCCCGGGCCATGCGACCCGGCTACAGGTCCGCCGCACACTCACGCCCGCTGCCGCCCGGCGCACTGCTGCCTGGACCCGTCCGGATCTCACTCGGGAGCAACGCCGCCGTGCCCCGATCACTCAGATTTCCGCGCCACTGCCACTTGGGCCGTACCGGGAACGCCTGGTCGTCTCGTTGGAGACGCCGACCGGCACGATCGCACCGACCCGGTCCGGGAAGTCCCGCACCGACCTCGTCCACAAAGCCCTCGACGCACCGGGCGCGTTGTTCGCGTCCACGACGAAGAACGACCTCGCCGAGTGGTGCCTGCTCGCCCGATCGCGTCGAGACTTCGGAGGGACGGCCTGGCTGCTGGACATGACCGGAACCACCGATTGGCCCCGCCACGTTCGCTGGAACCCCGTCGCCGGCTGCGACGAACCCGCAGTCGCGTTGCGCCGGGCTGAAACGCTGATCGCGACCTCGGCGCTCGGGATCGACGATGTCGGCGGGAACGACGCTGTATTTCGCGGCCGGGCAAGGATTGTGCTGCAGGCGTACTTGCTGGCTGCTGCCCGCCATCAACGCGGGATCGACGACCTGGTCACCTGGTCGCTGACCAAGCCCGCCGACCAGGAACCCGCCGAGCTGCTGCAGCGCGAATTCCCTTTCCTGGCCTACAACCTGCGCTCGGAGACCGGCATGGTCGCCGAGACGGCCGACGCGGTCTGGATGAGCGTCCGCCGCGCGCTGGAGCCCTTCATGAACCCCGATGTTCGTGCGTTCTGCACCCCGGGCAGCGACCCGTTCGACATCGACACCCTCCTCGATACCGGCGGCAGCGTGTTCGTCATCGCCGGTCAGCACCAGGCCGTGCAAGCCCGTCCGGTACTGAGCGCGTTTGCCGAGGAGTTCCTCACCCGCGTCCAGGAACGCGCCCTGCACCAGGAATACCGGCGCAACACGCCTCCCGCGACCACGATCCTCGACGAAATCTACGAAGGCACTCCCGTGCCGAGGTTGCCCGGGATCATCTCCGACATCGCGGGCCGGGGCGGGCCCGTCCACTGGTCCGCCCAATCCCGCGGCCAGCTCGATGAACTCTACGGGGAACACGGCCGCAAAACCTTGATCGACAACACGCTGACTCTTTCGGTCTTCCCCGGCATCAAGGACGACCAGACTCTCGAGTGGCTGTCGACGATCAGCGGGCAGCACCGCCGCCGCACCTACCAGCACCACTCCGACGGCCTGTTCAGCAGCGGCCGCGGCTCGGTCGGCAGCGAAGACACCCCGACCTACCGCCCCGGCGACATCCGCACCCTCGACCGCGACCGGGTCCTCATCCTGCACGGCAACCTCAAGCCGATCCTCGGCCGCACCGTCGACATCACCCAGCGTCCCGACTGGCCTCAGATCGAATCCGACGTCGCAGCCATCCGGTCAGGCAGCGCACAGCACGAACTCGACCGAATCCAGGGCCGAGCATGAACTCCGACGACGACATCCCCATCCCTGAAAACGAAGACGATGATCCTCAGCGGAGCGCTGCCGAGATCGCCGCGATGGTCGAACGGCTGTGGTCCGCGGCCCAGTCGCACGAAGCCCGCCTCGGCCTCCTCCACGAGCGCCTGGGCAGGCTCGAAGCGGAGGAAGAGTCGAACCCGCAACCCGTCGCCCGTTGGCTCACCTTTCCCGCGCCCCCTGCTGCGGAAGACGCTGAGCATCAGGGCGAGACCCCGTTGTTCACGATCGCGTGCTTCGTCCACTACTACAACGAGGTCTATGTCGGACGCACCGGCAGCCGCGCCGTCGCGATACCCGACTGCTGGCTCAACCACCCCGGGCTGCTCGCCGAAATCGCGACCCTGACCTACACCTGGCGCGCCGCTCACCTCGGCCGGCACGCGAACGTCCGCGACGCGCAGTACTGGCACGACCGATGGCGGCCCGCGTTCGCCGAACGCCTCGCGACCGAATGGACCCACCCGCACTGTCTCACCGCGACGCACAAGCAGGTCGGCGCGAGCGATCTGAAAGACCGGTACACCGAGTAGTCGGTGCGCGTGTTTACGAGGGGCCGGTGCCCGTCGGGGCAAACGGTGCACCGGCCCCGTTCCGCCTGGCGCGGTAGGCGGAACATTCAGTGCCGCAGGGAGGAACGGCGCGGAAGAGGAGGAACGACTAGGCCGATCTGCGCAGGCTGGTTCGGTGCTTTGCCGCGTACTTGCCCATGAGCACCCGTGAGTCCATGTTGGACAGTGCGACGTTGTCCAGTTCTTCGAGCACGTCGCTGTAGTTCCCGTCGTCAGGCATGAAAACTGCGGCACCATGGCTCGGAAGGTGGACGACGGGTCCGCTGTTGGTGCGGTAGAGCGTGAACGCGCCCATAAGTCCGGGGTGCCGTCCGGTGCCTGCGGGGACGATGCGGACCGTGACCGTCGAGATCGGCGCGGCAAGGTTGGCGAGGAAGCCGAACTGCCGGGAGACCGTTTCGAACGATCCGGTCATGTGGGCGAATGCGACTTCGCCGACATAGGCCGTGAGCGGCTTGGACTGGATAAGTTCTCGGTGCTCTGCGCCGAGTTCTCCGACGAAGTGGACTTCGGCCTCCGACCTGCCCGCGGCGATCAGTGCTTCGCGTGCGTAGTCGCCGTGCTGCAAGAGGTCGGGAATGAACAGCGGGTGCCAGTCGGCCACCGATGTGGCGGTCGTCCCGCAGTCGGCGAGCATCGCGTAACGGTCGTAGTCATGGTGCTGCCCCAGGATGACGACCTCGGACGCGGTCATTCTTGCCAGCGCGAGAATGCGGCGCTTGTCGGCACCCTCAACGCCGAGCGTGCCGAGAATGTAGGCAACGTCGATAACCGGCGCGGCGCGCAGGCCCAGTTCCCAGCTGGACAACCTCGCTGGCCGGACCCCGATCCTTCGGGCAAGTTCGTTGAGACCCCACGACGCGCGTTCCCGCGCGGCACGCAACGCGGCTCCGAGCAGTGTGACACGCGTGCTCACCGCCATCGGCCCTTTGCTGGGTTTCATTTCAATTCAACCCTCGTAGCTGTCATCGGCGGCCACTGAGTCATCGTTGCCGCTTCCGCTTCGACTTCGTGGACCGGCCAGCAGGCTTGTTCGGGGCACTCCAGCCCAGCTGTTCGCGGTACGCCGCGTCGCAGGGCAGGCACTGCGTCGGTATGCAACGCGCCCGACGTTGCCCGTGCGGTGCGAACGCTGCGGCAGCTTCCAGACCGCAGAGCATGGTGATGTGTTCCCCCGGCGCGGGAACGCTAGTAAGCCGCGCGCGGTGCCATACGCCGTCGACGACCGGGCGGACATGTTCGAGGTAGATGAAGATCAAAGCTGCCATTGGCGACCGCTCCTCTCGTGTTCCGGCGGTCGAGCAACAGACCTCAGATTTCGCGACACGACGTTATGATCACGACGCAGCACACAGAACAGGCTGGAAGTACGCTTGTGGCCCAACGGAAACTGCCGAACTCGGAGCGTCCATGAGCAGATCAGCAGGAACATCACTACCTCCTCCACGCGACCTGCGGCGGGTTTGCTGTGCCGGATACAGAAAACTCCACTGTGGAGGACGCCGACACCGCGCCTGCGGGACTCTTGAGAACGGCTTGGCGGGCTGAAACGTCCCTCGGAACGTTTCCAAACGTGCTAGCCCAGAGGAGGGAATCTATGGCGAACGATCGGCTTCGCACCGCCATGCTGGCGGCGAACCTGACCATCGAACAGCTGGCGGAGCGGGTCGACGCGCACCCGAAGACTGCAGAACGGTGGATCCGGGACGAGGTCGTGCCGCATCGAACGACCAGGCACAGGATTCTCACCGTGCTAAGCGCCGGAGAAGCTGAGATCTGGCCGTCCCTCAACGGCGGCGCTCGGCCGGTGCCTTCCGAAACCGAGTTCGTCCATCTCTACCCGTCCCGGTCGGCCATCACCGGGGCCGGCTGGCAAGAACTCCTCTCCGGGGTCGAGGAACAGATGGACGTGCTGGTGTTCTCCGGGGTATTTCTGGTGGAACAGTACGACCTGGTGCCGATGATCCAGACAAAGGCGCAATCTGGCGTTCGTTTCCGGCTGCTCGTCGGAGACGAGAAATCGGAAGCTGTCCTGCAACGCGCGATCGACGAAGGCACGCCTGGCGGCCTTGAGGGTCGCATACAGCTGATGCGCCGATATCTGGCCGAGGTCGCAGACCTTGACGGTGTCGAAGTTCGTACGCACGGCACAACTCTCTACAACTCGCTGTATCGCTTCGATGACCAGCTCTTGGTGAATCCTCACGTGTACGGAGCGCTCGCAGGACAGAGCCCTGTCCTGCATTTCAAGCGTCACCCGAGCGGAACTGTGTGGGATCATTACATGAAGTCGTTCGAGCAGGTGTGGCGATCTGCAAGACCTGAGAAGGGGGAGAAGTAGCGATGGCCAGGATCGATTACGTCGACGACCCTGCAGCTCCAGCGGCCAATAGCGTAGTCCCGTCGGTCACGGTGGTGATACGCAACGATCGAGACGAAATCCTGCTGATCCACAAGGTCGACAACGACCTGTGGGCGCTGCCCGGCGGCGGGCACGACATCGGCGAGACCATCACGCAAACCGCCGTGCGCGAGGTGAAAGAGGAGACCGGGCTGGACATCGAAATCATCCGGCTCACCGGCACGTATACGAATCCGCGGCATGTGATGGCCTACGATGACGGCGAGGTTCGCCAGCAGTTCTCGCTGTGTTTCGAGGGCCGGGTGATCGGCGGCGAGCCCCGCGAAGACGGAGTGGAGACCAAGGCGGTCCGGTGGGTCGATTCGTCGAGCCTGGAAGAGTTGAACATGCACCCTTCGATGAGGATGCGGATCGCGCATGCGTTGGATCCCGACATGCAACAGCCTTACCTGGGCTGAGCCGCGTCCAGGCGGCGTTGCGTGCGTTCGACGGCGGCACGCATGACGGGAGCGGCGACGAGCCAAGCTCGGTGGACGGGATCCGAAGCGGGATACCGGGAGAGGATCTCTGAAATTCTCTCGTCGTACGAGACCTGCTCGCCGCCGGGGCCGACGGTCAGGTCGGCGGTGACCAACGCGTCCAGGAGCGCAGTGTCCCGGAACGGGAATTCGGAGAGCTGGTCCGCGATGCCCCGCTGCTCTGCTTCGAACCTTGCTCCGGAGTGATGCGCAACCAGGTTGACCACCACCTCGGACCAGCCACTGGCCTTGAGATACCTCGCTCCGTCCAGCGGATGAAACCGGGTGTGCCCGATCTCCGGGGAGTAGCCGATGTCGTGTAACCAGGCTGCGGCGACAAGCGTCGACCGTTCAGGCTCGGCTACCGCGTCGCCAAGCTCCTGCGCACGACTGGCGACAGCTTGTACATGATCCCATCGCCGCCCGAGCGGCTTGACGAACCTCTCGCTGGCCTGCCGCGCTTCCGTCACGGATTCCACGGCTTTCAACGCTACCGGCCGGCCGGACGTGTGCGCTTGCCGCACCCGAGATGGCCCGGCCGACACGGAACTGCTGGGCATCGCGTCATCGCGCAGTTCGCGGCGTCAGGGGAGGCGAGCGCGGTCAAGGGCTTTCCTAGCGAAGCGAAATCACCTGGTCGGCGGCTTGCCGAACCTGTTCGCTGCTTGGCTTGGCTGCCACCTTCCCGGCGACGTCGGCGGCGATGACTTCGTCGACCGGCTTGGACTCTTCGACCAGCCCGTACCGCGTGATCATGTCCCGATATCCGGAACATGGTCCGGGTCGATTCGGATGGTAGGGGACCAGATGTTGTTGTCTTGCAGCCTTGTGACCGACCGGGTCGAGTCTGTCCAGAGAGGACACCAAGCCCCACGGCACGTCGACAGACATGCAGAGCACTCATCCAGCTTTCAGGATGGTTGATGACGATCTGCTTGAGCGGGCACGGGAAGCGGACGCGCGCCATTGGGATGCACATCGCCGGCCGATCTCCGCGGAAACCTTCGCGGGAAGCTCCGGATCGGCGCGGCTCGCTCCAGACCACTTGTGAAGATTATTCGGGATGCCCAGGACAGCGATGAGCGCGACCTACCCGGACGATCTGCGCGACGCCCTCTGTCTCGACCCGCACAGTGTTGCTGGTGAAACGTTGCTGGTGAAACAAACGCAGTTCGTCGCGGCCAGTGAACCGAAACAGGGCGCCGGGATGCGGGCGTTCGGCGCATACGATGGTCCGCGTCCTGGCGGCCACCCGGTCGGGTCGATCAAGCCGGCCAGTTCGGCGAACCATGCCCCGTCCCCGGACCTTGACGTTGAGCGTCGACCCAATGGCGAAGCGGCACGTTATAAGTGTCCTAGCAGGGCGAACGGCCGCGGATCTGGTCGCCAGCGGCGCGTATTCACCAGCGCGAGGTGCGCCCCGCGCTACCTCTGTCCGGTTGGAGTAAGCCGGGCGACATCCGTCCCTGGGGTGACGTCGCCCGGCTTGTGCTTTGGGTGTTCCCTCAGCGGCTTAGCTCGAGCTGCGCGTGAGGGCTCGAGCGATGACGTTGCGCTGGACCTCGCTCGTGCCTTCGCCGATCTCGAGGATCTTCGCGTCGGCGTAGAAGCGAGAGATCGTCGACTCGCGGATGAAGCCGTAGCCGCCGTGGATCTGGACACTCTCGCTGGCCGCGCGGTTCGCTACCTCGGACGCGTACAGCTTCGCCATCGCTGCCGCAGTGCCGAACGGGCGTCCCTGGTCGGCGAGCCAGGCGGCGTTGTAGACCAGCCAGCGGGCCGCGGCGATCTCGGTCGCCATGTCGGCCAGCTTGTGGCCCACGGCCTGGAAGCGGTGCAGCGGGCGGCCGAACTGCTCGCGTTCGCTCGCGTGGCGGACGGCGAGGTCGAGGGCCTTCTGGGCGAGGGAGAGGGACAGGGCTGCGACGCTGATCCGGCCGCCGTCGAGGACCTCGAGGAATTGGCGCAGGCCGTTGCCTTCTTCGCCGATCAGGTGGTCGTCGCTGATCCAGCAGTTGGTGAAGACCAGTTCGCGGGTGTCGAGTGCGTGCCAGCCCAGTTTCTTCAGCGGCTGGCCCTTCGTGTAGCCCTCCGTGCCGTCGGGGACGAAGAAGGTGCCGAAGCGCTTCGAGCCGTTCTCGTTCTCGCCGGTCACGGCCAGGACCGTCACGCCGAGGCTCATCTCGGTGCCGGCGTTGCTGATGAACATCTTGGTGCCGTCGAGCACCCAGCCGCCGTCGGCTCGCCGTGCCCGGGTGCGGATGCCCGCGGCGTCGGAGCCGGCGGTCGGTTCGGTCAGGCCGAACGCGCCGAGCGCCTCGCCTTCGGCCAGCGGGCGCAGCCACCGTTCCTTCTGCTCGTGGGTCCCGAACGTCGCGAGTGGAAGGACGGCGATGGTCGAGTGCGCGTTCCAGGCGGAGGCGACCGACTGGTCGGCCGCGCCGAACTCCTCCATGGCGGCCACGTAGGAGACGAACCCGGCGTCCGCGCCGCCGTACTTCTCGTCCACCAGCATGCCCATCAGTCCGAGCCCGCCGAGCTGACGGAACACTGCGGTCGGGAACTCGCAGCGCTCGGACCACTCGGCGGCGAAGGGGGCGATTTCCTTGGCGGCGAAGTCCCGGCAGAGCTGCTTGAGTGCCACGGTCTCGTCGGGCAGGTCGAAGTCCATCAGTGCTCCGTGTGGTGTCGTGCGGCCCTGGAGGGCTGCGTGGCGGCGGTCGTATCGTGCGGCATCAGGGCCGCCCGGGTTCGAGGAGGATCTTGAGGTGGCTGCAGCGGTCGGCGGCCAGCTCGGCGAAGGCGTCCACACCGGCCGAGAGCGGGCGCACCCCGGTGAGCAGCGGGGCGGCGTCGAGCCGTCCGGTGGCCATGAGGTCCAGGACTCGGGGGATGTCGTAGTTGTAGCCGAGCGAGCCGAGGATGGTGCGTTCGAACGGGACGATCTGGGTGATCGGCAAGGACGCCTCGGCGCCGCTGATCCCGCAGAGCACGGCCCGTCCGCCGCGGCGGACGGTCGTCACGGCCAGCTGGACCAGCTCGGGGCGGCCGGTGGCCTCGACCACGACGTCCGGTCCGATGCGGCCGGTGCGCAGGAACACCTCGCGCCGGACGTCGGTGGCCGCCGGGTCGTAGACCTCGGTCGCGCCGAGCTCGGCGGCGGTCCGGGCGCGGGCGGGGACGGGCTCGCTGACGTAGATCCCGGCGGCGCCGGCGAGCTTCGCGGCCAGCAGCGCGGCGACCCCGATCGGGCCGGCGCCGAGCAGCAGCACGTTGTCGCCGGGCTGGACGGCGGCTCGCCGGACGGCGTGCAGGCCGACCGCCAGTGGCTCGGCCAGGGCGGCGAGCTCGTCGGAGACGCCGTCGGGGATCGGGACCAGGCCCTCCGTGGGGACGGTGGCGTGCGAGGCGAAGCCGCCGTCGGAGGCCAGGCCGACCGAGCCGCCCTTCGCGCAGATGTGGTACTCGCCGCGGCGGCACCAGCGGCAGACGCCGCAGCGCAGGCAGGGGTCGACCGCGACCCGGGTGCCGATCTCGATCCCGGGCGTCGGCGAGCCGAGCGCCACGACTGTGCCGCTCATCTCATGCCCGAGGGTGATCGGCGGCTTCATCCCGGTGAGCGGATGCGCGCCGGCCCGGATCAGGTTGGGCCCGTGCGCGACCTCGTGCAGGTCCGTTCCGCAGATCCCGCAGAACGACACGGCGACAACCGCCTGACCTGGCTGCGGCGCCGCCGGCTCGCCCACATCGTCCAGGTGCAGCTCGTCTTTCGCGTGCCAGCGCAGTGCGTGCACGCCGATCACCTCCGACCGGGAGTTGTTTTTTCGACCAATCGGTACAAGAATCGTCCTTCCCGGCGCGATGTCAAGAGCCCGGGCAGAAATCGATGGACGGCAAGGGCAGGAGCGCAATGACTTCCACCCGGGTGAGCGACCTGGCAACGGCTTTCGACAGCGAGCCGAACACACTGGTGGGGATGTACCGGCGGATGCGGCTGATCCGGCAGTTCGAGGACCGAGCGTCCCGGCTGTACCGGAACAACGAGATCCCCGGCTTCCTGCATCTGTCGATCGGACAGGAGGCCTCGGCGGTCGGCGCCTGCTGGCCGCTGGACGACCGTGACGTGATCACTTCCACCCACCGCGGGCACGGGCACTGCATCGCCAAGGGGATCGACGTCGAGGGCATGTTCGCCGAACTCATGGGCAAAGAAACCGGCACGTGCCACGGACGCGGAGGATCGATGCACATCGCCGATCCGCGCCGCGGCGTGTTCGGTGCCAACGGCATCGTCGCGGCCGGCGTGCCGATCGCAGTGGGCGCCGCGACCGCGGCCCAGCTGCGCGGCGACGGCGGCGTCGCCCTGGCCTTCTTCGGCGACGGCGCCGTGGCCCAGGGCATGTTCCACGAGGCGGCCAACCTGGCCTCGGTGTGGCAGCTTCCGGTGATCTTCTTCTGCGAGAACAACAAGTACGCCGAGTTCTCGCCGATCGCGACGCAGACGCGGGCTTCGCTCGCCGACCGGGCGCCCGGCTACGCGATGGATTTCCACCAGGTCGACGGCAACGACGTCGTCGCCGTCGCCGACCTCGTCGCGCGTCTGGCCGACGACTTGCGCGCGGGCGCCGGGCCGGTGATGGTCGAGGCCGAGACCTACCGTTGGCACGGCCACTACGAAGGCGACCCGCTGAAGTACCGCGACCCGGGCGAGCTGGTCGAATGGAAGGAACGCGACCCGCTGATCCGGCTGGCCGCCCGGCTGCGGGAGCTGGGCGAGGATCCGGCGGCGGTCGACGAGTCCGTCGACGCCGAGATCGACGCCGCCGTGCAGAAGGCCCGCGCCGCCTCGCAGCCCGCGCCGGAGACGCTGCACCACTTCGTCGGCGTTCCGCGCGAACCGGCGCCCGAGCCGGCCGAGGCCACCGGCGAGGTCTTCCGCACGATGGACGCGGTGCACAACGCGATCGAGCACGAACTCGAGACCGACGACTCGGTGTTCCTCGCGGGAATCGACGTCGGGGCTGGCGGCAATGTGTTCGGCCTGACCCGGGGCCTGGCCGACAAGTACCCGGGCCGGATCCGCGACACCCCCATCTCGGAAAGCGCCATCATCGGCGCGGCGGTCGGCGCCGCCATGGCCGGGCTGCGCCCGATCGTGGAGGTCATGTACTTCGACTTCATCGGCGTCTGCCTCGACCAGTTGATGAACCAGGCGGCCAAGCTGCGGTTCATGACCGGCGGCGCGGTCAGCCTGCCGATGGTGGTGCGCACCCAGTTCGGGGCCGGGAAGTCCTCGGGCAGCCAGCACTCGCAGAGCCTCGAAGCGCTGCTCGCGCACATTCCCGGCCTGACGGTGGTGATGCCCTCGACCCCTGCGGACACCTACGGGCTGCTGCGCGCCGCGATCCGCGACCCCAACCCGGTCGTGTTCATCGAGAACCGCCTGATGTACGGGCGCAAGGGACCGCAGCCGCCCGCCTCGCACCTGGTCCCGCTGGGCAAGGCGGCGGTCCGCCGCACCGGCACCGACGTGACCCTGGTCTCGTACTCGAAGCTGGTGCACGACTGCGCCGACGTGGCCGAGGAACTGGCCGCCGAGGGCATCAGCGTCGAGCTGATCGACCTGCGGACGATCGCGCCGCTGGACACCGAGACGGTGCTGCGCTCGCTGGCAAAGACCGGGCGGCTGGTCGTGGCCCACCAGGCTGTGGGCGAATTCGGCGTCGGCGCGGAACTGGCCGCGGTGGCCGCCCGCGAGGGGTTCTGGACGCTGGACGCCCCGGTCATCCGGCTCGGCGCCGAGCGGACCCCCGCGCCCTACAGCCCGTCGCTGGAGCGCGTGTGGCTGCCCTCGAAGGACACGATCGCCGCGGCGGTGCGGGAGGCGGCCGGCTCCTGAGCGGGCGCGGGCCTCAGGCGGAGGAGCGGTCGCGGTATTCCGCGAGCCGCTTCTCCAGCCCGGCCACGTCGTAGCCGGCGCTGCAGAAGCCCGACATGAGCGTCGCGCAGTACTCGCGCGACAGGAACTCCGCGTCCCACGGTCCGTTGCGATGCGCCCACTGGTAGGTGTGGTTGTGCAGGTTCAGGAACTGCAGCATCGCAAGCCTGGGGTCGAGACTGCGGAACGCGCCGGTCTCCATGGCCTCGACCAGCAGGTCCAGCACGATCTTCTCGAACTCCCGGCGCTGGCGCAGCAGCCGGGTGCGGTTGGCGCCGCGCAGGTGCCGGTAGTCGTGCTCGTAGACCCAGATGTGGTCGAGCCGCGCGAGGATGTTCCCGAGCAGCGTCTCCGACAGCAGCCGCAGGCGCAGCACCGGGTCCTCGTCGAGCGCGGCGATCCGGCGGGCCGCGGTCAGCAGCGGGCCCAGGACCCGGTCCTGGATCTCGACGAGCAGGTTTTCCTTCGAGCCGATGTAGTAGTACAGCGCGCCCTTGGCGAGCCCGGCGACCTGGCCCAGCTCGGCGATGCCGGTGGCGGCGTAGCCCTGTTTGGCGAACAGGGCGGCCGCCTGGTCGATGATCTCCTGGCGCTTGACCTCGTAGCCGGGCCCGTGCCCCGGTGGTCTCGGCATCGTTCCCCTCCAGTACGCGGCAGGCTGTTCACTTTAGGCGGGCTCGCCGAACGTCGCCTTGCCCGGTCCGTGCCGCAGGAACGACGCCATGCCCGTGTCCCGGTCTGCCGTCGCGAACAGCCCGGCGATCAAGGACCGTTCCAGCGCCAGCCCGCCCGCGATCGGCAGGTCGGCCCCCTGGTCGACCGCCTCCTTGATCGCCTGGATCGCGAACCGCGGGCCGGCGGCGAGCTCCTTCGCGAAGCTCAGGGCGGCCTCGTAGGGGTCCCCGGCGAGACGGTCGACAATGCCCAGGTCCGCGGCTTCCCGCGCGGGCACCCGCCGCCCGGTCATCATCAGCTCCTTCGCCGTGGCCCGCCCGACGAGGCGAGTCAGGCGCTGCGTCCCGCCGGAGCCCGGGATGATCCCCAGCAGCACCTCGGGCAATCCGAGCACGGCGTCCTCGGCGGCGATCCTGAAGTCTGCCGCGAGGGCGAGCTCCATCCCGCCGCCCAGCGCGTAGCCGGTGACGGCCGCGACGACCGGGACCGGCAGCTCGGCGAACCGGGTGAACGTCTGCTGCAGCGCGCGGTTCCAGCCGGCGATCTCCTCGAACCCGAACTCCGCCAGCTGCTTGACGTCCGCGCCCGCCGCGAAGCACCGCGGACCGCCGTACAGCACCACCGCACGGACGCCGGGATCCGCCGCCAGCGCGCCGGCCGCGTCGGCCAGATCCCGCCGCATCCCGGTGTCGAACGCGTTCAGCGGCGGCGCGTCAAGGCGGACGGTCGCCACGCGGTCGGAGATCTCGAGCCGTACCCGTGTCGTCATCGCCGAAGCTCCTCTCCTCACCCGGTCCGGGCTTGTCAGGCCGCTGCCGGAGACCTACAGTGCTCACCATCACGGTTTCTTAGACCGATTGGTACACGAAACTCGGCAGCGGCACAACACACCGGAGTGATGGCCCATGGATGCAGTCGAAACACCTGTCCCCGAGGGACTCTCGGTCGCGCGGGACGAAGTCACGGCGGACGAGCTGGCAGCGCTGGGCGTCGATCTCGCCCGTGATTTCCCGGGTTCTGCGGCGGCCGACTTCCGCCGCTACCCCGTGCTGACCGAAGGCGGCTGGTTCACCGTCGTCAAACACCAGAAGACGCTCGAATCGGTGAGCCGCGAACGCGGGCCGTTGCTCGGCCCGATCGTTCTCACCTCCGACGGCCTCGACGTCAACTGACCACGATTCACGAAAGGCGGGACGATTCATGATCGGAGTAGACGTCGGCGGCACGTTCACGGACGTGGTGGCGATCAGCAACGGAGAGATCCGCACCGTCAAGGTGTCCACGGACGTGCGCACCACCGAGCGCGGTGTTCTGCGCGGCGCCGAGGAGATCGGCGTGGCCGACTCCGCTGTCTTCAACCATGCGAGCACGCACGGCCTGAACGCGATCATCACGCGACGGCTGCCGAAGATCGCGTTCCTGACCACGCTGGGACACCGGGACATCCTCGACATCGGCCGGACCTGGCGGCCGGTGGAAGGCCTGACGAACCCGGCGTGGCGGCGCTCCTACGGCGACGCGAACCGGCCTCTCGTGCCGCGTTACCTGCGCCGCGGCATCCGGGAGCGGCTCACCGCGGACGGCGGCGTGCTGATCCAGCTCGACGAGGACCACGCTCGCGAGGAGCTCCGGATCCTGCGCAAGTGCGGGGTCGAGGGCGTGGCCATCTGCCTCATCAACGCCTACGTCAACCACCACCACGAAGAGCGCCTGCGGCAGCTCGCACACGAAGAGCTGGGCGACATCCCGGTCTCCATCTCCAGCGAAGTATCCCCGCTGGCCAAGGAATTCGCCCGCGCCTCGACCACCGTGGTCGACGTGTTCATGCGGCTGACCTACGACGAGTACACCCGCCGGCTCGACTCGGGCCTGAAGGAGCTGGGCTTCGCCGGCGACCTCAACTTCGCCGACTGCGCCGCCCAGCTGGTGCGTTCCGACGTGGCGATGGAACACCCCTTCCGCATCGTGTTCGCCGGCCCGGCGGCCGGAACAGTGTCCAGCGCCCACTTCGGCGATCTGATCGGCGCGGGAAACCTGCTGTGCGCCGACGTCGGCGGCACCTCCTGCGACATCAGCATGGTCACCGAAGGCCGGCCGTTCGTGAACACGACGTTCGAGCTCGAGCACGACCTGATCGTGAACGCGCTCTCGAACGAGATCTCCAGCATCGGCGCCGGCGGCGGCAGCCTCGTCACGATCAACGCCGCGGGCGAGCTGAAGGTGGGCCCTGGCAGCGCCGGCGCCGACCCCGGCCCGGCCTGCTACGGCCTCGGCGGCACCCAGCCCACCACCACCGACACCTGCCTGCTGATGGGCGTCATCGACCCGGACGGGTTCGCCGGCGGCCGGATGAAGCTGGACCCGGACCTGTCCCGGCAGGCGTTCGACGCGCTGGACTCCAAGCTGTCGTTCGACCAGCGGGTCAGCTACGCGTTCAACATCGGCATCAACAACATCGCCGAGGGCGTCGTCAACATCGCCATCCAGCACGGCGTCGACCCGCGCGACTACAGCCTCGTCGCCTTCGGCGCGGCCGGCCCGATGCTGCTGCCCGCGGTGCTCGACCTGGTGCACGCGGCCGAGGTCATCGTCCCGCCCCACCCCGGTCTGTTCTCCGCTCTCGGCCTGGTCAGCTCCGACCTCGTCTACGCCGACAGCCGCAGCGCCTACACGCTGCTCACGGCCGAGGCGGCCGAGCAGGTCGACAAGGTCTACCACTCGATGGAGGAGCGGCTGCGCGAACGGCTGCAGGAGAAGGACCGCGGCAACGTCACCTTCGTCCGCAGCTTCGACGGGCGCCTCGCCGGCCAGACCTGGGAGACGCCGTTCGTCGGCGTTCCCGACGGCGAGATCGACGCCGACGCGATCGCGACGATGGTCGCCAACTTCCACGACGCCTACGCCGAGCGCTCCGGAAACAGGTTCGAGGCGCTGCCCGTGCAGGGCGTCACCTACCGGGTCCAGGCGGTCGTGAAGGCCGACAAGGTCGAGTACCCGACGCTGCCCGAGCGGCCGGCCGGCGAGTCCGCCGCCCCGACCCGCACTCTGCAGATCCGCTACCTCACCGACGAGGTCCTCGACGCCGGCGAGTACCAGCGGACCGACCTGCGCGCCGGCGACCGGATCCCCGGTCCCGCGGTGATCCGCGAACCACTGTCCACCACATTCCTCGTCCCCGGCCAGGTCGCCACCGTCGGGGCCCACGGCGAGCTGCGCATCCGGAAGGCGTGAACCATGACCTCTCTGAAAGACCTCGACGACGCGCAGTTCGCCGAGCTCTACGGCTCCGACCGGTTCACCGCGTCGGTGCTGGCGAGCCGGATGCGCTACATCGTGCAGCGCATGTGCACGGGGCTGCTGAACAACGCGTTCTCCCTCATCCTGCGCGACTGGTACGACTTCGCCGCCACGATCTCCGGTCCGCCGGAGCAGAACTACCCGATGTCCTCGGTGAGCAACAGCCTCGCGATGTTCCTCGGCACCATGTCCGAAGCCGTGCGCAACACCATCGAGGAGTACGGCCCGGAGAACCTGAACCCGGGTGACGTGGTGATCTGCAACGACCCGTACCGCGCGGGCAACCACGTCAACGACGTGTGCTTCATCCGGCCCGTTTTCCACGAGGGCAAGCTGATCTCGTTCGTGAACCTGCGGGCCCACCAGCTCGACATGGGCGGCGTCGTGCCGGCCGGGTTCAGCGGCACGAAGCGCAACGTCTACGAGAACGGCCTCGTGATCGCGCCGACGCTGCTCTACCGCGACGACAAGCCGGTCAAGTCGGCGTTCAACCTGATTTTCGACAACGCCCGCTTCTGCGCGCTGCTGCTGCCGGACATCAAGACGATCTACCAGAACCTCCTGCTCGGCGAGCAACTGATCACCGAAAGCGTCGAGCGCTACGGCGTCGACGCCTACCTCGGCGCCATCCGCTACGCCACGGACGTGTCGGCCGAGTCGATGCAGACGGCGCTGGCCGAACTGCCCGACGGGGTCTACGAGGCAGAGGAGGGCATCGACTGCGACGGCGTCGACGACTCGATCGAATACCGGATCCGGCTGAAGATCACCAAGGCCGCCGACCGGATGGAGCTCGACTTCAGCGGCACCTCGCCGCAGGCGCGCACCAGCATCAACGCGGGCATCCTCGACACCAAGACCGCGGTCGGCGTCGCGCTGAAGTTCCTCATCGACCCGGCGACCCCGTTCACCTCCGGGGCGTACCGGCCGGTCGACATCGTGCTGCCCGCCGGCACGTTCATCAGCGCCACCCCGCCGGACGGCGCGGTGTTCCTGTACTGGGAGAGCACCGGCCCGGTGCTGCTGGCGGTGTTCCGCGCGCTGGAGAAGGCGCTGGGCCGCAAGGCGGTCGGCGGCGACTACGGCTCGCTCAACATCCACAACGCCAACGGCGTGCTCGCCGACGGCACGCCGTGGGTCACCACCGCTCAGTGCGGCGGCGAGCACGGCCCGTGGGGCGCGACCGAGGCCGGCGACGCAGACAGCTACTCCGTTGTGTACCAGGCCAACAACCTCGACCCGGCCACCGAAGCCATCGAGTCGGAACTGCCCGCGGTCGTGCTGCGCAAGGAGTACGCGCCCGACAGTTCCGGCGCGGGGCAGAACCGCGGCGGCGCGGCCGTCCTCAAGGACACGCTCTACCTCACGGCCGCGGAGCACTGGTCCAGCCCGCTGCACACCAAGTCCGCCAGCGGCGTCGGCGTGTACGGCGGGCGGGAAGGCGCGCTCGGCGCGACCTGGGTGTTCGACCCGGACTACAAGAACGTGCCGAGGGACAAGGACCTCATCGGCACCGGTCCCGACGTCTACGCCGGATCGACGCCGGTCGCCGGAATGCTGGACCCGCAGACCAAGACCGTCGACCCGGACGGCGAGTACTTCTACTTCGCCAGCACCCCGGTCTGGCACACCAAGCCGAACGCGGTGTTCCGCTACCTCACCAACGGAGGCGGCGGATGGGGATCGCCGCTGCAGCGCAGTCCCGAACGAGTGTGCCGGGACGTGCGCGACGAGTACGTGACGATCGAGGGCGCCTACCGCGACTACGGCGTCGTCATCACCGGCGATCCTCACGGAGACCCGGAAGGCCTGAAGATCGACGAGGGCGCGACCGCCCGGCGCCGTGCCGAGCTGGCCGCGAAGTAAGGAGGAACCGGTGTCCGACAACGGGACAGACGTCGCCCGCCAGAACGCTTTGCGCGACGCGTTCATCAAAGAACGCGGCTACTGGAACCCTTTCTGGGAGGGGTTGCTGAGCCTCGACCCCGAGTTCTTCAACGCCTATCTCGAATTCTCGGCCGTGCCGTGGCGCAAGGGCGTGCTCGAACCGAAGATCAAGGAACTGATCTACACCGCGATCGACGCGTCCACCACGCACCTCTACGAGCCGGGGCTGCGCCAGCACATCCGCAACGCGCTCGGCTACGGCGCCACCAAGGAGGAGATCATGGAGGTGCTGGAGCTGACGAGCGTGCTCGGCATCCACACCTGCACCCTCGGCGTGCCGGTGCTGATGGAGGGACTGGCCGCGCACGAGGAAAAGCAGAAGACGACGTGACCTCCGGAGTGCTCGACCCGCGCGGCCCGGCCTCCTTGGCCGGGCAGCGTGCGGTCGTCACCGGCGCCGCACGCGGGATCGGCAGCCGGATCGCCGTCGAACTCGCCCTCGCCGGAGCCCACGTCACGGTGCTGGACCTGCACGACCCGGCCGACACCGTCGCCGAGATCACCAAGCTCGGCGGCAGTGCGGCCGGTCTGCGGGCCGACATCACCGACCGCGAGGGCATCGCCGCCGCGATAGCCGAGGCCGCCGGGCCGCAGCAGCGGCTCGACACGCTGGTGACCTGCGCCGCGGTCTACGGCGACACCGTCGCGATCGACGACCTTCCCGAGTCCGAAGTGGACTTCGTGCTCGGTGTGAACGTCAAGGGAACGCTGTGGTGCATCAAAAGCGCGCTGCCGTTCCTGCGCGGCCACGACTCGCGCGTAGTGTGCATCGGCTCGGTCGCGGGCAAAGTCGGGGGCGTGCTGGCCGGGCCGCATTACGTGGCCAGCAAAGGGGCCGTGCACGCGGTCGTGAAGTGGCTCGCCAAGACCGAAGCCCGCAACGGCGTCCTCGCCAATGCCGTCGCCCCGGGCGTCGTCGACACCGAGATGGTCCGAGACAAGGGCTATTCCGAGAACTACAACCCACTGGGACGGCTGGCCCGGGCCGAGGAGATCGCCCGGGTCGCGGCGTTCCTCGCCTCGCCGGCGGCCAGCTACATGACCGGCACGGTCGTGGACGTCAACGGTGGCTACGCGATGGGCTGAGGCCCGGGAGAACAGGAGAACTGCAGTGGATACAGCGGGATGCGCGGTCGTCACCGGCGCGGGTTCCGGGATCGGCCGCGCCTGCGCCAAGCGGCTCGCGGAATCCGGACTCGGCCTCGCCCTGCTCGACGCCGACGGCGAAGCCGCCGACAAGACAGCGGCCGAATTGCCCGCCGCCGCCGCGTTCAGGGTCGACGTCACCGACGAGACCCAGGTCGCCGACGCGGTGCGGGAGGCCGCCCAGCGCTTCGGCGCGCCGAAGGTGCTCGTCAACGCGGCTGGCATCATCGTGCGCAAGACGCTGCTGGAGTCGAGCGTCGAGGAATGGCGCCGGGTTCTCGACGTCAACCTCACCGGCTACTTCATCCTGCTCCGGCAGGTCATTCCGCTGATGGCAGCCGGTGGTGGGGGAAGCATCGTCCAGATCGCCTCGATCGCCGGGCACACCGGCTACGGCTTCTCCTCCTACACCGCCGCGAAGGGCGGTGTGCTCGCGCTGACCCGCCAGCTGGCCGCGGAACTGGCGAAGGACGGCATCCGGATCAACTCCGTGAGCCCGGGTGTCGTCCACAGCGGACTCAACCGCGACACGCTCTCCAACAACGCCATCCACGCGGCCACCGTGGCCAACACCCCGCTCGGACGCATCGGCGAGCCCGACGACATCGCCCGTGCCGTGGCCTTCCTCGCCGGCCCTGACGCCGGCTACATCACCGGCACCGATCTGGTCGCCGACGGCGGCATGATCAGCACCATCCACTGGGGTTCGGCCGGCGACGAGCTGCACAGCTTCCACACCGAGGAGCGCTGATGTCGAACTTCGCGACGATCCTCGACCACAACACCGGCCGCGACCCGGGCCGGATCGTGCTCAGACAGGGCGACCGCACGCTCACCAACCGCGAGCTGCTCGACCGGGTCGACGCGGTCGCCGCCGGCCTGACCGAACTCGGCGTCGGCCGCGGCGACGTTGTCGCCATCCTGCTCTACAACCACCTGGAGTTCCTCGAGACCGCGTTCGCGGTCAACCGCGTCGGCGCGGCGTTCCTGCCGCTGAACTACCGGCTCTCCCCGCAGGAGTGGCGCTACATCATCGACCACTCCGGCGCAGTGGCGCTGCTGTCGGAGTCGGAATTCCGGCCCGCGGTGGAGCAACTCGCGTTGCCGGCGCTGAAGCACCGGCTGCTGCTCGACGGCTCGGCCGAGGGCTGGACCGGCTACGCCGATCTGCTCGCGGCCAACGAGGGGAAGTCCGTCGCGCCGGCGCCTGTCGCACCGGAAGAGCTGCAGCGGCTGATGTACACCTCCGGCACGACCTCCCGCCCCAAAGGCGTGCGGATCACCCACGGCAACCTGGCGTGGAAGAACCTGGCGCACATCGTCGAGTTCGGCATCACCTCGGCCGACACGACGCTCGTGTGCGGACCGCTCTACCACGTCGGCGGATTCGACCTGCCCGGCATCGGGACCCTGCACGCCGGCGGGTCGCTCATCGTGCTCCGCAAGTTCGACGCGGAGGAGGTCGTGGCGACCATCGAGCGCGAGCGCCCGACGAACATCTGGCTGGCCCCGGCGATGGTGAACGCGATCCTGCAGCTGCCGGATATCGCCGAGCGCGACACCTCCTCCATCCGGTTCATCGTCGGCGGCGGCGAGAAGATGCCCGTTCCGCTGGTCGAACGGATCCGCGCGGCGTTCCCGAACGCCTGGTTCGCCGATGCCTACGGGCTCACCGAAACCGTCTCCGGCGACACGTTCAACGACTATGACCACATGCTGGCCAAGGTCGGCTCCGTCGGCCGCCCCGTCGTCCACCTCGAAGTCCGCATCGTCGACGAAGCCGGCACTCCGGTTCCGACCGGTGAACTGGGCGAGATCACCCTCCGCGGCCCGAAGGTCAGCGCCGGGTACTGGCACGACGACGAGGCCACCGCCAAGGCCTTCCGCGACGGCTGGTTCCACACCGGCGACATCGGCCGCGTCGACGAGGACGGCTACCTCTACGTCGAAGACCGCAAGAAGGACATGATCGTCTCCGGCGGCGAGAACATCGCCACGCCGGAAGTCGAGCGCGTCCTCTACGAGCACCCCGACGTGGTCGAGGCCGCCGTGGTCGGCATGGGCCACCCGCGCTGGGGCGAAGTACCCCAGGCGTTTGTCGTCCTGCGTCCGGGCGCCGCGGTCGATCGCGACGCGCTGATCGAGTTCTGCCGGGCCCGGCTCGCCAAGTTCAAAGTCCCCGCCGACCTGGTGTTCCTCGACGTGCTGCCGCGGACACCGTCCGGCAAAGTCCTGAAACGGAACCTGCGCTCATGACCGCATTCGACCTCACCGGGAAAGTCGCCTGGGTCACCGGTGCCGGCAAGGGCCTCGGCCGGGCCATCGCCGAAGCCCTCGCCGGGGCTGGGGCGACGCTCGCCGTCACCTCCCGCACCCGCGAGGACCTCGACAAGCTCGCGGCCGACCTCGGTTCGGCGATGGTGCTGCCCGGCTCGGTGTCCGAGCCCGCCTTCGCCGACAGCTGCGCGGAGGCGATCGCCGAACGCTTCGGCCGACTCGACGTCGTCGTGACCGCGGCAGGCATCAGCCCGTCGTTCCGGCGCAGCGAGGACAGCGCCGACGCGGACTGGGCGAAGGTGCTGGACGTGAACCTCTCCGGTACCTACTACTGCGCGCGGGCCGCCGGACGGCGGATGCTCGAACAGGGCTCCGGTTCGATCATCACAGTGTCCTCGGTGCACGCACGGACCGGATTCGACCGGATCGCCGCCTACGCCGCAAGCAAAGGCGGCGTCGAGGCGCTCAGCCGCGTCCTCGCAGTCGAATGGGCGCCGCGAGGGGTGCGGGTGAACGTGCTCGCGCCCGGCTACTTCCACACCGACCTGTCCGAAGGGCTGGTCACGAGCAAGTGGGGCGAGCGGATCCTCGCCCACATCCCGCAGAACCGGGTCGCGAGCCCGCCCGAGCTCGGCGGTGCCGCGGTCTACCTGGCCTCGGACGCCGCCGCCTACACCACCGGAAGCACCGTCACCGTCGACGGCGGCTGGACAGCCTGAGGAGTCAGCGAACGATGTCCTATTCGGTCACATTGCCCGAACTCGGGGAGAGCGTCACCGAAGGCACCGTCACCCGGTGGCTCAAGCAGGTGGGCGACACCGTCGAGGTCGACGAGCCGTTGCTCGAGATCTCGACCGACAAGGTCGACACCGAGGTCCCCTCACCCGCCGCCGGCACCCTGCAGCGCATCGTCGTCCAGGAGGACGAAACCGTCGAGGTGGGCGCCCAGCTCGCGGTGCTCGATGACGGGTCGGGCTCGGCGGATGACGCCGCGCCCGCGGAGCCCGAGCCGAACCCGGTGCAGCAGAAGGCCCCGGAACCGGCCGCGCCGGCGCCTGAACTGCCGAAGCCCGCGCCGTCTCCAGCCGCTCCGGCCCCTGCTCCGCAGGCATCCGACGCGGCGGACGACCGGAAGCCGCCGCGCCAAGCCACACCGCTGGTCCGCAGGCTCGCCGCCGAACACGACGTCGACCTGGCGAAGCTGACCGGCAGCGGCGTGGACGGCCGGATCCGCAAGCAGGACGTGCTCGCCGCCATCGACGGCCCGGACCGTGGGGAAGCCGTCGATACGCCGCCGACACTGGCTCCCGTCGCGCCGTCGCCGAGCACTCCGGCCCCCGCGAGCCCGCCGCCCGTCCAGGCGACGCCGCGCGGCACGGCGCAGAAGGCGAGCCGGATCCGACAGGTCATCGCCAAGCGCACCCGCGAGTCCCTGCAGACCTCGGCTCAGCTGACCCAGGTGTTCGAGGTCGACGTCACCGCGATCGCCCGGTTGCGCCAGCGGGCCAAGGCGGACTTCCTGGCACGGGAAGGCGTCAAGCTGACGTTCCTGCCGTTCTTCGCCAAGGCGACGATCGAAGCGCTCAAGCAGCACCCGAACGTCAACGCGTACCTCAACGAAGAGACCAGCGAGATCACCTACTTCGGGCAGGAGCACCTCGCCGTCGCGGTGGACACGGACAACGGCCTGATGTCGCCGGTCATCCACAACGCGGGCGAGCTGAACCTCGCCGGCCTGACCCGGGCGACCGCGGACCTGGCCGCCCGGGCACGCACCGGGAAAGTCAAGCCGGACGAGCTGTCCGGCGGCACCTTCACGGTGACGAACCTCGGCAGCAACGGCGCGCTGTTCGACACCCCGATCATCAACCAGCCGCAGTCCGGGATCCTGGGCGTCGGCGCGGTCGTGAAGCGCCCGGTGGTGGTGAGCGGCGCGGACAGCGAAGAGGCCATCGCGATCCGGTCCATGGCGTACCTCGCGCTGACCTACGACCACCGCCTCGTCGACGGCGCCGACGCGGGACGGTTCCTGACCACGATCAAGGCTCGGCTCGAAGAAGGACGCTTCGAGCGCGAACTCGGGATGTAGTCGCCTCGCGCCGCCGAGCGGAGAGGGTGGTTCCATGTGGACCGAGCCCGCGCGTCTCAGCGTGGCCGGCGTCGAAGCGCTGCTCGATCTGCTCAACGGCGATGCCGGCGCGGACCCGGACGACGTTCAGCGTGTCCTGGACGACGAGGGCCTCGACCCCGCGGTCGAGCGATCCCTCGCCACCCGGGTCCAGCGGATCCGGGCCCACCTCCACCGCGCCGAACGTCGCCGTGACGAGCTGGCCGCCCTGTTCGCCAGCAGCCGGGAACTGGCCGAGCAACGTGAGCTGGACCCGCTGTTGCGGCGCCTCACCCAACGGGCGCACGACCTGCTGGGCGTGGACCTGACCTGGCTCACCGAGATCGAGCCCGACAGCGGCGAGAGCGTCGTCAAGACCGCGACGGGAACGGTATCGCTGGAGCTGGAAGGCCTCCGCACACAGCGGGACCGTGGGCTGGCCTGGTTCGTCGCTGCGCAACGCCGGCCACATTCCGCGCCGCGCTATCACGACGACCAGGACTTCCGGCACGACACCGGAGCCGATCGGGTCCTCGACGCAGAGGGCGTGATCTCGGTTCTCGCAGTACCGCTCATAGCGGGTGAGGAAGTCATCGGAACCCTGTTCGTCGCCGTCCGGCACGAGAGGGAGTTCCACGCCGACCAAGTCGCCCTGCTGACCGCCTTGGCCGATCACGCCGCGGCGATGCTGCAGGGTGCCCGCCTGCTGGCCCAGGCTCGCAGCCTCGCCGAGGAAGCCGAGGCGAGCCGCCGGCAACTGGGCGACCACGTGCACGCCATGGAACGGGCCCACACGGCCTACGCCGAGCTGACGAACTGCGTGTTGCGTGGCGAGGACGCGGCCGAGGTCGCCGCGACCCTCGAACGAGCCGTCCAGCGGCGGGTCATCACCCTCGACGACGAGGGTGCCCCGCCCAGCGGCGTCGAGGTCGACTACCCGGACGACCAGTGCCGGCGCCAGCCTTCGGTCGCCGTGGCTCTCGGCGAAAGCCGGAGAACCGGGCGCTTCGTGACGATCGCGTCCCGGCAGTTCGCCGGCGTCGTCG
Source organism: Amycolatopsis sp. M39 (assembly GCF_001651785.1). Taxonomy (NCBI): domain Bacteria; kingdom Bacillati; phylum Actinomycetota; class Actinomycetes; order Pseudonocardiales; family Pseudonocardiaceae; genus Amycolatopsis; species Amycolatopsis sp. M39. The sequence goes on from NZ_LWSF01000011.1 coordinate 91,007, forward strand.
CGGTGGTCAGCGGAGGCGCCTTCCTCGGCGGATTGCTGATAGCCGAGGGAAAATCGACGCTCGGGCCCGTCGAGCAGAAGACCGTCGAGGACGCCGCCCGGATCATGGCGCTCTTGCGGCTCAAGCAGGACGCGCTCGCCCAAGCCGAAGAACGGGTCCGCGGGGAACTGCTCTGCGAGCTGGTGGATTCCGAGGACGGCGGACTCGACGAGCTTCGGATGCGCGCACGCGCACGGGGGCTGAACCTCGACGATCTGAAACGGGTGCTGGTCCTCAACGTCGATCCGGCGAAGCGCGGCGACGCCCTTCACGTCGCCGCTTCGCTCTTCCGAAAACACGGGTTGGTCGCCGAACACGCGGGGGCGGTGGTGATGGCGTTGGACGCTTCCGAACACGGCGACGTCCACTGGATCTGGCAGCACGTGCGCAGCCGTCTCAATTCCGAGGTGCTCGTCGTCGAGGCGCCTCACGCCGCTACCAGTCGCGACGTGCCAGCGCGGTATCGCGAAGCTCGCCGCTGCCTGTCGCTGCTTCCCGCCTTGGGGGTCACGGACCGCGGCACCACAACAGCGCCCTACGGCCTCTACGCCCGGCTGTTCGAGCCGAACACACCGGACATCGACGACTTCGTCGAGGCCACGATCGGCCCGCTCGTCCGCCGTGACCACGGCACCGGCTCGGAGTTCGTGCGGACGGTGAGCACGTTCGCCGAATGCCACGCGAGCACGACGAAGACCGCGCGAGCGCTGCACCTGCACCCCAACACCGTGCTGCAGCGCCTGGAACGGATCGACAAGCTGCTCGGCGAGCAATGGCGTCAACCGGACACGTTCTTCCGCGTCCAGGTAGCCGCCAGGATCCACGCGCTTCGTCAGCCGGTCATCGCAGGGGCCCGCTGAGTCGTCCCGGGCACATCCGACATCCGCGCGGTCGACGATTTCCACACTGATCGCCACGAGCAATGTGTGAAGCTGCCATGTCGAACGCCACCCGTGGCGGCGTAGAAATTGGGGCACAGAAGAACTTTGGGAAGTTCGTCAACCACGGCCGGCGGGACAGTTAGACACGTCTCGGCCGCATCACCTCGCTCGCGCCGATTTCCGGCGGGGCCGGCTCACCGACAACCTGACAGGGAGTGCCAATGCCGACATTTCCGAGCCTGGACTACGCGCAGAAGCTTCGAGCGCATTGCAACAACCTCGATCTGTTCGCCAAGGCGACCGAGTGGGCGGACCTCAACCTCGTCCTCGCGTTCGGCGAGACGCGATTCTGACTGAAGATCTACCGCGGGCAGATCATCGACCTGATGGAGTACCGCCCGATGTCGAATGCCTTCGGGTATCGGGTCGTGATCGCCGGTCAGGAGGACGCCTGGCGCGACTTGATGGGCGGCACCAAGTCGTGGGCTCTGCTGACCACCGGGCGCATCACCATCGACGGGGATCTCCTCGAAGCCAACCGCATCCACGAGGCAATCTGCCTGCTCGTCGAATCCCTGGCCGACGTCCCCGAGGAGAAGTGACGCCATGACGAACGAGATCATCGGACGCTACGCCACCGTCGACGGAACCCGCGTCTACTACGAGGAATGCGGCGAGGGCGTGCCCGTCTTCTGCATCCACACCGCCGGCGCCTGCTCGATCGAGTACTACGAGTTCCTGCCCGCCATGGCCGCCCACGGATTCCGGGTGATCGCCGTGGACCTGCCGGGCCACGGCAAGTCCTACCCGGTCAACTGGGAACCGTTCCGTCGCATGCACGACTACGCCGAGTTCGTGTGGCGGATCATCGAGACCGTCTGCGGCGACGAGAAGCCGATCGTGCTGGGCACCTCGATCGGCGGGGACATGACCGTGGACCTCGCCTGCCACCACTCCGCCGGCATGCGGGCCGCGCTCGCACTCGAAGGCGCGGCACACACCCCGACCTTTCCGGACATCCGCATCTACGAGGACCCACACGCCTGCCCCGGTTGGCGGGACCAGATGGAACGGGCGGCGATCTCCTCGCTCTACTACCCGACAAGCGACGAGAAGGTCGTCGAGACGCGGTGGATGCACCGCTATGCCCCGCAGGAGATCGCGGTGGCCGACCTGGAGTGCTGGGCGAATCACGATGTGCGCGAGCACCTCGCCAACATCAGCTGCCCGATCATGATCTTCAAGGGCGAGGCCGACTACTACGTCCCGGACCACCTCTTGCAGGCAACGGTCGAGGGGATCCGCGACGGCCTCGCCGAGTTCGTGGTCGGCCCGCGGATGGGCCACTACCCGATGTTCGAGCAGCCCGAGGCCCTCACGGACATCTGCGTCGACTTCCTGAAGCGGCACTCCGTCCTCCAGGGGGCGTGATCTCATCGCCCGGGGTGGACGGCGAGCACTGTCCACCCCCGGGCGAAACTCCGCGCCCGAAGCTGCACTCAGTCCACAGTGCACCGTCCTTGACCTGGCATTTGATGGGCGGCGCGTTATTTCGACCAGTCGGTCTATGATTAGTGAGTCATCTGTGGTTTCATGAGCTCAGTCACACCGAGCGCAGTCTCGACGAGGAGGATCTGATGCGCGGAATGTCCATGCAGCTGCTCGACCTGGGGCGTCTGACCATCGACGACGGGTTTTTCCTCAGCGGTAGCGGATGTTCGACGTTGTCGAACCCGAACCCGACCTCTCCGCGGCGCGAGGTGGCCGTCATCGCGGCGGTGATCGAGCACCCGAAGGTCGGCCCCATTCTCTTCGAGACGGGCTGTGCGCAGAACGCCGCCGAGGAGTGGCCCGCACCGGCCGTCGACGCGTTCCCGATGACCACCTACGACGAGAGCCACCACCTCGACGTCGCCCTGGCCGCGGCCGGCTACGGCGTCGAGGACATCAAGGCGATCGTCATGGGGCACCTGCACCTCGACCACGCCGGCGGTCTCGAGAAGTTCGTCGGCACGGACATCCCGGTCTACGTTCACGAGCAGGAGATGCGCGAGCAGTGGTTCGCGGTCGCCTCGAAGCAGGGCGGCGGCGTGTACGTCCCGGGCGACCTCCATCTCGACCTGAACTGGCAGCCGATCTCCACCACCGAACTCGAGCTGTTCACCGGCGTGACGCTGCGGCACATGCCCGGCCACACCCCGGGCCTGATGACCATGCAGGTGGAACTGCCGAACCACGGCCACTTCTTCCTGGCCAGCGACCTCTTCCACATCCGCGAGCAGTTCGAGGGCCCGGTCTCCCCGGGGTGGCTGCTGGGCTACAACCGCACCGACTGGTGGCGGAGCCGGAACTGGATGACGCATCTCGTCCGGGAAAAGGAAGGCACGATGGTCTACGGCCACGACGCGACCGTGCTGGAAGAACTCAAAGCACGCGCGAAGGTCTTCGACTGACAGTTCTTCTCCCGCAGCCTAAGGAGCCTCCATGTCCGCCTCCGGGCGCGTGGCATTGAGCCGCATCGAAAACGTCGTGTTCGGCCAGTCCGCGACCGACGCTGTGCCTGCTCAAGTTGAGCAGTGGGGAGCTGGCCGGGTGCTCATCCTGGCCAGCCGTACCCTCAACACGACGACCGCCTGCGTCACCGACATCGCGAACGCGCTGGGCGATCGGTGTGTGTCCGTTGTGGACGGAGTGCCCGAGCACACGCCCAGCACCGCGGTCATGCAGCTGACAGCACGGGCCAGGGAACTCGACGTCGACGCGATCGTCACGGTCGGCGGCGGCACCTTGGTCGACGCCGCGAAGGCAGTACGGATGTGCCTGGCCAACGGCGCCACGTCGGTGGAAGACCTCGCCGGTGCGCATCAGCCAGGCGGCACCGCTCCCCGGCTTCCCACCGTCAGGCAGCTCAGCGTTCCCACCACGCTGTCCGCCGCGGAGTTCACCGGCATCGCCGGCGTGACCGACGAGGCCACGCACAGCAAAGCCCTCTGGCGTCAGCCCGAGATCGCGCCGGACAGCGTCGTTCTCGATCCCGCGATCACCCGGCACACCCCGGAGTGGCTGTTCCTCTCCACCGGGCTTCGGGCCGTCGATCATGCGGTCGAGGGTTTCTGCGCCCTCTCAGCGAACGACTACACCGACACGCAGGCAGCCCGCGGGTTCAGCCTGCTGCTGCACGGACTGGCCGCGGTATCGAACGATCCCGACAACGTCGAGGCCAGGCTCAACTGCCAGCTGGGCGCGTGGATGGGCATGTGCCCCTTGGCCTCTGGGATTCCAATGGGCGCCAGCCACGGCATCGGCTACGTCCTGGGCGCGTCCTACGGGGTGCCGCACGGATACACGTCCTGTGTGATGCTCCCGGCCGTGTTGGAGTGGAACGCCGAGCTGAACCGCGCCCGTCAACACGAACTCCTGAGCCGAGCAGGCGTCAGCGCGGGTGAGGCTTCGGATGTCGTCCGCGGCCTCGTCCGGTCACTGAAGCTGCCCGACACGCTCGGCGCGCTCGGTGTCAGCCCGGATGGAGACGGCGAGATTGCGGTGCGGTCGATGACGACGCCTTGGGTCCCTTGGAACCCCCGGCCTGTCGCGGGTCCTGAACAGATCAGGGAGATCCTGGCACTCGCCAGATGAGGCGACTTCAGTGCTTCGAGTGAATCGCGCAATGGCGTGCCTTCGATACACCTGGTCGGCAAGACGGCCTGCGCCAGCGCGCACCGACGGCATCGAACGCCTGCATCACTGGTGCTGCCGAGCGGCTGCGGCCGGGCTGCCTGCGGCCCAACTGTGGTTATGGTTCCTCGGACTGTCGATGTCGGCACCCTAAGCCAAGTCGTCTCCGCGACCTGCACGGCTGCACCGGTGGCCCGAGAGCGCCGTCTACTCACGGTGCTCTTCTTTGATCAGCTCTTCCTTGCTGAGGGACGCATCACTAACCACGAATCGTGGCAGAAGACACCCTGACCTGAACAACGCCAGCCCGACAGGGACGACACCTAACGGTAGTTAGAACCCGAAAAAGGCAGCTGACCAGCAGGACTCTTCACTAAGATCAAGAGCAAACAGTCACTCTGCGTACAAATCCCCAGGTCAAGGGTGAGAAAATAGTCTTCGGTGGGCTAAGGAGACTTGAACCCTTGACTCTTCACTGCCAGCACGCACGCCAGGCTAGCAGGACGTTGCCGAGGGCGCGGTGCCCGCCGCCTGATCATCTCCACTCGCGCGGGGAGAGCCCGTCGGTGTAGTCGACGAACTCCCGGCCTGCGGGACCACCCCGCTCGCGCGGAGAAGACTCTTCTTGACCTGCAACGTTTATCTCATCGTCGATGTGTTTCATTTACTCCTGCTCGGCCTCAGAAGCCCGCAGGATCCTCCCAGAACTCTTCCGTGTTGTTATTCTGACCTGCGGTGCCGTCGCGCTGGGCGGGTCAGTAAGTGTGTTTGGCGCGATCACTATGGGACAGACGTTCTTCCTCGTCGGCGTCGGGATGGCCGCCGGGTGGGGGAGTCGAGTGTTGTTTCGGAGCGGCGCGGTGGCGGAGTCGGGCTGCCTCGACGCCTGCGTGGAATTCACGGTCGACTGTGCCCTTGGTGCCGCCTTCGGAGGTGTCGCCGACATTCATGCTGCTCGACCGCACGGATTGTGCGGCGATGGCTTCCCACTGTGTGGTGAGCATCTTCCACACACGGGCGCGCCCACCGGTCTGGGGCGGGCCAAGTGGGCTTGTTGTGTTGGATGCCGATACGTGGAATGTTTCGCGGTAGGCCGCCGCCAGCGTGATGGTTTCGTCCCATTGGGTTGCGTGTTCTGGGTCGGTTGGACGCGGTCCGAGGGAGGTGGCCCACGGCGGCGGATGGTTCGTGACTTGGCGCTTGAGAGCAGTGACGCGGTCTCGGATTTCGGCGGCGGTGAGTTCTAGGCGGTGCATGCGGTCTATTTGTTCGCCTGGGGTGGGGATGTCGGCTGTAGGAAGCCACGGCAGTGCTGGGCCACTGGAGTTCAGGCGGTGTCGGCGTGCGAGTTCGGTGACGAGCGTTTGTGCGACTTGGTGGGGCACTGCGGCGGAGTCGAGTGGCCGGTCGCGCGCAACTTTGCGGACGGCGGCGTCGAGGGCTGTGTCGGGGTCGAGGAAAGCGAGAGGCCCGGCCGCGGCGTGACGCCAGACGTTGTTCCAGAGGTGGTCGGCTACGTTGGCGTGCGGGAGGTTCCGGGCGACGATTTCCCTCCAGCGTTCGGTTTGCTCGTCGGTGGGGTTGGCGGTTCGTGCCGGTGGTTGTCGGCTGGTGCGGTAGTTGCGGAGCGCGGCCAGGAGCGCAAGGTCGGGAGCATCTGCCCAGGCGAAGTCGTTTCCGCGGGTGACTGCGTGCAGCAGCCGTTCTGCTTGCCACCCGTCGTCCTGGGCGTTGGCGAGGGCGTTGAGGATCGCTTGTTCGGCTCCGCTGTTGACGGTGGCCGGGACATAGCGGGCGAGCAGGTCGAGGTAGCGGTCTTCGTCTCCGGCGCGGGCGAGCTCTTCGTAGCGCTGGACCAGAACGTCGAGCGTTTCGAAGTGGTCCTCGCGTTCAGCGTCGAGGTGGTCGAGTACGTCGTCGGCGGTGAATGTGGCAGGTCGGCTTGCCGGAGAAGGCTTAGCGGGGGATGTGGGAGCGTCGTAGCGTGCCCAGCGGCGGTTGAGTTCGTCCCAGCTGTGGGTGCGTGCGCCGTGGGTCTCAGGGCGCGGTCCGAGGGGGCTGTCGGGACCGGTGTCGAGCCGGTAAGTCTCGCGGTAGGCGGCGGTGAGTCCGACGATTTCGTCCCATTCCCACGCGGTGATGGGGTTGTCGGGACGTGGACCGAGGCGCGCTGTCCAGGCTGGAGGGTTGCGGATGGCTTCGGCTCGGAGGTGTTCGAGGCGGTCGCGGATGGCGTCGTTCATCTCGGCGAGGTATTCGCGGCGGCCGGGTTGGGTGCGGGCTGCGGCGAGGTCGGGGCGGGATTGCCAGGGGAGTGTGCGGGTGTGGACTTGGCCGCGCTCCTCCTGAGCTTCGAGTTCGCGGAGCAGCGCTTCAGCGGCGTAGCGGTGGTCGGGCATGGGGTCGGGGGAACCACCGCCGTCGAGAACGTGCCGGGCGGCAAGGTGGTGCGCGGTCGTGGTGACGGCGGCTTCGACGTCGTGGCCGAGTGCGATGGCCCCGGTGGCGATGCGCCAGACGCGGTTCCAGCGCGGGTCTTCCACATCGGCGTCGGGTGCGATCGCGTCGAAGGCTGCTCGCCATCGGCGGATGTCGCGGGGGTCGGGGTGTCCGGCGGGTGGTGCGGTGGTGTTGGTGGCGAGGAAGGTCGTAATGCGAGAGGCGAGGACCGCGGCGGGGTCGTCGGTCCCGGTGAGGGGTGAGCGGGCGGTGAGCCGGGGGAGGAGTTGTTCGGGGCTCCAGCCGAGATCGTTGGCGTTGCGGAGAGTCTGGACGAGTGCTGCTTCTGCTTTGGTGTCAAGGGTTTCGGGGGCATATCGGGAAAGCGCGTGCAGGTAAGTGTCTTCGTCGAGGTAGGTGGCGGCGTAGTTGTAGTGGTCGACGAGCGTCGCGAGCGAGACGACCTGGTTGAGGTTGTCGCGGTACACCTCGGTTGCGGACGGTTCGATGCTGGTGTGCTGGAGAACGCCGACAAGGACTTTGCGGGCGGCCTTGTCCGGGTCGGGGTCGACCTCGGGCGTCTTCTGGTGCAGGTCGATGACGTGGTGATGGGTGACCACGTAGAGGTAGTTCTCTTGTTGTGCGCGGGTGATCGCGGGGTAGAGTTGCTCTCGGGTCATGGTCGGCGGGACGAGGGAGTGGGCGGTGCCGGAGCTGGTCATGCCCTGGACGCGGTTGACCGTGGCGGCGTAGGCGAGTTCGACGTAACGGCGAACGTAGTTGCGGGGCAACGTGATCCGGGCACCGTGCTCGACATGGCGGACGGTGAGCTGGCCGCCCTCGTGGGCGGCGACCACGCGCCAGGTGTCGCCGTTCTTGACGAAGTCTGCGCCGCCGAAGAGGCTCAGGCGGCGGCGGTTGTGCCGTGTGACGACCGTGTCGCCGGTGCTGGCCTGAGTGCCGTCGTGGAGGTCGACTTCGGGGCCGGTGGGTTCACTGCTTCGGCGCAGGCGGATGGCGCGGGCTTCGAGATTGAGTGCGACGGTGTCTTCGTTGGTGGGCACGATCAGCAGGGAATCGGTTCCGGATCGCAGATCGCGCCGCCAGTTGGTCAGGGCTGCGTTGCGCATGGTTTCGACCGAACCGGAAGAGATACGCCCGCTGTTGGCGTAGAAATCGATCCCCTTCTCGTCTCCGACGCGAATCATGAGCGACGCGGCGGCTTGTTCGTTGCGGTCGTGGCCCTTGAACCGGACGACTTTCGAGAAGCGGACTGCGCCGACATCGAGGGCGATGAGCCTGATCGCTCCGCCTGCTTCGACGGCGGCGAGTTGCCGGTCGTCGCCGATCAGACGGACGTCGGCTCCGCGGTTTAGTGCGTAGGTGACGACGGTGTGCAGGGTGTGGGTACCAGCCATCGCGGCCTCGTCGACGAGGACCAGGTCGCCCTCGGCGATTGGGAATTTCCTTTCTGCGACGCCGTGTTCGAGCGCGGTGGGGAGTTGGTGCAGTGTGTGCGGCCGGGCTCTGATCGATACGCCTAGCCCGAGTGCGGCCCGCGCGGAGGGACCGAACGCGTAGACCTGTCGCCCTCGAGACCGCCACAGGTCCGCCAGCACTTTCATCGCGGCGGTCTTCCCGGCACCAGCGGGAGCGAGTGCCAGTTGGAGCCGTTTGCCCGAGCCAGCGAATTCGGTGACCATCCGCTGTTGGCCCTCGTTGAGTTTCGAGGCGCGGAGTGCTTTGCGCACGGCGCGGTCCGGAACGCGGTAGCCGCCGCCGCGCTTGGCCCAGGCGACAAAATCGCCTTCCTCCGCAAGCGTTTGGGTGGTGGTGTAGCGCGTGGAGTGGTGTTCGTGGAACACCGACTCTCCTGTGCGGCGCCGCAGGAATGGCGCTTCGGCTACGAGGGTCGCGCCTTCCAACGCGAGGGTGGTCGGTGACGAGATCGCGCGGTCTACGACGCGATCGATCAATTTGGCCCGGTCGTCGGCGGGCACCGTGAGACGTGCGGTCTGCCGGTGTGCTTGTGCTTCGAGGTGCCAGCGGGTGAAGTGCGCGTATTTCGCGCTGACCGCTACGACAACGGCTTCGGCCAACCCGTCGAGATCGTGCTCGGACGTTGCGGCAGCCGGTGCACGCCCGCGGACGAAGATTCCTCGGCCGAGCTTGTTGATCGCCTCTTGTCCTACGAGGTCGTGGGCGAAATCTTGCCAGTCGTCGGTGTGTTCGGCCAGCGACTTCGGAGGTGGTTTGCCGGGGCGGCCGTCCAGCTTGGCGGCACGGTCGATAGCGAAGATTTCCTTCGGCCGTGGTTCGCGTCCGTTGAGTTCGCGGAATTCGACGATCCGGCGCGCGCGAGCGGCCTCGAACTGGCGGGTCCGTTGAGAGAAGCCCGTGATCAGCGGAAGCGGAACGGCGGCCAGTTGCCAGATCTTGCGGTTGTGATCGACTCCGTTGGCGGGACGTTGTGTCCACCGTGCACCGTGTTCGCGGAACAGGTCGCGAGTTCGGGTGTCGAAAAACTCCGATGCGGTGACTGTTCCGGCGAGCATCGGGCGTCCGTCGAGCGCGGTCCACTTGCCGTCTTCGGACCGCCGGACTTTGGTGGAGATCAGGGCGTGAAAGTGGAGATGCGGGTCTCCCGCGCGGCTGTCCCAGTGTTCGAAGACCGCCACGGTGATCCCGTCGACGTCGACCTGGGCCTGGCCCTGGTTGCCTGCGCGGGTGAAGGCGAGGTTCTGTTGGACGTAGGTCAGGGTGTCCCGCATCGCTTGCCGGACAAGGTTCGCGATCAGTTCGCGTTCCTCCGGAGGTGCCAGTGCCCACGCGACCGACACGGATTTGTCGGGTGCGAACACCATCTCGTAGCCGGATACCGCTTTCCGGAGCTTGCGTTGCTCCTCCGCGAGCCACGTCTGCAGCGCTTCCGGGTCGACCGGGCCATCGGCCCCGGTCGTTTCGCGATAGACCTGTTCTTGGACTTTCCGACGGATCTCGTGTCGCGTCGCGGCGTCGATCGGTGCGCCGACGGGGCGGCCGTGCTCGCGGTTGTAGTCCTTGTACGCATGCGCGGTGTGGACACGCATGAGGTCGAGTCCGCTGTAGACGGGAAAACCGCGGCCGAGTCTTGTGGCGCCGAGGGCTTCGGCTGCGGTCTTGCCGTCGGCGATCATTTCGTTCTCGATCGCGTCGGCGTTGGGATGACGGCCTTCGCCGAAGAGCGCCTTCATCTGGGCGGGTTTGACCTCGCCGGTGAGCCCGAAAATCTGCGCACCGGCGCCGAACCATTCGCCTGCCGGGTAACCGTGGGAGAGGTAGTAGTCACTCAACAGCTCGCCGGGGTCGAGCCTTCGGTCGTGGCATGCGACCGCGTTGGTGAGGTACTCATGATCACCAGGGCTCAGCTTCCGCGAGCCGATCACTGAGGTCGAGCGTACGCGGCAAAATCACGGACGCCCACCTGACTCAGAGGATCTGCAAGATGTCCTGTGTGTGCGGTGGGCCGTGCGGGGCGGCGCGGGGCGGGGGCGCGGTGGTGAGCGGGGCGGCGGTGGTGCGGCGTGCGAGTGAGGACGTGGCGGGGTGCGCGATGGCACGGCTGGGTGGCGGCGCGTGCTGGTGAGCAGGACTGGTGCGGAACGCCTATCGGTTAGCCGAGAATCCGGCCCAGACACGCGAAAGCGGCCGCCGGTCGTGAGACCGGCGGCCGCTTCGGTTGGGCGGCTGTGCGGCTACGCCGCGATCAACTCCCGGTGCTGCGACACGGCGCGCAGCGGCGGGCGGTCGAGCTCGGAGCAGTACGCGCACCTTCCGATCGGTTCGGCGCGGTGTTCGGCGGGGGTCCGCTCAAGGTTGCACGCGATGCACAGCGCTCCGTCTGCGAGAGGGAGTCGCCAAAGGTTGTCATAGAACTTCTCGAGGCTGCCGCGCTCCTCCGGGGTGACTTCGTAGCGGTCGTCGCGATCGTCGAACACCTCGCCGCGTTGGTCCTCGTACTGTTCGGAAACACGGTCGTCCTTGCGAGCGCACCCGGTCTGCGGGATGGCGGGCTCAATCTCGCGGTGGTTCTCGTCGTAGCTGGTTTGCGGTTCGTACTCGACCCGTGAGCGGCGTGCGCGAACCTCGAACGGTTCGCGCGGCGCGGAGGCTGGGCGCGGGATCGGCTGCGGGACTCGCCGGGGTGCAACCGTAGCGACTGGTTGCGGGATCGTGTGCGATTCGACTTCCCGGCGGCAGAACTCGGAGCAGTACGTCATGTCGGGTGCCATGCTGAGGTTCCCGTCGCAATGCCCGCACCGGTGGATATCTCCGGACTCGGCCTCGCGCTGTGTTTCTTCCGCCGCGCGCTTGGCGCGAATCGCATTCGCACGCTGGCGACTGGCGTAAACACAGGTCGTGAGCAGGGTGCGGTGGGCTTGGTCGATCGAGGGCCATGCCTTGTGGCCGCTGCGGATTGCGTCGGTCACGGTCGGGTGGTCGGCGGACGGGTTTTCCAGCAACGTGATGCAAGCGCGGAGCGCTTCGCGCTCGTGTCCTTTGGCGCGTGCGGCGAGCCAGCGCAGCGACTGACGCGCAATGCTGCGGTTGTGCGACGGGTCGACCAGGAGCGCCGTTACGTCGTTCGGGTGCCCGGCGAGCGACGCGCGGGATTCGGTGGTGTGCACGCACGCCGTGAATGCGCGTTGCGCGTCCGGCGTGAGGTCCGTGAGGTGTTCGTAGATTTTGCGGACGCGCGCGAGGGTGTCCGGGTCGGTCGGGTCGGTGGAGTTGAGCAGGTGTGCGCAGGTCATGAGTACGGCCTGCGGAGCGTCTGAAAGATGCTCGAACATCCACCGGAGCGCGATGAGCGCCGATGCGGTGCGCGGAGGTGTCGCGCTGAGTGCGTTCACTACGTCGTCAAGGGTGTAACGGTGCCGTCGATCAGTGCTGGTCATGTCGATAATCCATTTCTGTTATGTGTGGGTTTCCGGCGGATCGGGTTTGGCGCCCCGGTCAACCGGTAATTACCATATTAATGGTGTTGGCTGCTATTCTCAATAATGCAAAGCCAGAAAAATGGACTATTTAGGATGCTCTGACCTGCGGTAAAGGTGACCAGGTGCAGAGCGGTGGAGAGGTGGCCCCGAAGCCGCCCGGGGCAGGCCCTCGGCCTGCCCCTAATGCCTGACCGAGGCCGTAAGGGGACCCGAATGCAAGGGTGGGGCCTCGCTATTGTTTTGACGCGCTTTTTGTCAAAAGAATAGTGGGGTGCCCTTGTATTTGGGGCAGCGGCCGATACAATTTCGGGGCCACCTCTCCACCGCGGACGGGACCGATCCGCAATCGCCGGCCACCGTGTCTGGCCTGCACAAACGTTCCGGGCCGGCCCTGGCTATGCTGGTCATGCCGCGACGTGATGGGTTTTCTGTCCCGTGGGCACGCCGCGGCACCCGGCGTCGTTGCTTTGGCGAGCCGTCGCTCCGGCGATGTCGGCCTTGTGCCGTGCGCCGCCGGTCCGGTGGGGTCGGGGCCGTGCGCCCCGGCCCCATCCCGCACTTGCTGCGACGCGACTAAACTGGCGACCGCAGCCCTCCCTGCGCAGGGAGGCAATCATGCCGCAAGACGAAGAGCGGCCCATCCGCCGTCGGCGCCGGTCGAGTGCCGAGGTAGCTCGGCTGAAAGCCCTACGGCAAGCACACGCTGAGAAACTTGAACGCGCCCGGCGAGACGAACAGCGGGTCGACGACGCACTGGCACCGTTCGCGGAAGCGGCTGAAGCCATCGCGGCGGCAAAGCGGCGGCACGAGGAACGGTGCGAACGAATCACTGCCCGACTGGAGCGCGACTTGGCGGACCTCGATCGCTCGCGAGCGAAGGCCATCGAAGCGGCGGATGCCGAGCGTCGCGCGCTGAAGGCGGTGCTGGACGAGGAGACCGGCGAGCTGAGGGCGGTGATGGGGGAGTCGGTCCGGGCGGTCCGGGAAGTGGGCACCGGGATGCCGGAGACCGCCGCTCTGCTAGGCGTCAGTGTCGGCGAAGCGCGCAGGCTGGCGGCTGCGGCAAGGCGACTGAACCCGCAAGCGTCGAGCGCAGGGTCAGTGGCTGACAGCACGGTGCACGAAACGTCGGCGGCAGAGTCGGCGACTGCACGCGTTCCGGAAGCGGAAACGGTTACCGCTGCCGAGCAGCAGGGGCCAGATGCGGTGCTCGAAGGCGAACGACACAGGCAGTGGGGTGGTGGGAGCGCGTAGCGCTCGCACCACCCCACCAACTACCGGCGTGGTCACCGAGTCTGAACCGGCTGAGCCTCGCGTTGCTCGGCCGGGGAGTGCGCTCTCCGGCGTGCCGCTCGCCGACGGGCTGCAACGTGCCAAGCGATCGACAAGCTTCCGCCGAGGAACAGCGTGGACCCGAGTGCTGGCTGGTCCCAACCGAGATCTTGGAATTTCGCGATGGAAAGGACGCACGGCACGATGCCCGCGCCTAAGATGACCGCTGCGCGCCTATGGCGCGTGATCCGCGGGAAGATCGGGTGCCTTGTGCGTCGCGAGTCGGCCCAGCCAGCGGCTGCGCCGAGGGCTGCGTACACCGGTAGCCGGATGAGGTCGACTGCTGCAGGGGCTGCGATCAGGGCGATGGCACCGAAGACCGCCGTGACGAGGAGAACACCGTAGAAGGCGGCGTCGATCATTCTTCGCGCGGAAATGCCAGCGGCGATTCGAGCCATCATCCGAGCGTAGATCGGAAAACCGCCCCGGTTGGGGGGAGATTTGTCGAGGTCGATTTCGGGTCTGTCGGTGTCGGTCGGCGGGGGATCGCTGTCCCGGGGCTGTCTCACGGTGGGCAGGATTTCGCACCTGACCGGAACTGCGTGTCGCGTCGCGAGGGGTGCGGGCGCGTTGCGACCGCATGGTGGTCCTCCTTGAGAGCCGAAGACAGCCCGGTGGGTGGAGCGGCAGCGCCGCTCCACCCACCGGGTTCGTTCCGGGAAAGATCAGAACGGCGGGGCTTCGGAGTCCGTGCTGGCACCGGCACCTACGAGTTCGCCTTCGGCGGCCGGCGCGGCGGCCCACGGGTCAGCGGCGGCCTTGCGCGAGGTCTTGGTGACCTTCGCGGTGGCGTAGCTGAGCGAGGGGCCGATCTCGTCGACGGTCAACTCGACGACGGTCCGCGACTCTCCGTCGCGAGTCTCGTACGTCCGCTGGCGCAGCCGGCCCTGGGCGATCACCCGCATGCCGCGCTTCAACGACTCCGCGACGTTCTCGCCCTTCTCCTTCCACATCGTGCAGCGCATGAACAGGGCGTCGCCGTCCTCGAACTGGCTGGTGGACCGGTTGAATGTGCGAGGCGTCGACGCGATGGTGAAGTTCGCGACGGGCGTGCCGTTCGGGGTGAACCGCAGCTCGGGGTCGGACGTGAGGTTGCCGATGATGGTGATGACGGTGTCGCCGGCCATCGTGTCCTCCTGTGAGGGTCGGTGGTGTGGAACGCGATCTGCCGGGAGCGCTCCCCAGCCGGGGCAGTACGCCGCGGATCGGCTCGTCCGTCCGGCGCGAACCGGCTGTGCGGAACGTGCCGGGCTCGGCTTCCGGAGGGCCGGTTCACCCGGACGGACAAGCCGAGGCTTCGCGGTGTTCACAGCCCCGGCCGGGGTGTGCTGGGCTGTTTGCGCTCCGCCCCCGTCTGTCACCGGAGGACTGGCCGGTGACGGCGTCGCGGCAGCGGCACGTCGACGTCCGTCACCGGGCAGGCGGTTTCGCGTGACGGCTGAGGATGAGCAGCGCGATGCGTTACTTGTCGGCCATCGGCCGAACGCGATGGAACCCGGCCCGCCGCGCAGCTTCGGTGAGAAACGCGGCGGCCGGGAGTCATGCGGCGGAGGCTTCTCCTGCTGCGAACCTTCGCAGCGCAGCCGTTGACCTGACTTGGCTCAAGATCGCTGATCTTGGGTAGGGTGCTGGCTGTTGAGCTGCGNTGCGGTTTCGTCGTGTGAACGGCGAAAATCTGCGCACTAAGCGGCCGGTTCTAGGGGTCTGCCAATCGCTTCCCGGTTACGGCTTCAGCGACAAGCCGGTCGCGCCGGGGTGGGGGATCGAGCGGATATCCGACGCGTGGTGCGAGCTGATGGCCCGGCTCAGCTACCGGCGGTTCGGCGCCCAGGGCAGCGACTCGGGCACCAGCATCGCCACGAGCATCGGTCAACGGCAACCCGATCGGGTCGCCGGCATCCATCTCATGCCGCCGCTCGCACCGCCCGATCCGGCCACGTTGGACGACCTCACCGGTGCCGAGCGGGCGGCGCTCGCGACACTGCGGGAGGCGGACGAATGGGGCTCCGGATACTCGGCGCAGCAGTCGACCCGGCCGCAGACGGTCGGCTACGGGCTGGTCGACTCGCCGGCCGCCCTCTGCGCCTGGATCGTCGAGAAGTTCTGGTCGTGGACCGACTCCGGTGGCGACCTGCATCGGGTTATTACCCGGAATGAGCTGCTCGACAACCTGATGCTCTACTGGCTGCCCGGCACCGGTGCCTCATCCGCCCGGCTGTACTGGGAAAGCCTCCGGCAGGTCAACGAATGGATCTCCGGGTCGGCCGGCGCGCCGGTGACCGTACCCACCGGCTGTCGGTCTTCCCCAAGGAGCTGCAGCGCCCGTCTCGGCGGTGGGCGGAGCGCCGGTTCCCGAACATCCGGTACTGGAACGAGCCCGGCAAGGGCGGCCACTTCGCGGCGTTCGAGCAGCCGGCGTTGTTCGTCGACGAGGTCCGGTCATTCTTCCGGCTGGTCCGCTGATGGTCACCCGTACTCGGTAAGCGGCTGACTAAAGATCAACAAGTGCCCATCGGGTGTCCGTACGTTGAAGTCGCGCATCCCGTAGGGCCGGTCAGCCAGTGGCTCGACGATGTCGGCGCCGCGGGCGCGCAGCTCGTCGTGGCAGGAATCGACGTCGTCGACGACAACCGTCACCCTGGCCGGGCCGACGCTGCTTTCGGCGTACAGGTGGAACTCGGCGGTGTCGCGGATCACGGCCGCGTAGCTAGGTGGGGTCTCCCAGGTGAATATGGTGTCGAATCCGAGCGCGTCCGTGAAGTACGACCGCGCTGCCTGCACATCTCGGCACGGCAGCACGGGAACCGCCACCCGCATGACCATTCCGGCACCTTACCTGACTTTGGCTCAAGATCGCTGATCTTGGGTAGGGTGCTGGCTGTTGAGCTGCGGTTTCGTCGTGTGAACGGCGAAAATCTGCGCACTAAGCGGCCACCCTCACCGCCGTCGACCCGCTACCCGACGACCTCCGCGATGCCCTCACCCGCATCCACGACCGCGGTGCGCACTAATTTGAGCCAAGTCAGGTCATGCGGCGGAGGCTTCTCCTGCTGCGAACCTTCGCAGCGCAGCCGTTGATTCCGTGGTGGACAGAGCGATTCGGCAGAGTTCGTTCGCCGCGTGGAAGTAGTAGTCCGCCTGGTCGTGGACGAACGTGCCGCAGGTCAGGGTGGTTGAGGTAGACGACCGACGTCCTGGTGAACTCGTCCGAGGGCCTGCTGGCGTCCGATGGTGGTCTCGGAGTTAGGGGCACGAATTGAACCTTGCGGTCAACCGGCGGCACGCTTGTTCTGTGCGAGCACGGTGATGAAGTCGAGACCTGTGGCTGGGTCGATCCAGTCCAACCCGGGGTCCCGCACGGTCACCCAGGTGACCCACCGTCGCCACCGGTACGTCGTGCCAGCCGGGCGAACCAACCACAATTCCTCGTGCCGACGGGATTCCAGCGAGTCCAGGATGGCCTGTCGGCGGACTCGCCGCGCGGCTCGCGGCACGGCACGGAATTCGATGCGGACCACTCCGGGACGCTGCTCGGATACGCGGCCATGAGCGACTCCTCGAGCAGCGAGGACGGCACGCACTGAGTCGGCTGTGACACGCTCCATCTCCGCAGGATGAGACTTCACACTCATGGCCTGAGCGTAGTCCCGCTCGCACCGGATTGCTTCCGGCACCAACGCCGCAGTCGGGACTGGTCGCTGATTGGCATCGCAGATGCGGTGGTTCGGGCGGAGGTGCGTGCGCTAACCACCGCATCCGCACATCGACCTCAGCGCTGGTTGTACGGCCGCTACCGGAGTCAGTCGGCGGCCCCGTGCAGTAAATTGCGACGTTCGGTACGTGCCAGGTTCGCAATGATGACTGTGAGATCTCCGCCAGAGGGATCCAACGCGCGCGCCCGCATTTTCTCGGACAACGGCGACGGCGGGTCGATCGCCAATGTGGCCGCTCGTCCCGCCTCGAAGTTGCCTTGGGCGTACTCGGCGAAGGCGAGCGCGGCGGCGACGTCGCTCGCGTAGTCGAGCGGACTGACCTCCAACAGGTAGCGGAAGAGCATGGCCCGGCTGCCTTCCGTGGCGAGCCCGGCCGGAGGGACCAGGACCGCTAGACCTACTGGCGCCGAAGCCACCGCGGCAACGAGAGCGGCGAGTTCCTCGTCGGATTGAGCACGCCAGCCGGCTGACCATGCTTTGACCACAGCGTCGACCCGGTTGACTCGATCATTGAGCGCCCGGCGGTCACCGTGGTCGCGTTCAGCCCGGATTTGCCGCTTTGCTTCGTCCACGAGCGTCAGCAGGCGGGGATGACGTTCGGATTCGCTACCGACCGTCCGCGTCCTTTCAACAGCGGAGCGCGTGGAGCGGAAGTACTCAGCGAAGGAGCCGCGGTGGGCGTAGGGGTTGATTGCCCGCTGGACATTCCTGGCGACTATGGCCGCGTGCAAGGTGGGAATGGTGACCTGCCGTGTGGCGATTTCCGCGTACAGGTATTCGCCGAGCAGGTAATACCCGACGGCCAATACGGCTGAGATCTCGCGACGTTCCGGTAACGGGGCCAACCGGTAGAGGTGCAGCAGCAGTTGGACGCGCTGGCGCTCGGGGTGTCGGCCGTGTGCAGGAAGGACGCAGGCATCGCGGAACAGCGGCGACGAGAAGCTGGCGATGAGGTTCGCGATCTCTTCGTCGGAGCTGGGCAACTCGCCGTCGATGGCGGCGGCGACTGCAGCGTCGAAGGCTTCGATCCGTTTCGCGAGCGGCTCGGGGGTTTCCTGTTCCCGTGCGGCTGCAATCCGTGTCGCACGCGCGATTCGTTCCTGCTCATCGGTCGATGCAAGGCGGAACAGGTCTTCGATCGCCTGACGGCTCGGCTGGATGGTGACCCCGGAATCCGCGGAGGCGAGCGCGACCAGCGACGCGGTCGGGTCGGGCATGATTCCTGCGGTGCCTGACCTGTCGTAGTAGCTGCGCCACCAGGAACCCTCGCGGAACTCCGGGACGAAGAAGACTGCCCTGACCCGATGGCCAGCTTCGGTGATCGCGGAGGCGAGGGCGTCGATTTCCGCGCGCAAGGGCAGTTCGGCATCGGCATCGTCCAGGTGGGACACCACGACTGCGATCACAGTTCCGGCGGGTTGAGTCCGGAGCGGGCCTGCCACCGTCTTGCCNNNNGAGCCGCATCGTCACTCCTACGCGGTCGAGGCCGTCGTCGCCAGGACGGACATGGAGCAGGATGACTGCCTCGTCGGGGTAGAACCCGACAATAGCCGGGATATTCGCGAGGAACTGGCCGGCGGCGTCGAGGTTCGAGGTCTCGGGATCTGACATGGGACTTCCTTTGCGAGGTAATGAAGGGCGGGCACGGCAGCGGATCGGCCGTGCCCGCCGGGATTCAGGACTTAGGCTTGTGCTGCGCACTCGAGTCGATGACGTTCTGCCAAGGCGATGTCGGCAATCAGGTCGCCGACGACCTTCGCGGGCGAAGTCAGCGTCCCGTGGAGGACAGCTTCAGAGAGAAGCGATAGCGGGTCGACGGACCTCGCCGCGGCCCGTGCACGGACGAGGTCGCCTGTGGTCAGTTCGGCCACAGCGATAGCTCCGGCGACGTTGGCCGCGTAGTCGGGCGGAGCGACTGTCTGCAGGAGACGGAATAGCGCGACCCTGTCGGCGTCGACGGTTCCGCTCGCCGGCGAGACCAGCGCCGCGATGCATACCGGCGGCGCGGTCATGCTGGCGACGAGTTCGGCGACGTCCTCGTCGTGTTCGGGAAGCCCGAACGCGGCACGTTCGACTGCCCGGTCGATTCGTTCGAGACGTGTTCGGAGCGCTCGATCGTCCTGGCGCTCGTGCTCCGAGGCGACCTGCCGAACCTTGTCCTGCACGAGGCGATGAAGAGACGGTCGTCGGTCAGTTGGTGCGCCGACGGTATGGACCTGGGCGGCACTGTCGCGCGCGGAGCGGAAATAGCTGGTGAATCGGTCGTCCAGAGCGTTCGGGTCGACTCCGCTGCCGACAAGTGTCCGGACAAGTTCTGCGATCGCGGTTCGGGGTTGGACGGACGCGCAAGCCATCGATGCGTGCAGGTAGTCCCCAAGCAAGCAGTATCCGACCGCCAATGCGGTGCCGATCTGCCGACGGAGTTCCGGAGGCGCAAGGCGATTGAGGTGGAGCAGCAGGTTGAGCCGTTGCAGTTCTGGCCGCGGGTCACTCGGGGGCAGAACGCACGCGTCACGGAACAGAGGCGAAGCGAAGCAAGCGATCAGATCCGCGACCCTGTTGTGGTCGGCAGGCAGCTGTCCTTCTCCGGCGGCCGCGACGGCTGCATCGAAAGCGGCGAGCCGATCGGCAAACGGCAACGGGGCGTCCTCGCGTCGTTCCAACGCTCGTCGTGTCGCGCCGCCAACGGTCTCGAGATCGGCCGCAGACGCACGAGTGAACAGCTGCTGCACCGACTGGCGAGACGGTTGGACGGTGTATCCACTCGCAGCCGCTGAGACGGCGCCCATCGAAGCCCGCGGATCGGGCAGGATTCCTCCGCAGCCCGGCCTGCCGCAGTAACAGTGCCACCGAGCACCCTCCGTGAATTTCGGGAGAAAATAGATGCCCCGGACGTTGTGCCCAGCCGAGGTGATCGCGGCGGTCAGGATGTCGATTTCGTGGCGGAAGGGAAGTTCGTTGTCCTGCAAGGGTTCGGTGCGATCGGAGGCCACACAGATCATTACGTCGCCGGAATCCTGCGTACGGAGCGGCGCAGCCGTCTGCGCGCTCGATTCTTCCGGTGCGGCGGCGAACACGGGGAGGTCCAGCCTCATCGTGAGTCCCACAAGGTGGCGTCCGCCGTCTGCTGGCTTCAAGTACATGATGATGAGTGATTCTTCTGGATAGAATCCGAGGACTGCCGGGACGGACGAGAGAAACCGTCCAGTGGCGTTGGAAGAATCCATTGCTGTCCTTAGCTGTTCGTGAGGTATTCCGGCCCGTTCCGGCGGCGATCGCCGGACGAGGTCGCTCGAGCGCGCTCGTCCGGGCCCGGCTCCCGCGCGGCGCGACGAACGACGCAAAGACAGCCGGGCCCGGGCGGGTGTGCTGGGATCTACGGGGCGGGGAACGGCGCGACGGGCCGTCAGCGCGGGCGGATCTGGCGTCGCCACCGGCGGCCGTAGGCGATGCCGTCTCTGATCGTGGTGGTCAATTCGGCCCAGTCGAAGTCGTCAACGCCGAGGTGCCGACGTGCTGCGTCGACGAGTTGCTCGGTGATGGCGGCGTCGCTGATCCAATCGTTGGCCGCGAGCTGGCCGAGCGACCTCGCGGCAGCCAGCACAGCTTCGTGCCGTCCGCCTACCACCGCTTCGCGCACTCGCCGGCTTTCCCCGGCTATTGCGGCCTTGACGTATGCGGCGACTCGCGGATCCGCCGCCGGGGGAACGGCTCCCACAGCGATGGGCGGAGGTGGCGGCGGCGTCAACCTGTCGGCGAGCCACTGCGGGAGCGGTGCTGCCGGAAGATCGCGGAGTACCGTGTAGGCCTGTAGCTGTCCGCGGCGATCGAGGACCGAGCCGGGCGCAACGACGAGGCCGCCGTTGCCGCGAGTGTCGACGAGGCACCCCAACCCTCGCCGCGACGTTCCGACCGAGCTGCGAAGACTTTGGCCGGGCGGTTGCCGGAAGTACCGGTGCTCGCTCTCTTCATCACCGGGGGTGCTGACCGTGAACGTGCCCGCCGGGTCGGGCTGACCGGCCTGGTACGCGAGATTTGCCAGTACATCGCGCCCGTGCAGGAGTTCTCGATCGCCGGCGGTGCGCGGCGCGTCGAGGTCGAGGACAAGGAGATCGGAGGGGCCGCAGGCGATGCCGACATTGTCGGCGGGATGACTGCGCCACCAGTCGATGATGGCGGCGGGGTCCCAGGTGGCCCACTGCTGCCAGCCTTCGACCGCCGGGATCTTGCGTCCGGCCTTGAGCGGGAACACCGCCCAGCCTCGCGCTGCGCACCAGAGCGCAGCGGCCAGGAGCCGATGGGGGCCTTCGACCGCGGGGAAGGGCAGGTCCGGTCGGCTGGGCAGTGCCAAGCAAATTCGGGAAGGGTGCATGGTCGGCTCCCATCGTGCGGGGAAGCATGGCCGCGGAGCGCGGCGACGGATGCGAATGGGGCATCCGTCGCCGCGCTGCTCGGCGAGGTCAGTCGTGGTCGGTCGTCTGGTCGTCGGCGGACGTGAGTGCCTCGTCCGGGTCGTCTTCGACGCCCACCTCGCTGCTGTTCTGTTCCTCGAGAAGCCGAGTGACGGCCTCGGCCTCGTCCTCCGGTGTCAAAACCTTCAGCTCGATGTCGGACAGCGTGTGGCCGAAGTCCTGGATCGTCTGCAGGTACTGCTGCTGCAGGTGTGTCGGCGCACGCCAAGGGCTGCGGTCGCGCTGCAGCGCTTCTTCGTGCGCGGCGAGGGTCAGGAACGCGTCGAACACGGTTGCCTGCTTGGCGCTCAGCCGCCCGGCGTAGGCGGCGAGATCTTCCTCGCCGAGGAGAGCACGCGCCAGGGTGTGCCCGCGTTCCATCGCACGGACCAGAGGCTTGTCCCCGTTCACCTTCTGGATCGCCATCCAGTTCTGCAGGCCCGTCGGGACCTGGCGACGCACGGCGAAGGACTTCAGCCAATCCAGCCGCTTGGGTTTGGCACCGTCCCACAGCTTGTTGTTGTCCCGGACCCACCGCCACTGCGCGCGATTCCACTGCACTTCGGCGTCACGGTCATCGTTCTCGGCAGGGGCGTCGGCGCGGTTGTCCGGTGCCCATCGGAGCGCATGCCCGTGGGCGCGGAAGTTGTGGCACGCATGGCGAGCGACCATGACGTAGCCGATGCCGTGCGGGTCCTCCTCGTCGTCTCGCAGATACCGGCGTCCCACCCGTACGCAGCGACCCGGGCAGGACGCGTGGTCATCGGCCATGAGTTCGGTTCCGCGGGGCGAGTCCGCTCCGGGGCGTAGGTCGATCAAGGGCAGGGCGGCTTCGGCTTCGTCGCTGTCTTCGGCCAGCACTGTGATGTCGGCGGCGTCGAATTCGGCGGTCACGGCGTCGACGAGTTCCTGGCGGATCTCGGCTTCCCGCAGGTCGTTGCGGAACTTCTGCGCCAGCATCTCGAAGTTACGCGGCCGCTGGTTGGCCGTGACGATCAGTTCCTTCGCCTGCTCGGTCATGCCTTGCTCGTCGAACCACGCGATCTCAGCAAGCTGCGGGAGGGTCAGTCCGTAGCGGTCGCCGGCCTTGGTCGCCAGCTCGCTGGCTCCCACGGCGAGAGTTTCCTGCACAACCTTGCGCTGCTGACCGCGTCGACGCGCGAGCCTGGTCGGCGACACTCCGAGATCGATAAGGTACTGGTAGGCCTGGGTATTTTCCTGGTGTGTGAGCGGCTCGCGGTGGTCGTTCTCGTCGAGCTGCTCCAAGACCCGGTCGATCTCACGAGTCTGGTCGTCGCCCTGCGGGGGCAGGTGCATCCAGACCGGCACGGTCGTGCCTGCTTTGCGTGCGTGCAGGACGCGCCGCTGCCCGGACCTGACGACGATCGTGCCGTCCATCGACCGGTATCCGTTCGCGGCGGTGGTGACGCCGGACTGCTGGTAGTTGCGCACCGTCGCGGCCCGAGTCTTCACTTGAAGCGACCGGACGTTGTCCTCCAGCACGATCTCGTTCGGGTCGGCGTGCACTACGGTGTCGACTTCGTTTCCCCACTGGGATTCCCACGCCGCCAATTCCTCTTCGTCGGCGGGGCCGAGGATCGAGCGCTGCAGTGGCACGGTCTCCTCGACGGCGTCTGTGTGATCGGGTTCAACGGAGTGGTCGGTGGTGGTGCTCATTCATGCTCCTTGCAAAGGGATTGTGCGCCGCCTCCGCGGACGGCGCGGGTGTCCCGGGCGGGACGCACGTGCTAGAGCGCAGCCGAGGGGCGTGGGTGGATCGCCTTCGCCCAACCGGGCGGAACTCCGCCCGAAGGTCCTTTTCGGACGCGACGACGTGGTGGGGTTCCACCCGGTTGGCGCGGGGATCAGCGATCTGGCCTGCGCCCGGCGCGCTGCGCTAGCGTGCGTTGTCCCGTCGGGACAGTCGCGTCGGCGAGCTGGCTACCGCGGATACAGGTGCCGAGGTTGGCAGCGCGAGCCGCACCGTTTTGTCTGCATTCGCGGGACATTCGCATTCGTCGGCCGGAAGTTCGCACTCTTCGCACAGAGGGAGTGCCCAGATGCGAGGGCACCAGCGTGCGCAGCAACCGGGAAGCGACGCGCACTCGACGCAGCTGCCGCAGACTACGCAGATCCCTCTGAGATCAGCCGAGTCCATGCTGTCGCACGCGATACACACTCCGTTGAACGCGCCTCGGGCCACCGGAACGGGAGGCTGGAAGTCGGAGTTGGAGTACCAGGCCCCTTCGTCCCAGATGCCAGCTTTCTCGTTGAACAGATAGGATTGCTTGGAGTGGCGAGGGTCTACGGTGAGAACAACGACCTTGTTCCATGGACCGAGCCAGCGTTCGAGAACGAAGCGCGTGGCGTCATCGTCGAACTGGTCCGAGATCGACTTGCCCAGGCAGTCTTCGGCGAAGATCCGGGTGTCAGATTTCTTCTGGCGGCGGGTGGGCTGGACGCTCGCCGGAAGAATACCGTTGTGTGCCAACACGGTGCTGGAGTTGAGGTTGACCTTGAAGGGGTGGATGTTCGCCTCTGAGGTCTTCCCATGCGTGCGGAATCGGCTGTGGAACAACGCCGGTCCGCCGGAGTGCTCCTGCCGGAGGCGGGTGAACGTCTCCAGCGATTCCGCGAAGTCGAAGGACTTGCCGACGATGATGCCTTGTGCGGTGACGACCGCGTAGCCGTGGCCGTGCGGGTTCAGTTCGGCACCGTTGGCCAAGGCCGCCGCGTCCGGCTGAACTCCGGCTGGAAGGTAGGTCAGCATGCACATGCGAGCACCTCGCATTCGCGCAGAAGGGCGTCGTACTCCGGCCGTTCTGCGGCCCAGGCGAGGAACGCGTCCCAGGACCAGCCGTCGTTGCGGACGATGGCCCTGAGCGTCAGCTGATGGGCGTAGCGGACACTGGCATCGGCGAACGCGAGCGCGGCCTGCACCTCCTGGGGCTTGATGCTGCTGGCGAACATGCGCAGTTCGAATGTGTCGTCGTTCTGCACGTTGATCGCCGAGTAGCGAGGCCGGTTGTGGTCGCCCTTGCAGATGTCTTTGATTCCCGCGCGTTCATCCGGGGAGAACTGTGCCCAGCTCGAATCACATCGGCGCGCGAGCTGCTGCACCTCGGCGGCATTGCGGTAGATGAACTTCATCCACCGGAACACGTGGCTGCGACCGTCGAACGCCTCCCGGCTGACGTGGATGTGGAGCCCGACGTCGTCGGTTGTGTGACAGCCGCGGGCCGCCAGCTCGTCCAGCAGCGTCCAGGGAAAGTTGTCCTGCGCCCAGGCAAGCGACATCGGGTGCGTCACCAGCTCGAACCCGACCGTGATCGAGCCGTCCTCTTTCAGATAAGCCAAACCTCCGAGCCGGTCTTCGCAGAGTTGGCAAAGCTGCGTGTCGCGGTCTGGGGTGTTGATCTCCAGTTCCATCCCGAGGAACAGCGGGCCGGAGCCGTGGAATCGGGGATACGGCTTGTAGTCTGAGCTGTAGACGTGGTCTTCCCATGACCCCAGCAGCCGGTTGGCGCAGTCGGTACACCGGAAGCGGCCGCGGACGAGGTACGTGCAGTCAAGGCACTCGTGGTATCCGTCTTCCGCAGCGCAGTCGTCGCACAGCGACTCGCTGCCGTCCTCGACGGTCAGCAGCGTGCGGAAGATGTGCGCGCAGTTGTCGCATTGGAGATAGTGCAGTGGCGCGCAATCGTCACAGACGAGTTCGTCGTCGACGTTGGTACGCGTGCAGCCGGGAATTACTTCAGTAGCACAATGGATGCAGACGTCCTCGTCTTGGGTTGTGGTAGCCAATCGTGACTCCTCGGGCACGAGCCACCCTTCACTCGTCGCTGTCCGACCAACGACGGCAGGGGGCGTGGGCCGGCGGTGCCGGCGGTCCACGGGCGTGGGCCGCGCCCCGAAGAGCGAGGGCGGTGTGCGGCGGGCTTGTTCGCCGACCAGTGGCCGGTCGACAGGTGCCCGCCGCGCACCACCCTCGCTACCGTTGGTGCGGCCTACGTCTGCTGGCGACGCGTCGGCGCAACACCCGATGACCGCTGTCCTGGCTCCTCATTTCCTTTGGGAGCCCCGGCTTTTCGGCAGTGGACGGGATCTTCACCACGACCTGCCACAAGGACGAGCGCTAAAGACGACCGTTGTCAGCCTTCTGAACGGTGATGTGTCCGGCAGAGGTGGCCACTTCGGCGGCTCGCGTGCGGAGCAGTTCGTTCACTCCCGCGGACGCGGCAGAGTGAATCGGACCGGGAACCCCGTAGACGAGGCGGCCGAGTTCACGGGCGGCACGGGCGACGGTAAGTGCGCCGCTGCGCTGCCCGGCTTCGACGATCACCGTTGCCGGCGCAAGGGCTGCCAGCAGCCGGCAGCGTGCGTGAAACCGGATGCGCGCCGGGCGAGTGCCGATGGGGTATTCGCTGACCAGTAGTCCGCCCTCGTCGATCACGGTCTGGAAGAGCCGCGCGTGGGACAGCGGGTAGTTCTGGTCGACGCCGGTGGCAAGCACGGCAACTGTGGTGCCGCCGGCAGCCAGGGCACCGCAGTGTGCGGCTTCGTCTATCCCGAAGCTGCCGCCGCTGATGACGGTTGTACCGGTGCGGGCGAGTTCGTTAGCCAACTTCGAGGTGCTGCCGCTCGTGAATCCGGCGGAGTGGCCCGGCGGGAGGCGATCCCGAGTGAAGGGCCTCTTCCCCGAACAGTTCCGCGAATACTGGCTTGGCAAGGGACTCGCGCGATGGGCGACGACACCGACCCCGTACCGCTCGCTCCGCGCGGCTCTGGAGCCGGCGCCAGATCGATCACAGCCGGATCAACGAGCCGTCGTGCTCTGCTCTCCACCTCTGCTTTCCCTGACGAAAGGTGACGCTCAGCTCGATCTTTCGAATGACTTCGATTGATTCTGAGACGGCTGCTCTGGTGATGACCTCCTCGCCATCCTCGTCGTGCTCGTAATAGGCGTCTTGCCCTATTCTCTGGTAGACATTGATTCGGACCGAGTCTCCTAGACTTCGACTGGCTGACGGTATCGTCATTCCGTTGTTGAAGGTCGGCGAAACCGTGCCAGTCAGGAATGTGTGGCTGAAGTCCCCGACGCGCGTCCGGATCTCGACGTCGTACACGGGCAAAGCTGTGGTGTTGACGGCCATCACCACCGGCATCTCAGACCCGTCCGTGGTGACCCACACAGCGAACTTGGAAGCTTCTCGTTCCTGGGTCTCTCGTTGCGTGCGGGTCCAGCCCTGCTGCGCGATCCAGA
Organism: Amycolatopsis sp. M39; assembly: GCF_001651785.1. Taxonomy (NCBI): domain Bacteria; kingdom Bacillati; phylum Actinomycetota; class Actinomycetes; order Pseudonocardiales; family Pseudonocardiaceae; genus Amycolatopsis; species Amycolatopsis sp. M39. The sequence goes on from NZ_LWSF01000011.1 coordinate 117,779, forward strand.
GTGCTGCTGCCGCCGCCGCGATGGAACCGACTCCGCCGACCCAACTGCCCCATGCCGCCCACCAGTTGGCGTCACGCCGGGTGGCAATGCCCACATCGACCAGCACGATGAAGGCTATGCTAAAGATGAACGCGGCGAACATCGTTCGGTTGCTCATGCCGAGAAGTCCCCTGCGAAGCTACAACTGTTACGGCCAGCATTTACCGAGTTGATCACGGCTCACTGTCGCGTGAAGTGCCTGTCATGACGTGCGCTCAAGCCGTCCAGTTGGGGATCGGTACCAAGTGTGTTCGCCGTCGGAGAAGCTGACACCAACCTCGATTCGCGCATTTCTCCTGTAGGTAGCCTCGGCCTCTGTCGCGCCTCGCACCATTAGAAGCCGATTTGCCATTGCTTGAGCGCGCTCATTGACGTCAGGTATGGCATTGATTTCAGGCTGTGGTTGCAGTTTTGGTAATTCGTTTTCCTGATCTGACAATCTGCGGATAAAGTGCCTGAGGTTGCGATCCGGTACGTCTAAAACATCGGGGCTCTGGGTAGGCGGAAGTGTGTTAGCCTTCGAAGTGTACTCATGCCCGTTGACAAAGTAGTGAATGATAACATTGTAGATAGGCAGCGGGCCAGCGTTGTGGAAGAAAGTCCGATAGGTTATTTCATCAGGGGTGGCGAACTTGGCTCGCCATACCGCGAACTTCGAGGCGCGTTCACTGAGCTGGGCTTCTTCCAGCCTCNAGCCTCGCCAGTTGCAACGTTTGGGTTCGGTTGGTTTCGATGGTGGCCTTCGCTGCGAGCGCAGCGGCGACGAGTGCTGCTGCGGCGATGAAGGCGCTCGCGGCTGATGCCCATGCCGAATACCAATCAGGCTTGACGCCTTGGTCCGACCCAATTCTGACCAGGGCTCCAATGCACGCCGCCACCACGACGCCAAGGGTCCCGATGACCCACCACCACCGTTTGTTCATGCTTGGACATCCCTTGCGGTGTGATAACCGTTACGACCGAAGAGTATCGGGATCGTCTCGGTTCGAAGGACGGGATGCCGTCGTCTCGCGGCGTGGGAGGGGTCCGCATGGCCGGAACGATGCCCCCTCGCTTGCAGGCGTACTGGCTCGGCGAAGGGCTGGCTCGGTGGGCAGTCGCCCCCACTCCGTACCGCGCGTTGGTCGCCGCGCTGCTCGACGAGGACGTACCCGCGAATCAGGTGCACGGCGCAGCGGCTCGGCTTCACCGCAAGCACTTCGGCAAGTGGCTCGGCAAGCATGACGGCGTGAGGGGCGACTACTCCTCTTTCGGGTAGGGGAGGAACGCGACTATCAGGTTGGCCACGACGCTGAAGATCAGCCCGACGACGGGGTTGTCCACCAGCGCGAGGACGAACGTCACCACCGCGATATACGCGGACATGAGTGCCTTGCTCTTTTCTCTGTTCACGAAAGTTGAGCGAGCTTGAGACCGAGCTTTGGCAGGGAATCGGCGCGCGGGGGGTGTGCGTCGAGTGTTCGATCTGGCCTCCTACCTGAGCAAACACGATCGAAAATTGTTGCTGGGCCCGCGGGGCAGGCGAGCGCTGACGCAACTCGACCCGTTGCTGTTCGCGCTGCTGTACGCCCCGCACCACCTGCGGGGGCAGGAGACGCACGATGAGATTACGTTCAGCGAAGCGCACCTTGAGCGGTGCCAGCTGGCACGGCGGCACGTCAGGCCGATCAGCGCCGGGCGGCCGCGAGATCCGGACCGATCGGGTCGTCGTGGTGCGGGCTCATCGGGGATGCTCCTGTCCAGTAGGTCTGCCGCGGCGCGTGGCAGCTTGGGGATGCGTCAAGGTGTTGGGTAGCAAGAAGTTCGCTCCTTCCGTGCCCGCGCGGAAGAAGGACACGCGGGCACGGAAGGGGCGGGGCGTGCGGCAGACCGTCACCGCGGCGGCCGTGTGATCGGGCGGATCCGCAGCGGGTGCTCGCCGCGGTAGGAGGCTGCCAGGTGCCCGTGGTCGACCACCACGTGGTAATCGTTTAGCCACACCGAGAACCACCGTTCGGCGCGAGCACCGCGGCGAGCCGAAGAGCCGGCTGTCACAGGCACGCCCGGCACGGGTGTGGTGCGGTAGGTCGCGAGCGTTCCGTTGACCATAGGACAGGCGACGGCAGTGTAAGCCGAGCACTGCGGGTGCAACCCGGGCTCGCTCGTGCATTGCCGCGGAAGATCGGACGCTCGAAGGAGAAGGACGATGGGATGGGGTGCGAGCCTGTGCCCGCACACGCCGCACAGTCGGTGCACGAGGGCGTGCTCGGCGTAAGTCTGCTCAATGCTGCCGAACACGTAACGGCCGTCCGGCAGTTTCGGCGTTATCCAAGGCACGACCAGTCCGCCGGCGAGCGGTCGACCGGACAGCCACGCGGGAACGGGAGGGTGGTCAGGATTCATCGAAGGGTTTCCTCTTGATTCGTGAGGCTCGTTCGATCCGGTCGCGGCGAGCGGCGTTGACCGCGGTCTGCCAGCGACTCCACCGGCGACCTGCTTGGAGAGCCTTGTAGCGTGCGATGTTGTTGGCGGGAATGCCGACCGGTGTCGGTCCCAGGACTGCGAGCAAGTCCGACTCGTCTTGCGAATGCCAGCCGGCTTCGGCAATCGCGTCGGTGTCCGGGAACACGTCCGCGACACGGTCTGCCGACGGGTCGAGCTGGTCGTCTTGCCTTCCGCCGTAGGAGTAGACCCACCAGAAGTTGCGCGGCGGGTCTGGTTCAACGAGGGTCCGGAACGCGGATACTTCCTTGGTGTAGGCGTAAAAGCGGGTAGCTGGCGTGCTGGTGATGACGCGCAGCCAGGCTGACAGGTAGTCGTGAGAGAAGAAGTCGCCGGAATCGTGGATTCTCACCCAGCTGTCGGCAAACTTGGGATGCGCCAGCTCGGACGTCATCTCGGCAGTCCATCCGGGAAGATCGTCGAGGACGTACCGGAGGTTTTCTTGGTGCCGCCGCAGCACAGTCGGGAATCGGTAGGTTCCGTTGCGGGCGTAGCATGCGCTCGCACACACTCCGGCGGACGGACAGGTGTTGTAGTTGCGTCCATCGGGAAGCGTTCCGGCGAACGCTGGCAGCAACCAGTTCCAAATCCCCAGCCGCTTCAGCTCACGGTTCTGACGCAGCAAAGTCATTGGCCCTCCTCAGAATCAAGCGAGGAGGGCCGGACGAACGTCCACTGTCGAGCGTACGCTCGTCCGGCCGTGATCAGCGAGTTGGCCGGGCGGGGGTGAGCGGTGACGGCTCTATCGCAGGACCGAACGAGGTGTCGGTCCCGAAAATGCCGACGTGGTACGCAATCGCGACCGCGTGCGCTCGGTTGGCTGCCCGCAGCTTGCGAAATGTGTTGTACAGGTGGGTCTTCACTGTCTCTGCAGTGACGTATTCGATCTGCGCGATCCGACGGTTGGACAGTCCGCGGGCGACGTGCGCGAGCATCTGAGTTTCCCGTTCGCTGAGCGACGGTCGGCGGTTCATCGCGCACGCCGCAGTACACGCTGCCACCAGGCATCGGTTCGCCGGCCTCGCTTTGAGCAAGCCAGGATGGAACAGTCGGCGGGAATTCCGGCCCGGCGAGCGCGGCGAGAAGAGCGGCGGACCCGGCCGAACTGGCTGACCACCTCCTGGGCGGCACGCGCATGCTGGCTTTCAGTTCGGCCCCAATCCTGTGGCACGACAGCCAGCAGGGTCCCGTTGTCGGCGAGCAAGGACCACGCCATGAGCACGGGCTCGGCCCAATCGGGTTCGAATACCTGATTGAGGATCACGGCGTCGAACTGTGCATGGCCGTTGTCTCGCAACAGTTTGAGATCGTCGGCCGACTTGACGAACGTCAGCGAGTTTTGCGGTTCGCCCTCGGCGAGACGCTTCTGCTCGGCCGCGTCGGTGTAGGCGCAGCACACAAGAACTCGCTCGGCCGGAGAAGCCTCGGAACGCGTCTGGGTGCTGCGGCTGTAAGCGATGGGAGACGTCTTTGCGCTGGTCTCGTTTCGATGCATGCCAGGTTCCTTCGTGTCGGAGGACGGACCCGCACCTCGCAGCAGCCGCGCGTCGCGCGCGTGCAAGCCCGCGGACAGCGACGGTGCGGTAACGCGCCTCATCCGGGCTTGCACGTCGCCGCGCGGATGCTTGGGTGGCTGGGGGCCGTCTCGGCACGACGGAACCTCGTTGACTTCGCGGTGGCCAACTCTGGAGGTGGAAGCAAAATGAATTCATCTGTTGACAAGAAGGAGGCGTCTGGGCAAGGTGGAGGCAGAAGGTGATCAGCTGGCAGCCCGGACCGGAGCGGCTGCAGCAGCACCTTCCGGTCGGCGGCTCCCTCCTTGTATTGCCCCCTCAGTGGATGCCGCGGTCCGGTCCGGGAGGCGGTTGTCGGGGAGGGCGCCGCCTCCCGGGCGACCGGTCTCAAAATCGGCTCTGATTGAAGTCGTTTTAGGGGTGGCGAGGTCGGCTTTGCGCGGCGGCCGGGAATGCGAACAAAGCACTCAGCCATCCGAGTGAAGTGTTGCGTTCTGCATACACTTGCGCACTCAGCGGTATACGTTGATCCACTTGGAGGCGATGGGTGGAGTCGCCTTCAAGAAGTCATATCGGCAGGGGAGGCCGTATGAATCTCGTCGTCGTGCGCCGAAGGCTCATGGATTCGCGTCGCCACCTGCACGGAAGCAGGCGTCGCGACCGCGACCTATGACAGTTTCCGCGGGGCCTGGCTGAGGACGCCTGGTCCGTCCGAACGTCCGGATAACTGTGGTCGGCGGTGCCGACCCGGTCCCGGTGACGCACGACCACCGCGGGGGATGAATGTCTGCAGGAAGCAAGCCCGGCTTCGCCGAACCATTGCGAAACAGCGAATTCCGGGCGCTGTGGCTTGCCGAGCTGAGTTCCGTCATCGGCGACCAACTCGCGCGAGTCGCGCTTGCTCTGGTCGTATATGCCCAGACTTCGTCCGCCTTCCTCACTGCACTGACATACGGCTTGACCCTCGTGCCCAGCTTGCTGGGCGGAATGCTGTTGTCTGGTTTGGCGGACAGGCTTCCCCGGCGCAGTGTCATGGCTGCGACGGACGGGGTACGCGCCCTGCTCGCGGGGGCGATGGCGGTGCCCGGATTGCCGTTGCCTGCGTTGTGGAGCTGCGTCGGGCTCCTGAGTTTCGCTGCGGGACCGTTCAAAGCCGCGCAGATGTCATTGCTGCCGGAAGTCCTGGGCCGCGGCGAACGCTACGAGGCAGGGCTCGCGCTGCGACAGTTCACGACGCAGGTTGCGCAACTCGGGGGATTCGCAGGGGGAGGGCTGCTGCTCGCGTGGCTTGATCCGCATGTCGCGATGGGACTCAACGCTGGCACGTTCGTGATCAGCACAGTTTTCGTGCTGTGCGGCGTGCAGCGGCGACCCGCCGCGCGTACGTCAGAGCAGCCGGAAATCTCAGAGCCGAGTGACCGCATTCCTTACGGCAGTCGCGGCGTCGTTGTCGCGTTGTTCGGACTGGTGCTGCTGCTCGGCCTGTACATCGTTCCCGAGGGCTTGGCCGCGCCGTACGGGCGCGAGGTCGGCGTTGGGGCGCTCGGGATCGGATTGCTGATGGCCGCGGATCCGATCGGCAGTGCGATCGGTGCTTGGGTTTCGACGCTGGTGGCCCTGCCGACCAAGGTGTCGACGGTCGTCGCGTTGGCAGTGCTGGCCGGGGTGCCGCTGCTCGCCTGCGCGGCGAAGCCGAATCTTGCCGTGACGCTGGTGCTGTGGGCGATGACCGGCGCGGTTGCTGAGGTGTATGTGATCAAGGCGCAGGCGCTGGTGGTCAACGTCGTGCCGAATCGAAGACTCGGCGGCGTGATGGGCCGGATGGGAACGGCCATGTACTGCTCGCAAGGCCTCATGATCGTGGCCGGCGGTGCCGTCGCGGACCGCATCGGACCATTTCGGACGACAGCCGCGGCCGGTGCGAGTGCAGCGGTGTTGGCGCTGATCGTCGGTTCCGGGTGGTGGGTGGCTCGCTCCCGGGGAGCAACCAGGAGCGAGCCGATCTCAGCAGGTCGAAAGCGTGATCACCATTCCTTGCCGCGCACGTTCGGCACCTCCCCCCAGGACCAGGACCGCCTGGCCGACCGGGCCGTGCACGAAGAGGCGGCGCCGACCCGGTCGGCGACACACAGGGGTCAGTATGGCGGGTAAAGGGGCAGCGGAGCCAGACGCGTCGGGAGCAGCTGCGCGGAGGCGGAGGTCTGATCGGACAGCGAGGCTGAGAGACGCTCCACGCTCGGTGTTCGCGACCGTCGTGCTTGTCGATCTTCTGGCTGCCATGCTGGTGCTCTGGTGGCTGTGGATCGAACCGCCGGTGTTCGCGGATCTCGGCCGGTCGGTGCTGATCACCGTGGGAGGGCTTTTCAGCGCAGAGCTGACCTGGCGTCTCGAACGGCAGCGCCGGCAGTTGACCGACACTCCGCACGTCAACATGAGTTCGGTTGCGATTCTGGCGGTCACGTTGGTGTCCGGCCCGGTCGCGGGGTCGATGGCTGCCGCGGTGCTCTACCTGCATCTCTGGTGGCGCGCGTCCAGGTGGACCAGCGGGATCGCCCCGTATCGGGCGGTGTTCAACACCAGCGCGATGATCATCTCGGCGTGTGTGTCGTACGGCGTGGTCCGGGGCGTGTCGTCCGGGAACGTGCTGAGCGCGCCGAGCGACGTGAGCGCCTTGGTGCTCCTCGCTGCGATCGCAACGTTTTGGCTGGTCAATACGTTGGCAGTCGGTGCGGCGATCGCGACTGCGGAGAAGCAGCGTTCGATCGCCGGGATCGTCGGCGGCTGGAGCGCCAACGCGCTGGAGATCGTGACCCTGTTCCTCGGGGCGGTCACCGCGGTATTCGTCGAGCTGCGGCCGTGGCTCGCCCTCTTCCTGCTGCCGTTGGTTTACGTGCTGCACCGCAGCGATTCAGTGAAGCACCTCGAGATCGCTGCCAGTACTGACCGCAAGACCGGTCTGCTCAACATGGAGACGTGGCGGTGCCTGGCCGAAGCGGGTCTGCGGAAGGCGCGACGGCACCATGTGCCGACCGCGGTGCTGATGCTGGACTTGGATTTCTTCAAACGCATCAACGACACCCACGGTCACCTCTTCGGCGACGACGTACTCCGTGCGGTCGCACAGGTGATCACCAGCGAGACTCGTCGGACGGATCTTGTGGGCCGCTTCGGCGGCGAGGAATTCGTAATCTTCCTGTCCGATGTCAATCTCGGCGGGGCGACTGAGGTCGCCGAGCGCATCCGCTGTGCCGTCGCGGCACTGGAGATAGTCCCCAGCGAGGGAAGCAGTTCGTCGGCGGTTCCCGTTCGCGTCACGGTCGGCGTGGCGTGTGACAACGGGTACGGCGGCGACGAGGTCGATCTAAGTGAACTACTGCTCTCGGCGGACAACCGGCTGTTCTTCGCGAAAGGCCAGGGCCGCGACCGGATCAACGCGGGCTACACCCGGCAAGCTCGCTGACCTGACGCTGCCGGTCACTGGTTCGGTGCTGTCTCGTACCGATGCATCCACTCGATCAACGGGCGGACAGCGCGCAACGCTTCCGCGCCTTTCCGGGTCAGTTCGTACCAGGTCGGCTTGAAGTGGCCTTCGTCGGCGTGCAGGCGCACAAGTCCGTGATCTTGCGCTCGTTTGAGCGTCTTGGTGAGGCTTTGGTCTGAGAGCGGGCTGATGTCATCGCCATTTCCGGGCCGCACTTCGCCTTCGTTCACCCGGTCGCGGATTTCGCGGTACTGGAGCTGGTCCTCGGTGGAGAGCGCGGCGAGCACCACGATCATCCACCGTCCTCGGAGCATCTCGACCGCCGACTCGAAAGTCTTCTGGTACGACATGTTCTGCCTCGACACGTTCTCAGCTAACACGATCCATGTGACGCTGTCTCGCTGAACGGGGGATTCTGTTCGAGCTAGGCCAACTGAGTGAATATCGCCCGGAACACCCCTGCGTGAGTCGACGCAGATCACTGGCGTGAGTCGGCAGATTCCCTGGTAGGCATGCCGCAGCCGGGACTGACCGCCTGGCACCGCACAGAAGCGCGAGGCTTGGGTCGGCGGCCAGGAGCAGGCACCCGCCCAAGCCTCGCCGGGGCAGGCACATGCGGCCCTGGAGTTGTCCGGCTTGGCCGGACGGGCCGAATTCACAAGGGTGGGAAATGCGCGCGAAGCGAGCGGAAGAGTCCAGGCTGGAACCGAGCATGGTCGCCGACATCGCGAGACTCGTCGGGGAGATTCCGGTTCCGCGGCCGTTCAGCATGAACGGTTTGGTCGGCCGGTTGAACCGGCTCCGGGACAAGCCGATCCGGTTGATGCGCGGCGATCTGAGCGGAGCCATGCCGACCGGCATGCTCATCAGAACCGAGAGCGCGGACTACATCGTCGTGATCCGCGATATCGAACGGGGACATGCCAGGCACATCCACTTCCACGAACTCGGGCACATCCTCCTGGAAGACGGGGATGCCGCTGGGCCGTGCCTGCCGCGCGCGGACCCTCGCTGCCGCGAGGTCGACGAGCTGATGGCGGAGGAGTTCGCCCATCAACTGGCCGAGCGAATCGACGCCCACGCCCTCAGGAGGGACCGCGGTCGCGAGAACTGTGCAGCGGTGGCGCTGGGCAAGACGTTCGCGGCGGCGACGGACCTGCGCGACGCGCATGCGTGACCCGCTTGGATTGGTCGCGCTCGCGACGGGAGTGCTGGTCGCGGCGGAAGGCGTCCGGACGATGATCGTGTTCGCCCGGCACCGCGACGCACGGGGCAAGGCGTATCTCGGGACGATGCTGACCTTGTTCGGTGTGTCGTTGGCTCTCAGAGCGCCGGAGGCCACCGCGATCGCGGGCGATGTGACCGGTGTGCCGAACCTGACGATCTTCGTGCGCGGTGCGTGCTCGCTGGGAACGGTGATCGGGCCAGTCGGCCTCCTTGGACTCAGCGGGTGGGCTTGGTTGCGGCTGCGGTACGTCCTGACCGCCGTCGCTGCCGGAACCGGCGTGCTGGCCTGGACCGTCTTCGGCTGGCCGCGGATGTCTGAAGGCGCTGAGCTGCCGGGCGCGGTCGTCTGGGTCAGCGGTGTGGTCCCCGGGCTCGCGTTCGCGGTGCTCACGATGCGAATCAGGAAGGTGGTGCGGCAGGCGTCGTGGCGACTACGAGTCGCGGGCGATCTGACGATTGTCGGCTGTTTGGTCTGTTCGGCAGGAGTGATCGCGAGCCTGATCACGGTGGTTGGGGGGCCGGATTTGGCCGGTGGCAGTCCCTGGAGGGGCCTCGTCGTGCAGAGTCTCGGCGGTCTGCTTATCGCAGCGGGTTCGTGCTTCGGCGAAGCCGCGGGCCTTGTCGCGGACGTTCGCAGAAGGCTCCAGAACGCGAGTGTCCGGCGATTGTGGCGCTACGTCGCGCCGATCAGGCGGACGATGCCTGATCGGCTTCAAACTGGCGGTGTGCCGGATCGAGAGATCATCGACATTTACGATTCGCTTCTGATCGCACGTCAACAGAACTGCAAGCGGGTGCGTGAAAGGGCGTCGTTGGTAGCGGACGCCGCCGGTCTGCTCAGGCGGGACCGAGATGAATTCTTGGATGCGGTCGAGCTGCGCGCTGCGGTGAGCGGGTCATCCCGGCTCAGGCGTGCGGCAGCGCGTACTCCGCAGGGAAAGCTGGACATTGACCTGGAGACGGATTCGCTCGACGTGGATGTTGCGGCGCAACGAGCTCAGGTTGTTCGGTTGGCGAGACTTGTGCAGCGGGACGGGATGGTGCGGCGTACTGCCTAACAGGCAGGTTTGGTCTCTGAGCCGGTGTCGTTGGAGTGGTGTCCGTGGGTGGAATGCGCCCCCGGGGCGGTTCGGACGACATCTCCATCGGGAGAATGACCTTTGAGCTATGGGTTTCCGCGGTGGTGGGGACTGTGACCTGTCGTCGGGTGTGTCGGGGTGAGTCGGCATGACGGCGGTGATGGTGGAGCGTGTCGGTCGTCATTCGGAAGGATCAGCGGCTCGGACGTGCCGGCCGTGGTCGTTGTGGGTGCACTGCGATGCGACGGTGGAGTCGTGAGATCGAGCACGATGCCGCGCTTCGGTGTTGTCAGTTCACGCGCGGGTCAGATCCGTTCCGCGCGTCTCGCGCAGCCCACACGCGCACAGCAAGCTGACGAGGCAAAGAGCCGCCAGAAATGCGCCGAACACGAATCCGCCATAGGCTGCCGTGATCGCCCCGGCCACGAGCGGCGGGATCGCCCCTCCGACGATCTGTGCGATGTTGTAGCTGAAACCCGCAGCGGTGTAGCGGTAACGAGTCGGGAAAAGCTCGGACAGCAAAGCGCTCATGGGCCCGAAGGCGACACCCGAGACGAACATCGTCACGCACACGCCGAGGCCGAACGCCAAGGTGGAGCCCAGGTCGACGACCCGGAGGCCACCGCGCTGGCCATCTCGCACCTACGCGACCGTGACGCAAGGAAGGCCGGGCGCGAGGGCTTCTCCGCCAAGATCGTGGCGCACAGCGAGGCTCGGACTGGTGGCCAGTGGTGTGGCGATCGCCCGTTGGTCGGCGCGCCGTCGGTCGCGAGCCCGCGGGGAGGTGTTGCCGACCGGAGTGTGCACAGGCCCGGGCGGTACCGAGCAGGGCTGCGTTCCGGAGATCGCAGGCGTGGAAATCAAGCTGTCGACCGTTTCAAAGCTCGATCGAACACCGTCACCACAAGCAGGACCGCCGCGATCACGAGAAGGATCCAGCCGAGGTTGTGCAATCCGGCAGACGTCGCGTGCCCGCCGAAGCTGTGTGCGATCAGGGCGGAGGCGGCCATCGCGCCCAGGTACTGCGAGGTGCGGAAGAGGCCGCTGGCCGTTCCCATCATTTCGGTAGGGGTCTGCCGGTACAGCGCCGTCTGGTTCGTGACGCTCGAGAGCCCTTGGCTGATACCGAAAATCGCACCTAGTCCCACCAGCGCGACAACCCAGGTGCCGGTGTCGACGAACAGCAAGAGTGCGGAACCGCCGAGGAGGGCGAAGGCGTTGGCGATCAGGCGAGCCCGCATCGTGTGCGGCTTTCCGCTGACCGCGGCTGCGAGGACCGCTACTGCGGACATCGGCAGCAAGAGCGCGCCTGCCGCCGACTCGGACAAGCCGCGTGCCGACTCCAGCCATTGCACGTAGCCGTACATGATCGCGTAGACGATCAGCAGAGCCAGCGCCTGCCGGAGGTAGGTGCGCAGGAGGGGCGCGTTCGCCCCCAGGCTGCGCAGGTCGATGAACGGCTTCCGGACGCGCAGTTCCACTCGGACGAGCGCGGCGGCCAAAGCCGCGGCGATGGCGAGGAGGTAGCTGGTGCGGACCGAAGGAGCCATCACGAACAGCAGCAATACGATCAGGGTGGCGGAAAACAGCAGAATGCCGCCGACGTCGACCGGCGCGTGAGTGAGTGTGCTGCGGTCGTCGCGCGGGACCCAGACGAGGGCCAGCACGAGCGAGATCACGGCGAGGGGAATGTTGACCGCGAAAATCGCGGGCCAGCCCAGCAGCGCGATCAACGCACCGCCGAGAGGCGGGCCGAGCACCATCACCGTCTGGCCGCAGATCGCGAGCAGCGACAGCATACGGCTCGGCACACCCTGGCCGGTGGCTTCTGCGTGTTTGCGAAGCACGGCCATCGCCGCCGGGAAACCCGCGCAGGTGCCGAGGCCGAGCATCGCGCGGACCGCGACCAAGCCGCCGAGCGGGACCGGCAGCAGCCCGATGGCACTGGCGACGATGACGACGGCCGCACCGCTGACGAGCACCCGTCTGGCGCCGAACCGGTCGACGAAAAGGCCCATGACCGGCTGTCCGACGGCTGAAGCCACGTAGAGCGCGGTCACCAGCCACGCGGTTTGCGCGGGTCCCACGCCGAACGACTGTCCAATGGGGACCAACGCGACCGAGATCAGCGTGGTGTTGATGGGGTTGAGAGTGGCGCTGGCTACCAGGGGAATGGCCAGCCGGGCTCCGATGCGGGCAGGGGCAGGGGTCGCGACTTGCGGTGCCGTGGGTCTCACACTCCTGTGTGCTGGGCCAGGCGCTGCAGCAGCGGCAGGGCTGAGGCCAGTGTTCCGCGCTCTTCCGGCGTCATCGTCGCCAGCGCCTGTGCGATCCATTCCTCGCGATGCTCGTGCAGGCCTCGCACGGTCTTGTCGCCGAGCGTCGAGAGCGAGAGCACGACGCGCCTTCCGTCGTGCGGGTCCCGGGTGCGTTCGAGATGGCCGAGCCGGTCGAGTTCGGCGAGGGTGGCTCCCATCGACTGCTGGCGGACGTGCTCGGCCGCGGCGAGCTGGGACTGCGTGCTGGGACCGGTCCGGTGCAGCCGGCCCAGAACCGCGGTCTGCGACGGGGTGAGCACCTCGGCGTTGTCGACCTTGCGGAGCCGGCGATGCAGTTGCCCGGTCACTCCGCGCAACTCGCCGGCCAAGCGCGCGATATCGGTCGTGATGCTGGACATGAGCACAGGCTAGGCTGTTCAGTCTGCCTTGTGCAACCTAGTGAGTTGACGGTGAATGTCCATAAAGGACTTTTGTGTGAAGTGAATCCGTTGTGGCGCAGTCTATTTGACTGGCACACGTTTGGCACTCTATGGTCAATACCACAAATGCGATATGCAGTTCATAATAGCGAACTTTCAGAGGTGTGATGCACGACTCGTCGTCGCTGGCGGCGCGGTCCGGCGCTTACGGCCGTCCCGAGGAGCGGCCCACCCGCCAGGTCGGCGGGTGGGCGGTGGCGGGAGGGGTGTGGGCGACGGTCGTTCCGTTCCCCAGTCCGCTGGCCTACTCGTACTCCTACGCGCTGCGGTACCCGGAAGGTCTCGTCGTCGTGGACCTGGGATGGGACTCGGACGAAGCATGGCAGGCTTTCCTGAGAGGTTTGGCCAGGGCGGGAGCCAGCCTCGACGAAGTGCGCGGGGTCGTCGCCACCCACGCGCATCCGGATCACTACGGGCTCGCGCGCCGGATTCGCGAGCACACCTCGGCCTGGATCGCGGCGCATCCGGGGGAGCGGGCTCAGATTCGGGTGGACGCGGCGGAACGTCGTGAGCGGATCGACGAGATCGCTGCCTGGCTTCGCTACTGTGGCGTGCCGAGATCGCTCGCCGCCGAACTGCGCGGCGAACTCGAGGCGCTTGACGCTGTCCTGCCGGCGGTTGAGCCTGATGTGGAACTCGTGGACGGCGCTCCGGTGCCCGGCACCGAAGGATCGCTGCTCGCGGTGCATACGCCCGGCCACACCGCGGGGCACCTGTGTTTCCACGAGCGGGAACGGAACCTTCTGCTGACCGGGGACCACGTGCTGCCCAAGGTCACGCCGAACGTAGCCTTCCGGCCGGGTTCGGATCCGGATCCGCTGCGGGACTTTCTGGGTTCGCTGGCCCGCTTGCGCCGGATTCCCGACGCGACCGTCGTGCTGCCCGGCCACGAATGGTCGTTCGACCGGGTGTCCGACCGCGTCGGCGTGCTGCACGAGCACCACCGGGATCGCCTGTCCGAGATCGAACACGCTGTCGCGCAAGGGTGTGACACGGTCTGGAAGGTCGCGTCAGCGGTGTCCTGGGCCCGTGATTTCTCGGCATTCACCCCGCGTTCGATGCGATCGGCGCTCGCCGAAACCGCGGCGCATCTGGTTCGCCTCGCCGGAAGCGGGCGGATCACCCGCCTTCCAGGCACCCCGGGGCATTGGGTCGCCAACGACTGCGAAACCCGCTGAACGAGATCGACAATGAGGAGAACCATGGTGACAACGCAGTCCCGGCAGTTCGTTCTGGTCCATGGCGGACGGCACGGCGGATGGTGCTGGCGTCCGGTGGCGCGAAGGTTGCGCGCTGCCGGGCACGAGGTGTTCGCCCCGACACTCACCGGCCTCGGCGAACGGTCCCACTTGCTCACCCGGGACGTCGGGCTCGCTACCCATGTCGAGGACATCGTCGCGACGTTCGAGTACGAGGACATCCGCGACGCCGTGCTCGTCGGGCACAGCTACGGAGGCGCTCCGGTCACCGGTGCGCTGGAACGGATCGGACACCGGGTCCGCGCGCAGGTATTGCTCGACGCACAGGTGCCGCGAACCGGCGAGTCCGTCTTCGACCTCAACGGGCCCGAGCGCGCCAAGGCGATGATCGCACTGGCGGACGAGGGCGGCGAAGGGTGGTACATCCCGCCCGCGGACGCCGCGCGTTACGGGGTGACTGACCCGGTCGACGCGGCGTGGGTGAACGAGCGCATGACCGCTCAGCCGCTCAAGACCTATCAGGAACCGAGCGGGCCGACCGAAAAAGCCTGGCGGCATCCGGGGATCTACGTCGAGTGCGTCCCGTCGTCTCAGGAGCCGCACATGCTGGAGAGGATGCGCGCTCGCAGCGCAGAGGATCCGTGCTTCGAGTACCGCGTGCTGAATACCGCGCACGACGCGATGGTCACTGATCCCGATGCGGTCACCGCGTTGCTTCTCGAGGCGCTCGAACTGGGCTGAACGTGCGTTTGGCCGCACGAGGATTCTGATGACGAGCGCACCGGCCAGGGTCTTGGGCCGGTGCGCTCGTCATCGCGGGCTCAGCGGGCTCCGACCGGAGCGGACAGATCGAGGCAGTTCTCGGCAACCTCCTTGTAACCGGCCGTGACAGCAGGGTCGTGCCCTGCGACAACGGTCGTGTCCGGCCTGGCGGCCAGGCTGCGCAGGAGCTGGTAGGTCCGGTACATGCCTTCGAGTTCGGTGAACACGTGGAACGGGCGGTCCAGCGTCATTTCGTCGGCGTAGTGCAACGCGTCGGACGCGAGAACGACCGAACCGTCCGGAGTGGACACATCGGTGACCAGCTGGCCGGGGGTGTGTCCCGGAGAAGTGATCAGCCGGATCCCCGGGTACAGCTCGTGGTGGTCGTCTTCGACCTGGAAGAGCCTGCCTTCTCGTTCGAGGTTCTCGACGGCGGTGAGCTCCTCGTCGCCGAGTGCCAGCCCGAGGCAGGGACGGTGGGCGAAGGGGCCGCGCCAGAACTCGAACTCTCGGCGGGCGATGCTGAAGGTCGCGTTCGGGAACAGACCGACGTTGCCGATGTGGTCCCAGTGCATGTGGGACAGCACAACGTGATCGACCTCGGCCGGGGAGAGCCCGATGCGGCCGAGCAACTCTGCCGGTGTCGCGGTGAGCGTCCGGCCGCGTTGCTCGGCGCGCTGCGGGGTGTAGCCGCAATCGACGAGCACCGTGCGGTCTGAGTTCCGCGCGACCCAGAAGAAGTAGTCCATCGGATAGGGCTTTTCGGCCTCTCCGTAGAGTTCGTAGCGGTAGAAGGTGCTTGAGGCGGTGTTGTCGTCCCGGAAGGCGTAGCGGAGCGCGTAGGTCTCGTAGGTGCTGGTGCTCAACGGTGTTCTCTCCTAGACGTGGGTCTGAGCCGTGCGGGTGCGCGGCAGGGCGAGGGTGACGACGACGCCGAGGACGGCGGGAACGAGCAGCGCCAGGAAGTTCCATCGCGTGGGCAGGCCGGCGGCGATGATCCACCCCACGGACATCGGAGCGACGATCCCGCCGATCCGCGCCAGGCTGATGAACGAACCCAGCGCCGAGGCGCGTATCTGCGCTGGCGCCCAAGTTCCGACGTAGCCGTAGAGGACGTTGGCTGTCCCGTTGCTGCCCGCCCCGGCCAGTGCGGCGGCTACGAATGCCAGTGCGGCCGGAGGCTGGGCGGACAGGATCGCCAGCGCGATCGCGCCGAGCGTGAAGGCGAGGCAGGTCACTGTGCGCGGGCCCCACCGGTCGGCGACGAACCCGAAGGTGATGCCGCCGACGACCGCGCCCGCGGACAGGGTGGCCAGCAGTGTCAGCGCGGATGTCGACGGATACCCCGCCTGTCGCATGAGCTGGGGCAGCCAGGTGTTCAAGCCGTAGATGATCAGCTGTACAAAGGCTCCGCACAGACCGAAGAGCACGAGCTTCGGAAGGAGACCGCGATCGAGCAGCGTTCGGATCCGGCCGGCCGCGGGTCGCGCTTGGTGCGGCTGATCGGAAGACGGCAGTTCGAGCCGGAACCGCGCGGCGACCTCAGCGGCTTCCCGCACCCGTCCCTTCGACGCGAGGAACGCCGCGGATTCGGGAAGGACGAACCACGCGACGGGCAGCAGGAGCAACGGGAGGGCGGCGAAGGCGTACATCGGCCGGAAACCCAGCGACCCGAGCACCGAGATGCCGACCATCGAGGCGGCGATCGTGCCGAGGGGGAAGCCGATGTGGACGAACCCGTTGAACGTGTTGCGCCGCCGCGGCGGCGCGAACTCGATCACGAACGCGACGACGATCGGGAGCACGCCGCCCAGCCCCATTCCGGCCAGGAACCGGAAAACGCCGAAAACCGCGAGGGTGGGAGCGACGGCGCAGCCGATCATGCAGACCGAGAACCAGCCGATGGTCAGGATCAGCATGATTTTGCGGCCCAGCCGGTCGGTCGCGAACCCGCAGATCAGCGAACCGGCCAGCATGCCCACCAGCGTCAGGCTTCCGACGAGACCGAGAGCCGCCGCGGACGCGTTCCACGGGGCGTAGTCCAGCATCGCGGGCACGGTCGTGCCGTAGGCGGAGATGTCATAGCCGTCGAACGCGATGATCAGGCAGCCGAATGCGGCGATGAACGAACCAGATCTGGTGCGGCCGAGGTGGCGTGTGGAGGGTTTTCGCTTGCTGCCTTGGATTTCTGTGTCCGCGGCAGCGGTTCGGGGGACGGTCTGCTTCGTTGGATCCGTCATGAAATCTCCTCGCCTTTGCTCTGTGCCGCGCTCCGTTGCGCGGCGATCGTCAGCTGAGAAGTGTTGGTGCGCAAGCGTTGTGCTGTCGGCAAACTGAATCCGTCGCCGAGCGTCCGATGCGCGGGGCAGCCGCGCACCGAGTGGCGGGCACGGCCAGTGAGTTCATAATTACGAAATGTAGTTCGTATGCGCAGCTGGAGGTTACGGTCGNCGGTCGCCCTGTCGGGCTGTCAAGCACGAGCACTGACCGGCCCGCGCCGCCCGTGTCGGCGAACTGATTGACCTGACGCGGAAGCGGGAGGTAACGTCAATGATCGCAATAATGGACTATAGTTCGTATATGCGATCCCATCGGTGGGCGTCCCCGCGTCGCACGGAGTGGTCGCGCGAGGGAGACAGCCGTGATCGAACGAGACGCGATCTTCATCGACGGCAAGTGGGTGAAGTCTGCCGGCAGCGGGACCATCACAGTGGTCAACCCCGCGACCGAGGAGCCGATCGCGACAGTGCCGCGGGGTGACGCCGCGGACGTGGACCGCGCTGCCCAGGCGGCCGCCCGTGCCTTCGAAACCTGGTCGCTGTCCTCGCACGACGACCGGGCCGCGTTGCTCATCCGCATCGCGGACATCCTCGAGGCGAAGGCCGAGGAACTGGCTCGGTCGACGGTGCGGGAGATCGGCACCCCGATCGCGCTGGCTCGCCGGTCGCACGTCGCCACGCCCATCAACGACCTGCGCATCGCGGCCGCGAGCATCAAAGACATCCTTTGGGAAGAGCAATTCGACGACACGATCGTGCGACGCATCCCGGCAGGCGTCGCCGGTGCGATCACCCCGTGGAACGGGCCGATGCGGATGATCGCCTTGAAGGCGGCCGCCGCGCTCGCGGCCGGGTGCACCATGGTGCTCAAGGGGACGGAAGTCGCCCCGCTCAGCTCGTTCGCGTTCGCCGAGGCGGCAGCTGAGGCCGGGCTCCCGGACGGCGTGTTCAACGTCGTCAGCGGCACCGGTCCGGACATCGGCGAGGCATTGGCGACCCATCCGCTGATCGACATCGTGTCGCTCACGGGGTCGGTGCGCGCGGGCAGTCGCGTGATGGAACTGGCGTCGAGGTCGGTCAAGCGCGTCGCGCTGGAACTGGGCGGAAAGTCGGCGAACATCATCCTTGATGACGCTGACCTGGAGAAGGCCGTCACCGACGGGCTGACCGACGCGTTCCGAAACGCCGGACAGGTGTGTGGCGGCCTCTCCCGCACGCTGGTTCCCCGGTCGCGGTTGGCGGAGGCGGAGGAGATCGCGGCGGCGAAGGCCGCGTCGTTCGTGATGGGCGACCCGTTCGACGAGACGACCACGCTCGGGCCGGTGGTGTCCGACGTCCAGCGAGAGCGGGTGCGCCGCTACATCCGGACCGGGATCGACGAGGGCATGCGGCTGGTCGCCGGCGGCCCGGAGGCGCCCGACCATCTCGACCGCGGCTATTACGTCCGGCCGACCGTCTTCAGCGGCACGAACAACGACACCCTTGCCCGGCAAGAAATCTTCGGGCCGGTCAACGTCATGATCCCGTTCGACGACGCGGACGACGCCGTGGCGATCGCGAACGACTCCGACTACGGCCTCGCCGGCGGCGTCTGGTCCGCCGATCCGGAGCGCGCGCGGTCGGTCGGCCGTCGCCTCCGCACCGGGCGAGTGCGTGTCAACGGCGCCCCGATCGACATGCGTGCGCCGCACGGCGGCCTGAAGCTGTCGGGAATCGGGCGCGAAATGGGCCGGTACGGGATCGAGGAATACCTCGAATACCAGTCGCTCATCAGCTGAGCGCCGCACCTGATCCAGCCCGTCCCCGAAAGGAGTTCAGCGTTGATCACCGCCCAAGCCCGGACCATGACCGGCCCGGCCGCCCCGTTCACCACTGTCACCATCGAACGCCGGGACGTCGGACCCACCGACGTTCTGCTGGACATCGTCTGCGCCGGCGTCTGCCACACCGATGTCCACCATGCCCGCGCCGAGTTCGGGCACACCCATTACCCGATCGTTCCCGGCCACGAGATCGCCGGCGTCGTGCGCGAGGTCGGCTCCGAGGTGACCGGTCTGGCGGCGGGCGACCACGTCGGCATCGGCTGTCTCGTCGACTCGTGCCGCGAGTGCGCACTGTGCCGTGCCGGGCAGGAATCCTACTGCCGGGACAAAGTGCTCACCTACAACGCGATCGGGCGCGACGGGAAAGTGACGCTCGGCGGCTACAGCGAACGCGTGGTCGCCGATCAGCGGTTCCTCGCGCGCATTCCGGACTCCTTGCCGCTGGAATCGGCGGCACCGCTGCTGTGTGCCGGCATCACGATGTACCAGCCGTTGCGGCACTGGGGCGCGGGACCGGGCAAGCGGGTCGGCATCCTCGGGTTCGGCGGGCTCGGGCACATCGGAACCCAGATCTCGCACGCACTCGGCGCGCACACGACTGTCCTCGAACTGACCGAGGACCGCCGCGGCGACGCCGAGCGCCTCGGAGCCGACGACTACCGCACGACCGGCGATCTGGAGGCACTGCGCGACTCGTTCGATCTGATCGTCTCGACCGTGCCGTCGGCCTACGACCTGTCCTCGCACCTCGACCTGCTGGACTTCGACGGAACGTTCGTCAACCTCGGCGTCCCGGACGAGCCCTTGCGGATCGAGCCGTACGCCGTGCTCACCAACCGGAGGAGCCTCGCCGGCTCGATGAGCGGAGGCATGCCGGAGACGCAGGAGATGCTGGACTTCTGCGCGGAGCACGGGATCAAGGCTGAGGTGGAAGTGATCTCGGCCGGGGAGCTGGACTCTGCGTACGACCGCCTCAGCAAAGGCGACGTCCGCTACCGGTTCGTGCTGGACACCTCGACGATCGCCGGTTCCTGAGCATCGGTCATCCCGGCGAAAGAGGCCCGGCTCCTTTCGCGGAGCCGGGCCTCTTTCGCTGCTCGATCGCGCTTATCGGAACTCCCGGCGTTCGACGACGAGCGGGTCGTGGCTCGGGACGACTTCGCAGCCGAGCTTTTCGATGCGCAGCAGGCTGTCCTGGTAGGCGAGGAGGTCGGTGAAGAAGCCGGAGGGGATGTGGTCGGCCTCGTCGTCGCCGGCCCAGTTTTCGTACAGGTCGATGCAATCCCCGGCGAGCAGGTACTGCTGGGACTCCGCGGTGACGAGGACGCCTTGCGAACCGGGGGTGTGTCCCGGAAGGTGCACCACGGCGACGCCGGGCGCGATCTCGGCGTCGCCGTCGACCGCGTCGATCCTGTCGTTCGCGCGGTGCCACGCGGCGGGCAGCCCTGGCAGGCACTCGAACTGGCGGCGGTGCCAAGGGACGGGCTCGGTGGCGTAGTCGATCTCGCGCTGTTGCACGACGATCCTGGCGTTCGGGAAGAGATGGTTGTTCGAGCTGTGGTCCCAGTGCAGGTGGGTGTTGACCACGACCTCCACCTCTCCCGGGTCGACGCCCACCGAACGGAGCGCGGCCTCGGGTCGTTCCTCAGGGGTTTGCTCCATCCGGATCCGGTGGTGCTGCCACGCGCGGTCGAAGTCGGCCCCGGTGTCGACGACGACCGGTGCGCCGTCGCCCTGGATCACGAACATGATCAGCGGGATGTCGAGGGTTTCGCCCCAGCCGCGCGAATAGGTGAGCGACGGCTTGTGGAGGCCGAACACCCGGCCGACGGAGACGGCGGTGACGGTGCGGGTCATGCCGTTTCTCCCTCGGCGGCGGCCGAATCGGTCAGCTCGCGGTCGCGGGTCTCGCGCAGCGCGAGAGTGCAGACGAGCCCGATCAGGCAGTAGGCGGCGAGGAAGAGCCCGAACACGAAGCCGCCGTAGCTGCTGATGAGCGTGGCTGCCACGAGAGGCGGCACCGCGCCGCCCAGGACGCCCGCCAGGCTGTAGGCCAGCCCCGCGGCGGTGTAGCGGTAGCGGGTGTGGAACAACTCGGAAAGGAACGAACCCGCGACGCCGAAGCCGACGCCGGCGATCAGGAAGGTCACCGAGATGCCGATCCAGAACGCGCCCAGGGATCCGGTGTCCAGCAACGGGAACAGGGCCAGTGCCCACGGGACGCCGACGATGTTCGCGATCAGCAAGACCCGTCGCCTGCCGAACCGGTCGGTCAGCATTCCGCCGGCGACGATGGCCAGGCAGTTGAGGAGGTTGCCGAACATGCCGGCGCCCAGCACCTGCGTGCGGGGCAGGTGCAGTGCCCCGGTCCCGTAGCTGGTGAGGAAGGCGATCCCGACGTAACCGAGGGAAAAGGCCATCACCAGCGCGCCGGCACCGAGCAGGATCTCTTTCCACTGGTGGGACAACGCTTCCTTGAAGGGCAGCCCTTCGCCGGCTCGGCGCTGCTTGGCCTGTGCTTCGAACGCCGGTGTCTCTTCGATGCGCAACCGGACGTACAGGCCGACAAGCACGAGCACGATGCTGATCAGGAACGGCAGCCGCCATCCCCAGGCGGCGAAGGTCGCGTCGCTCATGAACAAGCCGGTGACCAGGAACGTTCCGAGCGCGAGGATGTTCGCGAACGCGCCGCCCAGGTTGGTGAACATCGCCCAGAAGCCGCGACGGCCCTTGGGAGAGTGCTCGCTGGTGAACAACGCGGCCCCGGCCCATTCGCCGCCTGCTGCCAGGCCCTGGGCGATCCGGAGCACGACGAGTGCGATCGGCGCCACGACGCCGATCGTCGCCGCGGTCGGCAGCAGCCCGATGACCACAGTGGACAGGCCCATGATCGACATGGTCGCGATGAGGGTCCGTTTCCGTCCCAGCCGGTCGCCGAAGTGCCCGAAGACGATCGATCCGAGCGGACGGGCGACGAACGCGACACCCAGCGTCGCGTACGAAACGACAGAGCCGGCGTGCTCGCCCAGCGCGGGGAAGAAGGCGCCGGCGAAAACCAGCGCCGCCGCGGTGGCGTAGATGCCGAAGTCGTAGAACTCGATGACGGTGCCCATGAAGCTCGCCAGCGCCACCCGGCGCATCTTCCGGGACGTCGCCGCCGCTGGCTTCGGCGGCGCAAGAACATCCGCAGGAGGGCGTGCTGGCAGGCCGTCCTGGGGAAGGCGTGTGGACATCGGACTGACTCCTCGAAGTGCTCGTCGTTGAGGGCGAGGCGGACGCGGCGGAAGCCGGTGGCGAGGTGCGCACCGGCGGAGGGCCGGGCAGAATCGAGTTCGTATATAAGAACTTGAATCTGAAAATGGGAACTCTTAACGGACGATAACCGCGCCCGCCTGGGAGGGTCAAGGGATCGCCGGGGGTCGGCGCGGTTCGGGGAGCGGGTGGTCAGCACCGTTGACACTCCTCGGTGCCAGTGCGAGCATGTCATAATAACGATAGAGAGTTCCCAATTATGAACTCGACTGAGACTCGGGTTCCTCCGCCCGCATCGGCGGCGGAGGGGGACGATCAGTATCGGGACGCTCACCTGACGCGGCCTTGGATCCGGCTGCGGCGATATCTGGAAGGTTTGGCGACAGCGATGTCCGTACCCACGACTGCCTGGCCCCGACAGCTCCCGGCCGGTGACGACCCCGTCGCCATGCTCATCGACGGAGAGTGGACGGACTGGCCGGGATCGGCCATCCCGGTGTTCGATCCCAGCACCGGCGACGTGATCGCGTCGGTGCCCGACGGAGGTGCGGAGGCGGTCGACGCGGCCGTGGCGGCGGCTCGCCGTTCCTTCGAGGAGCAGCGCTGGCGCGGCCTGTCCGGGCCGGACCGCGGCGCCGTGCTCTGGCGGGCCGGCGATCTGATGCGCGAGCGGGCCGACGACCTGGCGCGCCTGGAGAGCTTGAACCTGGGCCTGCCGGTCGCCCAGGCCAAGGCCATGGTGCTCGAGGCCGCCGCGCAATTCCGGTACTACGCGGGGTGGGCGGACAAGATCCACGGCCGGACGATCGACCTCGGGCCTGCCGAGCGCCGGATCCAGGGCTACACCCTGCGGGAGCCGATGGGCGTCGCCGGGCTGATCACGCCGTGGAACGCGCCGCTGAGCATGGCGGCCAAGAAGCTGGCGCCGGCGTTGGCAGCGGGGTGCTCGTGTGTGCTCAAACCCGCGGAGGAAACACCGCTCACGTCGCTCTGGCTGGGGCAGTTGCTGCTCGAAGCGGGCATTCCGGCGGGCGTGGTCAACGTCGTGACCGGAGTCGGCGAGCGCGCCGGGGCGGCGCTGGCCGAGCACCGCGACGTCGACACGGTTTCGTTCACGGGATCGACCGAAGTCGGCAGGCTCATCGTGCAAGCGGCCACGGGCAACATGAAGAAGCTGTCGCTCGAGCTCGGGGGCAAGTCCCCGGTGGTCGTGTTCGGCGACGCCGACCTCGAAGCCGCGATTCCGGGCGCGGCTTCGGCGGTGTTCTGGAACTCCGGTCAGGTGTGCGCGGCGGGCACCCGCCTGTTCGTGCACGAGTCCGTCTTCGACGAGGTGGTCCGCGGAGTGGCGGAGTACGGCCGCAAGATGCGGCTGGGCGCGGGTTCGGACCCGTCCGCGGACCTCGGTCCGCTCATTTCGCAGAAGCAGCTGGACCGGGTGTCCGGCTACGTCGGGCGGGGCGTCGAAGACGGCGCCCGGGTCGTCAGCGGCGGGTCTCGTGCCGGGGACAAGGGCTATTTCTTCGAGCCCACTGTTCTCGTGGACGTCGACCAGTCGATGACGGTCATGCGGGAGGAGATCTTCGGGCCGGTGCTGGGCGTGATGCCCTTCTCCGACACGGACGAAGCGGTCGCCTTGGCGAACGACAGCTCCTACGGCCTGGCCTCGAGCATCTGGACCCGGGACGGCTCCTTGGCCCACTCGGTCGCCCGCCGGTTGCGGGCAGGGCGCGTCGGGATCAACGTGCACCGCGCCGGCGGCGCGTACATGCCGGCCGGCGGCTACCGGCAGTCCGGATGGGGCCGGGAAAGCGGCTCCGAGGCCCTGGAGAACTACCTCGAGACCAAGTCCGTGGTGTCGCAGCTGGCCTGAGAACGAACGCGCGGCGGCGGGCGCTTCGGGAGGGAAGCGCCCGCCGCCGCGCGTCAGCACACGGGGGAGTGGCCGTCTGTTCGCCAATGCTCTAGACGGTCCTGGCGAAGAAGCCCAAAAGCTTGTCCAGCGCGGCGTTCACGTACTCGTCGACCCAGTAGGTCTCGATGTGCTTCGCNGACCAAGTCCGTGGTGTCGCAGCTGGCCTGAGAACGAACGCGCGGCGTTCACGTACTCGTCGACCCAGTAGGTCTCGATGTGCTTCGCACCGTCGATGAGGAACAATTCCTTGTCCGACGTCCCGGTGGCCTTCGGGAACGCGTCCTCGCTCATGTATCGGGTGTCGGCTTCGCTTCCCGCGATCATCAGCAGTGGCGTGTCGATCAGCTCAATCTGATCGGTGACGTCGAAGGTCATCAAATCGAGAAGACTGCTCATCGTGTATTTGAACGTGGAGCCCGGGTGCGCGTGCGTCCGCCAGTAGTACTCGTATCCCTGCCGGTACAGGTCGAACGGAAGGGCCGCGATCTGCTCGTCGGTCATATCGGCGTCCCCGACGTACCGGACCTCCCCTCCGGCTGATTCCAGTGCGCGGGCAGCGGCCGCTTCGCGCAGCCGGTTCTGGACCGTGTCCAGTTGGGAGTCCTGCAGGCCGTTGCGACGGACCCGCCCGGAGTTGAACATGCTCACGGTCGCGACTGCCTTGAAGCGCTTGTCGGACTGCGCGGCCTTCAGTGAATACCCGCCGCCGCCACAGATGCCCAGCAGCCCCAGGCGTGCTGTGTCGACGCCAGGGAAATTGGCGATGAAGTCAGCCATGCCGTGGATGTCGTCGGTCCGGTAGAACGGCTTGTCCACGTTGCGCGGTTCGCCTGCGCTGCCGCCCTGGAAAGCCGCGTCCGCCGCGATCGTGACGTACCCCTGTTCGGCGAGCCGCTGCGCGTACCGCCCCGCGACCTGTTCTTTGACGCCGCCATTCGGATGGGCTACCGCGATCGCGGGGAACTTGCCGGAGCGGTCGTAGTTCGCCGGAGTGTAGACATTCGCCGCGATGTCCAGTCCGTGCAACGCATAGGCGGACGGGTGGACGTTGACCTTGCCCGGTTCGTTCTTGGCGATCGCGTTCTCGTAGACGAATCCGAACGGGTTCTCGCGGTAGTCCAGGACTGGTCGTGGTGGTGTGTTCGGCATGCGGTGGTCAGCCTTTCAGGGCGGTGGTCGTGGCAATCGAGCATCGGTTCGGAGGGCGGTGGCGAGGTCAGTCGAGGTTCTTCTCGGCCAGGAATGTCGTTATCTGGTCGGCGATCTCGTGGTTGTTGAGGTCGCTGAACGCGAAGTGGGTGTTGCCGCGGACACCGCGCTCGGGAAGTGACACAAAGGTGGCGTCGCCGCCGTGTCTGTTGATCGTGTCCACCCAGATCCGGGCCATTGCCTGCCGCACGCGCCAGTTGTCGCGGCCGGCGATTTCGGTGGGCTCGGAGGGGATGTTGTCGCCGTAGTAGACGACGATCGGAACCTGCGTCAGTGCCCGGAATTCCCTGGCGGAGACCGGAACGGGCTCCAGGGTTCCGTTCGAGCTGGGCATGGCGTCAGGCAGTTCGTCCTCCGGAAAGACGAATCCGCTGCCGGGTTCGATGCTGACCACGGCACGCACCTTGCGGTTGCGCNGGTTGCGCAGCACGGTGGACCAGCCGAATCCGCCCGCGTGGGAGTGCGTGACCAGCACTAGGTCGCCGATGCGGTCGACAGCGGCCGACGCGGCCGCGACGATGACCTCGGCGTCCAGCGGGCCGGTGTCGGGCACCATGGCCCGGAAGAACTGCTCGGCCGCACCTGGCTCGGCGGAGAATTGGGCGTTCTCGTAGAGGTCCGGCCAGACTCCGAGCCGGAACTGGTTGAAGAACCACTGTTCGTTCGGCTCGGCCGGCACCGGTGCGGCCGCCGTCGTCTTGCCCGCCGAACCTCGCCGGGCCTGATCCAGGAGATAGACGGGAAATCCACGCCGCAGGAACAGGGTGCGGAACCCTTCCCTGCCATCGGGTGTGGTGTCCCAGCAACTGCTGTCGGACCACCACCCGTGCCAGAACAGCAAGGGCAGCGGGCGTGCGCTGGGCGGGATCTGGAAGCTGAGGCGTGCGTGGTCGCCGTGCAGCGTTTGCCCGCGGGGGTTCATCGGGTCGCGCGGATCGAAGCTGCCGTCGCGGGTCGCGATCGTTCCCCCGACGGCGAAGCTGCCTTGAGCGGCGATCGACACTGGCCCTGAGCCGATCGCGCTGTCGGAGGTCATCACTTGTTCCGTCCCTTGCTGCTGTCGGCCGTGGCGTCGTCGTACTCGCTTTCGCTGACGTGCTGTCCCCACTCGACATCGCCGGAATCCGGGCGGGTGCTGGTGTCTGCGAGCGCGAGGTGGGTCATGAAGGAATCTGGCAACGCGCCGTGCCAATGCCACACGCCGGGCGGGGTGTAGACGGTGTCGCCGGGGCGGATCACGATCGTCTGGCCGTCACGGGCTTGGACGACCCCGGCCCCTTCGGTCACCTGCAGGGTTTGCCCGTGGGCATGGCAATGCCACGCTGTCCGGGCGCCGGGAGCGAAATGGACAGTCGCCAGTCGCGCGCAGCCGGGGCCCGCGCCGTTCGTGATGGCGTCGACCCACACGTCTCCAGCGAACCGGTCCGCGGCAGCTTTGGCCGTCGCATGGACTGGAACGAGGGACATCGTCGGCGCGTACGTGCGGTCACTGCTCATCGAGGACCTGCTTGAGCATCGTCGCGGCCGTCATCCCGGCGGGCCACCCGGCGTAGAACGCGAGGTGGGTGGCGAGTTCGGCGAGTTCCTCGCGGGTGACGCCGTTGG
This sequence comes from Amycolatopsis sp. M39, assembly GCF_001651785.1. Taxonomy (NCBI): domain Bacteria; kingdom Bacillati; phylum Actinomycetota; class Actinomycetes; order Pseudonocardiales; family Pseudonocardiaceae; genus Amycolatopsis; species Amycolatopsis sp. M39. Next base: position 144,402 of record NZ_LWSF01000011.1, read on the forward strand.
CCAGCGCGAGGCCGAGGTGGGAGTGGAGCTGACCGTCACGGCCAAGCGCGGTCAACGCGGCGACCGTGATCAGGCTTCGGTCGCGGCGGGAAAGACCGGGCCGCGCCCACACGTCGCCGAACAGCACGTCGTCGGTCAGTTCGGCCAGCTTCGGGGCGACGTCGCCCACCAATTGCTGGGCGCGGCTCTGCTGCTCTGCCATGCGATTCCTCCTGCTGCCACCGGAACGATGAGTTCTCCGGAGTCGACCGTAGGCTCGCGTGAAACAGAGAGGGAGGATCTGTCATTACACCCCTGGACACGGCGTGAAGAGTGCGTCGAAGCGCTATTCCGATGACTGCGGCAAGCGCTCGCGCAGCGGCAGCCGGTAGCCGATCGGCCGCAGCGTTTCCGTGAGTTCGTAGCGGATCGGCTCTCCCGTCGGGACTGCGATGTTGCGGATGGCGGCGGGCTCGACTTGGTCGAGATGACTGATCAAGGCACGAAGGACGTTGCCGTGCGCGACAATCAGGACGGTCCGGCTCGCTCGCAGGTCGGTTCCGACGGCCGTGCCCCAGTAAGGGAGAAGCCGCGCGAGGACATCTTCGAGCGATTCGCTGCGGGGAACGTCGACTCCGCGATAACGCGCATCGTGGTCGCGTTCTCGGCCGAGCGGCGGTGGGGCAGCCGAGTACGAACGCCGCCAGGCCGTGAACCGTTCGTCGCCGAACTCGGCGCGCACCTCTTCTCGCCTGCGCCCCTCCAGCGCACCGTAATGCCTCTCGTTGAGACGCCAGGTTCGGCGGACCGGGATCCAGTGGCGATCGGCGACGTCGAGAGCGATGGCCGCGGTCGAAATAGCGCGCCGGAGGAGCGAGGTGTGGACAACATCGGGAAGCAGCCCCGCGGACGCCAGCAGAGCGCCGGCTCTCGCCGCTTCTTTGCGGCCCACTTCCGACAGCGGTACGTCTGTCCAGCCGGCGAACCGGTCGGCGGCGTTCCAGACGCTTTCGCCGTGCCGCAGCAGGATCAGTCTGCGCATGCCGGTGCCTCCCGCTTCTGGCTCGGTCTTCGCGTCGCCGTGCCGCGGTCACTGGTCAGGGCGACAGACATGGGGCGTCGCGGCCGGGGGCGTGAGCGCGGCCCCGGCCGCGACGAGATCGGGCGTGTTTCTAGGCGTCTGCGGTCGCGAGGGTGTCCTCGCGGTCGAGATCGAGTTCCTTGGTTTCGCCGATGAGGCGCACGCAGATCAGGCTCACCAGCGCGACGCAGGCGAGAAGGATCCCGAAGGCCATTCCGCCCCAAGCCGTGATGATCGGCTCCGCGATGAGCGGCGGGATGGCTCCGCCGAGCATGCCGGCGAGGCTGTAGCTCAATCCGGTCGCTGTGTAGCGGTACCGCGTGTGGAAGATCTCGGAGAGGAAGGCTCCCAGCGGTCCGGTCGCCAGCCCGGAGAGGAACATCGTCACGGGGACGCCGATGGTGAACGCCGCCAGTGAACGAGTGTCGAGGATCGGGAACAGCACGAGCGTCCAGACAATGGCCACGCAGGCGACGATGGTGATCATCCGGCGCCGGCCGATCCGGTCGCTCAGCAGCGCGCCGAGAACGACCCCGACGGAAATGGCCACGCCGCCGAGCATCGCGGCCAAGAGCACATTCGGACGCGACAGCTTGAGCGCGGTCGTCCCGTAGGTGACGAAGTAGGTGCCGCCGATGTAGGTGAGTGCCAGAGTCATGACTGTCGTGCCGGTCGCGAGCAGGATTTGCTTGGGCTGGCTGCGGAAAGCATCGAGGAACGGCGTGCGCGACACTCCCGAAGCCGCCTGCTTCCGGAACACGGGGGTTTCGTCGATGCTCAGGCGCACCCACAGCCCGACCGCGATGAGCAGAACGCTGGCGAGGAACGGAATTCGCCAGCCCCAGGCGAGGAAGGTCTCGTTGCTCATCCCGACCGCGGTCGCCAAGAATGTCGCATTGGAAAGGATGATGGCTCCGCCGCCCCCGAAGGACGGGAACATCGCCCAGAAGCCGCGTTTGGCCTTGGGTGCGTTCTCGGAGGCGAAGAGCACCGCGCCGCCCCACTCGCCGCCTGCCGCGAGTCCCTGCATCACTCGAAGAATGACGATGAGAATCGGAGCTGCGACACCGATCGTGGCGGCAGTCGGCATCAGGCCGACGAGCAAAGTGGACAGACCCATGAGGAGCATGGTGGTGATCAGCGTCGTCTTGCGGCCGACTCGATCGCCGAAGTGTCCGAAAAGGATACTGCCGATCGGGCGGGCGACGAAGGCGACGCCGAGGGTCGCGAAGGTGGCGACGGTGCCCGCGACAGCCCCCAGCGACGGAAAGAACAGCTTCGGGAAGACGAGGGCGGCCGCGGTCCCGTAGATGCCGAAGTCGTAGAACTCGATCACGGTTCCGATGAAACTGGCTGCTGCGACCCGTTTCATGCTCTGTGGCTTTTTGCCCGGTACGGAAGGGCGGGGCCCCGAGGCCGGTGAAGCGGCCTGCTCCGGTGAATGCGCCATTGCATCTCCTAGATGTCGACGCGGGGCTGATGTCCGCGTCGGGTGGGACGGCGGCCTCGGGGCGGCCGTCGGTGGGGAGTCGGTGTTCGGTGGTGTCAGTCAGTCGAGGTGGCCGTCGGCCCGGAGAACGCCTTCGGCGACCTTGAAGGCCTCGCCGGCCGCTGGAAGTCCGCAGTAGACCGCGGTCTGGAGAAGGACTTCCTTGATCTCGGCCATGGTCAGCCCGTTGCGGATCGCGCCCTCGACATGGTGGGCGAGCTGGGCTGGCCTGCCCAGCGCGGTGAGCACTGAAAGGTTGATGACACTGCGGGTTTTGCGGTCGATGCCGTCGCGGGCCCAGACCCGGCCGAAGCAGACTTCTTCCGAGTAGTCCTGGATGACGTCGTTGAAGCTGTTGCGGTTCTGGTCTTTCTTCTCCACGTAGCCGTCGCCCATCAGTTCGTTCATGATGCGGCGGCCGGTGGTCTTGGTGTCCGGGGAATCCACGTCGTCTCCTCGTGGTCGTGGTGCGGGAAGGTCAGCCCCGGTCGAGAACGGCCTGGACTTCGTCGGCGGAGAGCTTGATCGTCACGCCGGCGCGTTCGTTCTGAAGCAGAAGCGGAGTCTGGGAATCCCGTTTGCCCCATCCGCGGTCGAGGGCCTCTTGGAAGTCCTCCTGGACCAAGCGGGCGGCACGCATCGGGACGTCGAACTGCTCCGCTAGTTCGAGCGCCAGCCGCAGGTCCTTGTTCGCCAGGTCGAGGGCGAAGGACGGGGGGTCGAACGCCTCCTGCAGGTACCGGTCGCCGACGCGGTCGAAGGTGCGCGCCCGGCCGATCGCGCCTTGGCGCAGCGCGTGCCACAAGGCGGCGGGTTCTACGCCCGCCTTGACGCCCATGGTGAAGACTTCGGCGATCCCCGAGCGGATGATCATGCTGGCGCAGTTGTGCACCAGTTTGGCCGTGTTGCCGGCGCCGATGTCGCCGACGCGCAGGATCTGGTCGCCGATCGCGTCGAGGATCCCGCCGTGCTGCTCGAACGCCTCGGCGTCGCCGCCCACGTAAATGGCCAGCTTTCCGGAGCGGGCGCCTTTGGGGCCGCCGCTGACGGGGGCGTCGAACAGCTCCACTCCGTGTTCGCGGCACACCGTGTGCACCTCGCGGACGACGGTGGGGGAGTTGGTGGTCAGGTCGAACCAGGCGCTGCCGGGTTTGAGCGCGCTCAGCAGGCCGCCTTCGCCGGTTCCGACCTCTCGCATCTGCACCGGGCCGGGCAGGGAGGTGAACACGACGTCGACCTGGCTCGCGAGGCCGGCGGTGGAGTCCGCCCAGGTCGCGCCCGCCTCTTCGAGCGTCGCGGCGCTCGTCCGGTTCAGGTCGTGCACGACCAGGTCGTGGCCCGCCCGGCGCAGATTGGCGGCCATGCCAAGTCCCATGGCGCCCAGTCCGATGAAGCCGACCTTCATGGAAGTCCCTTTCCCTCGGCGAACCGACAGCGAGGACGGGAGACCACGACTGTCGATGTCGTAATTACGAACTGCAGGACGTATTGATGAAAGAACGGTAAGACGGCCGGTGGCGGGTGTCAACGCCGCGGCCGGTTCTCGCCTCCGTTGACACGGACCGTGCTCCGACCGTAGCCTCCGTGTTGTAAATACGGACTCTGGTTCGTAATAACGAACTCATGGTTTGCGAGACGAGCACCTCGGCGTGGAGAGAGCCTCGTCCGGCCCGGCAGCCGGGTCCGGGAGGCCGCTGCGATCGACTGCCGTGACGTCCCCCGCGACCGCAACGACGCACGAAGCGATGGAGGCACGGGAATGACCGCCCTCGAAGGTGTGAAGGTGATCTGTCTCGGGCAGTTCTACTTCGCCCCGTACTGCACGATGCTGATGGCTCGTCTCGGTGCCGAAGTGATCAAGGTGGAGGCGCCGCAAGGCGATCCGTATCGGCGGCTGCCCACTGTCGACGAGGACGGGTATCCGATCCAGTTCCGCTTCCTGAACTCCGGCAAGCGCACGATTCGCCTGGACCTGTCCAACCCGGCGGGGCAGGACGTGATGCGGGGCCTGGTCCGCAACGCCGACGTGCTGGTGCAGAACCTGTCCCCGGGGGCGATGGATCGGTTCGGCCTCGGCTACGACGAGCTTTCGGCGATCAATCCCGGACTGATCATGGCTTCCGGCACCGGTTTCGGCTCCTTCGGCCCGTACGCGGGCGAGTCGGCGATGGACCTGACCATCCAGGCCCGCACGGCGATCATGAGCACCACCGGCTTCGAGGACGGCGCTCCGGTCCGCACCGGACCGTCGGTCGTGGACTTCATGGCCGGCACGCACATCCTGGCCGGGGTGCTGGCCGCACTGTTCCAGCGCACTCGCACCGGACGCGGCCAGCATGTCGAAGTCTCGCTCCAAGACGCGATCCTTCCGTCGCTGACGTCCAACATCGCCGGCTTGCTCAGCGAAAACACCGCGAGCCACGAGCGCACGGGGAACCGGCACGGGGGGATGTCCGTAGCGCCGTACAACTCGTATCCCGCGGCGGACGGCTGGGTGACGGTGCTCTGCCCGACCGACCAGCACTGGCGGCGGCTCAGCGAGCTGATGGGCGACCCGGCGGCCGCGGATCCGCGGTTCGCGACGATGCCCGGTCGCTGCGACCACATGGACGAGGTGGACGCCGTGGTCGGCCGCTGGACGGCGACCCGGAACAAGGACGAACTGGCTTCGACGCTGAAAGCCTTGAAGATTCCGTGCGCGCCGGTCGTGACGCTGCCGGAACTGCTGGACGACCCGCATGTCCGGGAGCGGGGAGTGCTGCGCACGGTCACCGACGAGCAAGGCTCCTTCATGACCTTGGGCAGTCCGCTGTTCCTGTCCGACTCCCCGATGGTCGAGCCGGCCAGGTCCGGCGGGCTGGGAGAACACACCGACGAGGTGCTCTCCGAAGAACTCGGCCTGTCGGCCGACGACCTCGCGAAGCTGCGCGGCTCCGGGGTCATCTGAACCCGCCCGGACCGCCCCGCCATCGATTAGGAGCAGAAATGACAGTGGACGCCCGCATCGCGGTATTGCCCGCCGGGCAGGAAAAACTCGAGCTGCGCGAGGTCTCGCTCGGTCCGCCCGGTCCGCACGAAGTCGTGGTCCGGCAGCGGGCGTTCGGCGTGTGCCACAGCCAGCTAGACCGGATCTTCGATCCCGGACGGACATCGTCGATGCTGCTCGGGCACGAATCGATCGGAACGGTCGTCGAAACCGGTTCCGAGGTGCGCTACGTCGCGCCCGGGGACGAGGTGCTGACGACGTGGATTCCCCGCACGCCGCTGGAAGGCAGGGCGCCGGTGCCGTCCCGCGTCGTGTTCCCCGGCGGGGACGAGGCAAGTACGCACAACACTTTCACGTGGGGCACGCACGCCGTGGTCGACGAGCAGTGGGTGGTCAAAGCGCCTCCGGCGACACCGGCGGACCTGGGCGCGATCATCGGCTGCGCTCTGATGACCGGGGCCGGCGCGGTGATGAACACCGCGCAGGTCCGCACGGGCCAGAGCGTGGCCGTGTGGGGCGCCGGGGGAGTGGGGCTGTGCGCGATCGCCGCGGCGAAGGTCCTCGGCGCGGCGTCCGTCATCGCGGTGGATCTCGACGCCGACAAGCTGATGCTCGCGAAGCACTTCGGAGCCACGGACGTCGTGGATGTGCGGGCAGGCGATCCGGTGGAGGCGATCCGGGAGCTGACCGCGCATTCCGACGGCACCCGGGGAGTCGATTTCGCCTTCGACTGCACGGGAATCGGCAAGAACATCCCGGTCAGCCTCGCCGCGGTCCGGCCCGGCGTCCGGGGCGCGGGCATCCGGGGCGGCGCCGACGTGCTCGTCGGAATCCCGCGGGTGCCGTTCGAGCTCGACGCGTTCGATCTGCTCAACGGAGAGAAGCAACTGCTCGGATGCGTCGGCGGCAGCTGCGACCCGGCGCGCGACTTCGTGACGTTCTCCGGCTGGGCCAAGGACGGCACGTTCGATCCGAGCGCGCTGGTGACCGACCGGTACTCCCTCGACGACCTCAACACCGCCGTCGACGACCTGCACCACGGCCGGGTCCGCGGCCGTGCCGTCGTCGAACTCGGCGCGTGAATTCCCTGTGCGACAAGACAAAGAGGAGCGACACCAGGTGACTGCTGAACACGAGGTGAAGATCCGGCACACAAGCCCGGCCTTCCGGACGTTCGCCGGCGCGGGTGCGCTGGACGCGTTGCCCCGCGAACTGGCGCGCGTCGGCGCGCAACGTGCGGCGATCATCTGCATTCCCGCCGTGGCCGCGCACACCGAGCAGATGAACCGCTTGCGCGAGGCGCTCGGCGATCGCCTGGCGGGACAATTCGACGGGGTCGAGGAACACAGTCCGTTGCCGTCGGTCGAGCGCGCGCGCGCGTTCCTGGCGGATTGCGCGGCGGACGCGGTGATCGCGGTCGGCGGCGGTTCGTCGGTCGTCACGGCCAGGGCCGCCACGATTCTGCTGGGCGAAGGCAAGGACGTCCGGGAGTTGTGCACCCGGCGCGAAGGCGAGCGGCTGATCAGCCCGAAACTGGCCGCTCCCAAGCTGCCCCAGTGGGTGGTCCCGAGTTCTCCGACGACGGCCTACGCCAAGGCCGGCGCCGCGGTGCACGATCCCGAAACGGGGGAGCGACTTGCCCTCTACGACCCGAAAGCCCGTGCCCAAGGAGTTGTCCTGGACCCCGGGATGGCGCTCACCGCACCGGCACGGCTGAGCTGGTCCGCCGCGCTGAACGTGTTTTCGATGGCGCTGGAGGGCCTGCAGTCCCGGCGGGTCGACCCACTCGCCGACGCGCTGCTGGCGCACGCGCTCCGAACCGTCGTGACTTGGCTTCCCCAGGTCGCCAAGGACCCGGCCGCGGCGACCCCGCGGCTGCAGCTGATGCTCGCCGCGATCATGAGCGGGCAGGGCAGCGACCACACGGGCGGAGGCCTCGCGCAGGCGCTCTCGCACGCCATCGGGCCGAGGTCATCGGCGCCGAACGGTGTCGTCGAAGCCCTGCTGGTGCCACACGCCATGCGGTTCAACGCGCCGGTGGCAGGCGAACGGCTGGCGGCGATCGCGGACTACCTGGGCGTGGCCGACCACAGCGTGGACGGCGTCATCGCGGAGGTCGAGCGCCTGCTGGACGTCTTCGAGGCGCCTCGCAAACTGCAGGACATCGGCGTGGCCGAGGACTCGCTCGCCGAAGTCGTCAGCCACGCAATGGACGACTGGGCGATCACCGCCGGACCGCGCCCGCCGGAGGAACAGGACGTGCGAGAACTGCTCGCGGGCGCCTGGTAACGGCGCGTTCACCAGCACCCGACCACCGACAAAGGAAATGCGATGACGACGACTGAGACCTCGCAGGACGCGGGATTCGGCAAGGAACTGGCCACCGGCAAGTTCACCGACGAGATGCTGACGAAGATGCGGAACCTGATCGGCACCGAGCTCCGCACGGAAGCCTGCGTCAACAACGAGTACGCGACGCGGCTGGCGATCCTGCGGTTCGCCGAAGGCATCGGCGACGACAATCCCCTGTGGACGGACGAGGAATACGCCGCGGCCGGCCCGTACGGCGCCATCGTCGCCCCGCCGAGCTTCATCTTCGCGTGCCTGGGCTCGGTCCAGGTCGGGTGGCCCGGTCTCGGCGGGTTCCACGCCGAGACCGACGTGACCTTCCACGCCCCGATCCGGGTCGGCGACAAGATCACCGCCCGGGTGTGGTTCGACGGCTTCGACGACCCGATCGAGAGTTCGTTCGGCGGTCGCCGGATCAAGGACTACCTGCGCCAGGAGTACTGGAACCAGGACGGCGAACTGGTCGCCCGGTTCATCTGCTCGCGGATGCGGTTCGAACGCACCGAGATGCAGAAGCGCCGCAGCTCGCGGAAGATCGAGATCCCGCACCCGTGGACCGACGAGCAGCTCGCGAAGATCGAGGACGACATTCTCGCCGAGACCCCGCGCGGGTCCGAGCCCCGCTACTGGGACGACGTGCAGATCGGCGACGAGCTGGACACCTTGACCAAGGGGCCGATCGGCCTCACCGACGAGATCGCCTACGTCGCTTCCGGCGCCGCCCCGATCCCGCGCCTGTCCGCCCACGCGGTGGCGTTGCGCCGCTACAAGAAGCACCCGAAGTGGGCCTTCCGCGACCCCAGCACTCACGCTCTCGAACCGGTGTATTCAGTGCACTACAACGACTATGCCGCACAGTTGCAGGGCGCCCAGATCGCCTACGACGTCGGCATCCAGCGCACCTGCTGGCAGATCCACACGCTGACCCATTGGATCGGCGACGCGGGTTCGGTCAAGGCGATCCACGGCCAGTACCGGGCGCACGTGTACCTCTCCGACGTGGTGCGTCTCGGCGGCAAGGTCGTCGGCAAGGAGATCGACGCCGACGGCGACGCGGTCGTGCACCTGGAGACCTGGGCGTACAACCAGCGCGAACAGAACTGCATGCCGGGCACGGCGACGGTCGTCCTCCCGCGGCGCTCCGGAGCGACGGCATGACAGCCGCGTGGGGCAAGGAGATCGGCACGGAGGTCGTCCGGGGCATCCCGTTCCGTGTCTACTCCGAGCGGCCGCGGAACATCTCAGAACTGCTCGCCTTCGCCGAGAAGTGGGGCGAGCGACCGCACGTGGTCCAAGGCGAGCGCGTGGTGACCTTCGCGCAGCTGCGGAAGGCGGTAGCTGCGAAAGCCGCCCGTCTGGCTGACGGCGGCCTTCGTCCCGGAGACCGGGTGCTTCTGCTGGGCTTCAACAGCCCGGAATGGATCATCAACTTCTGGGCCTGCGTATCCGCCGGTGCGGTGCCGGTGCTGGGCAACGCCTGGTGGAGCCAGACCGAACTGACCGACGCGCTCGATCTGCTCGAACCGGCACTCGTCCTCGCCGACGCGCGTGCACTTCGATCGCTGCCGGACGGCGCTCCCACCGGCGTCTGGGACTGCGACGCCGCGGCCGGCGGCGCTCCGGGCGACATCGCGGGCCAGCCGGGCGCACGCGACGAGGACGATCCGGCAGCGTTCGTGTTCACGTCGGGCACGTCGGGCAAACCGAAAGCGGTCGTCCTCTCGCACCGTTCTCTGCTCGCGGGTCTTCACATGTTGCTGCACATCACCCGCCGGCTGCCTCAGCAGGTCGACGCGTCCACCGGCGACGCGGGTCTGCACACCGGCCCGATGTTCCACATCGGCGGCATCCAGACTCTGATGCGCGCGATCACCGTGGGCGACACGCTCGTGATGCCGTCCGGCAAGTTCGAACCGGCCGAGGCGCTGCGGCTGATCGAGCAGTGGCGCATCGTGCGGTGGAGCGCCGTGCCGACGATGGTGTCCCGGGTGCTCGAACACCCGGACGTCCGCACCCGGAACCTCACCTCGATCAAGTCGATCACCGTCGGCGGCGCGCCGGTGCACCCGGAATTCCTCGCCCAGCTGCGGGCCGGGCTGCCCGGGGTCGAGCCGCGAGTGGCGACCGGCTACGGACTGACCGAAAACGGCGGCCAGGCCACGGCCGCGTCCGGAAAGGACACCGCCGAGCGCCCCGGCAGTTGCGGGCGTCCGCTGCCCTGCGTCGAGCTGAGGATCGACGACCCCGCTGAGCACCGCGACGGCGAGATCCTCATCCGGTGCCCGACGCAGATGCTGGGCTATTTCGGCGCCGAAGACTCGCCGATCGACCGCGAGGGCTGGCTGCGCACCGGCGATCTCGGCCATGTCGACGACGACGGCTACCTCTGGATCACCGGCCGCGCGAAAGACATGATCATCCGCGGTGGCGAGAACATCGCTCCCGCCGCAGTCGAGGAGGCGCTGGGCCAGGTGGCGGGCGTCGTCGAGTCGGCGGTCTTCGGCGTGCCGCACCCTGATCTGGGGGAGGAAGTGATGGCCGTGGTCGTAGTGGAGAACGGAGCGACGGCCGACGACCTCGCGAGCGAACTGCGGTCACGGCTGTCCTCGTTCGCGGTGCCGAGCAGGTGGCGGATCGAGCGGGAACCGCTGCCGACCACCCACTCGGGAAAGATCGACAAGAAGCAGCTGGTGCACGAGGCGGTCGCCGAGCTTTCGGCCGCGGCAGGAGGGAACGCATGACCGACGTCGCCCGCGAAATTGTGGCCGATCGGGTTGCGCTGCTGGAGATGCGGCGGCCGCCCAACAATTTCTTCGACGAGGCGTTGCTGACCGAACTCGCCGACACCTTGCTGGGCCTCGACGAGGACAAGGACGTCGGCGCAGTCGTGCTGTGCTCGCAGGGAAAACACTTCTGCGCCGGTGCCGACCTGCGCGGAATGGGAGCGGCCGGCATCCGGAGCGTCTACCGGCAGGCGTTCCGGCTTTTCTCCGGCCGCAAGCCGGTGGTGGCGGCTGTGCAGGGGGGCGCGATCGGCGGCGGTCTCGGCCTCGCGCTCTCCGCGGACTTCCGCATCGCCGCGCCGGGTGCGCGGCTCACGGCCAACTTCGCCAAACTGGGCTTCCACCAAGGGTTCGCGCTGTCGGTGACCCTGCCGAGGGCGGTCGGTCCGCAACGTGCGTCGGAACTCCTGTACACCGGCAGGTCGGTCTCGGGCGAAGAGGCGGCTGAGATCGGGATGTGCGACGGATTGGCCGACGACCCCCGCGCGGCGGCGGTCGAACTGGCGGGCCGGATCGCGGCGTCGGCCCCCTTGTCGGTGCCCTCGATTCGTGCGACGCTGCGACGGTCGCTGGTGGCGGAGGTGTCGGCCGCACTCGACATCGAGGCTGACGCGCAAGCGGCGCTGCTCGGAAGCGCGGACTTCGCCGAGGGGATCGCGGCCTCGATCGCGAAGCGCCCGCCGCGGTTCGTCGGTTCGTAATGGCGAAATCGTGGACGTCATTGCGGTAGGATGACGGCTGTGACCGATGACGCCAATCAGGATGAGCTGGCCGGCCCGAAGAATCACCGCACGATCGACCGGGTGACCCAGATCCTCGAAGAGGTCGTGTACCACCCCGGGATCGGGTTCGCGGAACTCGCTCGCGTCCTGGACGCGCCGAAGAGCTCGGTGCACGGGTTCATCCGAGGCCTTCAGGCCAAAGGCTGGCTGTACGAGAACGACCGGCACTTCTACCTCGGGCCGGCCATCTACGGCCTCACGCTGGCCAGCGGGCACATCCGCGCGGGTCAGGTCAGCCAAGCCGACCTCGACGCGCTCCACAAGGACACCGGGATGACGGTCTTCCTCGGCGTCGAGGCCGGCGACTCCCTGATCTACATCGGAGAGTCGGGCACGGACGCGCTCACCGGGTTCGCGGCCCGCAGCAACATCCGCCGCAAGCTGATCTCCACTGCCGGCGGGAAGGCGCTGCTGGCGGCGAAGCCGGACGCGGAGCGCGACGCCTATCTGCGCGGTGTGCGGGCGACCGACGGCGAAGCGATCTCCGAATTCCTCGGCGAGTTCGCCGAGATCAAGAAGACTGGCGTGTCGCGCAACTTCCGGCACAACGGAGCGCAGATCGCCTTTGCCAGCGTGGTTCGCAACCAGCTGGGAGAAACCGTGGCGGTCGCGGTCCTGGTCGGGCAGACGGTGGACGTGCAACCTCGGCAGGCCAAGGTCAAAAAGCTTCTGCTGAAGCACGTCGCGTCGTGGACGCAACAGAAGAACACGCCGCGCGAGCCNGAGCCGATCTAGGACCCGGGCCCGCTGACGTCTGCTGCCGGTGCAGTCCTTTGCCCGGCGGCAGAAACCGTCTGAGGCCGCGTCCCGCGGTACCTGTCTCCGGCAGGACGCGGCCATTCGCACACCCGCAGCGATTTTCGCGCGGGTGTTTTTTCGTGCCTCGTCGGCAAGCGCTCGTGGTCCGCGCCCGCTTTGAGCACCTCTGTGGTCGTGGACGCGGCCTGTTTCGTGGTCAGTTCGAGGCGCGGGCGTTGACAGGCGCGGGTGTCCATCCGTAGCGTTATGAGCGTAATAACGATCTATAGTTCGCAAATATGAACTCTTCCGGTCAGGTTTGACCGCTGCGACGATGCACGAGGAGTGTGTTCGGTGATCGAACGCGACCAGATCTTCATCAACGGCAAGTGGGTGCCCTCCGCGGGTGACAGTGTCATCGAGGTGATCAACCCGGTCACCGAGGAGGCCGCCGCGACCATTCCGCGGGGAACGGCCGCGGACGTCGACGCCGCTGTGGAATCGGCCGCGGCGGCCTTCCCCTCATGGTCGAAGACCTCGGTCGAGGAGCGAGTGGGTTTCCTGCGCAAGCTGGCGGAGCTGACCGAGAAGCGCTCGGACGAAATCACCCGGGCCGTCGTCAGCGAAATCGGTCAGCCTTACGCGGTCGCAGCGGAGGCGCAGGGCGCTTCGGCGGTGGTGGATCTCGTCAGCCTCGCGGACAGTCTTTCCGAGATCCGGTGGGAGGAGCAGGTCGACCACACCGTGGTTGCTCGCGAGCCCGCGGGTGTCGTCGGCGCGATCACGCCTTGGAACGGGCCGATGCGGATGGTGTGCATGAAGGCCGGCGCGGCGCTCGCCGCCGGGTGCACGGTCGTCCTCAAAGGCACCGAGGTGGCGCCGCTCAGCTCGTTCATCTTCGCCGAGATGGCCGCCGAGGCCGGGTTGCCCGACGGTGTGTTCAACCTCGTGTCCGGCACCGGCCCGGAGGTCGGCGAGCCGATGGTCACCCACCCGCTGGTCGACATGGTTTCGCTCACCGGCTCGGTGCGGGCCGGTCGCCGGGTGATGGAACTGGCCGCGCAAGGGGTCAAGAAGGTCGCCCTCGAACTCGGCGGCAAGTCCGCGAACGTCATTCTCGAGGACGCGGACCTGAAGACCGCGATCGAGGTCGGGATCGAGGACGCGTTCCGCAACTCGGGCCAGGTCTGCGGCGGACTGTCCCGCGTGCTGGTGCCCCGGTCCCGCCTCGCCGAGGCCGAGGAGATCGCGGTCCGCAAAGCGGAGAGCTACGTCCTCGGCGATCCCTACGACCCGGCCACCACGCTCGGCCCGGTCGCCAACGCCAACCAGCGCGACCGGATCCGCGGCTACATCAGGTCCGGCCTTGACCAGGGCGTGCGCCTGCTCACCGGCGGGCCGGACGCGCCCGAGGGCCTGGACCGCGGATTCTTCGTGCGGCCAACGGTTTTCTCCGGCGACAACACGTCCCGGGTCGCCCGAGAGGAGATCTTCGGCCCGGTCGTCGTGCTCATCCCGTTCGACGACGAGGACGACGCGTTCCGTATCGCGAACGACACCGAATACGGCCTCGCCGGGGCGATCTGGGCCGGAGACGACGACCGCGCCCGCGCACTCGCCGGCAAGCTGCGCGCGGGGCGCATCCGGATCAACGGGTCGCCGGTCAACCAGCGGGCCCCGCACGGCGGGTTCCGGCTCTCCGGAATCGGACGCGAGTTCGGCCGCTACGGCATCGAGGAGTTCCTCGAGTACAAGTCCATCGGCTGACGAGGCTGCGGATGACGACGACGAAGTGGGTCATCGACGCGGTGAAGCTGGGCGAACTCCGCGGAGTCCCCGCGGAGCTGGTCTATCTCGAGGACCGCTCCCGGCGGACTGTCAGCATGCCGCTGGTGATGTTCGTGCTGCGGTCGGGGAAACGGACGGTGATTGTGGACACCGGCGGTCCGGCCGACGAGGAGCAGATTCGGAGCATGATCCCCTTCGGCTACGCGGTGCGGGAGCCGGAGCGGATCGAGAACGCGCTCGACCGGCTCGGGGTGGACCCGAGCGAGGTCAGCCTTGTGGTCAACACTCACCTGCACTGGGACCATTGTTCGAACAACGACGTGTTCCCCAACGCCGAAGTCCTGGTCCAGCAAGCTGAACTGGATTTCGCGGCGGCCCCGGACACCGCGCACCACCAGGCCTACGGCATCCAGGACGGCCGCGTGCCCCCATTCGCCCGCTGCTCGGACCGGATCCGCGCGCTGGACGGGCCGAGCGAGATCACGGCCGGACTGGGTGTCGTGCCGCTGCCTGGGCACTCGCCCGGTTCGCAGGGCGTACGGGTCGACACCGGCGACGGCACCTTCGTCATCACCGGCGATTGCGTGGACACCTTCGACAACTGGGACAACAGGGGAGCGGCGACGCCGCTGCCCTCCGGCCGGTTCACCGACCTCCCGGCGTTTCGCGCGAGCCTCGCCCGTCTCAAGGGCACCGGCTGGACACCACTGCCCAGCCACGACCACGCCGTGGTCGAGAAGGGCGCTTTCGGCTACTGACACCGGTCGCCCCGGTCGAGTGCAGTCGTGATCAGAGAGGATCCTGAATGCTGGCGATCGACGGATCGACCGTTACCGCGACGCTCGCGGAATACGCTGCGGGCACTGACTTCGAGTCGCTGCCCGCGCACATTCGCGAACGAGCGAAGCTTGTCATTCTCGACGAACTGGCAAGCGGCTACTTCGGCGCCGCATGTCCGGCGGGTCGCCTCGCCGCCCGCTACGTCGCGGGACAGAGCGCNACAGAGCGCGGCCGGGGAGGCGCTGGTCCTGCGGACAGGGCACCGCACCTCGGCCGAGTTCGCCGCGCTGGCCAACGGAACAGCCGGGCATGCCGACGAGATCGACGGCGCCCACGTGGTCGGCGGCCATCCGGGCGCAACGTTGGTGCACGCCGCGGCCGCGATGGCGCAATCTCGGCGCAGCTCGGGTGCCGACCTGATCAACGCGGTGGTCCTCGGCTACGACGTCGGCACGCGCCTGATCGACGCGTGCGGAGGAACATTCCGGCTCAAGGACACATTCCACCTGCACGCGGACTTCCTGCATGCCGTCGGGGCAGCTGCCGCGTGCGCACGGCTGCTCGGGCTGGACGCCCGCGGCATTGCGAACGCGATGGCTCTGGCGACCTTCCGTGCCAACGGGTTGTGCGCGCTGTTCCGCGAAAACGATCACATCAGCAAGGCGTTCTGCAACGGTCAGTACGCATCCGCGGGGGTCGGTGCCGCGTTGATGGCCAAGGCGGGGCTGGAAGGCGTCGCGGACGTCATCGGAGAGCGCCATGGGTTGCTCGACGCCTGGGGGACCGACGACGGCCGCGAGAGGGCCGTTCAGGGCCTCGGAACGGCTTTCGGCATCAGCGGGGGGAACTTCAAGTTCCTCCGCGCCGGCTACCCGATCCACGCGGCCACTGAAGCGGCCTTGGCGATCATGCACGAACACGACCGCGACCACGAGGCGGTTCGTTCGGTGCTGGTCGGCATGCCCGCCAACGCGCGGCGCGTCGTGGACGGCCGGGCGATGCACAACATCTGCCTGCAGGACATGCTCGCGGTCGCGCTTCTGCACGACGGCATCAGGTTGTCCGAGTCGTACTTCCCGGGTGTCGAGTCGGACCCGGCGTTCGCGCGGATCCGGGAGCGGATCACTCTTCGGACCGACCCGGATCTGCAACGGGAGCAACCGAACGGGCGCGGCGCGGTCGTCACGATCGCGTTCGCCGACGGGACGACGGCTACGCGGCGCGTGGATCATCCGCGCGGCCACAGCCTGCGGGGAGAGCCGACTTGGGCCGACCTGGCGGGCAAGTGGCGGGACGCATTGCCCGGGACCGGCACCGATGCTTGGGTCTCTTCGGCCGCGAGTCTCGAAGCAGCCGGGGACGTGGCCCCGTTTCTCGAGCTGTTCGGAGCGGACGCACCGCTTTCCTGATGACCTGGCCACCGATCAAGGAGGATCGATGACGCCGCCCAAGCCCCGGCAGCATACAAAGCAGAACGCTGTGGTCCCAGCCCGCACGGACCGGCAGATGCGCCGGATCGCTTTGGCGGGCTTCGTCGGCACCGTGATCGAGTTCTATGACCTGACGCTGTATGCCGTCGCAGCGTCGCTGGTGTTCGCCAAAGTCTTCTTTCCGGCCCTCGGCCCGGCCGCAGGCACCGTCGCCGCGTTCGGCACCCTTGGGGTGGCGTTCGTCGCCCGCCCGATCGGCGCGTTGATCTTCGGCCACTTCGGAGACCGGTTGGGCCGAAAGCGCATGCTCGTCACGACTTTGCTCCTGATGGGCGGCGCGACCGTCGTGGTCGGCGCCATGCCGACCGCGGGTCAGATCGGGGTCGCCGCCCCGATCCTGGTCGTGCTCATGCGCATCGTCCAAGGCATCGCGGCCGGTGGCGAGCTGGCCGGCGCGGCGCTGTTCAGCACCGAGAGCGCACCGGCGGCGAAACGGGGCTTCTGGACCATGTTCACCTCGCTCGGCGGCGGCTTCTCGATCGTCATCGCGAACGCGACCTTGCTTGCGGTCGGTGCCGGCCTCTCCGACGCGCAATTCGCGTCGTTCGGCTGGCGGATCCCGTTTCTCGCGAGCGCGCTGCTGATCGGGGTCGGTCTCTATATTCGCCTGAAGATCGAGGAAAGCCCCGTTTTCGAGGCGGGCGCGGAGGCCGAACCGAGTCGCGGCGCCAAGCGCCCGAAGCTGCCGATCGTCGAAGCCTGGCGGCGGCAGCCGCGACAGATGCTGCTCGTCGCGGGGATCTCGATCATGCAGGCGGCGTTCACCTACCTCGGCGCGACGTACTTCGCCAATGTCGGCACCGCACAACTCGGACTGAGCCGGAACGTCGTGCTGGCCGCGGGCATCGCGGGCGGCCTGTGCTGGTCGCTCGGCGTCGTGATCGGTGCGATGACGTCCGACCGGGTGGGCCGCCGTCCGGTCCTCCTGGCGGCAACGGGAGCCGCCGTCGTCTGGGCGGTCGTCGTTTTCCCGGTCCTGCAGTCGGCATCAGGCCCGGGTTACCTGGCGCTTCTGTGCGCGACGATGCTCATCGCCGGTCTGGAAATCGGCTCGATCAACGTGATGCTGTCCGAGATTTTCGAGACGCGGCACCGGTATACGGCCTCCGCATTCGCTTACAACATCGGCCTGGTGCTCGGCGGTGCCGTGCCGCCGCTGGTGGCGGGCACGATCACCGCCTCATACGGCGCCGTCGTCTTCGGCGTCTTCCTCGCCCTCCTGTGTTTGATCAGCCTGCTGAGCGCGATCGGCCTGCCGGAGACCCGAGACCGAGACCTGCTCGACGTGCTCGCGGTGCGGCGCTAACGTTCTTCGCCCGCACCGAAACGGGCCTCGAGCGTCTTGGCTTCCGGAAGGCCGATGAAGTCGGTGAACTCGTCGAACGTGGGCAGGCCCGGCATGGCCTCGGCGGGGATGCCGTCGTTCTTGAGAGTCTTGAGCAGCGCGCGGGCGCCGGCGGTGGCGGCCAGGAGCGTGCCGATGGGAAAAAGCACGAGAGCGAATCCGAGTTCGGCGATACGGGCGAGGGGGATAGGCGGCGTACGGCCGCCTTCGGCCCAGTTGAACACCAGCGGCGCGACCCCGCGGAGCTTGGTCGCGACGTGCTCGATCGCTTCCTCGCTGGTAGGTGCTTCCACGAAAAGCAGATCGGCACCCGCATCGGCATACGCGCGGGCCCGGGCGATCGCGGCGTCGACGCCCTCGACGGCCGCGGCGTCGGTCCGCGCGATGAGGACGAGGTCGGGATCCCGGCGTGCCGCCACAGCGGCCCGGATCTTCCCCGTCATCTCCTCCGCGGGAATCACGGCCTTTCCGGCCATGTGGCCGCATTTCTTGGGGTTGACCTGGTCTTCCAGGTGCAGGCCCGCGACCCCGGCCTGCTCGTAGAGGTGCACGGTGCGGATGACGTTGATCGCGTTGCCGTATCCGGTGTCGGCGTCGGCGATCAGCGGGAGCTCCACGGCGGCGGCGAGCCGCCGGGCGTGGTCGACCATCTCCGTCCCGGTGAGAAGCCCCAGGTCCGGTCGGCCGATCAGCGACGCGGTAGTCCCGAAGCCGGTCATGTAAACGGCATCGAAACCGGCCTCCTCCACGAGTCTCGCGGTGAGCGCGTCGAACGCGCCCGGCGCGACGAGCGGCTCGCCCGCGGCGAGGAGTTCCCGCAGCCGGGCGCGCGGGGTGTGAGAGCCGGTGAGCAGGGTTCCCAAAGTCGTCCTCCGTAGTCAGGTCAGCGGGAGCCGGGTCAACCTCCGCGGTGCATCAGCGGCGCTGTGGCAGCTTTTCCGCGTTCTCCTGGGAGGAACCGGTGTTCCGGACCTCCCGGATGCGTTCGAGAGCCAGCTGCACGGCCGCGACGATGTTGCGGTATCCGGTGCAGCGGCAGAGATTGCCGGACAACGCGACCTGAATGTCCTCTTCGGACAATTCGCGCTCCTCCAGCAGCAACGGCTGCAGCGACATGAGGAATCCCGGAGTGCAGAAGCCGCACTGCAGCGCGTGCTTCTCGTGGAACGCCTCCTGAAGGATGGTGAGCTCGTGGTCAGGCCATCCGTCGGTAAGCCCTTCGACCGTCCGCACCTGGCGGTTGCGTGCCTGCACCGCGAGTACCAGGCAAGAGCGCATCGGGGTGCCGTCGATCTCGACCGTGCAGGCACCGCAGACGCCGTGCTCGCAGCCGACGTGAGTGCCGGTGAGCCGGGCTTCGTGGCGGATGAAGTCCGACAGCAGCAACCGGGGCTCGATCCGGGCGCGGTACGGGCAGCCGTTCAGCTCGATCTCGACCTCACGCTTTTCCATCGTCTTCTCCTTGTGCCCGTGCGGCTGCGGTCAAGATCGCGCGACGGACGAGGACTTCGATGAGGCTCGTCCGGTATTCCGATGAACCGTGGATGTCGCCGCTCGGCGAGACCGCGTCGACCGCCGCGTGGGCCGCGGCGGCCGCGACGTGCTCGGTGATCTTCTCTCCCATCAGGAGCTTCTCGGCCAGCTCAGCCCGTACTGGCGTAGGCGCCGCACCCAGGAGTGCGATGGCTGCGCCGCAACAGGCGCCGGAACCGTCGAGAGTGACGAGGACGGCAGCGCCGCCGAGCGCGAAGTCGCCGTGGCGCCGGGAATACTCGGCAAGGGCGTAGCCGCTGCCGGGGGCGACTTCCGGCACCTCTACCTCGACGAGG
Organism: Amycolatopsis sp. M39; assembly: GCF_001651785.1. Lineage (NCBI taxonomy): Bacteria > Bacillati > Actinomycetota > Actinomycetes > Pseudonocardiales > Pseudonocardiaceae > Amycolatopsis > Amycolatopsis sp. M39. The sequence goes on from NZ_LWSF01000011.1 coordinate 163,821, forward strand.
AGTTCGTCGGGTTCCAGGGCCGTGGTCAATGCGGAAGAGAAGAAGTCACGCCACCCGATCGTGCGGGTTCCCCGCTGTGATCGGGCGGTGAAGCGGGCGTCGAGCGCGACGAGGGCGACCGGAATCTCGGCAGCCGGGTCCGCGTGCGCGACGCTGCCGCCGACGGTGCCGCGGTTGCGGATCTGGGGGTGCGCCACCCAGCGCACAGCTTCGCGCAACAGGGGCCAATGCCTGGCTGCGAGGTCCGAGCGTTCGAGGCTGGCGTGCCGCGTCAGCGCGCCGATCTTCAGGGTGCCGCCAGTCCTGCGGAGGTAGGCGAGTTCGCCGAGCCCGTTGATGTCGATGACATGTTCGGGCGCCGCGAGGCGGAAATTGAGGAGGGGGACGAGGCTCTGCCCGCCGGCGAGAACTTTCGACTCGTCGCCGTACTGGGACAGCAGCGCGAGTGCCTCGCCGAGGCCGGTCGGGTCGTGGTAGGAGAATGAGGGCGGTTTCACGGAAACCTCGCAATCAGGTCGTGGTGGGCGCGGTCCGGGCCGCTGAAGTTCGCTTGCGGGCAAGCAAGACGGCCAGTGCGAGCCCGGCGATCGCGGACGTTGCGAGGTAACGCCGGCGCGATGCGGTCCAGGAAACGAGCCGGGCAAGGGAGTCCCGTTTCGCGCCTGGGTCGTCTTCGGTCATGGTAACCGCGCCCGCGCTCACCGGCGTGTTGCGGCGCAGTCGTTTTTCGAGCGCGGTTCCGAATTCTGCTGCGTGCCGGGCGAGCGCATCTTCCGCTGCATGCCCGTCGAACCAGCGGGCGTTGCCCGCGGTCGTCAGATCGACCTCGATCTGGACGCGGGTGGCTCCCCGGTCGACGGAGCGGAGGCGGCTGGTCAGGGTCAGTGCGGCGATGCCCGGCCCGGCAGATTGCCGAGCGCGCACGGCGAGGCTGACCGTGTGGTCGTCGTCATCGATGTCCTGGACGGAAACGAGGCAGCGAATGTCCTCGGCGTCGTCGCGAGCGGGCCGGAAGCTGCCCCTGACAACACTGTCCGAGGAGGCCCGTTCGACGGTGAATCCGCGGAGGCATTCCGCCGCCTGCTCGATGTCCCGCATGGCTGCGTGCACCGTGTCGACGGGTGCCCCGACCGTGAATCCGCCTTCGATTCTCATGTGGACCTTTCTGCCATTGTTCGTCCGCCCGCGTCTTGTGCGCAGTTGCTCACGCCTGGTGGAGGTCTACCTTGCGGGTGTCGCCGAGCACGCCCGCGCACACCGCGCTGACGACGCAGAAAACGGCGATCATGAGCGAGACAGCGGTGACGCCGGCACCGGTTTCCGCCAGGACAGAGGCGACCAGCGGACCGATGCCGCCGCCGATCAGCCCGGCGAACTGGTAGGAGACGGACGCGCCGGTGTAGCGGTACCGGGTCGGGAACAGTTCGGAGAGCAGAGACCCTACGATCCCGACCGTCGCTCCGTTGAGGAATGTCATGCTGATCACGAAGACCGCGGTGATCGCCAGCGGGGAGCCGGTGCCGACCATCGGAAACGCGGCGAACGCGAACGCTCCGAAAAGGAGCGTGGCCGGAATGTACACGGTCCGCCGGCCGATTTTGTCGGAAAGCCAGGCGAACAACGGGACCGTGACGAGCATTCCGGCGAGCGAGACGATCAGGCCGTCCAGGAGCACCTGCCGGGGGAGACCGAACTTGGTCGTCGCGTACGAGATCAAGAAGGTCGTGATGATGGCCTGTGCCATGAACGGGCCCGCGTACACGCCGATGCCGATCAGCAGGCGGACAGGCCGTTCGCGAACGACGGCGAGGAGCGGCGACCGGGCGGGTGTCCGGGCGGCCTCGCTCCGTCCTCGCTCAGCTTGGAAGACCGGGCTTTCTTCGACGCGAAGGCGGATGTAGAGACCGATGGCGATCAGCACGCCCGAGGCGAGGAACGGCAACCTCCAGCCCCACTTCAGGAACTGGTCTTCGCCCAGGCCGCCGAGCGCGCCGAACGCGGTGTAGGCCAGCAACACGCCGCAACCGGAGCCGACACCGGTCGCGCTGCCGAAAAAGCCTCGATTCGACTCCTTCGCGTGCTCCACCGACATCAGCACGGCACCGCCCCACTCGCCGCCGACGGCCAGCCCCTGAACAAGGCGGAGGACAACCAGCAGAATCGGTGCGAGCGACCCGATTTGACCCGAGGAGGGGAGCAGTCCGATGAGGAAGGTGCTGGTGCCCATCAGCGCCATGGTCCAGATGAGAACCGACTTGCGGCCGACCTTGTCCCCGAAGTGACCGCCGATAATGCCGCCCAGCGGACGCGCCGCGTAGCCGATCGCGAGCGTCGCGAACGAGGCGATGGTTCCGACGACCGGGGAAGTCGACGCGAAGAAGACCTTGCCGAACACCAGGCTCGCCGCGGTGCCGAAAGCGATGAAGTCGTAGAATTCTACAGTCGTCCCGATAAAACTCGCGGCGTAGATGCGCCTGGCCTGGCGCCGCCGCTGGCCGGCTGACGCCTGCGCGGCGGTGACCGACGGGTTGCTGGTGGTCATGGTTGCCTCTTGTGCGGTGAGGTGGGGTTCTTGGCGGGCGAGCAGGTAAGCGGTGCGGGTTGTCGAGGGGATGCCGCGCCGGTCCCCTTCGCAGGAGAAGCCGGATTCTCCCGCGAGGGTGCGGAGTTCTCGGTCGCTGGTGCGGACCGGATTCCGGCGTGGGGAAGATAGTACGAGGACTGACGACTGATCACAAGGGTTGCGCCGCGCTGGCAGTATGACAAAAGATGCAGGTGACAGGCGTGTTGCGAGCGTGTCACCGTTATTGTGACCGACCTGGGCCAGCGGGTTCGCTGCAGATGGCCCGACCGTTAGTCGAGGCTCGGACTAACCCGCACCGCCGATGACCGGGAGGGCGGCTTCGCGCACAGGAATCCCGGGTCGGCTCACCTCTCGGCGACGTCCTCCCATTTTTCGGCCAATGTGGACAGCAAGTCGACGATCAACTGCTGTCCGGCGGGTCCATAGCCCTCCATCAAGATTTTGTCGAGGGCGCGGGCGCGCCGGAGCAGGGCCGCGGCGGCCTCGGTGCCCGCGTCGGTGAGGTAGAGCAATCGTTTTCGCCCGTCTTCGGCCGGCTTCTTGCGGATCAGCCAGCCGCGTTTCTCGAGCCGGGCCACCACGCTGGCCATGGTGGACCGGTCGAGCGAAACGGAAGTGCCGAGCATTCCCTGCTCCACGCCCGGGTAGTTGTTGACAGCGAGCAGGACTGCTTGCTGAGGCCCGGTGACAGTGGGGTCGACCTGACTCTGCCACGCGGCTTGGTAAGCCTGGTAGAGGCGGCGCAGGACGTAGCCGGGCGCGGTGACCATCTCGGGCGGCGTCGGCAGCTCGCGGCGGTCGGCCGGCTCCTTCGCCGGATGGCCGGAGGTTTCGGTACTCACCTGGGCAGCATAAGCGTTTCGGCGGCCGGAAAGCGCGTCCGGACTGATCGGGTGCCGCAGTGCGGGGCCGGCCGCAGGATGTTTCGCGCGCAAGTCATCAGCTCCTGGACGAAAATAGTCAGCGTATGGATTACCCTGTCGTGGACAGCGTCAGCGGCGTTCGGCGGTGTGCTGAGCAGGCGCGGCGAACTGCTGGAGTCGGCTTGCCGGGACCCGTCGCGCTGCGGATTCCAGTCCGGCTCAGCCGGAGCACCCGGCGGCGGGCACGGAACGAACCGCCTGGCTGGCCGGGCTCAGTCGAACAGGTTGTCCCGGAGCGTCGCGGCGCTGTACTCCGTGCGGAAGACTCCTCGCCGCTGCAGTTCGGGAACCACCGATCGGCAGAACTGCTCGTGCGACGTCGGGAACGTCGTAGGCATGATCACGAAGCCGTCGCAGGCCTCGGACTCGAAGAGATCCTGGAGTGCGTCGGCTACCGATGCCGGAGTGCCGACGAGCGCCTTGCCCCGCGACTTCTTCGCCGCTGCTTCGGCCAGAGTCACTCCGCTCTTTTCCGCGATCTGGATCAAGCGGTCCGTCCCGCCCCGGGTGCCCTGGTTTCCCCGGGCCTTGGCCAGTTCCTCGGCGGTCTTTGTCTTGCTCAGGTCCGCCCCCGCCGACAGGGAGGCGTACGCGAGGTCGTATTCCTGATGCTGAAGGCTGTCCAAGTAGTCGGCGCGTTCCTGGGCGATGGACTCGGTTTCGCCCAGGATCGGGGTCACCGCGGGAAGGATTTTGCACGAGCGGGGATCGCGTCCCGCCGCGGCCATCCGCTGGCGCATGTCGTCGGAGAACGCCTGCATCGTCGCCCGGTCGTAGGGCGGGGTGAAGATCAGCTCAGCCCATCGTGCGGCGAACTCGCGCCCGCGGTCGGAGCTGCCGGCCTGCATGACGACCGGGCGTCCTTGGGGGCTCCGCGGAGTGGGCAGCGGTCCGCGCGTCTTGATCCATTTGCCTTCGTAGTTGGCATAGTTCACCTTTTCGGGGTCGCCGAAGCGCCCGCGTTCCTTGTCGAAGACAAAGGGGTCCGGGTCCCAGGTGTTCCAGAGTGCGAAGCAGGCTTCGAGAACTTCGTCGGCGCGGTCGTAGCGTTCGCCGTGCGGCAGCATTCCTTCCATGCCGGCGTTGGCCGCTTCGAGATCGTTGGTGGAGGTCACCACGTTCCACGCGATCCTGCCTCCGCTGAGCATGTCGAGCGAGGCCAGGCTTCGTGCGATGTGAAAGGCGTTGTGAAAGCTGGTCGAGATCGTCGCTCCCAACCCCAGGCGGGACGTCACCCTGGCCATCAGCGGGATCACGGTCATCGGGTCGAGGTAGCTGTTCTGCCCACCGGACCTGATGAACATCTCCAGGCCCTGATAGGTGTCCGCGACGCCGAAGAGATCCGCGAAGAAGGCGCCGTCGAACTTGGCCCCCTCGAGAACTTGTGCGATCTGCTCGTAGCGAACCGGGTCGAAGATGTCGTGCAGGGTTGCTTCCGGGTGGCGCCAGCCGCCGGAGTGCAACGCGGTCGGGCCGGTTTTCATGTAGGCGATCAAGCGCATTTTGCGAGTCATGCAATGGCTCCTGGTTAGGGTGATCGGCGTTCTCGTCCGGGTTTCGCGAAGGCGGCCAGGTCAGGCGTTCTGGAGATCGGTTTTACGGGTGTCGCCGACGAAGACGGTGCAGACGGCGCTGACGACGCAGAAGGCCGCGGTCATGACCGCGACCGCGCCTGGCCCGGGTCCTCCGGGAGCGAGGAAGACGGCCGCGAGGAGAGGGCCGATGCCGCCGCCGATGAGGCCTGCCATCTGGTAGGCGACGGACGTCCCGGTGTACCGGTACTTGGTCGGGAAGAGTTCGGAAAGCAGCGCGCCGTTCGTTCCCGCCGCGGCGCCGTTCAGGATCGCCATGCTGATGACGAAGGCCAGCAAGATGATCGGCGTCGACCGGGATTCGAGCATGGGGAACATGAAAAAGGAAAACACCGCGAAGAGGGCCGCCGCCGGGACGCGCACCATGCGGCGGCCGACTTTGTCCGACAGCCAGGAGAACAGAGGGATCGCGAAGATCATGACTACGAGCGCGATGTTGAGAGTGTCGAGGAGGCTCTTGCGGGAAAGCCCGAACTGGGTCGTCGCGTAGGAGATCAGCGTCGTGCTGACGATCGCCTGCGCC